>NZ_CP054925.1:1820357-2427142 GCF_013364075.1 Amycolatopsis sp. Hca4
GTCGAACACCGGGTCGCCGTCCAGCCGGCCGCCGTCGGTGTCGCGGATCAGCGCGAACTCCCCGCCGTCCAGCCGGGGTCCCCGGATCGGCGGCACGCTCCGCCCCGTCACGGTCAGCACCGCCCCGCCGAACCGGCCGTGGTTGCTCTCCACCCGGCCCAGTGCCGCGATCAGCGCCCAGTCGAGGTGGCAGGCGGCCCGCTGCGCGGCCAGCACCGCCGCCGCGTGCTGGTAGGCCCGCAGCGCGACCTGCGGGATGCCGCCGGTCGAGAGGTCCGAGGCCGCCGACGCGCCCGCCGTGGGATCCGGGGCGAGCAGCGGCTCGGGCTGCACCCCGAGCGGGGGCACCGCCGCGGGTACCTCCACCGGATCACCGGGGACCGCCACGGCGACCGGGCCGGCCGCGCCCGGCGGGCCGGCCGGGCGCGTCTCCGCCAGCGGGACGCTGCGCACCGGGTGGACGGCCAGCGCCAGCACGGTGGACACCCACAGGCAGGTCGTCAGCGCGGCCGCCCCGGCGACCAGTGCGGTGTCGCGGGCCCGGGCGGTCGCCGCCAGCCGGGCCCGGGCCTCGTCGATGGTGTGCACGGGCGCCCCCTTCGCTCAGCGCCGGCTTCGCCGTCGGCGGCGGGCCGTGGTCAGCAGCAGCAGTGCGGTCCCGGCGGCGACCAGCAGCACACCGGCCGTCACCAGGGGCCCGGCGGCCACGCCGGTGTAGGCCAGCCGCCCCGGGCGGCCGGGCGGACGCGCGCCGGCGGACGGGCCGCCGGTGGCCCCGGCGGTGCTGCCGGCCGGACCGGCCCCGGTGGCCGCGCCCGCCGGGGTGGCCTTCACCGGTGTGCTGAGCACGCTCGGCGCCGCGGTGACGCCGGCGCCGGCCGCGGTGGTGCCCGCTGCCGCGGTGGTGGCGGTCACCGTGCCCTTGCGCACGTCCGCGGCGGTGATCGGGTAGGACGTGGTGCACGACAGCTTCGCTCCCGGCGCCAGCGCCGCCGGCACGCTGGGGTCGCAGGTGAGGTGCGGGGTCCCGGACGCGGGCGCGGCCAGCGTCATCACCGGGGCCACGCCGGTCACCGTCACGCTGCCGGTGTTGGTCACGGTGACCGCGTAGACCAGGACGTCGCCGGCGTCGGTGACGGTGTCGCTGTTGCGGTCCTCGATCGACGTCACCGTGCTCACCACGCTCAGCGCGGCCTTGCTCGCCAGCGGCGTGGTCGCCTGGCCCGGTCCCGAGGTGACGCTGCGGCCGCCGGGGGCCTTGGCGTTCGCCGTGGCCGTGTTGACCACGCTGCCCCTGTCGACGTCGGCCTGGGTGACCGTGTACTGCGACGTGCAGGACACCGTCTCGGTGGGCCGCAGCGTCACCGGCGGGTCGGCCGAGCAGTGCAGGGCGAGCGCCGGGCCGGCCGGCGGGGTCAGCCGGTCGTCGACCGTCACCGCGCTCAGCGTCGTGGTGCCGGTGTCGGTGACCACGACCGAGTAGCTGATGACGTCACCGGCGTCGGTCACCGAGTTGTGGTTCTCGTCGGAGATCCCGGTGACCGTCTTGGCGATGGCGAGCGCGGGCGCGCCGGTGATCGGCTCGGTCACGGTGACCGGGTCCGAGCTGACCGCGTCGCCGCCCGGGGCCGCCCCGGTGGCCGTGGCGGTGTTGGTCACCCCGCCGCTGTCCACGTCGGCCTGGGTCACCTTGTAGGCGGCGGTGCAGGTGAGCACCGCGCCGGCGGCCAGTGTGGCCGGTTGCTTCGGCGTGCACGCCAGTGCCGGGTCGGGACCGGCGGGCGAAGCCATCTGGTCCACCATCGACACCCCGGTCAGGGACACGGTGCCGGAGTTGGTGACCGCGATCGCGTACTTGATCGTGTCGTCCACGTCGAGGTTGCCGTTGCCGTTGACGTCGGTGATGCCGGAGACCGACTTGCTGACGGTGAGCCCGGAGGTCCGGCTCAGCGGGGTGGTCGCCGTGCCCGCCGGGGAGGTCACTGCGTTGCCGCCGGACTTCCCGGTCGCCGTCGCGGCCGCGGCCACCTCGCCCTTGTCCACGTCGGCCTGGGTGATCGTGTACTGCGCGGTGCAGGACAGCGTGCCCCCGGGTGCCACGGTCGAGCCGGCGGCCGGGGTGCACACCGGAGCCGGGGCAGGCGCGGCGGGCGCGGTCATGGCGATCGTGACGCCGACGTCGGTGAGCGTGACGCTGCCGCTGTTGGTGACGGTGGCCGTGTAGGCGATCGTGTCGCCGCTGTCGACCCGGCCGTCGCCGTTCGTGTCGGCCGGGGACGCCGCGGTCAGCTGCGTGGTCAGCGCGGGCTGCTGGGTCAGCCGGGTCTTGGTCTCCACCGGGCCCGCGCCGGTCGTGGTGCCGGCGCCGGCGCGGCTGGTGGCCGAAGCGGTGGCCGACGCGGTGATGGTCCCGCCCGGGGTGTCCACGTCGCCGGGGGCGATCGTGTAGGTGCCGGTGCAGGTCATCGTGGCGGTGATGACGATCCGGCCGGGAGCGGCCGGGTCGCAGGTCAGCGGCACCGCGTGCGTCGCCCCGCCGGTCACCTGCTCGGTCACCGCGGCGCCGGCGAGCGTGGAGTTGCCCGCGTTGGTCGCTTCGACCCGGTAGCCGATCACGTCGCCGGCGTCGGTGAGGCCGTTGCCGTTCGTGTCGTCGATCCCGGAGACGGCGTTGGTAAGCACCAGCTTGGGGTTGTCGGCCAGGGTGCTCGTCACCGCGGCCGTGGCCGTCACGAGCAGGCCGGTGGAAGCGCCCGGGAGTGCGGGCAGCCTGCCGGTGACGGTGACCCCGTTGCTCACCGAGCCGCGGTCGAGGTCGGCGGCCACCAGGGTGTACTGGCCGGTGCAGGTGAGCTTGCTGCCCGGCTGGAGGGTGGTCGGCGGCTGCACGGGCAGGCAGGACAGCGGGATCTGCACGCCGGAGGGCGCGGTCATCGTGTCGACGGCGTCGATGTCGCCGATCGCCACGCTGCTGTCGTTGCCGATCGTGACGGTGTACTGGATGGCGTCGCCGGCGTCCTGGACGCCGTCGGCGTTGTTGTCGATGACCGCCGAGGCCGTCTTGGTGACCGTCAGCGCGATCGGGTCGATGGTGACGCTCCCGCCGCCGTCGTTGCCCGCGCTCTCGTAGACGGTGTTCGCGGCGGAGCTGCAGGAGCTGCCGCCCCCGCCGCCGCCACCCCCGCCGCCGCTGCCGCTGCCGCCGGTGCCGTTGGCGCCACCCGCGCAGCCGCCGCCCCCGCCACCGCCTCCGCCGCCGTAGGACCCGCCGCTCCCGCCGTTGCCGCCCGGGCCGGAGGTGGCGCCGCCCGCGCCCCCGGTGCCCCCGGTCTGCCCGGCGAGGTGGGAGCCGCCGTTGCCGCCGGAGGTGCCCTTCTCGCTGCCGGCACCGCCGTTCCCGCCGCCGTCGTTGCACCCGCCGACACCCCCGCCGCCCCCGCCGCCCCCGGCTTCGACGAGCCGGCTCGAGCCGCGGATCAGCGCGCTGCTGCCGCCGCCGGACGCGCCGCTGTGGACGCCGTCGGAGCACCCCGGGCCGCTCCCGGCGGACCCGGAGGCCCCACCGCGGTGGTAGCCGCTCTGCCCGCAGCCCACGTAGACGGTGATGGTCTGCCCGGCGGAGACCGGCACCACCGCCGAGACGACCGCGCCGTTCCCACCGCCCCCGCCGTCGGCGTCGGCGCCCTCGCCTCCGGCCACCCGGACCAGCAGGTGCGTGGTGCCGGCCGGGACCGGGTAGCTGCCGCCGCCGGTGGTGCAGTCGAACCGGCCCTGCGCCGCGGCCAGCGCCACCGGGCCGGCGTCGCCGGTCAGCGGGAGCACGGCACCGGCCAGCGCCAGCGCGCCGCCTGCGGCCCACACCCGGGCCCGGTTCGCCGTCGCGGACGCCGGAGTTCGCATGGTCGTCCCCCTTTTCCTCGCGCGCGGAGCCGTCGGCGGAAGTCTCCCCTCGCGGGTGCGCCGGTACGTACGACTCGGAGCCAATGGATCGGGCAGAGCGTCTGCGCGTTCGGGCAACCGGTACCGGGGCCGCCCCCGTACGGATGAATCGCGCACCCTCGCCCTAGGGGTACGCGTTTAGTGGACTGACGAAGCTAGGGAACGAACTAGGGGCTGTTCCCCAGGGCTGCCCGTCCGCGTCGGGGGCAAGCTGGGCGGCGGGGTCCGCACGCAGGACGCGGGGACGATTCGAGGAGCGTTCGCATGGGCGAGAAAATCACTGTCTGGACCGAGGCGGACGACCCGGTCATCAGTTTCGGGGTGACAGCGCAATTGGGTCAGTCGGCCGAGCTGACCCTGGTGGACCGGGACGCGATCACCCCGGAAACGGTGGTCGTCCTCGCGGTCGACGCCATCGACGACCGGATCGTGCACCGGGCCCGCGAGCTCGGGCACGCCGGGTGCAGCCGGTTCATCCTCGTCACCCCGGCGCTCGACGACGACCAGCTGCGCGCCGCGGTGGAGATCGGCATCTGCGCGGTGATCGAGCGGCGGCACGCCACCCCGAGACGGCTGGAGCAGCTCGTGGTCAAGGCCACCCGTGGCGAGTCGGAACTGCCGACCACGCTGCTGAACCTGCTGTTCCGGCAGGTGTCCGCGCACGAGCGCGACCGCGTCCCGCCCCGCACGCTCCCGTTCGCCGGGCTGACCACCCGCGAAACGCAGGTCCTGCGCCTGGTCGCCGACGGGCTCGACACCGACGAGATCGCGGCCCGGCTCGCGTACTCCTCCCGCACCGTCAAAAATGTCCTGCACGCCGTGACCACCCGGTTCTGCCTGCGCAACCGGTCGCACGCGGTCGCTTACGCCATGCGTGAAGGGCTTATCTGACCCGAAGGACGGCGATGAACCGCAGACGACGGCCACACAGGCCGGTGGGGGGTCGGCGCGGCGACCGGGTAGAGCCGTGACTTCGGACGACGATTCCTTCGACATCAGCGAATGGCCCGAAGACGCCTGGGACATCCCGTGTGGACTGACCGGCCGGGACGGCGAACTGCGCACCATCGCCCACTGCGCCAAGGCGGCGATCAGCGGGCAGCCGGCGCTCGTGCACCTCGAGGGCGAGCCCGGCATGGGCCGCAGTGCCCTCGCGCGGGCGGCGGTCGACCACCTGCCCGGCTTCCTCGTGGTCTGGATCGCCTGCCACGAGTCCGAACGGGACGTCGGCTTCGGCGGGACCGACCAGGCCATCTCCGGTCTGCGCCGCGTCGCGGCCACCCGGGGCGTTGCCATCCCGCGCCTGGATTCGCCCGAGCCGCGGCCGGCCGCGACCGGCCGCAGCCTGCTGACGTTGCTGGACGGCATCCAGCGCGTGCACCCCGCGGCGATCGTGCTGGACGACGCGCACTGGTGCGACGAGCAATCCTTGCAGAGCTTCGGTTTCCTGGTGCGACGGCTGCGGGTGGGCCGGGTCCTGCTGATCGTCACCTCGGCGGTGCGCGGCCGTTCGGCACTGGCCGTCGCCGGCCCGGCGCCGTCGGCGGGCAGCCGGGTGCGGCCGCACCTGGAAGCGGCCGCTTTGGACGCGCTGACGGTGCGGCTGGGCGCCTTGCCGGACGAGCAGGTCCTCGCCCTCGCCCGGAACGACGGGCGGCCGGTGGACGCGCGGCTGGCCGAGCGGCTGACCCGGTTCTCCGGGGGCAATCCCCGCGTGGCGAACCTCCTGATCGACGGCGCGGAGCTGGACCACGACGCGAGCGGCGCGGTGCTCCCGCCGTCGCTGGTGGCCGCACTGGAGATCCAGCTGGCCGGCCTGCCGGCGCACGCCAGGACCATGCTGGACGCACTCGCCGTGCTGGGCAGCCCGGCCCGCATCACCCAGGTGGCGCAGCTCGCCGGGTTCACCGATCACGTTGCGGCACTGGAAGTCCTGCTCGGCCGGGGCCTGCTCACCTGGGCGCCCCGGGATCTGCCGTCGGTGCTGGAAATCCCGGACCCGTTGCTGGCCGACGGCGTCTACCAGCTGCTGCGGCCGTCGCGCCGCCGCGAGCTGCACGCCGCGGCCGCCGAACTGGTGGCGGACGCGCGGCGGTGGCGGCACCGCCGCGCCGCGACGATCGGGGTGAGCCCGACCCTGGCGGCCGAACTGGAATCGCAGGCGAGCGCCGCGGTGCTCGACGGCCGGATCGAGCAGGCCGTCGAGTACCTGCGCTGGGCCGCGGACCTGAGCTCGGCCAAAGAGGACCACCAGCGGGCCGTGCTCACCGGCGCGGTGCTGGACGTGTGGTGGGAGCGCGGTTCCCTCGACGAGGCCGAGCGGACCGTGCGCGGCACCGACCCGGGGCCGGTGCGGGACGCGGCGCTCGGGGTGGTGCTCGCCCGGCGCCCGGACGGGCCGGCGGAAGCCGACGCGCTGCTGCGGGGCTGCCTGCCCGCGCTGGTCGAGGGCGGGGTGGTGCCCGGCTGGCTGGCCCTGCTGACGGCCTCGGCCCTGGCCCGGGTGCAGCTGCTGCTCGGCCGGGCGGACGAGGCGGTGCGGCACGCCCGGTTCGTGCTCGACCACGCCGACCAGGCGGACCGCACGGTGCTGGTGCGCACCGCGCGGACACTGGTCTTCGCGGTGCTGCACCGGGACGGGCCGGGCACCGCACTGGCCGTGCTGGAGCACACCGACGCGGAACTGCGCGGCGCGGGCGGGCTCGGCGCCGGGCGGGTGTTCGACTTCGACCGGGCGACGCTGCTGCTGCTCAACGGCAAGCTCACCGAGGCGGCCGTCCGGGCCGAAGCCGCGCTCGAGGTGACCACCCACCCGGCGGGCGACACCGTGCACCACGGCGCCACCCTGGTGCTCGCCGAGGCGCAGTTCCGGCTCGGCGGCTGGGCCAGGGCCAGCGAGGCGGTGGAGACGGCGCTGCGGATGGACCGGGACGGCAGCCTGCCCACCGGCGCCGGCGCGGCCGCGCTGGTGCAGGCGGCCCGGCTGGCCGCGGTGTGCGGGCGGTGGAAGCGGGCCGCGCACCACATCGGCCGGATCGAGCAGGTGCCGGGCGTCCGCCGTGAGCACCGGCTGATGTACCTGACCATTGCCCGGGCGGCGGTGGCGGGGGCCCGGGGCGACCACGCGCTGGTGATCGCCCTCTTCGCCGAGACGGCGCACCTGTTCGCGGGCGAGTCCGCCGGCCGGCTGCCGTGGGTGGTCGAGCAGTCGTGGCGCCCGCTGCTGGCCGAGGCCCTGGTGGAGGCCGCCGCCCCCGAATCGGCGCAGGCCGAGCTGGTGCGGCTGGGCCGGCTCGCCGAGCAGGCGGGCTACCTGCGCACCACCCAGCTGTGGCTGGCCGGCCGGCTGGCCGAGCGCGCCGGTGACCCCCAGCGCGCCCGCTGGTTCTTCGAGCAGGCCATCACCCGCCCGGCCGACCACGACAGCGACGCACTGGGCCGGGCGCAGGCGGAACTGGCCTACGGGCTGCTGCGGCACCGCCGCGGCGAGGGCAGAGCGGCATCGGTCTGGTTGCGCAGAGCGCGCCAGCGCCTGGTGAGACTCGACGCGGCGCCATTCGTGGAGCGCTGCGACCAGGCGCTGGCGGCGATCACCGAGGCGCCCCTGCTGCGCTTCGCCGAACTGACCGAACGGGAACGCCAGGTGGCCGCGCTGGTCAACGAAAACCTGACCAACAACCAGATCGCGGCCACGCTGTTCGTGAGCGAGAAGACCGTGGAATACCACCTGGGCAAGGTGTTCGCCAAGCTCGGCATCTCGTCCCGCCGCCAGCTCCGCGGCATGGGGCCGGCCGTCATCGGCCCTGACGGCGGGCCGCCACGCCCTCCTCGGCCGTGACGGACCATCGAGCCGTCGAAGCGAACGCGACGACGGCCCGATAGCGTGCGCGTCCACTGCGGACGACCTCGACCGCCGCGTTGATTTCCGCGGCCGGAAAGGTTTCCACCTGGGGGCCGATGCCGTGCCGGGCTGCGAAGTCCAGCATCGAACGGGTTTCGCTCGGGACGCCGGCACGCCGCCGGAGATCGTTTTCTCGGCCGGGAGGAGGCTCATCGGGTGCACCGTGATTGCCTCGGGCGGGACGCCGACGACGCTGAGCCGGCCCTGAGGCACGAGGAGGTTCAGATAAGCGTTCCACGGCAGGCTCGCCGAGACCGTCGAGAGGATGAAGTCGAACGATCCGGCGGCGGCCTCGAGAGCGCCGTCTTCGCTCGTGGCGATGAACGAGTTCGCGCCGAAGCGAAGGGCGTCGTCCATTTTGGACCGTGAGGTCGAGATGGCGGTGACGTCGCACCCCCAGTGGGACAGGAACTGCAGAGCCAGGTGGCCGAGCCCGCCGATCCCGACGACGGCCACCCGGTCGACCGGCCGGACGCCGTGGCGCAGCAGCGGCGCGAACACGGTGACACCGGCGCACATCAACGGTGCCGCCTGTTCGGAAGGGATCGCGCCGGGGATGGGGTAGGCAGTGCGCCAGTCGGAGACGCGGAGCAGTTCGGTGAAGGCACCGCGGTCGCCGCGCATGACCGTGTCGTCGCGCTGCGGGCAGAGGTTCTGCCGTCCGCTGAGGCAGAACGCGCAGCGGAAGCAGGCACCGGCGATCGCGCCGACACCCACCCGGGTGCCGACCGGCAGCAGAGCGGTGTCGACCGCACTGCCGACGGCCTCGACCACGCCGACGGCCTCGTGGCCGGCGACGCAGGGGTAGCGGGTGATGCCGTACTCGTTGTCGATCTGGCCGATGTCGCTGTGGCAGACGCCGCAGTGCGTCACGCGGACGTCGGCTTCCAGCGCGCCGAGCGGGCCGGGCTCGCGTTTGTACGGTTCGAGGCGGGTGCCCGCGGAGTGCGCCGCGTAGGAGGTGACGGTCATGGTGTCCCTTCCTCTCGGAGTCGCCGTCGACCCTACAGTACGAAACGGTTTCGTACCGTTCAAGCCCTCGACGTGCACTGATATGCTCACCCCATGAGCGTTCGCCCCTTGGATCCCACCCGGGACGCCCGGATCCTCGACGCCGTGCTGGAGCTGCTCGCCGAAGCCGGGTACGTGTCGATGACGATCGACGCCGTCGCCGCCCGGTCGGGCACGTCGAAGGCCACCATCTACCGGCGCTGGCGCAACAAGCGGGAGATCACCGTCGCCGCCATGGCGCGCTACCAGAGGAACCGGACGTCGTGGTCGGTCGACACCGGCACCTTCCGCGGCGACCTGCTCGCCCACACGCGGCGCTTCGCCGAAGTGCTCAACGGGTTCGACGGGCGGCTCGCGATCGGGCTGGTGCAGGCCCGCGCTTCCGACCCGGAGCTGATCGACGAGCTGGAAACCCGGTTCTCCAGCGGCGCCCGGCTCCCGGAGGAGGTGGTCGAGCGCGCCGTCGAACGCGGCGAACTGCCCGGCCCGGTGGACGCGGGACTGTTCGAGGAGGTCGTCGCGTCCGTGCTGTTCATGCGCTGGCTGTGGCGGCTCCCGCTGGACGCCGCTTTTCTCGAGCACGCCGTCGATCGCCTGGCCCTGCCGGTTCTCACGGCCGGCGCCCGACCTGCAGACAGCTTTCAAACAGGCCCGGATGCGTCGTGACCGCGGAGGCGGGGTGGGATGCGCACGTTCAGCAGCGAATTGTTGTCACCGGCGGAACCACTGCCGCGAATAAACACTTTCACATCACCCGTTGGCGTTATCAATGCTCCGCAGCCCACACCTTCCGATACGATCGATGCCGTGTCTCTCACGTTCCGCCGGCCAAGCCAGGGCGAGCTGCCATTGCCCCTTGACTGCACTCATTTGCGGGCGGGGGAATTGCTGATCGCTTCCGTCGACGGCGAGATCGACATGGCCACCGCGCCCAGGTTCGTTCACCACGTCGAGGAATTGCTTGCCGAACGACGGGTGGCCGTGATCGCCGACCTCACCGAGGTGAGTTTCCTCGGGGCCGCCGGTGTCGTCGGGTTGCTCACGCTGACCGCCGCTGCGCAGGCGGCCGATGTGCCCTTCTGCGTTGTCACCGGCCAGCGCGCGGTGTTGCGGCCCCTGCAGGTGACCGCCGTGGACCGGGTTGTCGTCGTCCACGCCACCTTCGAGCGAGCGCACGCCTGGCTGAACGGTCAAGCTTGACGAAGCCGGTAGGACACGACATCGCCCGCGGAGAACGCCAGTTTCGTCACGTGCTCGCCGAGGTAACTGCGCCACATGACGTCGACGCCGGCCGCGCAGTATTCGCACCGCAGCGTCTGGGCCTACGACAGCGGGATGATTTCGTCGATCTCGGCCAGGCGAGCCGTCGGCGCCACGGGAGTCTCGGTGCCGCGACCCGGATCTCCGTGCGTGCCGCGCGGAATGCCGCGGGCTCCCGGCCAGCTACTTTCCGTAGGCCTGCAGCGCGACTGCAGTGAGCATTGTGAGGCTTCCGTCGCCAGTCGAACACGGTTGACGAGAGGAAGACCGACGATGGGAATCAGCACCAAAACACGCCGCAACCCGGGCCGCCGGGGGAAAGCGGTCGCCGTGGTCGCCGCGGCTGCGGCGGCCATCGTCGCCGGGGCTCCGGTCGCCAGCGCGGCGCCGTCCGGGTTCGAGGTGATCGTGCGGCACAGCTCCGGCACGATCGTCGGGCACCTCACGGGGAACCTGAGCTGGTCGACCTCCGGCAGGACGGTGACCTTCTCGAACCAGGCCCTGACCGTCAAGAGCGGCGAGTGCGTGGACGTCGCCTACGCCGGTTACCAGGGGAACACGCGGGTGACCGACATCTGGGAGGTCCGCGGCGCGTGCCTGACCGGCACCATCGACGACTTCCCCTTGGCGACCGACGTGCCCGGGGGTGTCCAGCAGGTCAACATCACGCTGACCGACGTCGACCACCGGAACAAGGCTTCCATCGCCTGCCGCAAGGACCAGTCCGTGTGTCACGCCTGATGTGGAGGAAGGAACGCATGCGATTCACCCGGATTCGACGCGTTGTCTGCGTCGCGATGGTCACCGGCATCGGCCTGCTCGGGCTGGACGTCGCCCCGGCATTGGCCGTCGGCTGCGGCTACAACAGCTGCAACGGCAAGGACCCGAAGGCCATGGGGTGCTCGACGGGCGCGAAGAACCTCGACCAGTACACCGACAACTGGGGTGACTACATCGAGCTCCGCTACTCGTCGACGTGCGGAACGGTCTGGACCCGGATGACCACCACCAACTGCCAGTGGGCCAAGCCCGTGCTGGAGGTCGGGTACATCGACTACTACGGCCACTACACCCTGCAGGGCCGGTACAGCAGCGCACAGGGCCTGTGCGTGGACGGACCGCGCCAGGGCTGGTCGGCGATGTCGTCCTCCCGGCGTGAACGGATGAGGTTCGAGTCCGACCAGCCCCGCGGCGGCACCAAGGTGCACGTGACCAGCTGCAACGACTGCTACTGAATTCCTCACGCCCTCCCGGATCGGCGGTGGTTCCGCGGATCCGGGAGGGCCGGGCCGTGGCCCTCGACCCGTCAGCGGAGGCTGCGGCCGGTGGCGGCGGCGAAGCGGAACTCCACGCTCACCGGGAGGGCTTCCAGGTCGAGCGCCTGCTGCAGCCGGGGCAGGGCCTCCGCCGCCAGGTGTTCGCGGACCTCCTGCGGGTCACCGTCCTGGGCCAGCGTGATGACGAGGGCCAGCGTCGGGGCTTCGCGGGCCCCCGCCAATGTCGCGCGCGCCTGGTGGACGCCGGGATGGGCGCGCAGTTCTTCGGTGAACGGGGCGACGGCGGTGTCGGCGGCCAGTTCGGTGCGGCCGCGGTCCGGGTCGGTGTCGAAGCGCCACGTCCGGGTCGGCGGCCGGCGGGTCAGCTGGGCGAGGATCCAGCGCAGCGCCAGCAACCCCAGCAGCACCGCGACCGCGGCGGTGACGTACCAGACCCACGTCGGCGGTGCGGCCGTGCCGGGCACCAGCGTGGCCGCCGGGTCGAGGACGCGCAAGCGCCCGAAGTGCGTCGCCACCGCGAATCCGCCGGCGGCCAGCAGGAGCAGCCCGAGCAAGGCCAGCACCGTGCGGTTGAGGCGGGCCGGGCGGTTGAGGTCGGTCATGTCGTCCTCCTCGGGGCGCGGACCCGCACCGCCACCGCGGGCCGGGCGGCCGGGCCGATCCGGTCCAGCCGGTCGGCGACCGCCGTGCGGACGGCGTCGGCCAGCCCGTCGGGGCGGGTGCGGGCGGTGTCGACGCGGACCTTGACCCGCCGCCGGCCGAGCTTCACCCGGGCCGCGGCGACGCCGTCGACGGCGGCCGCGGCGGTGCGCAGGGCCGTGCGGTAGCCGCCGCGGGCGACGCCGGAATCGAACCGCCCGGCCAGCGGCAGCACGGTGGCCGTCCCGGGCAGGATCGCGGCGAGCAGCAGCACCAGGCCGGCCAGCGCGAGAACCCCTCCGGCGACGGCGGTCACGATGTCGTTCCAGCGCAGGTCGTGCAGCGTGGCGGCAACCGTGTCGTAGCTGATCCAGGGACGTTCGCCGAGGATGCGCTGGATGGCGCTCACGGCGACGAGCACGCACGCGGCCAGCAGCACGAGCGCGCTCAGCAGAGCCGGGACGCTGCGGCGTGGACGGCGTTTCATTCGACCCTCCGGGACGTGGCGACGGGGCTGTGCAGGGCGGTCACGGTGATGTCGACGCGGGTGACGGTGAGACCGGTCAGCTCCTCGACGCGTCGCTCGAGGTGCTCGCGGGCCCGCTCGGTCGTCCGGGTCACCGAGGCCGGGTAGGTGATCGAGAGGCGCACGTCCAGCGCCACCTCGCCGCCGGTGACGTGGGCGGTGACCTTGGCGGACCGGTCGGGGTCTTCGGCGCCGAGGCTGACGCCGAGGACCCGGCCGGCGGCGCCGCCGACCTCGTCGATTTCCCGCACCGCGTGGGCGGCCAGGCGTTGCACGGCCTGGTCGGCGACGGTGAGTGTGCCGCGTTCGAGGGTGGCGGTCACGGTGCTCAGCCCCGGTCGCGCCCGGACAGCTGGGACAGGTCGAGCTTGCCGTCGAGAACGCGGCCGACGAGGAACCCGATCGCGCCGAGGACGGCGACGGCGGCGAACGCCCCGAACCCGCCGAAGGCGACGGCCAGGCCGAGCACGAGGCCGGTCAGGAGGCCGAGCTGGGTGGAATTCACGACACCTTCTCCTTCGCTTGCTGCTCCACAGTGGGCTGTTCGGCGAGGTCCGCCAGGATGACGTGCACGGCCCGGCCGGTGACGCCCGCCGCGGCCCGCACGGCCGCGGCGAGGTCGGCGGCCACCACCGGGAAGTGCGCGGTGACGGCGATGGTGACGTCTTCGTCGCGGACCCGGACGCCCTTGATCCGCCGCGGCGGGTCGAGGGTGGCGATCTCCCCGAACCGGCCGCCGTGCAGGCCGGCCACGCCGGGCACGGCCAGCACGGCGGCGGCGATCCGGGCGGCGTCGGGCTCGGGGGTCACTGCACCCGGCCGGTGTCGGTGTTGTCGCCTTCGTCGTCCGACGGCAGGTGCAGGTCGCCGACGTGGATGTTCACCTCGACGACCTCCAGGCCGGTCATCTGCTCGACCGCGGTGATCACGTTGCGGCGCACCGAACGCGAGAGGTCGGCGATCGAGACGCCGTACTCGACGACCAGCTGCAGGTCGACGGCGGCCTGCTTCTCCCCCACCTCGACCGACACGCCCTGGCCCGCCGAGGCGGTCGCGCCCGGGATCCGCTCCCGGATCGCCGAGAACGCCCGCGCCGCACCCCCGCCGAGTGCGTGCACACCGGGGATTTCGCGGGTGGCCAGGCCGGCGATCTTCTGCACCACGACGTCGGAGATCGACGTCGAGCCCTGGGCGCTCACCAGCGCGCCCTCGGTCTTCGCGGCGGGCTGGGACGAAGAGGTCTGCGCGGGAACCTTGGTGGCAGCAGCGGTCATCGTGGTGTCTCCTTCGCACGGATCGGATGTCTTGCGGTGGCAGAGGAACCGACTTCGATTGTTTCCTCCACACCGGACAGACAGCCGAGCGGGAAGATCGTCACGACCCGATCGTGTGAAGCACGCCACTCACCCCGCAGGTGCGCTCGCGCCGGGGCCGAACCAGTCGAGGCAGACGACCATGGCGTCGTCGGTCGTCCCCCCGGCCGCGCGGCGGAGGGCCAGGTCGGCCAGCACGGCGCCCGGAACCTGCGCCGCCGGGAGTTCGGCGGTGTCGGTGACCGCGCGGGCGAGGCCGGCGTCGCCGTACAGGTCGCCGGTGGGGCCCATGACGTCGTAGACGCCGTCGCTGACGAAGACCAGCCGGTCGCCGGGCCTGGCTTGCAGGCGCTGCGTGAGGTAGTCGGTGTCGCCGAAGGCGCCCAGGGGCAGCTGCTCGTCGAAGGACACGCGGCGGGCATCGCCGTCACGCAGCAGCCACACGCGCGGGGAACCGGTGTCGACGACGTCCAGCGCGCCGGTCGCCAGGTCGAGCTGCAGCAGCAGGGCGGTGACGTACTCGCGGCCGTCGTAGTGGCCGTGCAGGGCCTGGTCGGTGAGTTCGGCTTGGGCGGTCAGGGGCACGCCGGCGCGGCGGGCGTTGCGCATGGCGTTGACGGCGAGGTGGGTGACCATGGCGGCGTCGACGCCGTGTCCCGTGCCGTTGACCAGCGTCACGGTCAGCGACCTGGCCGTCGCCGACCAGTCGAAGCTGTCGCCGTGGACGGCGTAAGCGGGCTCGAGCTGCCCGCCGAGCGCGAACTCGGGCCGGGTGCAGGAGCGTCCCGGCAGCAGCTGCCACTGCATCTCCGCGGCCAGGGTGAGCCGGCTGGTCCGTCGCGCCTGCAGGTAGAGGTCGGTGTCCCGGCCGGCGACCAGGAGCTCGTGGGCGAGTGCTCCGGCGATCCGGGACAGTTCGAGCTGCACCGCCGGGTCCGGTGCGGTCGCGAAGGTGACCGCCAGGACACCCAGGCGGTCACCGCGCACCGAGACCGGGACGTGCGCGGTGACCGTGCTCGCGGTCTTTTCGAACCTCACCTGCTGACCGGTGAACGCCACGCCCGGCGCGGTCCCCCGCACCGGCACGGGATCCCTGCTGTAGGGAAGGTCCGCCACCGGCTGCAGCTCGGTCATGCCGTAGTCGGCGAGCAGCAGTTCGACGGCCTGGGCGTCCCATCCCGCGGTCAGCACGGCTCGCAGCACCGCGAGCAGTTCGTGCGGCGCGGCTTCGCGCAGCAGCCGGTCGACCGCCGTCGTCTTCACCGCGGTGTCCTCCTCGGAGCCCGAGGCTGGCGGGGCTCCTGTCGATGTCGGCCCGAACCGGCTCTTCGGAAAGGCCGAAGATCGCTCGTGGCGCTGCCGGACGGGGATTGAGGTGCGAAAATCGGGTCTGTGGACCGGTCGACACGTTGGCAGGCTGACGCAGCCGCGGCCGAGCCCGCCGACCTGGTCGACTCGTTCGGGTTCCTGTGGGATTACGCCCGTCAGGTCTCCGAGGACTCGTTACCGGCCTCGCAGTTCCGGGTCCTGGTGGTGCTCGACCGCCACGAAGGCATCAACCTGAGCTCGCTGGCCGAGCAGCTCGGGACCACGCCGCCCTTGGCCAGCCGCCTGTGCGACCGCCTCCAGGCCGCCGGATTCGTCGAACGCACGCTCAGCAAGCACAGTCGCCGCGAGTTGTCCTTGCGGCTGGGTGAACGCGGACGGGCTCACCTGAACCGGGTGCGGGCGCGCCGGAAGAAGCACATCGCGACTGTGCTCGCCGCGCTGCCTCCCGAAGCACGCGAGGCTCTGTCCGCCGGGCTGAGCGCGTTTCGCGCCGCCGCTCGCCGCGGACGAGGGGTAGATTCCTGACCACGCGGACACCGTACGACAACTGTTGTCATGTGACAACAGTCGGCGGTGGATCGCCACGCGGTGGTGTCGTTCCGAGCCGGAGGCCGCTCCGATCGGGTGAGAGCGCACGATAGGCTGCGTCGACGGCTCGACCTAGGGATGCCACAGTGAACGCGGTGAACCGTTCGCGCAGGACACGCGCTGCCGACCAGGTGGCCGAGGCCGTGTCCGACACCGCGGAGCTGCTCGAAATCCTGTTCGAGCGGGCCCGTGACGCTTCTCCCCGGCCGCTGTCGGTGTCGCAGGTGCGAGCGGTCGTCGCGCTCGACCGCTACGAAGGGCTGAACCTGCGGACACTGGCGGAACTGCTCGGCTCCACCCCGCCGCTGGCCAGCAGGCTGTGCGACCGCCTGGAAGCCGTGGGCTTCGTCGAACGGCTCCCCCATTCCCGGAACCGCCGCGAGCTGGTCCTGCGCCTCAGCGACAGCGGCCGGGCCTACCTGCAGGACCTGCGGGCACGTCGCCGGGAAAGCCTGCACGGCGTTCTCGCCGCGCTGACCGCCGAGGAACGAGACGCCCTCGCCACCGGGCTGCGCGCGTTCCAGGCCGCAGCCAATCGTGATCTGACCGAGGATGACAACCGCGCGGCGGGACTCTAGGCTCACTGTTGTCATATGACAACTGACGTGGTGGTCGCCCGCCGTGCCAGGTCGTTCTGAGGTCGCGGTTCAGCCGTCAGCCGTGGCGTGCAGCACGCCGTCGTCGTTCCCGGTCGACAGAACCGGCTTTCCCTCGGAGCACAGCTCATGAAACCTGGGCACCCGCCGATGCCGGCGGCCGCCGTGCGATCGATCGGCGACATCGCGGTCCTCGAAGTGGGCGGCGACGTGGATCACGTCGTGCGGTCGACGCTGCGTGCGGCCATGGAGGCGGCGCTCGCCCGGAATCCCCGGGCGCTGGTGGTCGACCTGAGCCGCGTGGGGTTCTTCGCCTCGGCCGGTCTCTCCGCGCTGGCCTGGCTGCACGAAGCCGCCGGGAAGGCGGGCATCGACGTCGCGTTGGTGGCGACCCAGCGCAGCGTGCTGAGGCCGCTGGCGATCACCCGGGTCGACGACTTGTTCGACATCCATCGGACCGTGGACGCCGCCGTCGAGCGCTTCGGCGCGCCGGAGGTTCGCGGTCACGGCGATTAGCCGGCGGCACTCGCGCCGTTTCACGGGCCCAGCACCAAGGTGGAGAGCAGTCCCAGGCTCGCCAGCTTGCGCCGGACCGGCTCGGAGGCCACCACGCGCAACGACGTTCCCTCCGAGGCGCAGCGGCGGGCCAGTGCGACGAACGGGACGACGGCTTCCGTGGTCAGGTAGGTCACCGCCGCCAGGTCCAGGACGAGGGCGGTCGCGGGATCGGCCGCGGCGGCCGGCGCCACGATCTTCTCCGCGGCGTGCGCGTCGGCGAGGTCCCCGGCACCGCGCAGGACCAGCACGTCGGTGGCGGGATCCCCGTGGGGATCGACGACAGTACTCAAGTGCCCGTCCTCTTCCGCCGAGCAGCCTCGACGCATCTCGGCGGGAAGCACCGGGTCGCGAGCTGCGCAGCTGTCGCTTCGGGTATCTCGGGGGATTCGCCGCGCGTTACCACCCGGATGGGTACGTCCGCGCCGGAATCACCCGCCGGTCCGGTTTCCGCGACTCCCGCGTTGCCGGGCACGGGCGTGGGGCCTGGCTTAGGCTGCAGCCATGGCCGAGATCGATTCGTTGACCCCTGCCGGCGCGTTCGAGCTGCTGCTCGCGGGCAACCGGCGCTTCGTCGCCGGCACCCCGGAACACCCGAACCAGGACGCCGCCCGCCGCGCCGAGGTCACGCCCGGCCAGCGCCCGTTCGCCGTGCTGTTCGGGTGCTCCGACTCCCGGCTGGCCGCCGAGATCATCTTCGACCGCGGTCTGGGTGACCTGTTCGTCGTCCGCACCGCGGGGCACGTGGCCGGCTCCGAGGTGCTGGGCAGCATCGAATACGGCGTGGCCGTGCTGGACTGCCCGCTGGTCGTGGTCCTCGGCCACGACTCCTGCGGCGCGGTCGGCGCCGCCTCCGCCGCCTTGGAGGACGGGGTGACCCCCGGCGGGTACATCCGGGACGTCGTCGAGCGGGTGACGCCCAGCGTGCTGGCGGCCAGGGCCGCCGGGCGGGTCGAACCCGGCGAAATCCTCGCCGAACACGTCCGCCACACGGTGGACCTGCTGCTGGAGCGCTCCCGCGTGCTCGCCGACCGGGTCGACGCGGGCCAGACCGCGGTCGTCGGCCTGTGCTACCGGCTGGCCGACGGCCGCGCGGACGTGGTGGCGGCCCGCGGCCTCGACGTCACCGCCGGCTCCCCGTCCTGACCCCGGCGCCCGTCACCGGAGCTCGCGGGGCCCGGCCGCGCGGCGAAGGCGGTTGGCGATCGCGAGACCCAGCCCCTCCTCCGCCGGCAACGACGCGATGATGACGTCGCACCCCAGCTGGTCGAGCTCCCGCAGGAAGCCGTACAGCCCGCGCGCGTAGCCGGCCATCGACTCCGGAACCGCCACCACGGCGTGCGCCTTCACCGGAACGTCGGCGCAGGAGGGCGGGAGAAAGACGCCCACCTGGTGCCCCTGCTCCTGCGCGGCCTGCGCTGCGGTGGCGATCTCCCCCGGCTCGACCAGGACGACACGCGCCCGCGGGGCGTAGTGCGACGGGTGCTGCCCGGGAACCCGGATCGGACTCGCCGAACCGGTCGCCACCGGGCGCCCGAGCACCGCTTCGAGGTCCTCGGGCGTCACCCCACCGGGCCGCAGGATGCTCGGGGTGTCGCCGGTGGCGTCGACGATGGTCGACTCGACGCCCACGTCGCACGGGCCACCGTCGAGCACGAAGTCGACGGCGTCACCGAGCTCGGCCCGGACGTGCTCCGCCGTGGTCGGGCTGACCGAGCCGAAGCGGTTGGCCGAGGGCGCCGCGACACCGCCGCCGAAGGCCGACAGCAGCTCGAGCGCGACGGGGTGGGCGGGCACCCGGATGGCGACCGTCTCCAGCCCGCCGGTCGCTTCCAGCGGCACCCGGCGACCGCGGCGCAGCACGAGCGTCAGCGGCCCCGGCCAGAAGTGCCCGGCCAGCACCAGTGCCGTCTCGGGCACCTCGGCGACCCAGTCACCCAGCTGCTCGGCGCCGGCGAGGTGGACGATCAGCGGGTGGGTCGGCGGGCGGCCCTTGACCTGGAACACGCGCGCGACCGCGGCCGGGTCCTCCGCGTTGGCGCCCAGCCCGTACACCGTCTCGGTCGGGACGGCGACCAATCCCCCGGCGCGCAGCACGCCGGCCGCCTTGCCGATGTCGACGGCGTTCACTGTCACTTTCGAACCTTCCTGCTACCCGACGCTTCCGGTACCAGGGTAGATGCTGGCCGATTTCGCCGTGCTCGACGCCGCCGCGCCCGTGTCTCACAGTGTTCCGGCGAGTTCGGTCACCGCGTCGGTCAGGATGCGGTCGGCCTGGTCCAGCACCGCCTGCGGTGGTGGCGTCCGGATGTACCCGTAGAAGACCTCGACGTCGACCAGGTTGTGTCCGATGTGGACGCTGTATTCACGGCTGATCACGACCGCCGGTTTTCCGTGGAACCGTCCGGTGAACGACCGGTTGCGGATACGGGCCGGATAAGGCGACGCGGGAGCCGCTCCCGGGGTGAGGACGCCGTCGAGGTGTCCCCCGTCGTAGATCTTCTGCGGCATGCGGAAGTGCGTGCACGCGCGCGTGGCCTCGTCCATGGCCGGGAACAGGTCCTCGACGCCGGTGTAGGAGGTGACCGATGCCGTGACGTGCGCTCCGCCGACGGTGCCGGGCGCGGCGAACGCGTAGCTGCGCTCGACGTCGGCCGTCCGAGGCTGGGCCTTCTCGAGCGCGGCGAATCTCTTGTCCGCCGCGTCGCAGTCCGGCGGGGTCACCGGCACCGACGTCGACGGTTCGCTGTCCTCGGGTTTCGCATCGGCCGGGAGGACGGCGGGCAGACGGCCGAGTGCCGCGCTGGCCGCGGGTTCGTCGAGCGGGCGGCCGTGGTCCGGCGATGCGGCCGGGACGGCCGGAACCGGCGTCGGCGCGGACGGCGCGAGGACCGCCTGCCCGGCCGCGTAGTCCTGCTCGGTGACCGTGACCGCCGAGAGCCGGCCGCTGATCAGGGCCACCATGAGCAGAACCGTGACAGCCCCGGAGCCCACGGTCCACGCGGCCGCTCCCCGCCGCGGGGCCCGGCTCGCCCAGGCGGTAGCGAACAGCGACGTCACCGGAAGGGTGACGATCAGCGCGACCAGCAGCAGCCAACCCGGCACCTGCACCGACTGCTGGAACACCGAGGATTCCCGGGCGTACCCGGCGATCCGCACGGCCGTGTACTGGATGGCCCCCGCAGCTGCGGTGACCAGCAGGCCGATCACCGAAGCCGACGGCACGCCGGCCAGGATCGCACCGCGGCGGCGGTTCGCGAGCACGACGGCCACCGCCGCGACCAGGCCCGCGAACGCGCAGATCCACCACCGCTGGGAGGCCAGCAGGTACCGGACGTCGTTGCTCTGCCCGGCTTGCAGGCGCAGCAGCCCGGACAGCGCCGCCGCCGCGCCCCCGATCACCGCGGTCGCCGCGGCCACCGACACGCTGACCCGCCGGGGCCGGCGCCACCGCTGCCGCAGGGTGACGAACACGAGCCCGGCCAGGATCACGACCGGGGCGTACTGCCACGCGCGATCGCTGCCCAGGCCCATGACGTGCCCGCGGGCGATCGCCGGGTCGGGGAACAGCAGGAAGGTCGCCACCGAGGACACCGTCCCGCTGACGGTCGCGGTCAGGGCGACCGCGACGGCGAGAGAACCGCCTGCCCAGCTCACCCGCCGCCGCAGCGTGCTGCCCGCGGGCTCGGCGAGCCGGGTGGCGATCGCCGACGTCAAGACGGCGATCGCGAACGCGGTCACCGCCAAGGCCAGAACCAGCAGCGGCCGTTCGGGCGCGAAGAACGCGGTGATCGCCGCGGCCGCGCCCGGCACCTGCAGGCAGAATCCGGCGACCAGCCCGGCCACCGCGCCCGCCCAGGAGCCCGCCCACCCCGGCTCGGGCAGCGCTGCCCGGCGGGTCCACGCCGGCAGCACGACCGCGGTCCACAGCAGCGCCGCGACGGCCATCGCCACGTCGGCGGGCAGCCGGGGATCGGTGTCGACGAACCCGAGCAGGTTCCCGAGCACGGCGTGCACACCGTGGTAGGTCAGCATCGCCACGACACCCGCGGCGGCGGTGTAGACGAACCCGCCGTCCCAGCGCCCCTCGCGCCCGCCCGGGGCGAGGCGGTCCGACGCCGGCGGGTGCGTGGCGAAAACCCGGCGGACCCCACGGATCCGGGCGATGCCGGCGCCGAGGACGACGGCCATCGCGTCCGGATTTCCCGTCGCCTCGGCCGCGTGCCGGTCGGCGGCCAGCTCACGCTGCCGCAGGAGCGCGGCGCGGACCGCCAGGAGCGCACCAGCGGTGACCGTGGCGACCACCAGCGATCCGCCGTAGAAGCTCCACATCGTCGCCGGCACGTCCAGGATCGGCAGCAGCGCGAGGACCAGGGCCGGAACGGCGAGCCAGCCGGCCCACCAGGCGGCCGACGCCCACCGGACGTCCCGGGCGCGGACGTGACCCAGCTCGTGCAGCGCGACCGCGTCGAACGCGGCACTGCCACCGTAGGCGTAAGCCTGCGGCACGACGACCCACGAGCGCGCGCCCGGAAGGCCGGTGGTGAACGCGTCGGTGACACGTGTCGCGGGCGGGGCGAGGACCAGCCTGGGCTGCCGACGCGCGGTCAGGCCCTGGCTCTCGCACAACGCCGTGAAGCGTTCGGTCAGCCGGTCGAGGTCGGCCGCCGGGACGCCGGCGAGCCGGCTCCTGCGCAACCTCCACCGGGTGGCCAGGCCACCGGCGACCATCAGCAGCCACGCGGTCGCCGGGAGCACGGCGGCGCCGGCGAGGCTGGTGAACCCGAGCCGCCGGTCGTAGCCACGGGCGCAGTCGGCGTAGCTCGGGCCCATCGACGCGGTCGGCTGCCCGTCGGAGACGGAAATCCCGTTGCGGGCCAGGCAAGCCTGCGCCGCGGTGTAGTCGCCGAAGTCGTGGGTGACGAACAGCGCCTCGGCAGCGCCCGCGCCGGTGGCGGCCAGCGCGAGCGTGACCAGGACGTACACCCACCACAGACGCGGCGGCGCAGGCGCGATGCGCAGGGAAACGGACTCTTCGCGGGCCGGGGGTACGCAGGAGATCAAGAGCGCTCGCCGTCCGCCGTCCGGCGCAGGACCGCCTGCACCGCATCGGCCAGCAGCGTCGCCTCGGCCTCGTTCAGTCCCAGCGTCCGGCCGTGGAGGACGCACGCGTCCCGGATCTCGCCGATCCGCGAGACGTCCAGGACGAGGTGCGCCGGACGCGGACGGCGGCGGCGCCACCGGCGGCGCTGCAGACCGGCGAACCCCGCCGCGCCCAGCACCTGCGCGGCGGTGCCGGTCAGCAGCGGCAGGATCACGTCGCCGAGTACGGAAAACGCGCCGCCGGAGCCGATCTCGCCACCGGACCAGGTACCGCCCGGCCGGCGGGGATCCTTGCCCGCCGCCCACTCGGCCGTCACCAGCGCGAAGTAGGGCAACTGGTCGGGCGCCACCTCGGCGACGACATCCCGGGCGAGATCCGCGAACGCGATCACGAGACGGGCCGGCGACGCCACCCGCTCACGGTCAACGCCCTCCGGGTGGGTCATTTCGGTCATCCGGCCACCCGTTCCTCGAGTCCACTCGGCGAAATCAGCACGGGCAGTCAGTCGCCACGCGCGCGCCGAGAGTTACAACGGGGGTATTCGAGACCGCACCGGCGAGACGGCCGGAGCTACCGCCACCACGGGCGATGGCGCTGGGCCGCCACCACACCGGCGGGCTCGACGAGTTCGGCGAGCCGGGCGGCGATGTGCTTGATGTGCTCGTGGACCCACAACGCGCAGGCGAGGTCGCGCACCGAGGCACCCGGCTGCTCGAGGAGCTCCGGGAACGTGGGCGGGGCGAGCATCGGCACGTCGCCGTGGTCGGTGCGGTCGAGGCGGGACGCCAGGTGGTCGTACCAGGCGGCGAGCTGGCCGGCCTGCTCGCCGAGGAGCAGGCGGAACGGGTCGGGTTCGACGTGGGGGTTCGGGAGCCCGGCCAGCGAGTGCGCGGTCAGCCGGGCGCGGACGGTGCCCGTGACCAGCCGCCACAGGAGAGGCTTGGGGACGTGCTTGGTGCCCTGCTCGCTGAGGAACCCGCGCAGCGCGTCGTCGAGCCGGGCGCCGGCGGCGGTCGCCGCGGCCGGGGCGGGCGGGTCGTGGCGGAGGCCGAGCGCCCAGTGCGCGGCCGTCGCGAGGTACGCACCGCCGGTGCGGAAACTGTCGGCGAGGTCGTCGGCGACCACGGCCCGGGCGCCGCGGGGCCAGAACAGCGCGCCGGCCACCAGGCACACCGCGCAGCCGATCGCGACGTCTTCGATCCGCACGACCCCGATCCGCCACCCGGCCGGGGCGAGCAGGTTGAACAGCACGACCACCGTCACGGTGAAGGCGGCCTGGCCGACCACGAAAGGCAGGGCGCCCGGCGCGTAGGAAGCGACCAGCACCGCGAGCGGGAGAGCGATCCACAGCGCCGGCGTACTGGTGCCGATGACCAGCAGCAGCAACGCGCCGACGACGACCCCCAGCACGGTGCCGGCCAGCGCGCGCAACGCGGTCGACCCGGTCGCCGCCGCGTTGCCGCGCAACACCGACAGCGTCCCCAGCACCACCCAGAAGCCGTGCTCGACGCCGCTCGCGCCGGCGACGACGACCGCGGCGCTCAGGGCCACCGCGCCGCGGAGGCTGTTGACGAACCACACCGACCGCAGGCTCGTCTGAGGTGACGCCACCCGGGTCAGCGACGTCAGGGAGAGGCTGCCGGGAAAGCGTTTGCGGCGGCTGCCGGGCGTCGCGGCGCGAGCTTCGACCGCCGCTGCGCGGGCGGCGAAAGCGGCGGTCCGGGCGTGGAAGGACAGGTGCACGGCGTCGGCGTAACCGGGATCGCCGGAGCCCATGCCGCGCAGCCACGCCACGCTCGCCTCGATCTTGCGGTCCAGCTCGCCGGGGTCCAAGGCACCGGGCCGGTCGGCGAGCAGACCGGCGACCGCTCGCAGGCACGCGCTGGTCTCGGCGAGGAGTTCCCGTTCGACCTCGGGTGCCCGGCTCAGGTCCGGGTATTCGCCGAGGGTGTCGGCGATGACCGAACAGCACCATTCGAGCAGGCCCACCAGGCTGTCGAGGGCCTGGTCTTCGGCGGCCAGCCCGGTGGGGCGGTACGGCGTGGCGGTGAACTCGTCGATCAGCTGGTGCTTGGCCTCGACGGCCGCCTCCTTGGCCGCTTGCACCTCCGGGTCGCCGCGCAAGGCCGCGTCCAGGTAGCCGGCGAGGGTGCCGGCCGACCGGGACGCGGCGTCCCGCAGGGCGGTGGCGGGAGATCGGGGCGACAGCAGCAGGACGGCCGCGGTGCCCACGACCGACGCCAGCCACCAGCCGGCGAGGCGGTCGGGCACCATGCCCAGCGTGCCGGGCGAGGCCGCCGGGAGGACGTAGGCGAGCAGCGCCGCGGGGGCGCCGGTCGCCGCGTTCGGGCCCGCGACCCCGCTGAACAGCACCAGGAACACCACGACCAGCGTGACGACCGCCGCCAGCGGCAGCGACGCGCTGGCGACGGTCCCGACGACCAGCAGGACGCTGCCCGCGACGGCGAGCCCGAAGTGCGCGCGCAGCTTCTCCCGCCAGTCGCCGCCGAACGAAGCCAAGACCAGGGTGGCGAACCCGCCGAAGGCGGCGAACGTCGCCACCTGCAGGTTGCCGATCACCGCGACGCTGAACGCGAAGAGGGCGGGCACCACCAGCGTCGCCCGGATCGCGCGCAGCGCAGCGCCCGCCGACCACTGCGGCACCCAGTCCCGGGGCGTGCTCCGGCGGGTCTTCACTGCGGGAGAGTCGATCGCCACGCGGCGAGCATAGCCGCGAACCCGCTGATCACGGGCCGGTCATCACGTGCCGCAAGTCATCGGTGCGGGAGAGCCGGCGCGGCGAGCCGGTCGCAGCGGGACGGTCCGGTACCCGGCGGTCGGCAACGACGGAGCCGTGCGCTGGTCAGGCCGGCCGGGATGGCCTCATCCGTCCAGCTCCATGGCGTCCGGATCGCCGGTCCAGCCCGGCCCGCGGCCGGCGCGCTGCTGGCCGACCATCTGCTGCATGCGTTCCTGCTGCGCCTGGATCCGGTCGCGCACCGCCTGGTCCGACATGTCGACGTCCTTGACGTCGTCGCCCCAGTACTTCTGCTTGTCCGCGTCCGTCGGCTGCCCGAGGCGGTGGCCCATCTCCTTGTCGTGGAGGAACATCGGCATGTCCTCTTTGGACACATTGGCACCGTCCCGCACGACGTCGCGCGCGGTGTGCATCTCGATGACGTCGTCGTGCGAGACCGGCGGGGTGTGGGTGGTGCCGCCCGGCTTGCCGACACCGCCGGTGCCGTCGCTGTACTCGACCGACTTGCCCTCCATCTTGTCCACCATGTGGTGGTAGGAGTCGTCGGCGACCTTGCCCTGCACCGTCCCGGCGGTGGGCCGGAAGGAGTCCCGTCCGGGAGCGGGTTGCTCCGCGTGGGTCATCTTCGGCTCGTCGGGAGTCTCGATGTCGTTCTTGTAGTGCGGGTTCGGCTCCCAGTTCTGGATGCGCGGGGGCACACCGGGGGTCTTCTTGTCGCTGATGTAGGCGGGGTTGTCGATCATGCCCCCGTCCTTGTGCTGGTGGGCGTAGGTGAGCTGGTTGAGCTGGACGCCGTCGCTCGGCCGGCCTTCCCGCAACGTGTTGCCGAGGGATTCGCGGTAGGTGTCGGCGTTGAACCCCGAGCCGTCCTTTTCCCCGCGCACGCCGGTGCCGATGTTGTCGCGGTGCGCCTGCGCCGACTCCTGGTACGCGGGAGCGTCGTCTTCCATGCGCCGGGCGTCCTTGATGTTGGCGGCCTCGTCCGCGGTCTTCGGCCCGCGATCGCCGGCCTTGACGCCGTCGCGGATCTGGGTTTCGTGGGCGTTCGCCCGCTGGAACTCGTCCCCGCCGATCGCCTTGTACCCGATCGGGTGCTCCGATTCGTGCGTTTTGCCGCTGACGATCTTGCCGGGGTCTTTCCAGGTCGAGTCGTTCTTGATCTCGTTCTGGTACTTGTCCCAGGTGCGCGCCTGCTCGTGTTTCGTCGTGCCGTACGAGCCGTCGGACTTCGCGGGGTTGCCGTCCGGCTTGGTCTTCACCTTCGCGGGCTTCTTGCTCGGCCCCACGCCGCCGGTGCCGACCAGCTGCTGCTTCGACTTGTTCACCTTGGACTTCGCGGAACCGGAGGCGGCCGCCTGCTGCTTCTTCTTCGCCGCGCACGGGGTGATGGTCGGAGCGAGGCCGAGCGGGTCGGCCAGCGCGGTGGGGTTGTGGACGTAGGCCTGCGAGTCCGGGCCGGGGTCGAGGCCCAGCGGGTCGTGGGACAGGTAACGGCCGACCTCGGGGTCGTAGTAGCGGTTGAGGTTGTAGTGCAGCCCGGTTTCGGCGTCGTGGTACTGGCCGGGGAACCGCAACGGTGTGGTGGTGCGGCCGGGTCCGTCGAGGACCTTGCCCCAGAGCGTGGCCTGGCGGTGCCACGCGACCTCACCGGATTCCTCCAGCAGCTCGCTCGGCGTGCCGGCGAGGTCGGTGACGATCGTGTGGAACCGCTCGCCCGGCGCGCCGAGGACGCGTTCGGTCTGGGTGAGGGCGCGGCCGGTACCCGGCTCCCGTTCCCACACGGTGGCGACCGGGGGCTGACCGGGTCCGGAGCGCACCTGTTCGGCGAGCGCGTCCCCGTCCCAGGCGAACTGGACCTGCTCGGCCACCCGGCCGTCCGGCGTGAGGCGCTGCTTGGCGACCCGGCGGCCCAGCGCGTCGTAGCGGTAGCGCCAGTGCTCGCCCCGGGGCGTGAGCACCGAGGTCAGGCGGCTTTCGGCGTTCCAGCGGAACTGCCACTGCGGGCCCGCCGGCCCGGCACCGCGCAGGGTGGTGCGGCCTTCGGGGTCGTGGGCGTAGCGGACCGCGCCCGCCGCGGTGAGCAGGGTGCCGCGGTACTCGCGCGGCCCGGCCGTCGGCGCTCCCGGCGTCTGCGCCTGGGCAATGACACCGGTCGGGTGGTAGACGTAGTTCTCCTGCCACCCGCGGCCCACGACGGCCTGGACGCGGCCCGAGTGGTCCACCTCGAGCGTGCGGGGGCCGGTGATCGCGTCGGCCACCGAAGCCAGGTAACCGTCGGCGAGGTAGCCGTACTCGCGGTGCTGGGTCGTGCGGGTGCCCGCGACGACCGTCTGAGCCACCAGCCGGTCGCCCGGGGCCCAGCTCTGGCGCAGTTCCGCGGCACCGAAGCGGCGGATGCGCTCGTGACCGGCGAGGTCGTGCTCGAAGCGCAGCGAGCGGTTCCCGACGTGCAGCGCGGCGAGCGTGCCGGCCGGTCCGTACTCGAAGCGCGACACCGCACCCGACGGCGTGTGGCGCGCGCGGCGGCGGCCGAGCTCGTCGTACTCCGAGCGGACCACGCGCCCGTCCACCGTCTCGGCGACCACGCGGCCCAGCGCGTCGTAGGCGAAGGTGACCTCGGCGTCGGCGTTGCGCGCGGAGACCATGCGGCCGGCCCCGTCGTAGGCGAAGGTCGCGACGTCGTCGCCGGTGACGCGGCGGACCACCTGGCCCATCACGTCGCGCTCCAGCGTCGTGGTCTCCCCCGCGCCGTTCGTCCGGCCGATCAGCTGTCCGGCGGCGTCGTAGCGGTAGTGCAGGGTGCGGCCGTTGAAGTCGGTCTCGCCGGCGAGGTTGCCGGCGGGGTCGTAGCGGTAGCGCCAGACCAGGCCCTGCTCGTTGGTCACCGACACCAGGCGCAGCTCGGTGTCGTACGCGTAGGCCAGCCGCGAGCCGTCCGGGCCGGTTTCGGCCACCGGCAGGTCGAACTGCGCGTACTCGGTGCGGGTGGTGTTGCCGCGCGCGTCGGTGCTCTCGTCGGTGTTCCCCACGGCGGAGTCCCGCCACCGCCACGTCGCGCCGTCCGGCTCGACCCGTTCGGCGAGCTGGTCGCCCGCCGCCCACGCGAACCGGGTGACGGCGCCCAGCTCGTCGGTCACCGACGTGGTGCGGCCGAGCAGGTCGTAGGTGTAGCGGGTGACGGCGCCGTCCTCGTCCTCGACGGTCAGCGGCCGGCCCGCCGCGTCGGAGGCGATCCGGGTGGTGCCGCCGAGCGCGTCGGTGACCACGGCGACGTTGCCGCGCTCGTCGTAGCCGCAGGAGGTCCGGGCACCGAGCGGGTCGACGACCCCGGTGACCTTGCCGCGCTCGTCGTACTCGTAGCGCCACGTGGCGCCGTCGGGGCCGGTGGCGGCGACCGGGCGGCCCTGCTCGTTGTACTCGGTCAGCGACCGCGTGCCGTCCGGCGCGGTGATCGCGACGACCCGGCCGGCCCGGTCCCGCTCGTAGCGGACCTGGCGGCCCAGCGGGTCGGTCCGGGTGAGCAGCCTGCCGTGCTCGTCGTAGGCGAGGCTGGTGGTGTGGCCCAGCGCGTCGGTCTCGGCGATCACCCTGAGCCGGTCGTCGAGGTGGAAGCGGCGCACCGCGCCGAGTGAGTCGGTGACGCTCGTGACGAGGTTCTCGCGGTCGTAGTCGATCGTGCAGTCGAGGTAGCCGTCGGTACCGCGGGCCCGCACGACCCGGCCGGCCGCGTCGAAGCCGTAGCCGTACCAGCGGCCGTTGACGTCTTCCCAGCGCACGATCCGGCCGTCGGCGTCGTAGGTGAAGCGGGTGGGGGTGCCGGCGGCGTCGACGACCCCGGCCAGCCGGCCGCGCGCGTCGTAGGAGTAGCTCGCGACGACCGTCCCGTCGGCCGCCCGCAGCGCAGTGATCCGGCCGCCCGCGCTGTCGAACAGCACCCGGTCGCCGGAGGAGTGGACCAGCTCCGCCGGCACCCCGTTCGCCCCGGGCACCACGTCGATGCGGTTGCCGTCGCCGTCGAAGATCGTCCGCAGCGGGAACCCGCCGTCGGCGGACTCCTCGAAGAACAGCGTGTGCTGCTGCTGCGGGTCCTCGACCAGGTAGCCGCCCTCGACGCGCCGCAGCGGCCGGGCCGGGCCCGCCACCGGCAGCACCGGGGAGGTCACCGGCACGGGGTAGCTCTGGAGGCTCCCGTCGGCGAGGGCGACGTGCACGCCGTCGGCCTCGACCTCGAGCCGCTGGTCCACGGTGGAGGCCCACGACGGGCCGAACCAGCGGCCCGCGCGGTAGGACGAGATGTGCGTGCGCGACACCTCCAGCGGCAACGCGCCGGGGATCTCCAGGTCCGTCTGCGTCAGCAGCATCCACCCGGTCGCCACGTCGATCGGGTCGCCGCACACCGACCGGTCCGGCGGTGGGGTGCCGTTCTCGTGCGGGTTCGCGTTGCTGTCCTTGATGCTCTTGCCGCCGCCGGAGCCTCCGGAGCTTCCCGAGCCCGAGGTGGTCGTCTTGTCGTTCCCCGGCCCCTTCGGGGTCTGCGCCGGAGGCGGTTCGGGATCGGCCTTGGGCGGCGCTTCGTCGGTCTTCGGTGGTGGATTGCCGCCACCGCCCTTGGCGCCGCCGTCGCCGGCGCCGGAGGTGTGGGTGGTGTCGTCGCCGCCCTTGGCCGCCGGTGGCGGGGTGTGGTCCTTGGGCGTGCCCCCGCCGTCGCCGCCGGGGGTCTTCACCGGCGGTGCCTTCGGGGTTCCGTTGATGTCGCCGGCCTTGGGCGGCGGGGTGACCTTGCCGACCTTGATGTTCTTGAGCGCCTTGCCCGCGTCCTCGAAGAGCGTTCCCGCCCTCTTCAGCAGCGGCACCAGGGCCTTGAGCGCCTTGACGAGCTTGGTGACCAGATCGGTGATCTTCGAGGCGGTCTTCGCGACGGCGGT
This sequence comes from Amycolatopsis sp. Hca4, assembly GCF_013364075.1. Classification (GTDB taxonomy): domain Bacteria; phylum Actinomycetota; class Actinomycetes; order Mycobacteriales; family Pseudonocardiaceae; genus Amycolatopsis. The sequence goes on from NZ_CP054925.1 coordinate 1,850,079, forward strand.
GACGACCTGGGGGACGACCCAGGTGAGGCCGATGCCGAGGGTGAAGATGACCTGCAGCGCCCAGCTGATCAGGTGGCCGACGAGTTCGGAGATGATGTCGCGCACCAGCGTGCGGACGGCGGCCACGACCTCGCCGGCGGTCTTGACGCCGCTGGAGGCGCCTTCGCAGCCCTTCTGCGCCGCTTGCAGGGTCGTGGCCACGTCCTGCCCGCGCTGCCGGTAGGCGTCCGAGGCCGATCCGGACCACGACTGCAGATCGGCTTTGATGGCGTCGGTCAGGTCCGCGGAGACGCTCCCGAGTTCCTTGGCGACGTTGGCCCAGGTCTCGGACTGGGCCTGGATCTCGTCGGCGTTGCCGGTGAGCCCGTTGAGTGCCTCCTTGAGCGGGCCGACGTGCTCCATCAACCAGCTGACACCGGCGGCGAGGATCGCACCGAACGGGTCCATGGCCATCGACAGGGCGTCGAGCGCCGTGCCGACCGCGCCCATCGCCACCGACGCCCAGTCGCCGCTCTCGATCGCGGACTTCAGGTCGTTGGCGGACTCCAGGAGCGAGATGCCGGAGTAGGCCTTCGTCGAGTCCTGGGTCTGCGCGATCAACGGGTTGCTCACCCCAGCACGCTAGCAGCGGAGGAACACGGCGATCCCGACCGCCGCAGGCTTGCTCCACCGACCGCTGTGCTGCTCGACGACCTCGTGCGCCTTGGAGGGACTCGGCGGCTCGGTCCGCCGAGAACCGCAAGAAGGGCATGGCCAGACCAGGGGCTGGCAGAACCACCCGCGAGGCGCGGCCCGGGCCGGCCCGGGTGCGCAGCTCACTCCCCGGTGGACGGCACGAATCCCGGGAAGCTCTGCTCCCGCTTGCTCAGCCAGTGCGAAATGCGCGCCGGGGCGTGGGCGTACGGATCGGGGACGCCCAGTTTGCGCGCGGCGTCCAGGGGCCAGTTCGGGTTGTAGAGCAGCTCCCGGCCGAGCGCGACCAGGTCCGCCCGGCCGTGCTCGATGATGGACTGGGCCTGGGCGGCACGCACGATGTGTCCCACGGCCATCGTCGGAGTTCCGGTCCGCTCGCGGATCTGGTGGGCGTAGGGCACCTGGTAGCCGTAGCCGGTTCGCAGGCCCGGGTACGGCAGCCCGGTGATCCCTCCGGAGCTGCAGTCGATGACGTCGACGCCGTGGGTCCGCAACTGCCCGACCAGCTCGACGGTCCGGTCGATCGTCCACTCGACATCGACGCACGAAAGGCGGACGAACAGCGCCTTGCCGTCCGGCCAGACCGTCCGGATGCGGTCGACGATCTCGACGAGGAACCGGAACCGGTTCTCCGTCGACCCGCCGTAGTGGTCGGTGCGCCGGTTGGCCAGCGGCGAGAGGAAGCTGTGGATCAGGTAGCCGTGGGCCGCCTGCAGTTCGAGCACCTCGTACCCCGCGTCGTCCGCCCGCCGAGCGGCGTCCGCGAAAGCCGTCACGGTGTCTTGGATGTCGCGCAACGTCATCTCGACGGGGGCCTCGGCCCCGTCGAGTCCCATGGGGACCGCGCTGGGCGCGAGCCGCGGCCAGTCCGCGGACGGCGGTGGCGTGCCGGGGAGCCACGGCGGGTTCCGGCGTCCCTTGCGGCCGGCGTGGATGAGCTGGATGCCCGGCACCGCGCCGCCGGCTTTGACGACCTCCACGAGCTGCGCGTGGAGCGGAACCGCGCTGTCCTCCCAGAGACCGAGGTCCCCCACGGTGCCGCGGCCACGCCGGTCCACCGTCGTGCCCTCCTGGATGACCAGTCCCGCGCCGCCTTCAGCGAGTCGTCCGTAGTGGACGGTGTGCGTCGGCGTCGGGCGACCGTCCACTCCGGAGTACTGCCACATCGGCGAGACGACCACCCGGTTCGGCAGGCGCACCCCGCGGATCTCGATCGGGCTGAACAGGGTCGGCGGCATCCCGCGGCTCCTTCACTCGGCGATTGACAGGCCCCCACGGCGCGCTTACCGTCATGCTACTCGACGATACGTCGTATCGCATAGTGGCACGAGGAGCAGGCATGGCGACGAACCGGGTGGCGGAAAGCCGCGAAGTCCACCGACCCGACGACACGTCCATCCGGTACTCGCTCAGCGGACCGGACGAGGGCCCCACGGTCGTCTTCGTCCACGGCTGGGCCTGCAACCGGACGGACTTCGACGCGCTGACCCGGTTCCTGCCGGACGAGTTCCGCGTGCTCGCGGTCGACCTCGCCGAGCACGGCGAATCGCGCTCGGCGCGCGACACCTGGACGATCGAGGAGTTCGCGCGCGACGTCGCCGCGGTCCTCGACGCCGAAGGGGTGACCGACGGCGTCGTCGCCGGGCACTCACTCGGCGGCGCGGTGGCGGTCGAGACCGGCCGGCTGCGTCCCGAGCGGGTCCGGCACATCGTCGCGCTCGACGCCCTGCACTACCTCTTCCTCTTCGGCGCCATGAGCGGCGAAGAAGCCGAAGGGTTGCTGCGACCGCTGCGGGACGACTTCACCGGGCTGGTCCGGTCCATGGTCGAGGCCGGTTCGCCGCCGGGCACCGACCCGGCGCTCAAGGACGCGCACTTCGCCAAGATGGCCGCGGTGCGGCAGCCGGCGGGAACCCGGGCGTTCAAGGGTCTGGTCGCCTGGGACATGGACGCGGCGCTCGCCGATGCCCGGCAGCCGGTCACCGTGTTCGGCGTGCGCGACCTGGTCACCCCGGAAGCCATCGACCGGCTGGCGGGCCGGGCCGACGTGGTGCTCGTCGACCTCGGCAGCCATCACTTCCCGGTGGAGTCACCGGAGGGGACGGCCGCGCTCATCGCCGGCGTCGTGCGCGCGGAGGCCGTCACGGGGACGCGAGCAGGCGGCTGATCTCGTCCGCGGCCGCGACGACCTTCTTCGCCAGCTGCTCTTCCTGCGCGGGCTGGTACCGCATTTCCGGGATGCTCAGCGTGACCGCCGCGATGGGTCGTCCGGCCGCGTTGGTGACCGCCGCGCCGAGGGAAGCGACGTGCGGGCGGTACCACGACGACATGTTGACGGCGTAGCCGCGCCCGGCGGTCCGCGCGATCTCCTCGCGCAGCTCCTCAGGACCGAGCAGCGGCGCGCCTTCGAACTCCCGGGGCTCGGCCCGCAGGAGTTCGCCGACCTCGCCGGGTTCGAGGCGGGCGAGGATCGCCACGCCGCCCGAGCTCGCCCCGAGTGGCACCCGGGTGCCGATCTCCATGAAGACGCGGACGAGCTGCGTGCTGTCTTCGCGCGCGACGATGAGGTACTCGGCGCCGTCGCGCAGGCCGAGGAGCACCGTCTCGCCGGTCTCGGCGGCCAGCCCCTTGATGACCGGCGTCGCCACTTCGCGCAGGTCCTGCTCGCCCGCGCTGCGCAGCCCCAGCACCAGCGCCTTCATCGTGACGCCCCACCGCGCGTGCTCCCGGTCCACGATCCGGAGCCAGCGGGCCTGTTCGAGGGTGACCAGGCAACGCTGGACCGAGCTCTTCGGGATGCCCGTGACCCGGGCCAGTTCCGAGACGCCGATCGGCTGCCGCACCGCGACTTCTTCGAAGACGCGAAGCGTGCTCAGCACGCTGTTCATCGACCGGATGCTGCTGTTCGGCTTGTCCGGTTCGCCGCCGTCGCCTGGGGTGCCCATGAGGCCACGACCGTACCACTGGACGCACTGCCGTACCTCATCCCGGCACAGCGCTTCTTTACAACGCCGTCCGCGTCGGTCTACTCTGCGGCACAGCGTGCCACAATACGGAACGGAGTTCGCATGGATCTGACTGTCGTGGGCGATGTCGTGCTCTCGGGGTGGCCGCGCCGCCCCGGTGGTGCGGACCCCGGCGCGTCGGCGTTCGGCCTGCTGCGCGGCGGCGACCTGACGATCGGCAACCTCGAAGTCCCGCTCACCGGACGGGGACAGCGGGCGGAAAAGCTGGTCGCCATGCGGGCCCCGACGTCGGGCGCCGCCGAACTGGCGGCCCTCGGGTTCGACCTGGTGTCCCTGGCGATGAACCACGCGCTGGACTACGGCGCCGAAGGGATGCGCGACACCGTCCGCGCGCTGGACGCCGCGGGAGTCGCCCACGCCGGCTTCGGCGAGACGCGCGCCGAAGCGACGCGCGCCCGGGTCGTCTCGGCCGGCGGGGAAAGCCTGGCGTTCTACAGCTTCTGCTGCGCGCTACCGCGCGGTTTCGACGCGACCGCGGACCGCGCGGGCATCGGCGCCATCCGGGTGCGTCAGTCCTTCGAGTACGACAGCGGCTTCCTGGACGAGACGCCGGGCACGCCGCCGTTCGTCCACTCCGACGCCCACGAGCCCGACGTGCGGGCGGCCGAAGCCCTGGTCCGGGAAGCGAAGCGGCACAACGACTTCGTCGCCGTCGCACTGCACTGGGGCGTTCCGCACTGCTACCTGCCCGCGGCGCAGGGGCCACTGGCCGAGTACCAGCGGCCCCTGGCCCGGCGGTTGATCGACGCGGGCGCCGACCTCGTCATCGGGCACCACCCGCACTGCCTGCACCCGGTGGAGTTCCACCGGAACGGGCTGATCCTGTATTCGACCGGCAACTTCGTCTTCGACTGGTGCGACGGCTGGAACGCCGAAGCGATGGTGCCGAAGGAAGACGCCCACCCGGCGGCTCCCTACCAGCCCGCCCTGGTGCGCGGCCCGTGGTTCGAGAGTGCCGTGTTCCGCGTCGGGCTGGGCGGCGCCGGCGGGCCCACCCTCCGCCTCGATCCGATCGAACTGGACCCGGACAGCCAGCCGGTCCTCCCCCGGCCGGACGTCGCCGCGTCGATCCTCGCGCAGGTCGCCGCGGTGTCCAGGGACCTGGACCCGGCGATCGTCGTGGACGACGACGGCACCGTCCGGCGCGCTGCCACCGCCTAGCCACCGACCACCCAGGAGCGTCTCGATGTACAGCCCCGCCGCCAAACCCGACGACTACGAATCATTCCCTACCTCCGGCGCGGGGTCGACTTCCCCGCCGTCGAACTGGCCGATCCGAGCACCCGCCGGAGCCGCTTCACCGCCGGTTCGGACGACGACCGGATCGACCGCCTGCTCGCGGACAACGTCACCATCAGCTTCCACGACCACCCGCAGCTGCTCCCGGCCGACTTCGCGGACGCGCCCGGTTTCCTGCGCGCCAAGCACGAGTTCACCGCGTTCGCCGAGCTGCGCCGGGCCGGCCTGACCGCGGTCTTCGACAACTGGTTCGGCGTCATCGGCAGCACCCGCCGGGCGGGCTGGAAGTGGGACGACCTGATCACGACGCTCGGCCTGCGGCTCGCCGATCTCGCCCACCAGGACGGCGTCGTCGTCGCCCGCACCGTCGGAGACATCCTCGGCGCCCAGCGGGACGGGCACGTCGCCTTCGTCATGGGCACCGAGTCCGCCGGGATGATCGAGAACGAGCTGGACCGCATCGACGTCCTCTACGGACTCGGCATCCGGCAGATGGGCCTGGTCTACGCGGAGGCCAACACCCTGGGCAGCGGCCAGAAGGAGCAGCGCGACGGTGGCCTGACCGCCTTCGGCCGGCGCGCGGTCGAGCGCATGAACGCCGTGGGCATGCTCGTCGACGTCTCCCACGCGAGCGACCGCACGAGCCTGGACGCGATCGAGGCGTCGGCCAAGCCCGTCGCGATCACGCACGCCGGCGCGCGGGCGGTCTGGCCCATCGCCCGGATGAAACCGGACGAAGTCCTCAAGGCCTGCGCGGAGCGCGGCGGCGTCCTGGGCATCGAAGCGGCGCCGCACACGACCGTGTCCTACGACCACCGGGCGCAGTCCATCGACTCGGTGATGGACCACTTCACCCACGCCGTCGAGGTGATGGGCATCGAGCACGTCGCGTTCGGCCCGGACACGCTCTACGGCGACCACGCCGCCTTCCAGAAGGCCATCTCCGAGGTGATCGGCTCGTCCACCGTGTTCGACGCGGGAGACCTCGAGTGGGAGCGCGTCAGCCACGTCGACGGGCTCGAAAACCCGACCGAGAACTTCCGCAACATCGCCGGCTGGCTCGTCGAGCACGGGTACCGCGACGACGAGATCACCGCCGTGCTCGGCGGCAACATCCTGCGGCTGCTCGGCGAGGTGTGGCGATGACCGGCATCGAAAGCGCTTTCGCACAGCACCTCGACGATGTCCTGGCGCTGTCGCACGCCATCAACGCCGATCCGGAACTCGCCTTCGAGGAGCACCGGACCTCCGCCGCGATCACCGACGTCCTGGCCCGGCACGGATTCGCCGTCGAGAAGAGCGTTGCGGACCTGCCCACGGCGTTCGTGGCCTCGGTGGGTTCGGGTGACCTGGTGTTCGGCATCTGCGCCGAAATGGACGCGCTCCCCGGGATCGGGCACGGCTGCGGGCACAACACGATCGCCGCGGCGGCCGTGGGCGCGGCCCTGGCGCTGGCGCCGTTCGCCGACGAGCTGGGGCTGACGCTCAAGGTGTTCGGCACGCCGGCGGAGGAACGCGGCACCGGCAAGGAGATCATGGTCAACCGCGGTGTCTTCGCCGGGACGCACGCGGCCATGATGGTGCACCCGTCGCTGAAGGACGTCGTCAGCCCCCAGTTCCGGGCTTCGCGGTCGTGGCGGATCGAGTACGCCGGCCGCGGCGGTCACGCGTCGCGCCCGTGGAACGCGCTGAACGCCGCCGACGCGGTGGTGGTCGCGCAGACCGCCATCGGACTGCTGCGGCAGCAACTGCGCGACGGGGTCCGGGTCCATTGCGTGGTGCAAGAAGCCGGTTCGGCCGTCAACGTCATCCCCGACCGGGTCGTGGCCGAGTGCATGATCCGCGGCGACACCATCACCGAAGTCGACGAGGTGTGGGCGCGGGTCCGCCGGTGCTTCGAAGCCGGCGCGCTCGCGGCCGGGACCACAGTGGACTTCACCACCCAGCCGTCGCTGTACCGCGAGTTCCGCCACGACCCGGACCTGGCCGCGCTGTTCGAGGCCCACGCGAAGACCTTGGGCCGCACGTTCCCGGACTACCCGGACAAGCTCTTCGGCTCGACCGACATGGGGAACGTCTCGCAGGTGATCCCCGCGCTGCACCCGATGCTGTCGTTCGACCTTCCGGCGGAGGACGGGAACCACACCGCCGCCTTCGCGGCCGCGGCCGGCAGCGTCGAAGGCGACCGGTTCGTCCGCGATGGCGGCCTGGCGATGGCGCTCACGATCGCGGACGTCGCACGGTCCGCACCGATCCGGGCCCGGCTGATGGCCCCCGGAAACTGAGGGAGAACGACCATGGAAGCCACTCGGCTCGGCACGGCGGCCGAAGCGACCGGGCGGGCCGGCCGCCGGGCGCTCGTCGCCGGCAGCATCGGCAACGCCGTCGAGTTCATCGACTGGGCGGTGTACACGACGTTCTCTTCCGTCTTCGCGCACCACTTCTTCCCGCCGGGCAACGACAGCGCAGCCCTGCTGTCCACTTTGGCCGTCTTCGCCGTCGGTTTCGTCGTGCGGCCGATCGGCGCCGCGATCATGGGTGCCTACGCCGACCGGCACGGCCGCAAGAAGGGCCTCGTGCTCACGATCGGCCTGATGGCCGCGGCGACGTTCGTCATCGGCGTCTCGCCGTCCTACGCCCAGGTCGGCCTCGCGGCGCCGGTCATCCTGGTGGTCGCGCGCATGGCGCAGGGCTTCGCCGCCGGGGGCGAGTTCGGCTCGGCGTCGGCCTTCCTCGTGGAGTCCGCGGGCCCCGGCCGCCGCGCGTTCGCGGGCTCGTGGCAGCAGGTGTCGGTCGGCGCCGGCATCCTCATCGCCTCGGGCATGGGCGCGATCGTCACCTCGGCGCTGCCCCGGCAGGCGGTGGACAGCTGGGGCTGGCGCCTGGCGTTCGTGGTCGCCTCGCTGTTCGGCCTCATCGGGCTCTGGCTGCGCCGCTCGGTGGAGGAAACGGCTTCGTTCCACCGCGCCCGCGGCCCCCGGCGCAACGCCCTGGCGACGATGCTCCGGGAGCACCCGAAGGCGGCGTTGCGCGTCTTCGGCCTGAACATCGCCGGCGTCGTGCTCTACAACATGTGGCTGACCTACCTGCCCACCTACGCGACCGTGGCCACGCACATCCCGCTCAACCAGGCGTTGCTGGCCAACGTCATCGGGCTCGGCACGTTCGTGGTCCTGCTGCCGTTCGCCGGGATGCTGTCCGACCGGGTCGGCCGCAAGCCGACCCTGGTGGCGTTCGCCGGCGGGTTCCTGCTGCTCGCGTGGCCCGCCTTCCGGCTGCTGAACGGCGATTTCCGGTTGCTGCTGCTCGTCCAGGTCGCCGGGCTGGTCCTGCTGCTCGGCTACTCGGCCAACGTCGCGGCCGTCATGGCGGAGCAGTTCCCGCCGGAGGTACGGGCGACCGGCATCGGCCTCCCCTACGCGTTGTCGGTCGCGGTGTTCGGCGGCACCGTCCCGTACCTCACGACGTGGCTGACCACCCACGGGCTCGGGTCGTGGGTGTGGCTGTACTGCGCGATCGCCGCCGCGATCGGCCTGGTCGTCTACCTCACCATGCCCGAGACGAAGGACAAGGCCATCGACTGAAGGTCAGTCGATCGTCAGCACGACCTTGCCGAAGCGGTCCGGGCTCACCAGCCGTTCGTGAGCCCGGGCCAGGTCGGCCAAGGGGAACACCGAGTCGATCACGGGGCGCACCTTCCCGGCGGCGAGCCAGGCGAGGACGTCGGGGACTTCGCGGAGGTCCCCGGCGTGGGCTCCGCGGAAGTCGATTTCGTGGCGGTAGAGGCTGTACAGGCCGATGTCGGCGTGCGGACCGGAGTGCGAGCCCATACCGATCAGCCGTCCACCGGGGCGCAGCGCCCCAATCGACTCCTGGATGGTCGCCCCACCCGCCGAGTTGTGGACGAGGTCGACGCCCCGCCCGTCCGTCAGCGAGCGGACCGCGGCGCCGAACTCGGGCACCTGCCGGTAGTTCACGACTTCGTCGGCGCCGATTTCCCGCAGCAGGTCTCGCTTGTCTTCGGTGCCGGTGGTGGCGATGACCCGCGCGCCGAGAGCCGCGGCCAGCTGCACCGCGGCGGTGCCCACGCCGCTCCCGGCGCCGACGACCAGCGCGGTCTCACCGGGCTGCAGGTCGCCGCGGGTCACCAGCATGTGCCAGGCCGTCAAGTACGCGAGCAGGCTCGCCGCCAGCTCGGCGTAGGTCAGGGACTCCGGCGCCGGAATGGCATTGCGAGCCGGGACGGCGAGGTACTCGGCGTACGTGCCGTCGGTGTGCTCGCCGAGGAACTTCAGCTCGCGGCACCGGCTGTCCACATCGGACCGGCACGCGTCGCACACGCCGCAGCCCAGCATGGGCAGCACGACCACGCGTTGCCCCACCTCGACGTTCGTGACCGCGCCGCCGGCCGCCACGACGTCTCCGGCGCCTTCGACACCGAGGATGATCGGGAACGGCGGTTGTTCGGCGAACTTCCCGTCCCGGACGAGCACGTCGGCGCGGTTGAGCCCGGCGGCCCGGATGCGGACCAGCACGTCCCCCTCGCCGATCGGGGGACGCGGCACGTCGTCGATCTCGACGACCCCGGCTTGCCGGACGATCGCGGCCTTCATCGTGTTTTCCTTTCTCCAGTGAGCGTTTCGACCTGGCCGGTGGCGGTGATCCGGCCACTGTGGTCGCGCACGGAAACCCCGCCGCCGGTGGCGCGCACCACCAGACCTTGGTGGTCGAACAGCGGCGCGACGACGCGGTAGCCGATCGCGGCGGGCGTCACCCCGGTTGCGCGGACGGTTTCCGCCATGGCCAGTGCCTGCAGCGGGCCGTGGACGACCAGCCCCGGGTATCCCTCGACGTCCCGGGCGTAGTCGCGGTCGTAGTGGATGCGGTGGGCGTTGTAGGTCAACGCCGAGAACCGGAACAGGACGGTCGGGTCGACCGGGAACTCCCGCTCGCCCGCTTCGAGCGGCACCGGAGTGGCCGCCGACGCCGACACAAACGTGGACGCGGCAGCGCGGTAGACGATGTCCTGCTCCTCGACGACCTTCACCACGCCGTCCTGGCTGATGGTGTGCCGGACGACGACGAAGGTCAGCGGGCCCGAACGGCCCGCCTTGTCCGTCGTCGACACGACTTCGGTGTGCCGGGTCGCGGGCCGCCCGACGACCAGCGGCCCGGTGCGGGTGACCCGGCCGCCGGCCGCCATGCGACGGCGACCCGGCTCCGGGACAACCCCGCGCACGGGATGGCCGTCCGGCCCGAGCTCGGCCTGGTGCGGCCGGTCGAGCAGGTAGACCCAGTGCCACAGCAGCGGCAGCCCGTCGGTCTCCAGGTCCGGCAGGTCGACGCCGAGGAGCCGGGCGAGGGCCACGGCCGGCTCCGGTTGCAGCACTTCGGTGTGCTCGGTCACGGGGTGACCTCCTCGAGCCGGGACCCGAATTCGGCGCGGAGGGCGTCGTTGTGCTCGCCGAGCCGGGGCACCGGGCCCAGCACCGGCTCGACTTCGTCGATGTCGACCGGCGGCAGCAAGGCCCGGACGACGCCACCAGGGGCCTGGACCTGCTTCCAGCGATCACGGGCGGCGAGCTGCGGATGGTCGAGGAGCTCAGCCGGACGGCGCAGGCGGGCGCACGCGATACCGGCCTCGCCGAGCAGTGCGACGACCCCGTCGGCGTCGAACGCGGCGAACGCCGACTCGATCAGCGGCCCGATCAGGTGGTCGTGGGCGACGCGTTCCGGGTTGCGGGCGAACCGCGGGTCGTCGGCCAGCTCCGGGCGCCGGAGCACCTCCCGGCACAGCCGAACCCATTCGCGGTCGCTTTGGACGGCCAGGAAAACCTGGTTGCCGTCTTTGGTCCGATAGGGACCGTAGGGGGCGATCGATGCGTGCTTCGCCCCGGTCCGGCGGGTCTCCGCACCGCCGTAGACCGCGTTATACGCCGGTTGCACCATCCACTCCCCCAGCGCGTCGAGCATGGCGACCTCGACGGCCGCGCCGACGCCCGTGGTGGCACGGCGCAGCAGCGCGGTAAGGATGCCCGAGTAGGCGTACATGCCCGTCGCGATGTCCGCGATCGAGATCCCGGCCTTGCTCGGCTGCTCCGGCGTGCCGGTGGCGGCGACGAGCCCGGCCTCGCACTGGATCAGCAGGTCGTAAGCCTTCTTCCCCGCGTACGGGCCGCCGGGTCCGTAGCCCGAGATCGAGCAGTGGACGAGGCCGGGACGGGCCGCCCGCAGGGTCGCGGCGTCGAGGCCGAGGCGGCCCACTGCGCCCGGCGCGAGGTTCTGGACCACGACGTCGGCGGCCGCGACCATCGCGTCGAGCACGCGGCGGTCGGCCGGGTCCTTGATGTCCAGCTCGATCGACTCCTTGCCGCGGTTGAGCCAGACGAAGTAGCTGGAGTCGCCGTGGACCGTCCGGTCGTAGCCGCGGGAGAAGTCCCCAGCGCCGGGGCGTTCGACCTTGATGACGCGGGCGCCGAGGTCGGCGAGCTGCCGCGTCGCGAAGGGCGCGGCGACCGCCTGTTCCAGCGCGACGACGGTGGTGCCTTCGAGTGGGAGCATGGAAAGCCTTTCGTGAGCGGCACTTCAGGGCCGGAGAATCGCGTGGGCCCGGTCGAGCACCGGTTTGTCGATCATTCGCCCGTCGGGACCGGTGACCGCGCCCGCCGAACCTTCGGCCGCCTGGAGCACTTCGCGAGCCCACGCGATTTCGTCCGCGCCGGGGGTCAGACCCCGTGCCGCGGGCCCGATCTGGGCCGGGTGGATGCAAAGCTTGCCGCGGAAGCCGAGGCCGCGGGCGTAACGAGCCGCCGTGGTCACGGCGTCGGCGTCGTCGATGACCGTCGTGACGCCGTCGATCGGCGGCGGCAAGCCGGCCACCCGGGAAGCGAGCACGATCGTGCTTCGCGCGAACAGCATCGCTTCGGCGGTGTCGTCGGCCCCGAGGTCGGCGGCCAGGTCGAGCGCACCGAACGCGAGCCGGGCCACCCGGGCGCGGCGGCGACGTCGTGCACGCGGTGTAGTCCGGCCGCGGTCTCGACCAGCGCGACCACCGCGGTGTCCGGGCCGAGCCGCGCCGACAACGCGGCCAAGGCCGCCGGGTCCTCGGCCTCGGGCACGAGCACGCCGAGCAGCCCGGACGCGCCGGCGACGGCGTCGACGTCCGCGTCGAACCACGGCGTGTCGACGGCATTGAGACGAACCCAGGCCTGTCCACCGTCGGACAGCCAGCGGAGCGTTTCGGCGCGGGCGGTGTCCTTGTCCTCGGGCCGCACCGCGTCTTCGAGGTCGATGACGACGGCGTCCGCGCCCGCGGCGGCCGCCTTGGCGAAGCGGCGGGGAACGTTGCCGGGCACGAAGAGCCAGGTGGCTTCGGGCCTCATCGGACCGGGTTGCGCTTGATGAGCTGCCGCGCGATGACGGTCCGCTGGATCTCGTTGGTGCCCTCGCCGACGATCATCAGCGGCGCGTCGCGGAAGTACCGCTCGACGTCGAACTCCGTCGAATAGCCGTAGCCGCCGTGGATCCGCACCGCGTCGAGCGCGATCTTCATGGCCGTCTCCGAGGCGAACAGCTTCGCCATCCCGGCCTCCATGTCCGCGCGCTCGCCGGAGTCGTACCGGCGGGCCGCGTACTGGACGAGCTGCCGGGCCGCGGTCAGCCCGGTCGCCATGTCGGCGAGGTGGTTGCCGATCGACTGGTGCTGCCAGATCGGCTGCCCGAAGCTTTCGCGCTCCTGGCTGTAGCGGATCGAGCGGGCGAGGGCGGCGGCGCCGACGCCGAGCGCTCGTGCCGCCACCTGGATGCGGCCGATTTCGAGCCCGCGCATCATCTGCGCGAACCCCTCGCCTTCGACGGTGCCCAGCAGCGAGCCGCGGGGTACGCGGAAGTCGGTGAAGGACAGCTCGCAGCTTTCGACGCCCTTGTAGCCGAGCTTCGGCAGGTCGCGGGACACCTCGAACCCGGGCCCCTTTTCCACCAGCAGGATGCTGATCCCGCGGTGCTTCGGCTCGGCGTCGCGGTCGGTGACGCACAACAGCGCCACCAGCCGGGCGCGGCGGGCGTTGGTGATCCAGGTCTTGGAGCCGTTGACGACGTAGCTGTCCCCGTCCTTGCGCGCCACGGTCCGGATGGCCTGCAGGTCGGACCCACCGCCGGGTTCGGTCAGCGCCATGGTCGCCCGGATCTCCCCGGTGGCCAGCTTCGGCAGGTAGTGGTCCTGCTGCGCCCGGGTTCCGTAGTGGAGCAGGAGCTTGGCGACGACGCTGTGCCCGCCCATGGCGCCGGCGAGGCTCATCCACCCGCGGGCGAGTTCTTCGGTCACCGCGGCGTAGCACGGGGTGGACACGCCGGCGTCGTTCCACGGCTCCGGGATGGCGAGCCCGAAGATGCCCATGCGCTTCATCTGCTCGATCAGGGCTTCGGGGTAGGTGTCGGCGTGCTCGAGTTCTCGCACCACGGGCTCGACCTCGCGGTCGACCCACTCGCGGACGACGTCGACGATCGCGGTCTCGTCTGCACTGAGTTCGTACATGGTTGTCATCCTGACCCGTCATGACGAGTCGAGAGAAATACCGATTCGTGATATCCCTAGACGCGTCCGGCATACCGGCAGGAGGACGGGTGGAACTCAAGCAGCTCTTGGCCTTGGTGACCGTCGGCGACACCGGGAGCGTCACCAAGGCGGCGCGCCTGCTCCACGTCGTGCAGCCCGCGGTCAGCCGGTACATCCGCGCTCTCGAGGACGAGATCGGAGTGCCGCTCTTCGAGCGCAGCCGCCAGGGCATGACCCTCACCCCGGCGGGCGAGGTCCTCGCCGAGCGCGCGAGACGCGCGTTGCTCGAACTGGACCGGGCCCGCGCCGAGATCCGCCCGGACCGCGAGCACGTGCGGGGCATCGTGACGATCGGGCTGCTGGAGAGCACCGTCGAACTCGTGGCCGCGCCGTTGTGGAGGTGCTGGGACGCCGGCACCCGGGCATCGAGGTGCGGATCCTGAGCGCGTTTTCCGGTCACCTGCGGCAGTGGCTTGACGACGGCGAGGTGGACATGAGCCTGCTGTACAACATGAACTCGACGCCGTCGATCGCGGTCACCCCGTTGCTGCGCGAGGCGTTGTGGGCGATCGCTCCCCCGGGCGCGGAACTCGGCCGCGAAGCGCTCACCTGGGACCGGGTGTGCGAGAACCCGCTGGTCCTGCCGGTCACGGGACACGGCCTGCGCACCCTCGTGGACGAAGCACTCGGCACGGCGCCCACGATCGCGTGCCAGACCAACTCGATGCCGGTGCAGAAGAAGCTGGTGGCCGCCGGCACCGCCTGGAGCGTCCTGCCCGCGGCGGGCGTCGCCGAAGACGTGGCAGCCGGACGGCTGCGGGGCGGCCCGATCGCCGACCCCGCGATCTCCCGCACGATCGTCCTGGCGTTGCCCCGAGCCGGCCGCATCCCACCCGCGGCCGAGGTCGCCGCCACCGAAATCGTCCGGGTGACCCACGGGCTGGTCGAGGACGGCACCTGGCCGACCGCCAGCGTCGCTTAGGCGGGCGACCAGGATCATCCTCCGTGGGACTCACACCGAGACTGACGCTGCTGAGCCCGAGCTGAGCGCCGGTCGGTGCCGGCGGCCACGGATCGCGAGGACGGCGTTCGCACCGATGACGGCACCGGCGATGGCGGTCACCGGGACCAGCAGGCCCGATCCGGCCAGTGCGCCCAGCAGTGCCCCCACCCAGCTGCCGAGCAGGGTCAGCATCAGCGCGGGGACGCGGCGCGAGCCGGCGGAAGGCTCGGCCGGCCGGGCCAGGTGCACCCCCAGCCCGACCAGCAGTCCGGTACCGGGCACCACCACGGCGAAGCTGGTGATGAACCACTCCGGCGCGAACGTCCAGCCGAACAGGACACCCAGGGACCAGCCGGCGAGCCCGAGCGGCACCGCACCGAGCAGCCGGATCCACCGGCCGGCCCGGCGGCCGGGCGCGCCGCGGCGGCGACGGCGGCGAGCGAGCACGACCAGCGCCAGCAGGCCGAGCAGCAGCACTCCGGTCGTGACGCCGACCAGGAGACCGGCGATCAGCGCCATGCTCAGCGGCACGGCGGTGAGGTCGGCCGGGGTGCGCACGAACCGGGAGCTGTCGACGCGGCCGGTGTCGTAGAAGGTGTCGAGCAGGTGCTTGGCCGCGTCGGGTTGCTGGGCCCAGAAGTCGCCGGTGTGCCCGATCCCGGGCACGATCACCTCGTGTCCGCGGCTCAGTGAAGGCAGCAGTTCCTTCGTGGCGTTGACCGGCGGGGTGGAGAAGTCGAATTCACCGCCGATGAGCAGGGTCTCCACCGCGCTGGGCCGCACGGTGCGGTACTCGGCGTTGTCCGGGCTGTCCGGCCACGTCCGGGAGAACCCCTCCGGACCACCCCAGAGGAAATCGGTGGAGGAGTTGCCCAGGATCGACCCGGGATCGCCGCCCTGGTCGTAGTAGGCCTGCGTGGCGGGTGCGTCGATCATGCTGAAGGACGCGAACTCGCCCCACACCGTCGAGGTCGGCAGCGCGACGTCCGCCAGCACCGACATCGCCCACAGCGCCGCGGGGCCGCCGTCGAGGTAGGCGTCGATCACGGTCGGCGCGTTGGCGGGCGCCTCGTGCCGTCCGTTCATGTGCATGGCGTACTGGCTCAGCACCCGCACGTTGGTGCTCTTGATGCCGAACGGGCCCCAGCTGCCGGGCATGGCGGCGACCCGGGACCGGATGGTGGCCGCGAGGTCGGACGTCTTCGCGGCGCACTCGCGGTCCGCCCGGCAGACGTCGGCGTACTGCCCAAACTGGGCGTCGGTGGTGCGCGGGTCCCAGAACAGGTGCCCTGGCGGGTTGACCGAGATCATCGCCGAGCGCAGCAGCGCTTCGGGGTGGCGCCACGCGTAGACCATCGCGGTCCGGGTGCCCGCGCTGGAGCTGACCAGGTCGATCCGCCGGTAGCCGAGCGCTTTGCGCGCCGACTCCATGTCCTCGATCCGCTGGACGACCGAGTAGCCGGTCAGGTCGACGCCGGTGCGCCGCAGCCGGTCGGCGCACTGGTCGAACGCCCGGCGCGTGCGGGGCAGCGCCTCGGGCCCGGTCATGTCCTTCGCCGACTGCAGGGCGTTCGTCACTTCGGCGCAGTCGAGCCGGGACGAGCCGTCGACGCCGCGGTAGCCCACCAGCACCACGTCATGGTGCTCGGCGAGACGGCTCGCCTGCGGGAAGTCCATATTGGACAGCCCAGGGCCGCCCCCGAACCGGAAGACGGGCTCCCCGGCCGGCTGCGCGGTCGCCCGGATCCGGACGACGGGCAGCGCGATCAGCCGGGAGCCGGGGTGGTTGCGGTTTTCCGAGACCACGAGCGTCCCGCAGTCGGCGGCGAGCGAGCCGGCCTCGGTGTCGTAGGAGCACGGTGACACGGCCAGCGAGTCCGGTGCGGCGCCACGGGGGACGCGGACCGGGGAGTCCGGCCACGCGATGAAGGCGGCCAGCACGAGGGCCACGGCGGCGACGGCCGCGATGACGTGGGAGCGGCGGCGATGGGGAGAGCACATGCCGGGAAAGGTAGGGGTGGGCGGCTGCCGAAGCGTCATACCGGGCAGTGATCATCCGTCCCTCCACGGAGTGACGCCCGGCGGGAGCCGCTCCGACACAATGGCCGGATGTCCAGCACTGTGAACCTCGCGCGAGCCGCGCTGATCCGCCGGTGGACAGCTCGCTTGCCGTCCCGTGACGCGCGGCAGTCGCTGGCGCGCCAGGCCTGGTTGGTCGCGGTCATGTGCGTCGCCATCGACGGGCTGAGCTTCCTCACCCGCGGCCCGGGACCGGGTGCGTGGAACGCCGTCCTGCTGGCCGGGGTCATCGCGGCCGACCTCGCGCTCGCGACCGCGCCGAAGCTGTCGGGCTGGGTCGCCGTCGCCCACGCGGCCGTGATCGTGGCGCTGGCGTTCGTGATGCCGGGCCGCAACCCGAGCACGGCGGGCCAGCTGGTCAGCTCCTACCGGGCCGGCGCGTGGCTGCGCGGCCGGTCCGCGGCGGCCGCCCTGACCACGGTGTGCGCCGGCATCCTGGCGTCGGTGCTGATCACCGGGCTCACCGCGCCGGCGACGCTGCTCGGCGTCGTGGCGGCGAACGCCCTGCTGCCGTGGCTGGTGGGCCGCTACACCACCGCCCGCAAGGAACACGTCGACGAGCTGCGCCGGCAGCGGGAAGCGAAGGTGCGGGATGCGGAGGCCGAGGTCGCCGCGGCGGTGACGAAGGAACGCGAAACGATCGCCGTCGACCTGCACGACGTCATTTCCCACCACGTCAGCGCGATCGGCGTCCACGCGGCGGCGGCCCGGCTGAACCTCGCCGGTACGGCGATCCCCGGCGACAACCCGGTGCACACCTCGCTCAGCGCGGTCCAGCAATCCGGTCAGGCGGCCATGGTGGACCTCCGGCGGCTGCTGTCCTTGCTGCACGAAGGAAGTGAGTCCGCCGATCAGCCCGGAGTCGCGATGTTGCCGGACCTGTTCACCGGCCTGCGCGCTTCGGGGCTGCAGGTGACATTCGTCGTGTACCAGGCCCCGCCGACGCTCCCCAGGACGTCGACACCACTGTCTACCGCGTGGCACAGGAAATGCTGACGAACGCGCTGCGGCACGGCGACGGGCGATCGGCCCGGGTCGAACTCGACTGCAGCGACGACCGTGTCGGTCTGACGGCCCGCAACCGTGTCGCCTCGGCATTCCGCACGTCCGCGCCGGAAGGGTCCGGTCTCGGCTTGCGCGGCATGCGCAAACGGGCTGAGGCACTGGGCGGATCGGCGTACTTCGGCGTCACCGACGACGGGAACTACTGGGAGTCGAGCGTGACGATTCCGCTGGCCGGTGCCCGATGACGCTGCGCATCGTGATCGCCGACGACCACGTCATGTTCCGGTCCGGCTTCCGCGCCGTCCTCGACGCACAGCAGGACATGGAGTGCGTCGCCGACGTCGGCGACGGGTACAGCGCCGTCGAGGCCATCACCTCACTGGCGCCGGACCTCGCCGTCCTGGACGTGCGCATGCCCAAACTGGACGGACTCGCGACGGCCCGGCGCATCAGGTCCGAGGGACACCAGGGCGTGAAGATCATCCTGCTCACCTCGTTCGGCACGGACGACTACCTGCGTTCGGCCCTGTCGGCCGGAGTGAACGGCTTCGTCCTCAAGAGCTTGCCCCCCGAGGAGCTCGTGACCGCGATCCGGGTCGCGGCTCGCGGTGACACCTACCTGGATCCCTCCATCACCAGCCGGCTGGCGCCTCGCCTGGCCGACGCTCTCGCCCCGGCGCCGCCCGCACGCAAGCAGGCACCGGGCCTGGAGCGCCTCACGGCCCGCGAACACGAGGTGTTCCTGTTGATGGCCCGGGGTTTTTCGAACGTCGAGATCGGCGAACAGCTCTACGTCGGCGAGCAGACGGTCAAGACCCACGTTTCGCGGGTGCTGGCCAAGCTGGGGCTTCGGGACCGCGTGCACACCGTGCGGTTCGCCCACCACCACGGCCTCGTCGACCCGCACGACACCGCTGGCCTGTAATCCGGAGCGAACGCCGGAAATCGGGTCGGCGGCTTGGCGCCCATCCGAGACCAGGCCGGCTGCTGGGGCGCGTGCGGAGATCGCGTCTCGTCGTGGAAACCCGGGCCTGGTCACGGCGATGGCGGACGACCGGTCCTGCGTCGCTGCGACAGCGAGCTCTCGCGGTGCGCAATAGTCAGGGGATGGGCGAGCGTTATGACGGTCCCGGGGAGGCGTCGAACGAGGCGTCGGTGGACGGTGATGTGTCGGGAATGCTGGTGCAGATCGGATCCGTCCGCGGCGATCTCCACCTTGCACCGGCCGTTCGTCCCCGGGTGCAACTGCCTCATCGGACGCCGTCGCTGCCGCGACGGGCGACCGCGTTCCAGCCACGGGCGGCCGCCGCCGAGCTCGACCGGATCCTGGACGACAACGGCACCGCAGTCCTGACCTCGTCCGCCCAAGCGACAACCGGGCTGATGTCGGGGCTCGGCGGTGTGGGCAAAACGCAGCTCGCCCTCGACTACGCCGAACGAGCATGGGCGGCAGGTGCGGTCGACCTGCTGGTCTGGGTCACCACCGCATCGCGGGACGCGGTGGTGACGGAGTACGCCGCGCTGGCTGCGGGACTGACGGGTTTCGCCGACCTTGACGCGGAGCAGGGCGCCGAGCGGTTCCTGACGTGGCTGGCAACGGCAGAGGTGCGGTGGCTGATCGTGCTCGACGATCTGCAGCATCCTCGCGACCTCGAACGCCTCTGGCCCCCGGCCAATCCACACGGCCGGGTTCTCGTGACCACACGCCGCGCTGACGCCGCGCTCCGCGGCCCGCACCGGCAGCTGATCAACCTCGAGGTCTTCACTCCAGCCGAGGCTCACGCTTACCTGCACGACACCCTCGCCGAGCATCAGCGGAGGAGCGGCGCGATCGAGGCGCTGGCCGAGACGCTCGGCTACCTGCCACTGGCTCTGGCCCAGGCCACGACCTACATGCTCGACCGCGACCTCTCGTGCACCGAGTACCTGTCCCGTTGGCACGACCGCCGCAACCAGCTGGCGGCGCTCTTCCCCGAACCCGACTGCCTCCCCGACGGACAGCACGCCACGATCGCCACCACCTGGTCACTCTCGATCGACCACGCCAACCGCCTCCAGCCCGCCGGCCTGGCCAAGCCACTGCTCGAAATCGCCAGCGTCCTGGATCCCAATGGCATCCCCGCCGCCGCGCTCACCAGCGCCGCCGTCACCACCCTGCTCGGCAACGACGTCGACCGCCGGGTCACCGCCGAGCACGCCCGAGACGGGCTGGCCTGCCTGCGCCGGCTCAACCTGGTCAGTCAAGCCGCCCACCCTCCGATTCCCACTGTGCGCGTCCACACCCTCGTCCAACGGACCACCCGAGACGCCCTCACGGTCGACCGTCACGCGACGATCGTGCGTACGGTCGCTGACGCCCTGAGCGAAATCTGGCCGGACGTCGAGCGCGACGCGGAACTCGGGCAGATCCTGCGCACCAACGCCACCGCCCTGCTCGAAAACGGCAGTCCGAGCCTCTGGGAACCCCACGCTCACGAAATCGTCTTCCGGATCGGCGGCAGTCTCGGCAACGCAGGCCAAGTCAAAGCGGCATACGACTACTTCCGACGTCTCCACGTCCTGGCCCACGACAACCTCGGACCCGACCACCCCGATACCCTCAGCGCCCGCAATTACCTCGCCCGTTCACAAGGGGAGGCAGGAGACGAAACGGGCGCTGCCGACGCCTTCGAACAGCTGCTCACCGACCACCTGCGCGTTCTCGGCCCCAACCATCCCCACACCCTGGCCGTTCGCAACAACCTCGCCTACCGGCAGGGCACGGCCGGGGACGTGGCGGGCGCAGCCGAGGCCTTCGAACAATTGCTCGCTGACGCCTGTCGCGTCCTCGGCCCGGACCATCCCCACACCCTGGGCGTGCAGAACAACCTCGCCCGTTTTCGGGGCCGCGCCGGGCACACGGCCGCCACCGTCGACGCCTACGAGAAGGTGCTGGCCGATCACCTTCGGGTGCTGGGTCCGGACGACCCCGAAACCCTGACCGTCCGCCACAACCTCGCCTGCTACTGGGGCCAGGGAGGAGATCCGACGCGTGCGGCCAACGCCTTGGAGCTGCTGCTCTTCGACCGGTTGAGGGTCCTCGGCCCCGACCACCCCGACACCCTGGTCACCCGCACCATGCTTGCCCGCTGGCGAGCAGCGGAAGGGGATCCGGCCGGTTCGGCCGACACGCTCGAACGGTTGCTCGCCGACATCATCCGGGTCCTCGGCACGGACCATCCACTCACCTCGGAAACCCGCGACCTCATCGCCCAGTTGCGCGCGGAGGCGCAATACGAACCGCCATCAGATCCGGCATGATCGGCAACGCCGCGGACCGGAAGATTTCAGCGTCCCGCGGTTCGACCGCCTTCGAGCGTTCCGATTCACCCCAGCTGTCCGAGGAAGCCTCGGCAGTCAGTTCGGCTCGGCGGACAGGCGCAGTGTCCGGGACAAACCCAACGCGGCCGTCCGGACCGCCGGGGCGAGGTGCGCCGGGCGGAACTGCTCTCGCGGCACCGCCACCGACAGCGCCGCTACGGCGACCGCGCCGCTGAACACCGGGGCCGCGATGCAGCTCACGCCGAGCGCCGCCTCCTGCTCTTCGTACGCCAGGCCGGACACCTGCGTCTGCTCCAGGGCCGTGCGCAACCGGACCGGGTCGGTGATCGACGACGATGTCAGCTGCGGCAACGGATCCGCGAGGATCGCCTCCGCCAGTGCCGGCTCGGAGAACGCCAGCAGCGCCTTGCCGATCGCCGTGCAGGTGAGCGGGAGCCGGCCGCCGATGCGGGACGGCAGCGGGACCGCGTCGTGGCCGTGGATGCGTTCCAGGTACACGACTTCGCGGTCGTCGCGGATTCCGAAGTGGACGGTCTGGTGGGTGCTCTCGAACAGGTCCTGCAGGAACGGCAAGGCGGCCTCGCGCAGGTCCTGACGGCGGGGCACGAGCGACCCCAGCTCGAACAGCGTGCCGCCCAGCCGGTAGCGATCCCCTGCCCGCTCCAGGAAGCCGAGGCGGACCAGGTCGCCGGCCAGGCGGAACGCCGTCGTCTTGGTCAACCCTGCCCGGGCCGCGAGTTCCGTCAGGCGGAACGAGCCACCGTGCGGCCGGTAGACGTCCAGGACGGCGGCCGCCTTGTCGAGCATGTTGCCGTTCTCGCTGTTCCGTGTCACGGGACAAACTTTGGCACACCGTCGGACCACGGCCTATACCTGGCGGGTCACGATCCCTGCTCCGGAGGTCCCCGATGAACGAGGCCGTCCCCAAAGCCGCGAAAGTCCTCGCGGCCGCGGCCGCCACTGGCACGCCCTGTCCGCCGATCCGCGAACTGTTCGCCGACGGCGACCTCGACGCCGCCTACGCCGTCCAGCGGCTCACCACCGAGCGCGTGCTCGCGGCCGGGCACCGCCTGGTCGGGCGCAAGATCGGCCTCACCTCCCCGGCCGTGCAGCGCCAGCTGGGCGTCGACCAGCCCGACTTCGGTGCGCTTTTCAGCGATATGGCCCTCCCCCACGGCGCAACCGTCCCGGCCGGCCGGCTCCTGCAGCCCAAGGTGGAAGCGGAAATCGCCCTGATCCTCGGCGCCGACCTGCCCGGTCCGGACTGCTCGGTCGCCGACGTCCGCGCGGCCACCGCGTTCCTCGCGCCCGCGCTGGAGATCGTCGACAGCCGGATCGCGGGCTGGGACATCACCATCGTGGACACGGTCGCCGACAACGCCTCCTCCGGCCTGTTCGTCCTCGGCGACACCCGCGAGGCCGACGTCGAGCCCGCCGACGTCGAGATGCAACTCCATCGCCAGACCGAACTCGTTTCGGAGGGCACCGGCCGCGACTGCCTCGGCGACCCCCTCAACGCCGCCGCCTGGCTCGCCACCACGCTGGCGAGGCGCGGCGAGCCCCTGCGTGCCGGCGACATCGTCCTCACCGGAGCGCTCGGGCCGATGGTCCCCGCCGCCCCCGGCGACGTCTTCACCGCCCGGATCTCCGGCCTCGGCGAGGTCACCATCAGCTTCGAAGGAGAAGCCCCATGAGCGTGAAAGTCGCCGTCATCGGCTCGGGCAACATCGGCACCGACCTGATGATCAAGGTCCTGCGGCTGTCGGACCGGCTGGAGATCGCGGCCATGGCCGGGATCGACCCCGGGTCCGACGGGCTCGCCCGGGCTCGCCGCCTCAAGGTCGCCACCACGCACGAGGGCGTCGACGGCCTCGTCCGGCTCGACGAGTTCGCCGACGTCCGGTACGTCTTCGACGCCACCTCCGCGGGCGCCCACCGCCGTCACGACGAGGTCCTGCGCGGCCTCGGCCGCACCGTCATCGACCTCACCCCGGCCGCGCTCGGGCCCTACGTCGTCCCGCCGGTCAACCTCGGCGAGCACCTCGACGCGCCCAACGTCAACATGGTCACCTGCGGTGGCCAGGCCACCATCCCGATCGTGGCCGCGATCGCCGCGGTGACCCCGGTCCACTACGGCGAGATCATCGCGTCCATCTCCTCGCGCTCGGCGGGCCCCGGCACCCGGGCCAACATCGACGAGTTCACCGAAACCACCGCGGCCGCGATCGAGCAGGTCGGCGGGGCCGCCCGCGGCAAGGCCATCATCGTGCTCAACCCGGCCGAGCCCCCGCTGATCATGCGCGACACCGTGCACTGCCTGGTGTCCGAAATGGACACCGTGGACACGGAGGCCGTCACCGCGTCCATCGAAGAGATGGTCGGGCGGGTCCAGGCCTACGTGCCGGGCTACCGGCTCAAGCAGAAGGTCCAGTTCGCCACCGTGCCCGCCGACGACCCGCTGCACCGGCTGGTCCCCGACGGCGAGGCGGTCAAGGTGTCGGTCTTCCTCGAGGTCGAGGGGGCCGCCCACTACCTGCCCGCCTACGCCGGGAACCTCGACATCATGACCTCGGCCGCGCTGCGGACCGCCGAACGCATGGCCGCCCAGGAGGCACTCCGATGACCGACCTGTACATCCAGGACGTGACCCTGCGGGACGGCATGCACGCCATCCGCCACCGCTACACCGTCGAGCAGGCCCGCACGATCGCCGCCGCCCTCGACGCCGCGGGCGTCGCCGCCATCGAGATCGCCCACGGCGACGGCCTGTCCGGCTCCAGCATCAACTACGGTGTCGGCGCGCACACCGACTGGGAATGGATCGAAGCGGTCTGCGACGTCGCCCGCCACGCCATTCCCACCACGCTGCTGCTGCCCGGCATCGGCACCGTGGGCGACCTGCGCCAGGCCCACCGGCTCGGCGTCCGCTCGGTCCGGGTCGCCACGCACTGCACCGAAGCCGACATCTCCGCCCAGCACATCGGCGCGGCCCGTGACCTGGGCATGGACGTGGCCGGGTTCCTCATGATGTCTCACCTGGCCGAGCCCGCCGAGCTGGCGAAGCAGGCCAAGCTCATGGAGTCCTACGGCGCCGCGTGCGTGTACGTCACCGATTCCGGTGGCCGGCTCACCATGGACGGCGTCCGCGACCGCGTCCGCGCCTATCGCGATCTCCTCGAACCGGGGACGCAGATCGGCATCCACGCCCACTACAACCTCGCCCTCGGCGTCGCCAACAGCGTCGTCGCGGTCGAGAACGGCGTGGTCCGGGTCGACGCCTCCCTGGCCGGGCAGGGCGCCGGAGCGGGGAACTGCCCCCTCGAAGCGTTCATCGCCGTGGCCGACCTGATGGGCTGGGACCACGGCTGTGAGCTGTTCCCGCTGATGGACGCGGCCGACGACCTGGTACGGCCGCTGCAGGACCGCGAGGTCCGGGTCGACCGCGAGACGCTGAGCCTGGGCTACGCGGGCGTGTACTCCAGCTTCCTGCGGCACGCGGAAGCGGCGGCGGTGCGCTACGGCTTGGACACCCGGGCGATCCTCGTCGAGGTCGGCCGGCGCGGCATGGTCGGCGGCCAGGAGGACATGATCACCGACATCGCCCTCGACCTCGCGGGCTGACACCGCAGGGACGGCGGCGCGTGGCCGGGACTCAGCCGGATCGAGCCGGCCGCGGTTGCACGGAATCCGCGACGGCGACGAGCGACTGGATCATGGCCTCCGAGGCCGGGCTCAGCCGGCGGCCGGCCGCGAAGGTGATCCCGACGCGTGCGCCGACGAGGTCGAGCGGGATCGGCAGTGCGGTGAGCCGCGGGTCGCTCGCGACGATGAGTTCCGGCAGCGTGGCCACCGTGTCGGTCGCCAGGCTCTGGGAGCGGCCACCGGGCTGAGCGCGGCTTCGGTCGGCAAAGTGGTGCGCGAACTGGTCGGCGAAGGCGTGGTGACCGAGGACGGCTCACTGGACTCCGACGGCGGCCGGCCGCGAAAGCTGTTGCACATCGTCCCCGGTTACCGCTTCGCAGTCGGGGTGGACGTCGGCGAAACGAGGGTCCGGATCGGACTGTTCGACCTGGCGATGACCGAGCTCGCCACCGCCGACCGGCTCATCGACCTCCGCCGGCACGGTCCGGAAACGGTCGCTTCGCGAATTCTCGCGGGCTTGACCACCGTGCTGGCGAAGAGCGCCATCGCCTCCGACGCGGTCCTCGGAGTCGGGGTGAGCGTGCCCGGCAGCGTCCGGCGAACGGAGAACCTCGGCTGGGACCCGGTTCTTCTGGAGAAGCTGCTGGGCAGGGAAACCGGCTTGCCGCTGCATTTCGACAGTCACGCAGGCACCACGGGAAGGGCCGAGCTGTGGTTCGGCAGCGGCCGGGAAACGCCCGGCACGGTGGTCGCCTGGCTGGGCTCGGACCTGGGAGCCTGCCTCATTCCCGGCGGCCCCACCACCCACGGCACCCGGCCGGACGGGGGCGAGTTCGGGCACACCGTCCTCGTCGCCGGCGGCCGACCTTGCCGGTGCGGCAGCAAAGGCTGCCTCGAGGCCTACGTCGGCGCCGAGGCGATCCTCGACCGCTTCCGCGAAGCGGGCGGGACCATCCCGGAAGACGCCGACCTGGAACCGGCCCTTGCCGCCATCGTCCACGACGACCAGGGAACCGGGGTCCTGGCGGAGACTCACCGCTACCTCGGCGCGGGCCTCGGCGGGCTGATCAATCTGCTCAACCCCGCCCGCGTCGTCCTCGGTGGCTGGGCCGGCTTGCTCCTCGGCGAGCGCAATCTCGACGCCATCCGCGACGCGGCCCGCCGCCACTCGCTGAAGCACGCGTTCGCCACGACAACGATCGACCTGTGCAGCCTCGGCCCGGACGCCGCAACACGCGGTGCCGCCACCCTCCCCCTCGAGCACTTCCTGAACGGTTGAAGCAGGTAGACCGGTGTCTCCGCGATGGCCTCATCGACGCTGCGCCGGTCGGTGACGTCGAGGCGCAGCCGCTGGCGTACGGGGAGGTCGGCCAGGTGGACAGCGTCCCAGCGGGGTGGCGTGGCGGCGTCTCAGCGGTAGCCGTCGTCGGACCGCGGGGTGGCCGAGGCCGAGAGCGGCTCAAGAAGGCGTCGTGGCGTGTTGAGCAGCGCGGACACGGGGTCGGGGTTGGGGTTCGCCGGCTCGAAGCCCGGGCCCGGCTCGATGCGGGTCTCCGGGACCGCCACGCTTTCGCCGCACTCGCGGCAGCGCCCCTCGTGGTCGAGCAGGCCGCCGTCACGGTCGTGGCGCAAGGTGCGCTTCTCTCCGGCCGGCGAGTAGTGGGCGTCGCCCCAGGCCATCATCGCCCGCAGGATCGGCCACAGTTCGACACCCTTGCCGGTCAGCCGGTACTCGACCGGCCTGGCCTCGTCGTCGCGGACCAGCACGCCCTCCCGCACGAGCAGCTTGAGCCGGCTGGTCAGGACGGCGCGCGGGATGCCCAGCTGGGTGGCGAAGTCCCCGAACCGGCGGACGCCGTAGAACGCGTCCCGGACGATGAGCAGTGTCCACCGTTCGCCGAGGACCTCCAGTGCACGGGCCACCGAGCAGTTGCGGTCCGCGTAGGTGCTGGGAAGAGCCATGTCACCACCCTACCCCGAGCCAGTTCACTCATTGAACTGTACGGTGCTACAGTCTAGTTCAGTCAATGAACTACGCCGAGGAGGCGTCCCCGTGTACCAGTTCCTGGTTTCCTTCACCGTTCGGCCCGAGCACCGTGACGACTTCGTCCGGCTCGCCGCCAAGACCGGCCGCGACTCGCTGGCCAACGAGCCCGGCTCGCACCGTTTCGAGGTGATCGCCGACGAGGCGGACCCGAACCTCTTCTACCTCAACGAGGTCTACGCGGATGTCGAGGCGTTCAACGCCCACGCGGGCGGTCCGTACTTCGGGGCGTTCTTCACCGAGGCCGCCACCTACGCCGAGGGGCCGAACTGGCTCATGAAGGGCACCCTGGTCGGCGACAAGGCCACGGCCTGAGATGACGCTGCCGAATCTGGCCGGCCTGGCCCTCGAGGCCGCCGGCGGTCTCGACCGGTGGCGGATGGCCAGGAAGGTGCGGGCCCGGCTCGCGACGTCTACACCCCCGGCCTGGTGTCCATCGAGGACCACAATGGCCTGCGAGAGCGTGCTACGCCGCGAGCGTCCTTCTCGCCCCGTGATGAGCACACTCGCTGGGATGAACTGCACGCCCTCTACTTCGCCGGGTACGGGCTGCAGCGCCGGCTCGACTACGCGCCCGACGTCCTGGGCAGCCGGCCCGCCGCACACTTCACCGAAGCACACCGGACGGTCGCCGGCCTGGTCTTCCCGACCCGCCGCTACGTGCTTCGGCGGTTCGACGAGGGTCACCTCGGCACCGAGCCGACCATTTTGGTGGGCCTCAGCGACCTCGCGGTGGAATTCGGCGACAACCCGCCGACATCGTGCGGATCGTCGAGGACTGCGGCCGGTGGCCGGTCACCTCGTCGCGGCCCGAGTTGTTCGGCGACGCGGACCTCGGCGCGATCCTGATCCGGCGTCCGCGCGAGGACTGCCGCACCTGTTCGTGTGCACCATCCGGCTTCTCGAAACCGACACTTGCGAAAGGTGACACCATGATCGACGACAGGCTGTTCCTGGTGACCGGCGCGACCGGAAAGACCGGCGGTGGCGCGGCCAGGCTGCTGCTGGCGGACGGGCACCGGGTCCGCGCGCTGGCCCACCGCGACGACGACCGTTCCCGCGCCCTCGCCGCGGCCGGGGCCGAGGTCGTCGTGGCCGACCTGCACGACCTCAACGCCGTGACCACGGCGATGCAGGGCGTCACGAGCGCCTACTTCTGCCACCCGATCCGCGAGGGCCTGGTCGAGGCCACCGCCTACTTCGCCCAGGCGGCCATCGACGCGGGAGTCCGGTCGGTGGTCAACATGTCCCAGATCTCCGCCCGGCCCGACGCCGGCAGCCACGCCGCCCAGCAGCACTGGCTGTGCGAACGCCTGCTGGACCGCACCGGCCTGCTCACCGCCCACCTGCGGCCGACCTTCTTCGCCGAGTGGCTCACCACCTGGTGCGAGCGGCGCGACGGCGAGGGGTACCTGCGGCTGCCGTTCGGCGAAGGCCGCCACGCGCCGATCGCCGCGGCCGACCAATCCCGCGTGATCGCCGCCTTGCTGCTCGATCCCGAGCCACACGACCGCGCCGTCTACCCCCTTCA
This sequence comes from Amycolatopsis sp. Hca4, assembly GCF_013364075.1. GTDB lineage: Bacteria > Actinomycetota > Actinomycetes > Mycobacteriales > Pseudonocardiaceae > Amycolatopsis. The sequence continues at coordinate 1,878,216 of NZ_CP054925.1, forward strand.
CGGCCCGGTCGAGCAGGACCACCACGACATCGCCCGCGCCATCGCCGCCACGCTCGGCATCCCCGTGCACTACGAACCCATCACCGTCGAGGAATTCGCCACCGCCATGACCGCACGCGGCCTGCCCGCACACCTCGTCCAGCACCTCGGCAACGTCGCCATCGACTACCGCAACGGCATCTTCTCCGGCACCAACGACATCGTCGAGCGGATCGGCGGCCGCGCGCCCCTGTCCGTCGAGCAGTTCGTCCTCGAGAACAAAACCTTCTTCGACACCAGCGGCCCCAACTTCGTGCCCGCGGACGGCCGGCTGTGACCACAAAGGACGCTATGACGACCTCATCCCCGATCCTCGTCACCGGCGCCACGGGCCGGCACGGCGGCACCGGCGCCTACCTGGTGCGCCGGCTGCGCGAGGAAGGCCACGACGTCCGCGTGCTCGCCCGCACCCACAGCGACCGCACCACCGCCCTCACCGCACTCGGGGCCGAGGTGGTGATCGGCGATCTCCACGACCGGCGCACCATCGTGCCCGCGCTCGACGGGATCGAACAGGTCTACTTCACCTACCCCATCGACGCGGGCGTCATCCCGGCCGCGGCGAACTACGCCGCCGCGGTCCGCGAGGCCGGTACCGCACCGCGCACGATCGTGATGTCCATGGGCCCCGCCCACCCCGGCCACCTCAGCGACCGGGGACGTGACCAGTGGCTCGCCGAAGAAGTCCTGCAGTGGGCCGGGCTGGACCTGCTCGTCCTGCGCGTCGCGGCGGCGTTCCACGAAAACATCCCGGCCCTGCACGGCAGGTCGATCGACGACGACGGTGTCATCCGCAACTGTTTCGGCGACGCCACGGTCGCCTGGATCAACGGCCGTGACGCCGGCGAGCTCGCCGTCGCCGCGCTCCTGCACCCGGAGCGGTTCACCGGCCCGATCCACTACGCCCCAGGCGCCGAGGAACTCAGCCACACCGACATCGCGACCATCCTCACCGAGGAGCTGCGCAGGCCGGTCCGCTTCGAGCCGATTTCCGCGGACGACTGGCACCGCGAGATCGTCGAACTGTCCACATCGGAGCATGCCGGAGTAGTCAACCCGGACATGGCCGGGCACATCACGGCGGTCGCGCTCCAGGTGAGCAGGCAGGGACCGAGCCGCCCGGCGGACGCCGACGTCCTGACCCGGTTGATCGGGCGGCCACCGACGACGTTCCGCGAATACGTCCGAACCGACGTCCGCCCCCGGCAAGGAGAAGCCGCTCGCTGACGGTCTGATCGTCTGGGGCGGCGACGATCTCCTGTGCCCCGTCGACTTCGCCTACCGGATGGGCGCGGCGGCACGGGTCGCGGTGCCCGGGGCTGTCCTCCTCGGTGGCGATTCAGCCGCCCAGCCCGCCCGCGGACGCATCGATCGGCCCACCCGGGACACGGCCGACCTGATCACCGGTCATGACGACCGGGAGACTGTTCGCGCAGGGCCGACGCCTGGTTCGAACCACCCCGACGGTCAACCACGATCACCATCGCGGGCGGCGAGTCGGCCGACGTCCGTCGCGCCTTCTCCGGCGGGTCGCTGGTCTCGTTCTTCGGTCGCGGCCCAGCTTTCGAGCAGTTGCAGCCGCTCGCGGGTGGATTCGTCGGCGGGGTAGTAGACGAACAAGCCGAGGGTCGAGTTCTCGGGCAGAGCGAGGGCTTCGAAGCCGAGGTCGAGATCTCCCACGACCTGGTGGTGGAGGGTCTTGCGGCCGGTGCGGTGGTACTTCACGTCGTAGGCGGCCCAGCGCCTGGCGAAGTCGGGGCTGCGGGTCGCGAGTTCGCCGACCAGGTTCGACAGGCGCCGATCGGCGGGGTTGGCACCGACGTACCCGCGGAGGACGGCGACAACGTCGTCGGCCGTCTTTTCCCAGTCCACGTAGAAGTCCTGGGCGATGGGGTCCAGGAAGGTGAATCGCGCGTTGTTGCCGGCCGCGATCCGGCTGCGCAGCAGATCGGCGTAGAGCGCCCGAGCCAGCGCATTGGTGGCGACGATCTCGAAGCGGTGGTTGCGAGCCCAGGCCGGCAGCCCCTGCATCGAGTCGATCATGATCTGCAGACCGGGCCGGAGAGTGGCTTTGCGGCCGGCGCCGGCCGGACGGCGGGACGAGCTGCGAGCGGCGCGAGCGAGATCGGCGAGATGAGCGGCTTCGGCTTCGTCCAGCTGCAGCGCGGCCGAGAGGGCATCCAGCACCTCGTCGGATACGCCGGCGAGGTTCCCGCGCTCGATGCGCACGTACCAGTCGACGGAGATGGACGCCAAGACCGCCACCTCTTCGCGGCGGAGCCCGGGGACACGACGGCCGGGTCCGGCACCCAGGCCGGCCCGCTCCGGGGTGAGCCGCGCGCGGCGGCTGCGCAAGAACTCCGAGATTTCGGTCCTCAGGTCCATGTGACCACGCTACGCGGACCCGCCCGCACCTGGGGGGTAGCGCCAGTACCCCGAGAAGCAGCAACTCCCGCCACCCCGCTCGCGGTGATCTGATGGCGCCATGGACACGATCACCCTGAACAACGGCGTCACCCTCCCCGCACTGGGCCTGGGTGTCTACCAGAGCGCGCCCGAGGAGACCGCCGCGGCGGTGGCGACGGCGCTGGAGCTGGGCTATCGCCACATCGACACGGCAGCCGCCTACTTCAACGAGAAGGAGGTCGGGGAAGGACTTCGCCGAGCCGCCCTCCCGCGCGACGAGGTGTTCGTGGAGACCAAGGTCTTCCCGAGCGACTTCGACTTCGAGCAGACCCTGCACGCGTTCGAAAAATCGACCGCGAAGCTGGGGGTCGAGTACCTCGATCTGTTCATCCTCCACCAGCCGGTGCCGGACCGGTTCGAGCGCACGATCGGCGCCTACCAGGCGCTGGAGAAGCTGCTCGCGGACGGCCGCGTGCGCGCGATCGGGGTGAGCAACTTCACCCGCCGTCACCTCGACCTCCTGCTCGCCGAGGCCGGCGTCGTCCCGGCGGTGAACCAGATCGAGTTGCACCCGTACTTCCAGCAGCCCGACGTCCAGGCCGCCGGCGCCGAGCGCGGCATCCTCACCCAGGCGTGGTCACCGATCGGTGGCATCACCTTCTACCCCGGCCCGTGGCGCGAAGACCGCCGCAACGTGATGCAGGACCCGGTCATCGGTGAGATCGCGCAAAAGCACGCGAAGTCACCCGCGCAGGTCATGCTGCGGTGGGGCATCCAGCACGGCCGCTCCGTCATTCCGAAGTCGACGAACCCCGAGCGCATCGCCCAGAACCTGAACGTCTTCGACTTCACCCTGGACGACGCCGACATGGAACGGATCGACGCGCTCGACACCGGAATGCGAACGGGTCCCGATCCGGACGAGCCGCGCGGCGACTTCTACGACCGCCCCATTCCCGAAGCCTGACCGAGGAACCAGCGATCGACCGGCGAGCACGCAGAAGGACACCGCCACCCTCGCTGCCGCAGGCTCACCCGTGCGGCCGGCTGCCACCCAGTGCGCCCAATACGGTCCGGTAAGTCAGGTCGGCCCGTGCGCCCACCTCGCCCGCCGCGTCGCCCAGCATCGGTGAGCCGGTCGGCAGCTGGGCCGCCTCGTGGACGATGGCCAGGTACACAGCGCAGCACCAGGCCGGGTCGGTGGCGGTGATTTCGCCGGCTTCGCGCAGCCGCCGGAACAGCAGTTCGAGCCCGGCCGTGACCTCGGGGCTCATGGGTGTCATCTTGGTCGCCGGGTCCGCGGTGAGCTCCATGATCGCCCGGTTGCCTGCCTTGAGCTCGAAGAGCAGCTCGGTCAGCCGGTACAGCGCCGCGATGGGGGCGCCGTCGCCACTCGCGCCTGCTCCAGCCCGCACACGTAACGCTCGTTGAGCACGCCGGTCAGCGCCTCCAGCAGCGCCTTGCGAGAGGAGAACCGGCGGTGGACGGTGGCGCGCGCGAGCCCCGCGGCTTCGGCGATCCGTTCCAGCGTCGCGTTCGCGTCGACGGCGAGCACCTCCTCGGCGGCGGCCAGGATCCGCGCGGTGCTGCGCTCCGCGTCCGCCCGCAAGGGCCGCGATCCGGCGGCTGCGCTCACGCGGAACTCCTCTCTCCACCTCGGCTCGTCTGATGCCGTCCCACGTCAGTTTACATCCGAGTCTAGTTGGTCTAGATTCCTTGCTTAAGTGATACTGCCGTGTAGCATTTAGGGTGCCAACTAAGACACAGGAGGAGAACCACCATGGATCTGGATCTCGCGGGCAAGCGCGTCCTGGTGACCGGGGCCAGCAGGGCATCGGGCTGGCGACGGTCGAGGCGTTCGTCGCCGAAGGCGCCACGGTCGTCGCCGTCTCGCGCAAGAGCACTCCCGAGCTCGAAGCCACCGGCGCGACGTTCGTGTCCGCCGACCTGCTCGACGCGACCGCGCCACAGCGGGTGCTCGACACCGTGCTCGCGGACGACCCCCGCCTCGACGTGCTGGTCAACAACGCCGGCGGTGGCGACGCGACCGACGCCGACCTCGCCGACCCCATCGGCGGTTCCCGCGCGGCGTGGGACGACGTCCTCGCGCTGAACCTCGGCGCCGCCGTGGAGATGACCCGGGCCGCGTTGCCGGCCCTGTCGCGGGCGCGGGGTGCGATCGTGAACATCAGCTCGAGTTCCGCGCGCGACCCCCGCGCGGTGCCGCTGTCCTACGCCGCGGCCAAGGCCGCGCTGAACGCGTTCTCCCGTGGGCTGGCGGACAAGGTCGGGGAGACGGGCGTCCGGGTCAACGTCGTCACGCCCGGCGCGACCCGGACCGCGATCCTGACGAGCCCGGACGGCTACATCGGGAAGCTGTCGGCGAGCATGGGCCTGGACCACGAGACGGTGCTCGCGGCCATGCCCGCGCAGTCGGGAATGGTGACCGGCAAGCTGATCGAGCCCGCGGAGATCGCCCGGGCGGTGCTCCTCCTGGCGTCGCCGACGATGCCGAGCGCGGCGGGCTCCAACTGGACCGTCGACGGCGGCACCCTCAAGACCCCGTAGGAGTCACGCGGATCAAACGGCTTTCAGCACGCTCGCGGCGACGATGGCCGCGCAGATGATCCCGTTCAGGACGCGGTGGTCGACGAGGATGGCGGCGAACTCCCGCAGCGTGGCGCTCGGCCAGAAGTACCAGGCCGTGGGCGCGCCGATCACCTGGCCGTTCACCTTGACCTTGCGGGCGAGCAAGGCCGCGCGCAGCACGTGGAAGTTGTTCGTGACGACGACGCAGCGGTAGTGCGGGTTCCGCTCGCGCATGAGGGCGGCGCTGAAGGCGAGGTTTTCCCGGGTCGTCCGCGACCGGTCCTCCCGGACGATCCGCTCGCGCGGCACGCCCCGCCCGACGAGGTAGTCGGCCATCGCGTGCGACTCGGGCAACTCCTCCCCCGGCCCCTGCCCACCCGAGGTGACCAGCAGCGGCGACCGGCCCTTGCGGTCCTCGGCGGCCAGCACCCGCCGCCCGCGTTCGAGCCGGCCGGCCAGCAGCGGCGGCACGTTCTTCCCGCCGAGCAGGCCGGACCCGAGCACCACCACGAAGTCGAGCGCGCGGCGGCCGCGGATCCGGCCGTAGACCAGCGAATACAACAGGAAGCAGACGAACAGGAACGACAGGTAGGCGACGATCCCGTCGATGCTGTCGCGCACCGCCTCCAGCGGCGCCCAGCCGAGCTGCCCGACCACGAAGTCGAAGGCGATCAGCGCGACGATCCCCACCCCGGCCGCCAGTGACAGCAGGTTGGCCGGCCGGCGGCCTTCACGGCGCAGCATCGTCACGCCGTTGCCGATCAGGAACACCGCGAGCACCACGATGGTCAGCGGGATCAGCGCGAGCAGGCCGACCGCGACGATCGCGGCGGCTTCCGGCGAGATCGACGCCAGCAGGGCGATCAGCGTCAAGCCGAGGAAGGCGAGCGCGAAGAACAGGTAGAAGCCGTTGCGCAGCCGGCGCCGTTCGAGCAGGAAACTGACCAGGAAGACGCCGAAGCAGAAGACGGCCGCGGCGAGCGGCAGCAGCGCGGGGTTCACGCGATCTCCCGCCGTCGCCAGGTCGCCAGGAACACCAGCGCCGCGGCGATGGAGCCGGCGGAGGCGAACGACGTCGCGGCCAGGTAGACGACCCAGGCGTTGCCGCGCACGGTTTCCGCGTAGCCCTCGCCGGCCAGCGCCGCCCCGATCAGGAGGGAGCCCAGGGCGAAGAAGACCAGTCCGCCGAGCGCCGCGATCGTCACGACGAGCACACGCGGGACCCGGCGCGGTCCGTCGTGACGGCGCACGATCCCCCGGCGCGCCAGCCACCACGAAGCCACGCAGGCGAGCCCGAGCGCGATCGCGTCCGCGGCCAGGGTGTCGGACAGCCGGTGCCACTTCGCCGTCACGGTGTAGGCGCCGATGCCGACGGCCCACGAGAGGAGGAAGAAGAGCGTGACGCCGCGCCAGCGGTAGGGCACCACGAGCAGCGCGGCGAACAGGACCGTCATCGCGATCGTGGTGTGCCCGCTGGGCAGGCTGTTTTCGGCGTAGTGCCCGGTCAGCGGCACCAGGGCCGGCCGGGGCAGCACGAACCGCTTGAGCACCTGCGTCACGACTTGGCCGGCCACGATCACGCCCACGGCCGCGAAGGCGAGATCGGCCCGCCGGCGCAGCAACCCGACGAGCCCGACCAGGACGACCGCGACGGCCAGCGAGTAGACGGTGATCCGGCCCAGGTTGTCGTCGGCGACGGCCTGGTCGCGGGCAGCGGCCTCGTCCGCTCCGCGCAGCGCGGCGTTTTCCAGCGCCTGGCCGGGCACCGTCCAGACCGCGAGGAAGTACACGGCCACCAGAACGACGGCACACACGGCCGCCACGACCAGCCAGCGACGGGCGGGAACCACACCAACCTCCTCGGACTACTCCGAACAGCTTAGTTACCTTCTGCGCACGGACGCACACCGAGGGTTCACGCCGGTCAGGAGCCCCGTGCCGGCAACCGGTCACGCCGCAGGCGCGGCAACCGCAGCGGAACCGGACACCCCGGATGCCACCGGCCCTGCCCGGAGTCGCCGCCGGGAGCGACGATCAGCCTCTGTCCCAGCGCGGCAACGACCCCCGACGCGGTAACGGTCTTCGGCGATGGCGTGGTCGCCGCGCTGCCTGGCGAGGTCGGCGTAGTTGTACAGCGCTTGGACGCAGCCGGCGTCACCCGCGCGCACGCACCAGGTCTCGGCGTCGGCCAGGTCGTGGTGCTGGTAGGCGAGGATGGCGAGCTGGAACATGGCGTCGAACTCGCCGCGCTCGGCGGCCTCGGTCCACCATCGGCGTGCCTCGGCGACGTCGCGGCGCTTGACGTGCAGCACACCCATCGCCGTCATCGCCGGTCCGAACCCGGCCTGTGCCGAGGAGCGCCACCAGCGCTCGGCGTCCTCGTGCCGGCCGAGTTCGGTGTAGGTGAGGCCGAGGTTGTGCATCGCGTGCGGGTCCCCGTCGTCGGCGGCGGTCGTCCACGTCGCGATGGCGCGCTCGAGCAGCCGGTCGTCGCCGGTCGCACGACCGGCGATGAACTGCGCGTAGCCGGAAGCGAGCAGTGCGGCCGGGTTGCCGCTGCGGATCGCGTGCCGGATCACCTCCGCGGCTTCGCTGCGGCCCTCACGCAAGGCCGTCAGCGCGACCTGAAACGTCCAGGGATCCGTTTCGTCGCCGTCGAGCAACACCCGCCACGTCGCGTCCGGGATCGCGGGGCTGCCTGGGTCTGGTCCACCAGGTAGTCGAACGCGGAGAACCGGTCGTCCGCCTCGGGTTGCAGGCAGGAACTGGCTCCGTGCACCGGCGTCGTCGCCCACTCGAACGCCTCGTCGAGATTCGGCCGGCGCAGGCGGTGGCGCAGGCGCGGTTCGAGGTAGACCGGGAACAACGCCAGCACCCCGCGCGCCACCGGAGAGGAATAGCCCACACGGTGGCAGTCGACCGCTGCGGAGACCAGTGCGGCACCCACCTCGTGCTCGCCGTCCCGGCCCGCGCGCCGGTGGACGAGCACCTCGGGTGCGGCGGCCAGGTGCTCGGCCAGCCCGGCACCGGTGCGGTCGGCGAGCGCGGCGGCGATCCGCGAGTCGGCCTGCCGGCGGCGGGCCGCCCGTCGTTCGTCCTGGTCGAGGTCACGAGCCAGCCGGATGGTGCGCGCCGTGGCCAGCAGGTACTGCGCCGAGCGGGCCATCTGGTGATACCGGTCGTCACCTCCGATCATGCGACGTGTCTCCGATCGCAGGGTCGCCAGCAGCAGGACGTCCGTCCGGCCCGCTTCCCACGCGGTCCGGGTTTTACCCGCGGCCGAGTTGCCCTCCACCACGACGAACCCGCCGCCCGCCACCGCCCGGTCCAGGTCGGCATCCACCGTTCGTGCCACATAGGGCGGGAACAGCGGGAGGTCCGCGGCCTGAACCGGCCGGTGCACGCGCAGATCACGGACCGGGTCGCAGTCGTCGATCGGCCGGTCCAGCAGCGCGCCCGTGCGGCGCAGCTTCTCGACGGTCACCTCCGGCCCCGGACCGCCGATGTGCACACCGCCGTGCACGACACCGGCCTGGAGGACGTGACCGTGCACGGTTCCGGAGATCTCGTTGTTCGTCACCGGTGCGGACCGTTCCCGGTCTCCGGTCGCAGCCGTGCGGGGCAACTCGCGCAGCACCGAGCACAACACACCGAAAGGCCTATCCCCAGTCTCCATCCGGACGCTTTACATTCATGGAAAACATGCCTGCGATGCCGCGGAAATCAAGACAAAAGTACCGGCGGATCGGCGAGACGACGGAACGCCACACAACCGAACCATCGATTCACCGATCGGCGTAACCATTCCCCCGACCTGTGCATCCATCACCCGACAAAAGGTTCCGATCATGAGGGCAGCGTTGCACCCTTCGACGGTTATCTCGACCAGCCGCACCGAGCGCGACACAAATCGTCTAGAGTCGCCGAGGTCGGATTCCGACAGAAAGATGCACACCCCCTGATTATTCCCAACCGACGCGGAGGAAGATGATGCGCAAGTTGGCCGCCGGCGCGTTCACGATAATCGCCGTCCTGGGTACCGGCCTCACCACGCAGGCCACGGCGAACGCCACGGCGCAAACCACGCGCTGGCTCTGCGGGGCCAACACCGTCGACGTGCGCTACACCGAAGGAGGTGCACCGACCGGAAGGCTGGTGTACTACGGCCAGACGGTCGAGCACGACTCCGGCGGGGGCACCTGGTGGCACATTACTTCGCCGTATGTCGGCTATGTGCTCGGGCAGTACTTCTGCTGAGAACAGACGCCTGACTGCGAGAACAGGCGGCCTGGGGAACCGCGGTTGACGCCTGTCCCCAGGCCGCCGGCGATCAGGCGCCGATCGCCGGTCGGGCCGGACTCCGGTCGCCCTCGGGTCAGGCCGCTTGCGCGGTCACGGCGGTGACGCTGTTGCCGTACTGGCACTCCCCGACCGACGTCGCGGGCCCGGTGACGACCGGCCCGTACACCACGTAGTCCTGGCCGGTCTGGACGTTGTGGCAGGCGAGGCGCGCCTGGAAGCGACCGCTGTCGCACTGCGCGCTGCCACGGCCGTAGTAGAGACTGCTGCCCTGGACGATCCACGCGCTCCAGGTCATGCAACCGGCCAGGCCGGTGGCGGGCGGATCGGCGACGGCCTGCACAGTCTGCGCGGTGTTCCCGGTGTTGCACGTGAGCGACACCGCCGCCGGCGCGGTCACGGTCTGGTAGCCGAAGAGAATGTAATAGTCGCCGCTTTGCTCGTTCCGGCAGAGGACCTTGGCCCGGTAACGACCGGTGTCGCACTGGGCCTGACCGCGGCCCCAGAAGAGGTTGCTGCCCTGGCTGACCCATTCGCTCCAGCCGACGCAACCGGTGACCCCGGCATCGGGCGGATCGGTCACCGCATACACGGCCCGCGCCGAGTTCCCCGTGTAGCACAGCACGGTGGCTGCCGCCGGGGCGTTCACGACCTGGGTGCCGTAGAGGACGTACCCGCTCCCGGTCTGGTTGTTGATGCAGATCTCTTTCGCCTTGTAGCGCCCGCTGGTGCACTGCACGCTGCCGAGGCCGTCCCAGTAGTTGCTCCCCTGTTGCACCCACTGGATGGAGGTGGTGCACCCGGTGGGCGCAGCCGCCGACGCCGGCGAGCTGAGCCCGGCCATCCCCAGTACAGCCGCCACGAAGACGAGGAACCACCGTTTCACCACGAATACCCTCCACGAACGAAATCCCCCACAGATTAGGGAGGCTACCACGCGGAAATCACATAATTGACCGTCGTACAACGGATTAAGCAATCCAGCGTAAACACTGCGCCACCCGGGTGACGGCATTTGCGCCGACAGTGGGTCGGCGCGGTCATCCGCATCACCCGGCCTGGACGGATTCTGCGCCGCGCCGGCAATTCAGGCCCAGCGGAAACTCTCCACACCCTGTACGTCGCAGAACCGGGCCAGCGGCGGCCGCGACCTCCCCGGCTCCCTGACCACCGGTACCGGCACCCGCGGCGACGTCACCGGCGGCCTCGCGGTCCGCTCCGAGAGCAAGACGGTCCGCCAGTACGCCCAGGAGGGCGCCGCCGGCGCAGCACAAGGATTGGCGCTCGGCGAAATCGGGTACCGCCCAGGGACCGGGTACACCAGTACCCGGGTCGTCGTCGTGACAAAGGAGCACCGTGACGCAGATCCGTCCCGAACCCACCACCACCGACGCGGGGATCCCCGTCGAAAGCGACGAGCACTCCCTGACCGTCGGTCCCGACGGCCCGATCCTGCTGCACGACAACTACCTCATCGAACAGATGGCGCAGTTCAACCGCGAGCGCGTTCCCGAACGGCAGCCGCACGCCAAGGGCAGCGGCGCGTTCGGGCGGTTCGAGACGACCGGCGACGTCAGCGCGTTCACCAAGGCGGCCCTGTTCCAGCCAGGTGTGCGGACCGACCTGCTGGTCCGGTTCTCCACCGTCGCCGGCGAGCGCGGCAGCCCCGACACCTGGCGCGATCCGCGCGGCTTCGCGGTGAAGTTCTACACCAGCGAAGGCAACTACGACATGGTCGGCAACAACACGCCGGTCTTCTTCATCCGAGATCCGCTGAAGTTCCAGCACTTCATCCGCTCGCAGAAGCGCCGGGCCGACAACAACCTGCGCGACCACGACATGCAGTGGGACTTCTGGACGCTGTCGCCGGAGTCGGCGCACCAGGTGACGTGGCTGATGGGCGACCGCGGCATCCCGCGCACCTGGCGCCACATGAACGGCTACAGCTCGCACACCTACATGTGGGTCAACGCCGCAGGCGACCGCTTCTGGGTGAAGTACCACTTCAAGACCGACCAGGGCATCGAGTGCTTCACCCAGGACGAAGCCGACCAGATGGCCTCGGCCGACACCGACTACCACACGCGCGACCTGTACGAGTCGATCGAGCGCGGCGACCACCCGAGCTGGACGCTGAAGGTGCAGGTCATGCCGTTCGACGACGCCAAGACCTACCGCATCAACCCGTTCGACCTGACGAAGGTGTGGCCGCACGGCGACTACCCGCTGATCGACGTCGGCCGGATGACGCTCGACCGCAACCCGACCGACCACCACACCGAGATCGAGCAGGCCGCGTTCGAGCCCAGCAACCTGGTGCCGGGCATCGGGGCCAGCCCGGACAAGATGCTGCTCGGCCGCCTGTTCTCCTACCCCGACGCGCACCGATACCGGATCGGCGCGAACTACAAGCAGCTGCCGGTCAACGCCCCCGTCGCGCCCGTGCACAGCTACAGCAAGGACGGCGCGATGCGGTACACGAAGGTATCCGATCCGGTGTACGCGCCGAACTCGAAGGGCGGCCCGCACGCCGACGTCGCCAAGTACGGGCAGCCGGCGGGCTGGCACACCGACGGCGACATGGTCCGTACAGCCTACACGCTGCGCGAGGACGACAACGACTGGAGCCAGGCCGCGACGATGGTCCGCGAGGTCCTCGACGACGACCAGCGTGCCCGGCTGGTCGACAACATCGTCGGCCACCTGCTCAACGGCGTGTCCGAGCCGGTGCTGGTGCGCGCGTTCGATTACTGGCGCAACGTGGACAAGGAACTGGGCGACCGGATCGAGGCCGGCGTCCGGGCCAAGCAGGAGGAGAAGGACCCCAAGGCCGCCGACCAGGGCAACCCGGCCCGGTCGAGCATGCAACGCAAGGCCTGATCCCTATGGGGTCCCGCCCTGGAGCGGGCTGAGGAGCAGCAGTGGGCAAGGGCGTGAGTCCGCGGTGGCGCGGACTCACGCCCTTGCGAGCCCTGACACCGGACCGCGAACCGAACAGTTCGTGAACTTCACGCTGTGTGATTAGGTCCCTTCGTCGGTGTCACCGCACGGCCGGGCTCACCTACGCTGGCGCAGCCCTGCCGAGGTCCTCTGGAGGCTCCCGTGATGGCCGACCCGCACGAATTCACCCGACGCAGCTTCCTCGGCGGTGTCGCCGCCGCCGGCGCACTCGGCGCCCTCGCGCCCGGGATGGCCGAGGCCCTCGCCGAACCCCGCGTTTCCGGCAGCCTGTCGGACGTCGAGCACGTCGTCGTCCTCATGCAGGAAAACCGCTCCTTCGACCACTACTACGGCACGATGAGGGGGGTCCGCGGCTTCGGCGACCGCTCGGCGATCGTGCAGCCGAACGGCCAGGACGTCTTCCACCAGCCCGATTCCGGGCGCAGCGACGGCAAGTACCTGCTGCCGTTCCGCGTGGATACGACCAAAGTGGACGGTCAGGACCTCGGCGATCTCGGGCACGGCTGGACCGACCAGCACCAGGCCATCGCCGGCGGCGCGAACAACGCGTGGGTCGCGGCCAAGGGCGAGATGACCATGGGCCACTTCGACTCCGGCGACATCCCGTTCCACCGGGCGCTGGCCGACGCGTTCACCGTGTGCGACCACTACTTCTGCTCGGTGCAGGGCCCCACGACACCCAACCGGCTCTACCTCTTCACGGGCACGATCGACGCCGACGGCAAGGCGGGCGGGCCGGCGAACTACAACCCCGCCGACTACAAACCCGTCTTCAGCTGGACGACCTACCCCGAACGCCTGCAGCAGAACGGCGTTTCGTGGAAGGTCTACGCCAACAAGGAAGTCGGCGACGCCGGCGGCTCGTTCGTGGGCGACTACGGCGACAACCCGCTGTGGCTGTTCAAGGCCTACCACCAGGACTACGCGAGTGAGCTGTCCAAACGCGCCAGTGTGTTCAAGACGTGGGGCCCGGATTCGGGGCAGGGCAAGAACGTCGACCACGTCCTGGCCGAGTTCAAGGCCGACTGCGCGAGCGGCTCGCTCCCCCGCGTCTCGTGGGTCGTCGCACCCTACGGCTACTGCGAACACCCCGAAGCGCGCCCGGTCGACGGCGCCGCGTACACCCAGACCGTGCTGAACGCGTTGTGGGCCAACCCGAGGCTCTGGGAGTCGACGGTCGTCCTCATCAACTACGACGAGAACGACGGGTTCTTCGACCACGTCGCTCCGCCGATCGCACCGAGCGGCACCGCCGGCGAGTACATCGGTGGCAAGCCGATCGGGCTCGGCGCGCGCGTGCCGATGACGGTGATCTCGCCGTGGAGCCGCGGCGGCTGGGTCAGCTCCGAGGTCACCGACCACACTTCGGTCATCCGGTTCCTCGAACGCTGGACGGGCGTCGCCGAGCCGAACATCAGCGCGTGGCGGCGGGCGCTCTGCGGCGATCTCATGACGTGTTTCGACTTCGGCGCCCGGAATCTGCAGATCCCGCTGCTGCCGGACACCGCGGCCCTGCGCAAGCAGGCCGACGACACCCAGAAGAAGCTGCCGAAGCCGACGCCGCCGGCGGCCGGGAAGCAGCAGCTCCCCGTGCAGGAAGCCGGTACTCGCCCGGCCCGCGCGCTCCCCTACCGGCCGCTGGTCACGACGTCACTGAGCGCCGACCGCAAGATCCTCACGACGACGTTCGCCAACCAGGGCACCGCGGCCGTGCAGCTGATGGCCTACCGCAACGACGGCCAGACCGACGGCCCGTGGCCCTACGACGTGGCCCCGGGAGCGCAGGTGAGCGACACCTGGCGGATCCAGCTCTACGGCGGCGGCAAGTACGGCGTCGCGGTGCACGGGCCCAACCGGTTCCGCTGGGTCCTGGCCGGGAACGCGAACAGCGCCGGCGCGGGCGTCGACGTCCTGGGGAGCTACCCGACCGACAACAAGCTGCGGCTCACGATGCGCAACAGCGGGACGACGGCCGTGCGCGTCACGGTCACCGCGAACCACTACCGCACCGACGGCCCGTGGACGTACGCGCTGGCCGCCGGCCAGACCCTGACCGACGACTGGAACCCGGTCGCGTACGGCAACGGCTGGTACGACCTGTCGGCAACGCTCGACGCCGATCCGGCGTTCCTCCGCCGCTTCAGCGGGCACGTCGAAACCGGCGCTCCGAGCGTCACCGGCTGATCGCCCAGACCACGCTGTCGTGGCCAGCGTGTACGCAGGCGAGAGGCGACGACCCGACGGCATCCTCACATGCCGACGAGAGGTTCATCGCGCACGGCACTGAGATCAGGTACCGAGTGCGTAATCGCCGGCCGCGGGGTGGAACAGGGACCAGGCGATGTCGTCGATCCCGTACGCGTGCTTGCGGTCCGGCAGCGACTCCCAGGCACTGTCCTGGCTGTCGCCCTTGATCGAGGCGGCCAGTTCCTGGTCGGCCAGGCCGGCGAAGCCATGCACGGCGACCTGGCGGGCGGGAGTGTCGGTGTCGGCAGCCCGCAGGTACGCCGATCCGAGCGCAGTGCGCGGGTCCGAACCTCGGTACCCACGCCGGCATTTCCCCAGACACCAGGTCAGCACGGGGAACACGACCCATCCGGCGAGCGCGAGTCCCACCGAGGTCCGGTACGCACTGGTCCCGAACTGGCCCGCGGCCATCATCATGTACGTCACCAGCGCCAACGGCGCCAGCACGGCGAGCGCCCGCCCGAGCGGTTCCCACTGGCGCCGCATCCGGCGAACCACCAGCCCTCGGTCGGCCAGGTGCCCGTACGCACTGCCGAAGTTCAGCACGCGCCGACCGGCCCGACGACGAACCTCGGCGATCCCCTCGCCACCGGCCTCCTCGACCACGCCGAGCACGGACGCGCTGGTGAGATCCAGGTCCCCGGTTCCGGTTCCGGTCGCGGTCAGCGCCCCGCCGCGTGCGGTGACGATGCTCCGGTCGACCAGGTCCATGACGGTCGCGTCGACCAGCCGCCCCGGCCCACCGCCGAGCATGCCGAGCAGCCGTGGTTCCGGCTCCAGGTCGACCGTCGGCAGCCGCTCCGGCCGGATCCGGGCATCGGCGACGAGCGCCGCGAGCGGCCAGGCGATACCGAGCAAGGCGGCAACTCCGTAGAGGATGCACAGGATGAGCATCGGCGCCCCAGTGTCACTTCGGTTCGGCGGGCGGGTCACGCATTGCCCTTCGAGTCTATCCGCCGGTTCGTGCCCCCGGGCTCGATCTCAGCTCCTTGTGCACACTGAGATCCGCCTCGTCCGCGCCGCCTCATCGGCGAACCCGGAACCACGAGGCTCACCTCGATCATCCTGTCATGCCGATGAGCAGTCGCCGGACGGGACGCACTCTCGCCGAAGACGACGTGATTGGCTCACGCGAATTTGCCTGGCGGTGACCCGGCCTGTCGCGCGATGATCCCGGGGTGCGGACAGGTGCAACGTTTCGGCTCGCCGGCGATCACGGTAGAAGCGCCGCGACTGTGACTCGGCTCCTCGATCTCCAGCCATCGCAGGCATTCGAAGCCGGAGAACGGGCCGGACGCCGTTCGAATGCCATCCACCGAGGATCACTGTGGCTGCTGTCGTCGGAGCTGCCACCCGGCGGCGAGGTAGCCGATCATCTTCACTGGCTTCTCAACCGACTCGAGCCGAAGGCTGACGCCTTATGGCGACTGACGGACCAGGGGTATGTGGCCGACTGGTTCTGCTTGGCGGCATCACACGCGACCGAACACGCAGTCGAACTCGACCGCCGGCTTCTTCGCCGGCTGCTCGTGTTACCGGGTGACCTGCTCCTGGACGTCATGGGCGACGACTGACGCCAACGTCCGGTCATGCCGAAGAGCGGACACCGATACGGTCAATCGGTACAGCCCGTTGCGACTGCATCGGCTCTCTCAGTCAGGCATCCGACGCCGGCCAGGTGCCGTCGAGATCAAATTTTCGACACGGAGCCCGCGTACGGCGAGGCAATGACGAATCCAGTCCTGCTGGTGCCGACTTCGGTTGTCCCAGGTGAACTGCAACGCGTCTTGAGGGCGACGCGGACCGGCCGGCCGCAATCCGGGCACGAGGTTGTCGCACAAGTCCGCCAGCTCATGAATCTGCTGCTGGTAGTCACAACCAGGGAAGAACTCATCACACATGCCTTCTCGCCGATGCGACATCGCCCTCATCAGCAGAACCGATTCGTGAACCACGGTCACGATCGCCTCCGCGACCACCGACGTCCGGCCGGACTTGCGCCTCCACATGAAGCTCAGTCTCCCAAAACCGTCCTCGCGAGCTGAGCGCACGCTCATGCCGCTGGTCGATCGTCCATCGGACGCGCGCTCATGCAGATCAGCCAGCGGTTGAGTCCGTCGGCCGCCACAGCACTGACAGCGGGCGGGGTCATGTGCGCCGCACAGAGACGCCGGCCGGTCCTCGGAGGCCAGAAGATTCGGGGTCATCACCGATCTCCTCTCAGGCGCCTGACCCCAACTCTTCACCCTGCGACGGCTACCAACAGCCGGCGACGGGAAGGATGCTCAGCTCGGGGATGACCGCATGGTGGAGCATCCGCCGGTCGCGCCGCCCGGGCAGC
This sequence comes from Amycolatopsis sp. Hca4, assembly GCF_013364075.1. Classification (GTDB taxonomy): domain Bacteria; phylum Actinomycetota; class Actinomycetes; order Mycobacteriales; family Pseudonocardiaceae; genus Amycolatopsis. Next base: position 1,895,098 of record NZ_CP054925.1, read on the forward strand.
TCAGCCGCGCTACTGATCCTCGACATCGATTCGTACGGCCGCGTCGAGCAGGTACCGAGGCAGCTTGGAACTCGCCGCCAGTACCTCGACACCGACGAGCTGTCCGCCGTCGTCGAAGTCCAGGTTGATCATTCCTCTCATCCCAACCGGATCACACGGGTACATGTGCGCCACGCTCCGGCGTTCGCACGGTTCAGTGAAGTAGACGTAGGCCGCATCGGCCTCCTTGTCGTAGGTGACCTCGACGACTGCCACGAGTGACGGCCTCCCTGCTGACGACGGAGAAAGTACCTTCCGACCTTGACTATGATCATATGACCGCCGGCCTCGTTACTCACGGCGAATTCGCAGGCGGTTGGCTGCACTCGAACCGACGACGCTCGAGAGCCGATGGGCCGGCGTTGCGCCGTCCTCACATGCCGACGTGCGCATTGATGCATTCACCCGACAACGACTCGCTCCGTCGGGTGAATGCGCTTCGGGCTCGCGAGCGCATAACCCGGCTGGCTTGGCAACCCGCGGTCAATCGCCGATGAACCACAGATACAAGTGCGTTCCGCGCTCGACGACCTGGCACAGCTCGCGAGCATGGCTCACCCAGTCACCAGCACACGCTGCAGGAAGCCGGTCAAGTTCGGCCAGCAACAGTGGCACCTGCCGCTGGTTGAACACGGCATCCCCGTACGGTGTCAGAGCCCAGAGCATAGGGAACTCGACCGGACCCAGTTCCTCGAAGGCCTCGGTCCACTTCACCCCGCCCTCGGCCCGGGCAACGACCCTGCCGCTGTCACCGCGCACTGCCATATCGATCACGCGCCAACCATAACCGCACTCATCCAGCGTCGACGGAAATCAGCACCATGCCGTTCTCCACGGTGCCGCCCCTACCTACAAACCCGAACGCCCCGAACCGAGCCGCGGCTCGGCTGAGCCGGCTCGGCCGCGAACATCCGCTCATGCCGATGAGCTGACGTCGTGCGGCCGAGTAGCCGGCGGCTGAGTTCGTGGCCCGGACGATCAGGTCCGGTCGAGCCGCGGGTACGTGACCTCGTGCAGGATCAGCAGCACCGCGGCGGCGACCGGGATCGCGACGAGCGCGCCGATCACCCCGAGCAGGACCCCGCCGAGCAGGACCGCGACCACCGTGACCAGCGCGGGCACCTTGACGACCTTCCCGATGATCCGCGGGACCAGCAAGTAGTCCTCGAGCAGCCGGTAGACGAGGAAGAACCCGACGGTGGCCAACGCGACCGGCCAGGACACCGTCAGCGCCACCAGCGACACAGTGATCCCTCCGACAACCGTGCCGATGACGGGGATCAGGTCGAGCAGGGCGACGAGGATCGCCAGCAACAGCGCGTACGGCACCCCGAAGATCAGCAGCCAGCCGAACGTGACCGAGCCGGCGATCAGGGAGATCAGTGCGTTGCCCAGCACGTAGGCGCCGACCTTGGCGAAGATCTCGTCGCCGATCAGGATCACTCGCGGACGGCGCGAGCGGGGCACCAGCCGGTAGAAGGTCCGGCGGATGCGCGGCAGGTCCGCCGTGAAGTAGATCGTCAGCACGACCACGACCAGCAGGTCCCCCAGCGTCCCGAGCACGGCTTTGCCGGCCGACACGGCCGCGTCGAGTACTCCCGACCCACCGCTGAGCAACTGCTGCAGGTGCTGCTGCAGCCCGAAACGACCGTTGAGCTGCCCCAGCGGGGAACTGCGGTCCTGCAACGTCTGCAGGTACCGGGGCGCCTGGTGCGCGAACGCCGTCGCCTGCTCCACGACCACCGGGATCGCCAGGGCGAAGAACCCGCCGACCACCATCAGCAGCCCGAGCAGCACGGCCGACACCGCCGCCCCCCGCGGGAACCGGCGGCGCACCAGCCACGACACGGCGGGCTCCACGCCGATCGCCAGGAACAGCGCCAACCCGATCAGGATGAGGGTGTGCTGGGCGGTCACGACCGCCTGGGCGAGCACGTAGGCCACCCCCACTCCGGCGGCCCCGAGCAGCCCGACGAAGAACGGAGACTTCCGATCGAGCCGGCGGCCGGGTTCGCCCAGCGGCCGGGCCGGGGTGCTCAGCTGCGCGGCCTCCGCCTCCGCCTCGGCCACCGTGCCTTCGTCCTCGGTGTGGGGCTGGGCGATCAGAGGGTGGTGCCCCTCGCGCGCGGGACCCGCGCGGTCGCCGGGTTCGCCGCCGGAAAAAGTTGCCATGGTCGAATTCCTCCGTGCCGCCGGGTGCCAACGAGCGTGAGTTCCCCCTTCCGGTGGTTTGAAGCGGCACCGCCAAGACATCTTTCAGCGGGACCGTGACTTCGACAGCAGCCACTTCACCCGCGTTGCACCCCAGGCCCGGCTCGCGGTTCGCGAGGTCAGCCGAGGGTGATCACCGGCACGAGTTTGTGGAGCAAGGTGACGAGCTGCCGGCGTTCCGCGGGGGAAAACACGCCGAACGCCTCCGCCTGACGCTCGCGCCGGCGGGCCAGCAGGCGGGTCAGCCGTTCGCTGCCCTCCGGGGTCAACGTCACCAGGACCTTGCGCTCGTCTTCGGGTGATCGGCGGCGCACCACGACTCCGGCGGCTTCCAGCTGCTGGAGCATCCGGGTGGCCGTGGGGATGGACACGTCGGCCGCGGCGGCGAGCCGGCCGACCGGCAGTTCCGGCTCGGCCGCCAGTGGCTCGAGGAGCGTGACCTGGGGTAGCGACAGCCCGCCGTCGCGGTCCGCGCCGGCCGAGCGGGCCTTGCGCATGGCGAAGAACACCGCGTCGGCCGCCTGGACGAGCTCGTCGACCTCGGCGGCCGTCGGTGGGTGGTTGCCGGTCGTCGTCATGCGCGTTAGTCTAGCAAAGCAATAGTTAGCAACCTAGCTATTAGGAGGCTAGGCATCATGAGTGACCGGATCGACGTCCACCAGCACCTTCTCCCCGCCCGCTACCGGGCGGCACTCGAAAGCAGCGGCACGACGGCAGGCGGGTGGCCGACGCCTTCGTGGAGTCCCGGCGACGCGACCGCGATGATGGACGAGGCGGGCATCGCCACCGGAGTGCTGTCCATCAGCGCGCCGGGCGTCCACTTCGGCGACGACGCCGCGGCCCGTGACCTGGCGCGCGAGGTGAACGACTTCCAGGCCGAACTCGTCAAGGACGCCCCTGATCGCTTCGGGCACTTCGCCGTGCTCCCGCTGCCGGACTTCGACGGCGCGGTCGCCGAGGCGGTGCGCGCACTCGACGAGTTGCACGCCGACGGCGTCGTCCTGCTGTCCAACGCCCGGGGCCGCTACCTGGGCGACCCGGCGTACGAGCCACTGTGGACGGAGCTGGCCGCGCGCCGCGCCGTGGTGTTCGTGCACCCGGCCGAGCCACCGATCGCGCGGCTCGACGGTTTGCCGAGCCCGTTGCTGGACTTCCCGTTCGACACCACGCGCACCGCACTCGACCTGGTGGCGCACGGGGTGTTCGACCGGCACCCGCAGCTGCGGATCATCCTCTCGCACGCGGGCGGTTTCCTGCCGTTCGCGGCGCACCGGTTCACCGGCGCGGCGATGTTCAACCCCGGCACCACCCCGGACGGCATCCTGGCCGGGCTGCGCAAGTTCTACTTCGACACGGCGTTGTCCGCCGCGGCGACGTCGCTGCCGTCGCTGTTCGCCTTCGCCGAGCCGGGGCACGTCCTCTACGGCAGCGACTTCCCATTCGCGCCGAAGGAGTGGCGAGGCGAGTTCGACCGGTACCTCACCACCTACGACGGGCCCGGTGCGGAACGGTTCCCCGACGTCGACCGCGGCGCGGCGGAGGCGTTGTTCCCCCGGCTGGCGTCGTTCGCGAAATGAACTTTCCTCGACCTTGCCCGCATCTCGTACCTTACGCAGTAAGGTGGGAGTGTGAAGCAGTCTCGGATGAAAGCTGCGGTGCACACCAGGTACGGCCCGCCGGACGTCGTCCGGATCCGCGAGGTCGACAGGCCGGAAGCCGGTGACCGGGACGTGCTCGTCCGGGTGCACGCGACGACGGTGAACCGGACGGACTGTGCCTACCGGGCGGCCAGGCCCTTCTTCATGCGGCTGCTCACCGGCATCGTCCGGCCCCGGCGGACGATCATGGGAACCGAGTTCGCCGGGGAGGTCGAGGCGGTCGGCCGCGGTGTCACGTCCTTCTCGGTCGGTGACCGGGTGTTCGGGTACAACGAGGGCGCGTTCGGCGCGCACGCCGAGTACCTGTCGGTGCCGGAGGACGGGTCGATCGCAACCGTGCCGGCGGGCATGACCTTCGAGCAGGTGGCTCCTGCGACCGAGGGAGCGCACTACGCGCTCGCGTGCATCAGGCACGCGGGAACCCGGGCCGGACAGGACGTCCTGGTCCACGGCGCGTCCGGCGGGATCGGCTCGGCGGCAGTGCAGTTGCTGAAGAACCTCGACGTCACCGTGACCGCGGTGTGCGCCACGGAGAGCCTGGCATTGGTGAAACGCCTGGGTGCGGACCGGGTCGTCGACTACACGGTGGAGGACTTCACCGAGGACGAGCAGACCTACGACGCGGTGTTCGACGCGGTGGGCAAGAGCACGTTCGGCCGCTGCAGGCGACTGCTCAAGCCCGGTGGCGTATATCTGTCCTCGGAGCCGGGGCCCTGGGCGCAGAACCTCATGCTGGCAGCGGTCACTCCGCTGCTGCGCGGCAGGAGGGTGAAGTTCGCGTTCCCGCGGGACGACCAGGCCGTCGTTCGCCACCTGCGAGAGTTGATCGAGTCCGGGAAGTTCGCTCCGGTCATCGACCGCCGGTATGCACTGGACCAGATCGTCGACGCCTACCGGTATGTGGAGACCGGACAGAAAATCGGCAACGTCGTGATCACCGTCGCGCAGGTGGACTGACCGCAGCTCACATGCCCTGCAGCGGTCATGTCGACAGCAATCTCCGAACACGAGCGGCGTCGGCATCGCGGCCTTGGTCTTGGTACATCTGTAGTGCTTCCCGCCACGTCGCGCGCGCGAGTTCGTGCCGGCCGAGGGCGGCGTGCGGGTGGCCGAGCCGATCCAGGCTGTTGACGGCCTCGGTCGTGTTGCCGAGGGCGAGGTGCCGGCTGACGGCCTGGTCGTAGTAGGCGATCGCCGAGTGGTAGTCGCCGGTGTGGTGGGCGATGTAGCCGAGGCTGTCCAGGGCCTTCGCCTCACCGATGGGGTTGCGGTGGCGCCGGTGCTGGGCCAATGCGGTCAGGCAGTCGCGGCGCGCACTGCCGTAGCGGCCCAGTTGCGCCGCGAGCCAGCCCGTCGCGTTGAGCGCGAACGCTTCCAGCACCGGCTGGTCCAGATCGCGGAACAGCTCCCGGGCGCGGACGGCGTGCTCCAGTGCCCGTCGGCTGTCTCCTCGCTGTTCCCACGCCCACGCCAGATTCCGATGGCCCTGGGCCTGCCGGTCCAGGGCGCGGTGGTGCTCGGCCAGGTCCAGGGCGCGCTGCATGTGCTCGATCCCTTCCCCGGGGCTCCCCAGTGCGGTGCAGGCGTGACCGAGGTGCTGCTGCGCATCGATGCGGGCGATGAAGTCGGGCAGCTGCCCAGCGGCGTCCAGCGCCGCCTCCCACACCCGAAGCCGGTCGATGCGGTGGCCCCGACGGTAGTGGAACGTGTCGAGTGTCCAGGCCAGTTGCCACACCGCGGCATGCCACCCCTTGCCTGCGGCGGCGTGGTGGGCCGCCAGCAGCGTGGGGTGCTCGGTCTCCAGCCACGTCATCGCGATCGATGCGTCGGACAACGGCGGCGGGTGCACGCCGGGAGCGGGCGGCCCGAGCCGGATGGGCGGGCGGTGCGGGTCCAGGAGGCGGTCGGCGGCATACGCGACGTGCAGCTGGAAGTCGATCACCCGCCGCAGCGCCGCCTCCCGGGTGTCCCCGGTTTCGCGCCAGTGGTCCGGATCCGTGGCGAACAGGCGGATCAGGTCGTGCATCCGGTAGCGGCCGGGAATGTGCTGCTGAACCAGGGACGCGTTCTCCAGCTCCCGCAACACCAGCCGCGTCCGGTGCACGGGCAGGGCCGCCAGCGCCGCGACAGCGGGCAGGCTGATGTCCGGGCCGGGCGCGATCCCCAGCAGCTCGAGCAGGTTCGCCGCCGGACCGCTCAGGGCCCGGGTCGACCAGGACAGCACGACGCGCAGGTTCGAGTGCAGGTCCCCGGCGTCCAGCCCGTCCAGCCGAACGGCCGTGTCGCGCAGTTCCTCGGCCAGCACCGCGAGCGGGAAATCGGGGTGGTGCTCGATACGCGCGGCGACGATCCGGATCGCCAGCGGGAGCCCCGCGCAACAGGCCAGCAAGGCGGCCACTGCTTCCGGCTCGGCCGCCATCCGCTGCGGGCCGAGGTGGTTCGCCAGCAGGCGCCGGGCATCCGCGGCGGGCAGCACATCCAGGTCCAGCAGGCTGCCGCAGACGGTGACCAGGCCGGTGAGTCGACGCCGGCTGGTGACGATCACCGTGCAGGTCGGGCTACCCGGCAGCAGCGACCGCACCTGGTCGACGCCGTCCGCGTTGTCCAGCACGATCAGCATTCGCTTACCCTCGACCAGGCTCCGATACAACCCGATCTGGGCCTGCAGCGAACCCGGGATCCGGTCGGGATCCACCCCGAAGGCGTCGAGGAACCCGCGCACCGCGACAGCCGGCTCCAGCGGCGCACCCACCGGGGAAAAAGCCTGCAGGTCGACGAAAAGCTGGCCATCGGGGAACCGATCGTGGTGGGCGTGCGCCCAGTGCAGCGCCAGCGCGGTCTTCCCGATCCCCCCGGCGCCGGCCAGCGCGGAAATCACCACGCCGGCGCCGGACGGAGTCCCAGCGGTGTGCAGCGCGGCACTGAGCCGCGCCAATTCGGGCAGGCGGCCGACGAACCGAGCGGGCGCCGGTGGCAGCTGCCGCGGAACCGGCATCCGGTACGGCTGCTGCTGGACGATGTGGGCAAAGGTACCGGCCTGGACCACAACACCCGAAGCAGTCTCGGCGGACACGGTGTTGCGCACCTGTGGCTCGGCGGCGCTGTGGGCTCCTTCCTGATCCGTCATCCACCGCACCCCAGCCTCCCGCGGAAGCCGCCGGACACACGACCCCCACCCGGCAAATCGTCATGACCGCTCCGCACAAAGTCGTCCGCTCACCGCCACCCGTTACGCGCGCCCTCGCGAGAGCTGACGACGCCTCAGCCGCGCTTTCACGTCTCCCCGGCCAGCAGGCGCCGGATGACGTCGAGCCCCGGACCAGGACGACCGAGCTGTTGCCCACGTCGATGCCGAGCGCGAACCTGCCGGGGCGCGAGCTCGGCCACCGTGCGCGCCGCCCCGGCCACCACCGAGGGCCGGGTCACGACACCCGTCGTCGAACCCCAGGCGCTCGACCTCCTGGACGAAGGCCACCAGCTCCGGCGGCGGAACGCGCGGCGGGACCCGGACCCCGATCCTCATGCCGCCGGCGCCCCGGACGCCTCACGGAGGACCTCCGGCTGCTCCGACGGCGCCGGCCGCAGCAGCAGCCCGCCGGCCGCGGTCAGCGCCCACGCCACCGCCATGTACGCGGCGATGGACAGCCAGGTCCCGGTCGATGCCAGCAAGGACGCGCTGATCGCCGGAGCGAAGGCGTTGCCGAAGATCGTGCCGAGGGTGAAGCCGATCGCCATCCCGCTGAACCGCAGCGAAACCGGGAACGCCTGTGAGAAGAAGACCGGGAACATCGCGAAGTTGGCGGCGTAGCCCGCGAACAGCAGCGCGAACCCGAGGAACATCAGCCAGGGATTTCCCGTGTTCAGCAAGGGGAACCAGACGAACGGGAGTACGACCATCGCGACGGCCGAAGTGACGAAGACCGTCTTCGGCCCGATCCGGTCGGCCAGCTTGCCGTACAGCGGCGCGCCGATCACGACCACGAACAGCCCGGGCAGCAGGACGTCGATCATCGTCGCCGTGCTCACGCCCAGCTCGGCCTTGCCGTAAGTCAGCACGTACACCGAGCTCACGGTGATCGTGACGCCGGCGCCGAGCGTCGCCAGCGTCACCAGGACGACCGTGCCGCCGCAGCGACGCAGGACGTCCACCAGCGGCAGCTTGCGGACCGCGCCGGTGCTCTTGACCTCCGCGAACTCCGGGCTCTCCCGCAGGCCGAGCCGGATCACCATCCCGGCGACGACGAGCAGCACGCTCACCAGGAACGGGATCCGCCAGCCCCAGGCGAGCTGCGCGTCCTCGGGCAGCCGGGCCACCAGCAGGAACATCGCGTTGGCCAGGATGGTCCCGACCGCCGTGCCGGTGTTGAGGATGCCGCCGAAGAACCCGCGCCGCCGTTGGTCGGCGTGCTCGACGGTGAGCAGCGCGGCACCGCTGGACTCACCGCCGAGGGAGACACCCTGCACGATCCGGAGCGCGACGAGCAGGATCGGTGCGGCGATGCCCAGGGTGCCGTACGACGGCAGCAGCCCGATCGCGGTGGTCGCGACGCCCATCATCATCAGCGTGGTGACCAGGATGGACTTGCGGCCGAGCCGGTCGCCGAGGTGCCCGAACAGCAGCGCGCCGAAGGGACGGGCGACGTAGCCGACCCCGAAGCTGGACAAGGAAATGAGCGTGGCCACCACCGGATCGGCGGCGGGGAAGAAGATCTTCGGGAACAGCAGCGAAGCCGCCAGGCCGTAGACGAAGAAGTCGTAGAATTCGATGGCGGTGCCGAACCACCCGGCCAACGCGGCGCGGGCCTGCTGGCGATGGGGTTGTGTCATAGCTGCCTCCGGAAGGGCCGGTCGAGTTGGCGTACTTTCGTGTGCGGGCCGGGACGTCGGCAACGCGCGGGTTCGATCAGCGGACCGGGGTGAAGCGGCGCAGGAAGGGCAGCACCGTGGCCGCGACCTCGTCGGCCTTGTCCTCCATGAGCGCGACCGTGCCGCCGTCGATCACGGCCAGGTGCACGAGGGCAGCCCCGGTCAGGTGCTGTTCCAGTGGCGCCAATGCGGGCAGGGCGAACGGGTCTGCGCCCGCGCCGAGGAGCAGGACGGGGGCGCGCACCCGCCCGATCCGCCGCTCCATCTCGTACCGGGCGCAGGCCAGGTGGCCTTCGCGCGGGTCGACGCCGGGGGCCAGCGCGTCCCGGACGAACCGGTCGAGCAGGCCGGTCGCCGCCTTCGGGTAGTAGGGGCGCCGCTGTTCCCACCACGCGAGCAGGTGGCCGCCGCCGGGGTCGCGGTCGGCGTCGTCGACCCCTGCACCGTCCACATGCGACGCACGGTAAGCCGGGTCCGCCCACGGCGTCGAAGACAGGACCAAGGCCGTGATCCGGCCGGGCGCCGCGGCGGCCAGCTCGACCGCCACCACGCCGCCGGTGTGGTGGCCGACCACCGCCGTGCGGTCCACGCCCAGGGCGTCCAGTGCCGCGAGGACGCCGCGGGCGTAATCCTCGATGCGCTGCGGAGCAGGCAGCGGTGTGCTGTTGCCGAACCCCGGTAGGTCGAGGGCGATCACCCGGTGGTCCGCGGCCAGCAGTGGCTGCAGCTCGCGGAACTCGTCGTGCGAGCGCGGGGTCTGGTGCAGCAGGAGCACGGCCGGGCCGCTTCCCTGTTCCGCGTAGTGCACCTGGCCGCCGGGCACCTTGACGTAGCCGTACTCCGTCGTCATGCGGCTCCCTGAAGTCGGAATGGAGGGTGCCCGGGAGTGTTCGCCGTCACCGCCGGTCGACCTAACCCGGCGGTCCGCCTACCGAACCGCTTCACCAGACCGTTTCACGACGGGGACGACCGGAAACTCGCTGGTAACGGACGGTGACGTCCACTGGACTTGGATCTTTCCGCGTGGTGATAATCCACAGCCGCGAGGAGGTGCCATGTTCACCGAGGACGAAGGCCGGCCCGGTTCGGTGCTCGGCAAGGCCCAGCTGCTGCTCGGCGCCTTCGAATCCGGCGCCTACCAGCTGGGGCTCACCGACCTGAGCCGCCGGTCCGGCGTGCCGAAGGCGTCGGCCTACCGCCTGGCGCAGGAGCTGGTCGAGTGGGGCCTGCTGGAGCGCCGCGGCGACTGCTACCAGCTCGGCCTGCGGGTGTTCGAGCTCGGCCAGCGGGTGCCGGCGTCGGCGGTGCTGCGCGCGGTCGCCCGGCCCGCGCTGGCGGACCTGTTCGCGGCGACTCGCGCGACGATCCACCTGGCCGTGCTCGACGGCGCCCACGTGCTCTTCCTGGAGAAGGTGGCCGGTGAGGCCAACATCCACTCGCACTCCCGGATCGGCGGCCGGCTGCCCGCACCGGCCACGGCGACCGGCAAGGTGCTGCTGGCCACCTCGCCGGACGTCGACGAGCACCTGGCCCGGTTCGCCGAAGCCGGGCTGACCCACCTGACCTCCCGCACGGTGTCCTCGGTGGACGATCTGCGCAAGCAGCTGACCGTGGTCCGGGCCAAGGGGTTCGCCCTGGAGATCGAAGAGACGATGCCCGGGGTCGGCAGCCTCGCGGTCCCGATCACCGGCGCCGACGGCACGGTCCGCGCGGCGGTGTCGACGACCGCGCCGGTCGCCCGTCTGGTCCCGAAACGCCTGCTGCCCGAGCTGCGCACGGCCGCGGCGGCCATCGCCCGGGCCCTCGACCGCGCCCTGCTCACCGCCTCCGAGGTCCGCAACGAGCCCTTCACCGCCCTCCAGGCACCGGTGAAGCGCGCGACTGGCTGACCGGTCCGTTCAGCGGACCCACCGCTTGGGCCGGGTCCGGGCGGGTTCGACGATCACCCGGGTGAGTGATCTTCGAGCGAGTACCCCGGTCGACCTGCTGGCCAGCCGAGCCCGGCAGGACCCGGACCGCGAGCTGGTCCGCTTCGACGACGGCAACCGGCTGCGGATCGGCGACGTCGACGAAGGCTCCCGCGCCCTCGCCGCCCACCTGCCCGTCACCCCCGGTACCCGGGTGCTGACCTGCGTGCGGCCGGGGCGGGCGGCCGTGGAGCTGCTGTTCGGGCTCGCCCGGCAAGGCGCGGTGGAGGTGCCACTGGCCCTCGACGGCACGCTCCCGGCCGCCCAGGCGATCCGGCACGCCACCGGGGCGTCGCTGCTGGTCGCCGGGACGTCGGCGCTCGCCGGGAATCCCGCCCTGCTGACCTTGACCGAGCGCATCGTCCTGGTCCGCGAGGACGATCCGGGACCACCCGGTCACCCGTTCCTCGACGAATTGCCCGTGGCCGGGTACCGGGAGCACCGGCCCGCGCCCGGTGACGTGCTCGTCGTGCTGTCCACTTCGGGCACCACCGGCCGGGCCAAAGCCGCCGAACTCCCCCACTTCGCGGCCCTGCGGCACGCCCGCCGGGTGGCGGCGACCATGGGCTACGGCCCCGGGGACGTGCTGTTCAACGCCTTCCCGTGGAACCACGTCAACGTCCGGCACACCGCCTTGCTGCCGGCGCTGCTGACCGGCGCGCGGCTGGTCTCCCACCGCCGGTTTTCGGCCTCCCGGTTCTGGGACACTTGCCGCGCCGAGGGGGTCACGGCGTTCAACTTCATGGGCGCGATGCTGGCCATCCTCGACCGGCGGCCGGGCGCCGACCGCGACCACCCCGTCCGGCTGGCCTACGGCGCCCCGGCACCCGCCGAGCTGGTGGCGCGGTTCCTCGAGCGCTTCGGTGTCAAAGCCCTGGAGGCGTACGCCAGCACCGAACTCGGCGACGTCGCCGCGAACACCCCCGATGCTTGGCGGCCGGGCACGGCCGGCCGGGTCGTCCCGGAATACGAGGTGGCGATCCTCGACGACACCGGCCGCCCCCTGCCGCCCGGAGAGACCGGTCGGATCGCCGCCCGCGCCAAGCGGCCGGACATGCGGTTCCGCGGCTACGCCGGCGACCCCGGGGCCACCGCGGCGGTGCTGCGGGACGGCTGGTTCGGCACCGGCGACCGCGGCCGCCTCGACGCCGACGGCTACCTGACCTTCGCCGGCCGCCGCGGCGACGTCGTCCGCCGGCGCGGGGAGAACATCGCGACCTGGGACGTCGAGCAGGTGCTGCGAGCCCTGCCCGGCGTCGTCGACGCGGCCGCCATCGGGGTCGAATCGGACCTCACCGAGCAGGAGCTCCTGGTCGTGCTGGCCACCGACCGCGCCCTCGACGGACCCGCCGTCCGCGACTGGTGCCGCACGCGCCTGCCGCGGCACGCCCAGCCGCGGTACGTGCGCATCGCGCGAGAGCTGCCGCGCAACGGGAGCGGCAAGGTCGTCAAGGCCCTCCTGCCCTCCACTGTGGACAAGTCCACATGGGACGCCGAGGCCCGGTCCGCTCAGTGAACCGCGCCGGACCGCCCGCCGGGCGCCGCTGCCTACGGTCGCCCTGACATCCCCGTTCCGCAGGAGGACACCGTTGCGCGTACTGGACCTCACCGACGAACTGGCCCGGCAGGGCGCCCGGCTGCTGGTCGGCCTCGGCGCCGACGTCGTGCGCGTCGACGACGACCTGACCGGGCCCGAACGCCTCCACTGGCACGCCGGGAAGAAGCTGGCGCAGGCTGACCTCGACGCGCTGGCCCAGGAGGCCGACGTCGTCCTGGAGAGCGGTCCGGTGGCGCAGCTGCGTGGCCTGCGCGCCGACGGGACGTCCCGGTGGCCGGACGCCGTCCACGTCGTCGTGACGCCGTTCGGGCTCACCGGCCCGCGCCGCGACTGGCTCGGCGGCGACCTCGTGCTCGCCTCAGCCGGCGGGATGACCTGGCTCGGCGGAAAGCCCGGCGGCCCGCCCGAACCGCCGCCGCGCGAGCAGGCCTGCCAGCTGGCCGGGGCGCACGGCGCGATCGCCGCCCTGCTGGGCGTGCTCTCCGGGACCGGGCAGCTGATCGACGTCTCAGCCCAGGAAGCGGTCGCCGCGACCCTGGAGACGGGCGCGCTCGCGTGGATCCACGCCGGCCGGGTACCGGTGCGCAACGGCGGGGTCTACGAGCATGTCGCGCACCGGATCTTCGAGGCCGCCGACGGGTACGTGGCCGGGGGCTACTCCGGCAGCGAGCGCATGTGGACCGGCCTTCGGGACTGGCTGGCCGAGGAGGGCGAGGCCGGGGATCTGCTGGACGAGCGGTTCGCCGACCAGGTGGTGCGCTGGGCCGAGCGGCCGCACGTCGACACAGTGATCACGCGGTTCGTCGCGAAGCGAACGGCGCGCGAGGTCGCCGAGCAGGGCCGCGCCCGCGCTCTGCCGTGGGCCGAAGTGACGCCGCCGGCGGAGCTGGCCGGCAACCCGCAGCTGCGCGACCGGCGGTTCTTCGTCTCGGTCGACGGCACCGAGGACGCCGGCTTCCCCTGGGACGCCCCCGGCCTGCCCCGGCCGGTGACGCTGTCCGCCCTCACCGAGGGGACCTGGACCAGCGCACCCGGCAGGCCGCGTCCTGCGAAGACCCGCCCGCTCGACGGCGTCCGGGTGCTGGACCTGACCTGGGTGCTGGCGGGGCCGTACGCGACCAAGATCCTCGCCGAGCACGGCGCCGACGTCGTCAAGGTCGAGTCGAAGCACCGGCACGACCCGACCCGGTTCTCGACATCCATGCGGCTGCGGCCGGGCGCCGGGCCCGACGACTCCGGCTACTTCCTGAACTTCAACCGCGGCAAGCGAAGCGTCGCGCTCAACCTGCGCACGCCCGAGGGGCAGGAAATCCTGCGCGAGCTGGCCGCCCGCTGCGACGTCGTCGTGGAGAACTTCAGCCCGGGCGTGCTGGCGAAGTGGGGCCTGGACCACGAGTCGCTGCGCTCGATCAACCCGCGCGCGATCCTGGTGTCGATGTCGGGTGTCGGGCACTCCGGGCCGTGGCGGACGGCCGTCACGTTCGCCGACACCCTGGCCGCGATGTCCGGGCTGTCCGCCGAAACGGCCGATCCGGGTGAACCACCAACGGGGTTGGCGTTCGGGCTGGGTGACATGGTCGCCGCCAACGCGGCCGTGCTCGGCGCCCTGGACCTGCTGGTTCGCGGCGAGGGCGGGCACGTCGACCTCTCGCAGCTGGAGGCGATGGCGGCCACGATGGGCCCGGCGGTGCTCGGCTCCCCGCGGTCCACGCCGCACGGCGTCTACCCGGCGGCCGGGGACGACCGGTGGGTGGCCATCGCCCCGCAGGACGAGACGCAATGGGCCGCGCTGCGGACCTTGGCGGGCTTGCCGCCGGAGGAGACCGACGCCCTCGCCGCCTGGACCCGGCCGCAGGACGCCGAGGCCCTCGCCGCCCGGCTGCAGGCCGCCGGGGTCGCCGCCGCCGTCGTCGCGACCGGCCGCGACCTCGTCCAGGACGAGCACCTGGCCGAACGCGGCTTCTACGAGCGCCTGGACCACCCGATCGCGGGCGCAGTGCTGCACGAGGGCATCGTCGCGCGCCTGACCGCGACGCCGGGCGCGCTCACCTCGCCCGCTCCCCTGCTGGGCCAGCACACCGAACCGGTCCTGCGGGAACTGCTGGGCTTCGACGACGACCGGCTGGCGGCCCTGCGCGCCGCCGGGATCACCGAATGAGAGGAACAGGCATGCCCGTCCTGACCACCACCCGGGACGCCGGGGTCGCGACGATCCGGATCGACCGGCCGCCGGCCAACGCCGTCGATCCGGCCATGATCGCGGAGTTCCGCGAGGTGTTGCCGCCGCTGGCCGACGACCCCGAGGTGCGGTGCCTGGTCATCACCGGCACGGGCAAGTTCTTCATCGCCGGCGCCGACATCGCCGTCATGCGGGACCTGTCCGACGTCAACCAGGCGAAGATGCGCGGCTGGATCGACGTGCAGCGGATCCTGGAACGGGCTCCGAAGCCGGTGATCGCCGCCATGAACGGCCACGCCCTCGGCGGCGGCGCCGAGCTGGCCTTGGCCTGCGACCTGCGGATCCTCTCGGCCGCGGCGAGCTTTGGGTACCCGGAGATCACCCTCGGCCTGTTCCCCGGGGCCGGTGGCAGCCAGCGGCTCCCCCGGCTCGTCGGACCGCACCGGGCCAAGCGGCTGATGATCGAGGGCACGCGCCTCACCGCTCAACAGGCCCTCGAGTTCGGCTTGGTGGATCGCGTGGTCGACCCCGGGCTGTTCGACGCCGCGGTGGCCGAGGAGGCCCGGCTGCTCGCGGCCAAACCGACCGCGGCCATCGGCATCCTCAAGCGGGTCGTCGACGAAGGCCACGGCCTGCCGATCGAGGAAGCCTTGCTGCGCGAAGGGAAAGGCGTCACGGAGCTGACCCGCACCGCGGACGCCGCCGAAGGCCTGCAAGCCTTCCTCGACAAGCGGCCGCCACGGTTCATCGGACACTGAAAAGGGGCGGCGCCTTTCGCAGGCGCCGCCCCTCTTCTCAGTACTGGGCGACCATCGGGGTGTCCACGCCGAGGTCGCCGAGCGTGCCCGCGCCGCCGGGGTCGCCCAGCGGCGCGTCCCGGCCGGGCAGTGGCTGCTCGAAGAAGGCGATCGAGTCGGTGACGAACACTGCCTTGCTCTCGTCGCCACGCGCCTTGCGGTCGACGAAGATGGCGTCCACCGGGCACTCCGGTTCGCAGGCGCCGCACTCGATGCACTCGTTGGTGTTGATGTAGCTCTTGCGCTCGCCGACGTAGATGCAGTCGACGGGGCAGACGTCCAGGCACGCGCGGTCGGTGACGTCGATGCAGTTGGCGCCGATGACGTAGGCCATGGTGATCCTTCCGGGGTCAGGAGTTCTCGGTCGAGTGGCCGGGGAAGAGGGACAGTTCCGGGTCGAGGGCGACCGCGGCGTTGTTCACCGCCGTGGCGACTTCGCCGAAGCCGACGGACATCAGGCGGACCTTGCCCTCGTACTCGGTGACGTCCCCAGCGGCGTAGACGCGATCGAGGCTGGTGCGCATCCGCGAGTCGACCAGGATCGACCGGCCACGCAGCTCCAGCCCCCAGCCGGCGAGGGGGCCGAGGTTGCTCACGAAACCGAGTGCGGCGATCACACTGTCCACTTCGAACAGCCGCGGTCGCTCCTCACCCCGCACGCGGACATGGGCCAGGCGCAAGGTGCCCTCCCCCGTGAGCGCTTCGACTTCGGCGTCGGTGACGATCTGCGTACCGCCTTCGGTGACGGCCGTGACGCTCGCCGCGTGCGCGCGGAACGCCGAGCGCCGGTGCACGAGGGTGACGGACTTCGCGATCGGCTCCAGCGCCAAGGCCCAGTCGACCGCGCTGTCGCCACCCCCCACGACCAGTACGTTCTGACCGGCGTGCCGGTCCAGGTCGGTGACGAAGTAGCTCAGCCCCCGGCCGAGGTAGTCCTCCCCGGCGGGCAGCTTGCGCGGGGTGAACGTGCCGATCCCGGCCGTCAGGATCACCGCCCCGGCGCGGACGACCGTACCGTCGGAAAGCGTGACCTCGGGTCGCCCGTCCTCGGCCCGGCCGAAGGCCACGGCCTGGCGCCCCAGCAGGTATTCCGGGCCGTAACCACTCGCCTGATCCAGCAGGGCGGTCACGAAGTCGCGGCCCCGCACCCGCGGCAGCCCGGCGACGTCGAGGATCGCCTTCTCCGGGTACAGGGCGGCGATCTGGCCGCCAGGCTGCGGCAGCCCGTCGACGACGACGGTGCGGAGCCCGCGGAAGCCCGCGCAGTAGGCGCCGTAGAGCCCGGTCGGTCCGGCGCCGACCAGCAGGATGTCGGTGTCGAGGGCCATGAGTCCTCCGTGAGATGTCGAGAGTGGACAGTGCCGGACAGTAAGCGGGTCGCGCGGCGTGGACCCGGATCGCGGACCGGTGAGCGGACCCCGTCCCGGTTTTCGGTCCGGGTTCGCTGAGCGGACCGGAGGCATTGGCCGACCGGGCGAGCGGTGGTGGACTCGCCACAGCTTCGGCACAACGAACTTGGAGCGGTCATGAGCGTGCAGAACGGCGAGACGGCCACCACCCCGGCCCGGCGGAGCCGCCGCCCGGCGAGGCTCCCGGGCCGGCAGGACTGGTCGAGCTGGCCGCACTACCAGGCCGCGGCGGCCGGCTTCCGCGGCTACTGGTACCCGGTGGGGTACTCGTCGCGGTTCACCGGCAAGCCCCGGCAGATCACCCTGCTCGGGCAGAAGATCGTGCTGATCCGCGACGGCGGCCGGGTATACGCGTTGAAGGACCGTTGCCCGCACCGCGGGGTGCCGCTGTCGGAGGGCAACCAGCAGTTCCCGGGCACGATCTCGTGCCCGTACCACGGCTGGACGTTCGACCTGGAGTCCGGCGACCTCAAGGCCGCGATCACCGACGGCCCGGCGTCGCCGATCTGCGGCAAGGTCAAGCAGCCCACGTACGCGGTCGAGGAGCGGCTCGGCATGGTGTGGGTCTTCGTCGGCGACGGCGAAGAAGCCCCGCCGATCGACGAGCAGCTGCCCGAGGAGCTGGTGCACAACGAGGCCATCGTCGGCTCCCGGATCCAGCCCCGCGAAGGCAACTGGCGCTTCGCGTGCGAGAACGGCTACGACGAGGGCCACGCGAAGTACCTGCACCGCACGGCGTTGTGGCGGCTGTTCAAGGCGATGCCGGTGTGGAACGAGACCCGGATCATCCAGCGCGGGCGGTGGATCTACCGCGTCCAGGACAAGCAGTACTGGACCGCCGACTTCCCCGGCCTCGGCAAGTGGGACAACCAGGCGTGGTTCAAGCTGCGGCCGCCGAAGGAGGTCGGCAACGTCGGCAACACCAGCACCCACCGCGAGACCAACCCGGTGATCGCGGCGCAGGAGTTCCCCGGCTTCGCGTCGGTGAGCATGCCCGGCGTGCTGCGAATCGTCTACCCGACGTTCATCCACTACGAGTTCTACATCCCGGTCGACGCGGACAACCACCTCTACGTCGGGGTGCTGGCGAGCTTCCAGCGCGGGCTGAAGGCGCTGCCGTTCTACGCCAAGTACCTCGGCTTCGTCCGGTGGCTGTTCCACGGCCAGTTCTCCGGGCAGGACAAGTGGATGGTCGAGGTGACCGACGCCCCGCCGGAGAAGCTGTACCGGCCCGACGACTCGCTGCTCAAGTGGCGCAAGCTCGCCGAGGACACCTGCGAGGAGCGGGTCGACCGGCTGGCCGGGCAGGGTGTCACCGTCCCGGTTCCGGAGGCGGACTGATGGCGCGCGTGGTGCTCGGCGTCGGGGCGTCCCACTCGACGTTGATGAACACCCACTGGGACAAGGTCGTGCACACCGACCGTGCGGAACGCTTCCGCGACGCGCTGGGCGAAGCCCGCGACGAGATCGCGGCGGCGGCGCCCGACATCGCGATCATCGTCGGCTCCAATCACTTCCGCGGCTTCTGGCTGGACATGATCCCGCCGTTCACCCTCGGCGTCGGCGAAGTGATCGGCTCCGGCGAGGCGAAGACGCCGTCGGGGCCGCAGAAGACGGCGCCGGAGTTCGCGCAGCGGCTTGCCGAGGACCTCGTCGAGCGAGGCACCGAGGTGGCGATCTCGGCGCGGCTGCAGATCGACCACGGACAGACCCACGCGATCCAGTACCTCCTGGACGACCTCGCCGTGCCCGTGGTGCCGTTGGTGGTCAACGTCTTCGCGGCGCCGCTGCCCCGCACCGACCGCTGCGCCCAGCTGGGCCGCAACATCGCGGCGGCCATCGCGGCCCTGCCCGAGGACCTGCGGGTGGTCGTCATCGCGTCCGGTGGGCTGTCGCACCAGCTGCCGTGGCCCGACGACTGGCGTGCCCCCGCAGGCGAGGACGAGGAGTTCCTCGTCGAGGCGTGGCTCAACGGCCGCGGCGACTGGGAAAGCTACGACGGACGCCGTCGCGAGATCATCACCGCGGCCCGCCCCGTGCTGTTCCCCGAGTTCGACGAAGCCTTCCTGGCCGACCTCGAACGCGGCGAACTGGAAAAGTACACGTCCCTGACGACCGAAGAGATCGGGAAGGCGGCGGGCAACGGCGGTCAGGAGCTGCGCACCTGGCTCGTCATGGCCGCCGCGCTGGGCTTCAGGCCGGGCCGCGCGCTGGCCTACTCCCCCATGCCCGAGTGGCTGACCGGGATGGGGGTCGCGGTGATCCGGCCGTGACGGCGCTGGACACGGTCCTCGCGTGGATCACCGAAGACCGCCTCCGCGCCGCCGCGCACGCGGTGACGGCGATCCCGAGCCCGACCGGCCGCGAAGCACCCCTGGCCCGGATGCTGGCCTCACGCCTGGCCGCCGCGGGTTTCGCCGCCGAAGCGCAGCACCTCGACGAGTTCCAGGCGAACGCCGTCGGCCGCCTCCGTGGTGCCGGCGATGGCGAGGACCTGATGCTCTACGCGCCGATCGACACCCTCACGACCGGACAGTCCGAACTGGACATTCCGTGGATCGGCCCGGAACTGCGGCCGGACATGCTGGCGGAGCCGCGCGACGAAGGCCCGTTCGTCTCCGGGCTCGGCGCGAGCAACCCGAAGGGCCACGCGGCCTGCATTCTTGTGCTCGCCGAGGCCCTGGGCACGGTGCGGCCCGAGCTGGCGGGTGACGTCGTCGTGGCGTTCGGCGCAGGCGGGATGCCCACCAACGCGATCGAGGCGCCGGGCTACCCCGCGCGGGCCAACACCGGGCAGGGCGTGGGCTGCTCGTTCCTGCTCGAACGCGGCTGGCACACCGACCACGCGGTGATCGCCAAGCCCGGGGACTTCGTGGCCCACGACGAGGTCGGGTTGTGCTGGTTCGAGATCACCGTGCCCGGCATCCACACCTACGCCGGCAGCCGCCACCGGCTGCCCTACCGCAACCCGATCGTCACCGCCGCCGACGTCGTGACGCGCCTGGAACGGTGGCTCGCCGACTACCCGGCCCGCCACCGCACGGCCACCGCCGCTCCCCAGGGCATCATCGGATCGATCGCGGGCGGCTGGGAACGGATGCTCGCGGTCACCCCCGCGGCCTGCCGGATCCGCGTTGACGTGCGGATCGCCCGGGCACGACACCGTTGTCCGTCAAGCGGGAACTGGCCGCGTTCCTCGACCCGTTCGACGTGGAGCTGGAGATGGTGCTGGCCATTCCCGGCACGTCCACCCCGCCGGACTCACCGATCGTGCGGACCGCCGTCGAGGCGTGGGAAAGCACTTCCGGCCGTCCCCACGAACCCGTGCCGGACAACAGCGGCGCCACGGACGCGAACATCCTGCGTGCCCGCGGCATCCCGACCGTCCGGACCGGCATGCCGAAAGCGAACTCCGACGACTTCAGCCGCGGCATGAACACCGTCGACGTCCGCGCGATGCGCCGCCTGTGCGAGGTGCTCGCGCGGACCACCCTCGCCACCACCGGGAAGGAAGCAGCATGACCCCACCCCCGAGAGCCGCTACGCCGACGGCGGCGGTGTCACCTATCACTACCACGACCTCGTTCCGGCCCGGACACCGTGTTCCTGCACGGCGGCGGCCCCGGCTGCACCGCGTGGAGCGACTTCGGGCCGGTGGCGCCGCTGTTCGCCGAAGACCGTCGCTGCCTGCTCGTGGACATCCAGCAGTACGGCCGCTCGGCGAAAACCCCGATCACCGGGCCGATGTGGGACCACCACGCGGCCAAGACCGTCGCCCTGCTGGACACCCTCGGCGTCGAGCGCGCCGACTTCGTCTGCAACTCCTGGGGCGGCACCATCGCCCTCAACCTCGCCGCGAAGTACCCGGACCGGGTGCGCTCGCTGGTCGTCACCGGCAGCATGCCGGTCTTCTACGGGCCCCTCGCCCGCTGCCCGAGGGCGGCCGCCGCGGTCGCAACGCCCGCGACGCCTACTACGGCGGCGAAGGCCCGACTCGCGAGAAGATGCGCCGCCTGATCACCAGCCTCGAGTGGTACGACGGCGACCGGCTCCCCGAAGAGACCCTCGACCTGCGGTACGAGCAGAGTCTCGACCCCGGCGAGCGCGAACTGGCCGCCATGTCGGACTCCCCGCGCGGCGAGTGGCAGGACCTGACCGGCGAGCTGGGCCGGATCCAGGCGCCCACGCTGTTCATCTGGGGCATGCAAGACGCGTTCCTCACCCCCGACTACCCGCTGATGCTGGCGCGCATGGTGCCAACGGCACCCTGCACGTCATGGACCACGTTTCCCACCACCTGCAGGAAGAGCGCCCGCACGCCTACCACGCGGTGGTCGACGGGTTCTTCCGTTCCCTGGTCCCGCAAGGAGTTCCGGCATGAAGGTCCTGCTCGCCCTGACCGCCACGGCCGCGGCACTGGCCGCCCTGCGCAAGCTCGCGGCCTCCAGCAACACCCAAGTCCACCGCATCAACACCAAGGAGCTCGCGTGAGCATCTGGACCGAACTCTCCCCGATCGCGCACCGCGTCGAGTACGTCGACGCGGCCGGCGTCCCCACCCGGACGCTGCGAGCCGGGAACCCGGACGCCGAAGCCGTCGTGTTCCTGCACGGCACCAGCGGGCACCTGGAAGCGTTCGCGCGCAACGTCGTCGCGCACAGCGAATTCGACGTCCACGCGATCGACATGCTCGGCCACGGCTACACCGGCAAGCCCGCCCGGCCCTACGAGATCGCCGACTACGTCCGGCACCTGCTGGACTACTTCGACGCGGTGGGGATCCGCGCCGCGCACATCGTCGGCGAGTCCCTCGGCGGCTGGGTCGGGGCGCGCGCCGCGGTCGACCACCCCGAGCGGGTGCTGAGCCTACAGCTGCTGTGCGCCGGCGGAACCGTCGCCAACCCCGAGGTGATGGAGCGAATCCGCACCAGCACGAAGAACGCCGTCGCCACCGACGACGTCGAGCTGACCCGCAAACGCTTGCGGCTGCTGATGGCGAGCGAGGAGAACGCCACCGAAGAGCTCGTCGAGGTCCGGCACGCGATCTACCACACGCCGGAGTTCGTGGCCAATGTGGACAACCTGCTCTCGCTGCAGCAGATGGAACGGCGGCAGCGCAACCTGCTGCGCCCGGACCAGCTGGCCCGCATCACGCAGCCGACGCTCATCGTGTGGGGCCGCCAGAACCCGTTCGGCGAGGTCCCGGAGGCGACGAAGATGCACGAGAACATCCCCGGCTCGCAGCTGGAGCTGTTCGAGGAGTGCGGGCACTGGCCACAGCACGAGCAGGCCGCCCGCTACAACCCGCTGAGCGTCGGGTTCATCCGCAAGGCCGCCGCGTGAGGGCCGCGCGGTTCCACACCTGGGGCTCGGCCCCGGTCGTGGACGACGTCCCCGAGCCGACGCGGGCCGAGGGCGAGGTGCTGGTCGACGTCGAGGCGGCCGCGGTGGCCCACCTGGACGCCACCGTCGCCGGCGGCACCTTCAACCTCAAGCCGCCCCTGCCCTACGCCGGCGGCGTGGAAGGGGCGGGGATCGTCGTCGAGGCGGACGCGGATTCCGGCCTCGCGCCGGGCGACCAGGTGATGCTGCGCGGTGCCGGGCTGGGCCTGCTGCGTGACGGGACCTGGACCGAGCGGCTGAGCGTGCCGGCCAAGGCCGCGAACAAACTGGACGCCCCGCTGCCGCCCGAGGTCGCGGCGACGTTCTACGTGCCCGCGACGACCGCGTACGTGGTCCTGCACGACGTGGCCCGGCTCGCCGCGGACGAGGAGGTGATCGTCGTCGGCGCCGCCGGCGCGGTCGGCTCCATGGTCGCCCAGCAGGCTGTGCTCGCCGGGGCGAAGGTCACCGGGATCGTCGGCCGCGCGGAGCAGCTCGCCGACGTCCCGGACGGCGTCACCGGCGTCTGCCTCGACGCCACCGAGGACATCGAGCGGCTCGCCGCGGACCGGCCCGCGTCCCTGCTGGTCGACACGCTCGGCGGCGACGGACTGGTGGCCCGGACCCGCTGGGTGCGGCCGGGCGGGCGCGCGGCGGTGATCGGGTACGTGACCGGCACCGAAGTGCGCGTCGACCTGCCGTCCTGGCTCCTCGACGACGTCGCGCTGCTGCCGGTCAACATGATCCGGCAGGAACGCCGGGCCCGCGAAATCGCCGGTGACCTGGTCAAGAAGCTGTCCGCGGGCGAGCTGTCGCTGGCCGTGCAGAAGTACGCCTTCGCCGACGCGGCGCTCGCGCTGGAGGACCTGCGGGCCGGGCGGGTCCGCGGCCGCGCGGTGCTCGTCCCGTAGCCGGTTCGGTGGGCGGACCGGTCCGTTGGCCGGACCGGTTCCGCTCACCGAACCTGATCCCATGGAAGCGAACAGCGTCCTCGGCAAGGTCCAGCTCATCCTCGAGGCCTTCGGCCCCGACGACGAGCACCTGAGCCTCACCGAACTGGCCCGGCGTTCCGGCGTCGCGAAGGCGTCGGTGCACCGCCTGGCGCAGGAGCTGCTGGCCTGGGGCGTCCTCGAACGGCGCGGCAGCGACTACTGGCTCGGCATCCGCCTGTTCGAGATCGGCCAGCGGGTGCCCCGCCAGCGCATCCTGCGCGACGCCGCCCGGCCGTACATGGAGGACCTCTACCAGGCCACCAACGAGACGATCCACCTCGCCGTCCCCGACGGCCGCGAGGTCCTCTACCTGGAAAAGGTGTCGGGCCACAGCCAGGTGACCAAGCCGTCGCGGGTGGCCGGCCGGATGCCGATGCACTGCACCGCCACCGGCAAGGTCCTGCTCGCCTTCGGCCCCCGCGCGCTGGTCGAGGAGGTGATCGCGTCGCCGCTCGACCGGATCACGCCGCACACGGTCAACGCGCCCGGCCTGCTGCTGAACGAACTGGCCCGTGCCCGCGCGAACGGCTACGCGGTCGAGTACGAGCAGACCCGCGTCGGCTTCGTGAGCGTGGCGATCCCGCTGACCGGCGCGACCGGCCTGACGACCGGCGCGCTGTCCATCACCGCGCCGCTGTACCGGGCCGACGTCGGCAAGTACGCCGGGTTGCTCACGATGGTGGGCCACCGGATCACCAAGACGGTGAGCGCCCTGCGGTCCGGTGATCGGACCACAACGGCCACCCGGTGAGCCCGGGCAGCCCATCCTTCTCCGACACCCACTCAGTTCCGGGAGGATCGGTGCGGAAAAGACTCAAGTGGCTCGGCATCACGGTCGCGTTGGCGATGACGGTGGCGTCCGCCCCGGCGGCCGCGAACGCCGGCCGTCCGCCGGCACACACGCTCGTCGTCCAGACGGATGCGGGCAAGGTCGAAGGGAAAACCACCGGGGCGGTCGACTCGTTCCTGGGCATCCCGTTCGCCGCCCCGCCGGTCGGCGCTCTCCGGTGGCAGCCACCCCGGCCGGCTCCGGCGTGGCCCGGCGTCCGGCCCGCGACGAGCTACGGTCCGGCGTGCCCGCAGGGTTCCGGCTCGCCGGTCACCGAGGACTGTCTCTACCTCAACGTCTACCGTCCGGCCCGGGCGACGAACGAACGGCTCCCGGTGCTGCTGTGGATCCACGGCGGCGGGTTCTCGTCCGGCTCCGGCAGCGCGTTCGACGGCTCACTCCTGGCCGAGACGAACAACATCGTCGTCATCACGATCAACTACCGGCTCGGCGCGTTCGGCTTCCTGGACCTGCCGGGCCTGAGCAAGTCCGGCGCGGGCAACTACGGCCTGCTCGACCAGGTCGCGGCCCTGAACTGGGCCAACCACAACATCGACCGCTTCGGCGGCGACCACCGGGCCGTCACCATCTCCGGGCTCTCGGCCGGCGGCCACTCGGTGTGCGCCCTGCTCTCGTCGCCCTTGGCGCACGGCCTGGTCAACGGCGCCATCGTCCAGAGCGGCGGCTGCCCGAGCCACACGGTCGCCGAATCCCAGGCGGCCGGCGCGCGGTTCGCCGCCGACGCCGGCTGCACCACCACCCCGGTGAGCTGCCTGCGCGCCAAGTCCGCGGCCGACATCCAGAATTCGAGCGCCGGGTTCCGCGGCGGAATCCTCTCCGGCCCGCTCCCGACGGCCGGCGTCCCGGAACTGCCCCTGCCGCCGTCCGAGGCCGTGCGCACCGGCCGCTTCGAGCGCGTCCCGCTCCTGATCGGCAGCACCCACGACGAGGTCCGGGGCTGGGCCCGCTCCTTCGCCACCGCGACGCCCGCCCAGTACGAAAAGAGCCTCGAATACCTCTTCGGCAACCGGGCGGCGGACGTCGCGAAGGCGTACCCGCTGAGCAACTACCCCGCGCAGGACACCGCGGCGTACGCGCTGGGTGCCGTGTGGACGGATTCGAGCGTCTTCTACGGCCTCGGCGGCTGCCGATACACCCAGCTGGCCCAGCAGGTCGCGAAGTACCAGCCGAAGACGTTCCTGTACCGCTTCGACGCGCGGAGTCCCTCGGCCCCGCCGGCCCCGGGCGCCTTCGACGCCGACGCCTCCCACGGAGCGGACCAGGCGTACCTCTGGCCGACGGCGACCAGCGTCTACGACCGCGACCAGCTCCGGCTGTCGGCCGAAATGGTCCGTACTGGGCGCGTTCGTGCGCCAGGGCACCCCGGACGCGGCCGGACAGGCGGAGTGGCCGAGCGTCGAGGACCAGCGAGCGATGGTCTTCCGGCTCGGCGGCAGTGCGCCGGTGACCTCGGCCGCGTTCGCGGCCGCGCAGCACTGCGACCTGTGGAACAGCATCAGCTACCGGTGGCTCGACATCAACGCCGAGCAGCTGGCCCAGCAGGTCGGAGTCGTGAGCCGGTAGGCCCGTGAACGCCGGCCGACGAGATCCCGGCCACGTCGGCCGGCCACGGCTGAACACGGCGAAGCAGGCGAACATGGGGAAGAGCCGGCAGGGCACCGTCGTGACCGGCCGGCGCTTCACCCTGACCAGCACCTGCTCCGAGACGTCTCGCCCAGGAAGGGAGCCTTGCGATGGCCGCCGAGCCGTTCGAGGTCACCATCACCGAAGCCGAAATCGCAGACCTGCGCGACCGGCTGCGCCGCACGCGCTGGCCCGAGCCCGAACCGGTCGGCGACTGGTCCCAGGGCATCCCGCTCGCTTACACGCAGGAACTCTGCCGCAGCTGGGCCGAGGACTACGACTTCGGGTTCGCCGAGCGCGTGAACGCCTTCCCCCAGTACCGCGACACGATCGACGGGCTCGGCATCCACTTCCTGCACGTCCGCTCACCGGAACGGGACGCCTTCCCGCTGGTGCTCACCCACGGGTGGCCCGGTTCGGTCCTCGAATTCCTCGACGTCCTCGGCCCGCTGACCGACCCGCGCACCCACGGCGGCGACCCCGCCGACGCCTTCCACGTCGTCGCGCCCTCGCTGCCCGGGTACGGCTGGAGCGACAAGCCGTCGACGGCCGGATGGGGCGTCACCCGCATCGCGCGGGCCTGGGACACCTTGATGGTCTCGCTGGGCTACCAGCGCTACGGCGCACAGGGGGGTGATTGGGGCTCGGCGGTGTCCGGAGCCCTGGGCGAAGTCGCACCCGAACGCGTCGCCGCCGTGCACCTGAACCTGGGCTCCGTGGCCGCGGGCACCTTCGCCGACCCCACCCCCTCGGAGCTGGCCAACCTCGAAGCCGAGAAGGAGTTCCGGCGCACCGGCCGGGGCTACTCGGCGCTTCAGGCAAGCCGGCCGCAGACGCTCGGCTACGGTCTCACCGACTCCCCGCCGGCCAGGCCGCCTGGATCGCCGAGAAGTTCCAGGCCTGGACCGACCACGACGGCAACCACGAGACCGCCGTGTCCCGGCAGAAGATCCTCGACGAGATCTCGGTCTACTGGTTCACCGCTTCAGCCACCTCCTCGGCGCGCCTGTACTGGGAAAGCTTCGCCCACTTCCGCGACGAGGTCACGGCGCCGTCCGGGCTGTCGGTGTATCCGCGGGACATCACCCGCCCGTCGCGACGAGAAGCCGAGCTGCGGTTCACCGACCTGCGCTGGTTCGAGGAGATGCCGCGCGGTGGCCACTTCGCCGCCTTGGAACAACCGGAGTCGCTCGTCGAGCAGGTGCGCGGGTTCTTCCGCCTCTTCCGCTGACGGTCGCGACCGTGCCCGGAACACGAGGCCATCGGGGTGGCCGGCTGCGTGGGCGGGCGGAAGGCTCCGCCGGCCGGGTTCTCGACCGACGGAGCCCGAGTGCCGGGGAGCGCAACCCTCCGGTGTGCGGGGCGGGAACCTCAGCCGGTCAGATGCCGCTGACCTGGCGGATCCAGCTTCGACCCGCTGCGACACTGCCGTAGGTGGTGGTGCTGGACCGGTCGCTGGTCGAGCACACCCCGACCTGCACGCCGTCGTCGATCATCGGGCCGCCGGAGTCGCCGCCGGCCACGGCGCCGTCGGGGGTGTCGGCCGCGATGGCCGGGCCGCCGAAGTAGTCGGTGGCGCTCGTGTCGGCGATCTGCACCGCCGCCTGCTTCAGCACGGACGACTGGTGGTTGCCTTCGTCGGTGGACTGGGTCGCGCCCCAGCCGTAGACGCGGGCGGCGTCGCCTTCCTGCGCGTCGGAGGAACTGCCGGCGAGCCGGGCGAACGTGCCGCCGCCGTCGGCGTTCAGCTTGATCAGGGCGAGGTCGCCGCCGGAGTACACGTACGTCGTCGACGCCTTCGCGTGCACGCCGCCGGAAGCGCTGTTCGAACCGATGTAGAGGTCGATGTCGGTCAGGCGCCGCCCGTTGTTGTCGTACATGCAGTGCTTGGCCGTCAGCACCCACCGCGTACCGATGAGCGTGCTGGTGCAGAAGAACGTGTAGCCGTTGGCGTGCCCGTTGAACCGCGTGATGTAGCCGGGGTTCTGGGCCGTGCTGCCGCCGATGATCGACGGCTGGGCGGCCGGCGAAAGCGGCGTGACCGGGGTGCTCGCCGACGCCGGGGCCGCGGCGAGCGTGCTGACCGCGGCGCACGAACCGACGAGCAGCGCGGCGGCGCGGGCGAACCGGACGGAGGGGGTGCGCATGGGGAACTCCTTGGAGGCGGAACCGGTGGGGACTCACTGAACGTAAGCGGAGGGTGTGTCCTCGGTAAGCGCCCGAAGATCCGAGTCGATCAACGGAACAGAACGGATCTTTCGGAGGGTTGCGCGGAAGCCGGCCGACGTTCGTCGGGTGACAGCCCCCTTCCGCGGCTGTTAAACCGAGAACCATCCGGGCACCACCGGACGTCTCCGCCGGCACGGCGCGATCCGCCGAAGGCGAACCCGCTCTCCGCACCGACGCCGAGGACCGCCATGCCGTTGTTCGCGGTGCCACCGCCGGAATCCGCCGGACAGGAGCTGGCGCAGGCGCTCGCCACGGGCCCGTTCAGCCGCGCGCTCACCCTGGCCATCGACCGCAGCGGGCTGGGACTCGCCCGCCTCCGGGGCCGCCTCGCGGCCGCGGGGGTCCCCGTCAGCACCACGACGCTCAGCTACTGGCGCACCGGCCGGACCCGCCCGGAACGGCCGGACTCCTTGCGGGCGGTGGCGGTGCTGGAGGACGTCCTCGGAGTGCCGCCGCGGTCGCTGATCGAGCTACTGGCCCAGCCCGCGCCCCCCGGACCACCGGACCCGGTGCGCTGGGAGCGGTTGTGGGGCCCGCGCAACGACGTGCTGCCGGTGCTGCACTCGTTCGACGCGGCCGACGAGACGTCGTTGGTGGTGCTCAGCCTGCACGAGGCACTGCAGGTCGACGCCGCCGGCTGCCTCACCCGGCTCCGGGTGCGCGAGGTCGTGCGCGCGGTGGAAGAACCGGTCCAGGCCAAGGTGGTGGCGTTGCGCGGCTGCGTCCCGGGCCGTCCCCCGCGGCTGGTGTCCGCGCGGTACTGCCGGCCCGTGCGCACCGAGGTCCTCCCGGAGCAGGGGTTCGTGGTCAGCGAGCTGGTGCCGACCCGGTCGATGGCCGTCGGGGAGACCGCGATCCTGGAGTACGAGTTCGAATACACCGACGGCGTCCCGGACACCAGCTACGACCGGCGATTCCGGCACCCGGTGGCCGAACACCTGCTGGAAATCCACTTCGCCCCCGGTACCCAGCCGGCGACCTGCGCGGCTTACCGCTTGGACGCACCCGGAGGTCCGGAGCGGGACGTGACCGCTGTCCCGGTGTCACCGGATGCGCCCGCCCACCACTTCGTCACCGGCTGCGGACCCGGGATCCGCGGGATGCGCTGGCGCTGGACCTGACCAGTGGCGAAATGAGTGCGAGGCCGCGGCGTCGACGAAGAGGCAGTGCCCGCCGAACGGGCGCACAACCGGCACCCGCGTCCGAGAAGTCAGGGAACGTAGGGAGTCGCGATGGTGGCGAGCGCGTCCCAAGGCATGACCGCGTAGCCCGCCCCGTTGTGCCAGGCCCGGATCTGGCGTTGCGGGTCGACGGCGATCGCGTCGGCGCGGTGGTCACCGTCCAGGTCGGCGAACCGCAGCGGGGCGACATCGGGGAATCCGGCGGCCACCACGATGCTCGCGCCCTCCCAAGGCATCGGCGAGAACCCGCGGACGTTGTGCCACGCGTGCCCCTCGCCGTTCTCCCACACCGAGATGATGTCGGCCTTGCCGTCACCGTCGAGGTCGGCGAAGAACGTGGTGGCCGGCTTCATGTCGGCGCCCACCACGATGCTCCCGCCCTCCCACGGCATGGGGGCGAAACCGCGGGCGTTGCGCCACGCGCGGACGTCACCGTTGGCGTCGACCGACATCGCCTCGGCCCGGCCGTCACCGTCGAGGTCGGCGAACTTGAGGCCCTGCGGATCGACGATTCCGGTCGTCACCACGATGCTCGCGCCCTCCCACGGCATCGGCGAGAACCCGCGGACGTTGTGCCACGCGTGCCCCTCGCCGTTGTCCCAGAGGGAAACGATGTCGGCCTTGTGGTCGCCGTCCAGATCGGCGAAATAGGTCCGCCCGGGCCGCATGTCGGTGGCGACCACGATGTCGGCCGGATTCCACGGATTACCGCCGAAACCGCCATCGTTGTGCCAGGCGTGCACGTCCCCGTTCGGGTGAATCGCCAGCAATTCCGCACGGCCGTCACCGTCGAGATCGGCCAGCATCATCCGCGACGGCGTGGCCGTCAGCGGCTTGGTCTGCTCGGCGATCCACCCGGCCAGATCGTCGACACGGGCCACCACCGCGCCGCTGCGCGTCTCGGTCTCGGCCAGGCAACCGTGCTGCCAGGACGCGCTCGTGACACCCGCGAGCTCGACCCGGTCGCCGGTCTCACGCAGTGCCGGACCGCCGGCGTCACCCTTGCACGGATCGTTCGCCCCACCCGCCGCGGTGACCGACATCGAGGTCGCCGTGACACCCTGGACCGTGTAGCTCGCGGTGTTCAGCCGGGCGGGAACCCATTCGGTGGCGGTTCGTCCGAAGCCGCCGATCCGCACCGTCTCCCCCGACGCCGGCGCGGTCGCCGCGATCGCCACCGGCGTCACCGACGGCAACGGCGAAGCACCGCTGGGGGACGTCACATGCGCGAGCACCACGTCCCGGTCCGCGGCCGGCACCAGCCGGTCCACCACCGGCAGTGGCCCCGCTCCGGGGGCGCCGGGCCCGAAGGACACCGTCGTAGGCTGCGGCGGCGGCCCATCCGGCACGTTCTGCCCGAAGCATCGCTTCGCCGTGATGACCCACCCCTGAGCCACGACCGCCCCCGAGCAGCCCGCGGTCGTCCCGTTGACCACGACCCGCGCGGCATAGCCGTAGCTGCCCTCCGGCGCCGCAGCTCCCCCGCTCACCGCACCCGCCGGCGCGGCCGAACTGACCCCACCCACACCGAGGACAACCGCCGCGACAGCCAGTCTTCGAACCCGCACCTGTTCCGCCCCCCTCATTGCCGGCCTGTTCACCGGCACCCCGCACGGGAGATTAGCAGGGGCACGGTTGGCGATCAGCCGATTGCACCTCAAGGCTGGAGCCGAGCCGCGAACTCCGGTTCGGGGACGCTCAGGCGAGCCACCGGTCGACCACGCGTGCCACCTCCCGCCCGTTCTCCTGTTCCATCACGTTCATGTGGTTCCCCGGCACCTCGACCGTCTCGTCGGCGAAAGGGATCTCGTGCCGCCAGATGGGGTGGTCGGGACCGACGCCGTCGCCCTCCGAGGGGAGCGGGTCCAGGGCCCGGACGAACAGCATCGGCGCCTTCGTCGCGCGCGGGGTGAACGTGTCCAGCACGTTGAGGTGGCCGCCCATCCCGGTGAGCCGGGCGTGGCCGATGCGGCCGAAGAAGTCCTCGCGCGCGAACATCTCGTCGGCCAGGGTCGGCTCGATCAGCGGCAGGTCCGCGTCGAAGAAGTACGTGTCGACGAGGACCACGCCCGCCGGGGTGCGGCCGCGGTCCTCCAGGCGCAGTGCCGCCGCCGTGGCCAGCCAGCCCCCCGCCGAATAGCCGACCAGCGCGAACGGCTCCCCGTCCGCGGCCCGCTCCACCGAATCCGCCAGGAGACCGGCCATCGCGTCGAACGACGCCGGCAGCTTCTCCCGCGCGTCGGCGTACCCCGGCAGGTACACGACCGAGACGTCCCTGACGCCTTGCAGTTCGGCCGCGAACCGCGCGTAGTGCAGCGGGCTCGACGACGCCGCCAGCGTGGGGATGCAGATCAGCCGCGGCCGCGCGGGGCCGGTGGCCAGGTTGACCGGCGGCGGCAGTTCCGCCAGGTATGCCGCGTCGTCGTACTTGGGCCGCAGCCGCGCCGCCGCGCGGAGGAACTCGTTGCCGGCGACGATGTCCCGCCGTTCCCAGGCCTGGCGGTACAGGGCGTTGACGGTGTCGCCCTCGTCCGCCGGGGCGGCGGGCCGGCCGGGCGCCAGCTCCCCGGTGAGGCGGCCGGCCAGCGCCGCGGGCGTGGCCAGGTCGAAGACGACCGACACGGGCAGCCGCGTCCCGGTCGCCGCGGCGAGGCGGTTGCGCAGTTCGACCGCCGTGAGCGAGTCGAACCCGGCTTCGAGGAAGGGCTGCCCGGCGGTGATCGCGTCCGCGCCCGCGTGGCCGAGCACGACGGCGGCCTCCTGCCGCACCAGCTCCAGGACGCGGGCCCGGCGGTCCTCCTCGGACAGTCCGGCGAGCTCGCCGGCGAACGACCCGGCGGAACCGGGCGCGGTTTTCGCCGCCCGCCGGACGGGGGCCCGGACCAGCCCGCGCAGCAGCGCCGGCACTCGCTCGCCGGAGTTCCGGAGCGCGGCCCGGTCGAGCCCGATCGGCACCACGACCGCCTCTTCACCGGCGAGCGCCGCGTCGAAGAGCCGCAGACCATCCTCTTCGGACAGTGCGACGACGCCGGCGCGGGCCATCCGGTTCCGGTCGGCGGCGCCGAGACCGCCCGCCATGCCGCCGTCCTGCTGCCACAGGCCCCAGGCGAGGGCCGTCGCGGGCAGGCCGTCGGCCCGGCGCCGCTGGGCCAGCGCGTCGGCGAAGGCGTTCGCGGCGGCGTAGCCTGCCTGTCCCGGCGCGCCGAACTGGCCGGCGGCCGAGGAGAACAGGACGAACGCCGCCAGGCCGAGATCCCGGGTCAGCTCGTCGAGGACCAGGCCCCCGTCGACCTTCGGTCGCAGAACGGCGTCGAGCTGTCCGGGCCGCAGCGAGGTGAGCACGCCGTCATCGAGCACGCCGGCGGTGTGCAGCACGACGGTGAGCGGATGCGCGGCGGGCACCCCGGCGAGCAGCGCGCGAACGGCTTCCCGATCGGCGACGTCACAGGCGGCGACGGTCACGTCGGCGCCCGCGCCGGTCAGCTCGGCGGCGAGGTCGGCGGCCCGTTCCGGCCGCCGGGCGGCGAGCAGCAGGTGCCGCACCCCGTGGACGCGGACGAGGTGCCGGGCGAGCACGCGGGCCAGGTCCCCGGAGCCACCGGTGAGGAGAACGGTTCCGTCGCGGTCGAAGGCGACCGGCCCGGCAGAGGAGGCGGCGGCGGTCAGCCGGGGCACGCGGGCGGCGCCGTCGCGGAGCACGAGCTGCGGCTCACCGGTGGCCACGGCACCGGCGAGCGCTGCGGCGGAGGCTTCGGTGGCGTCGCTGTCGACGAGGACGAACCGGTCCGGGTGCTCCGCCTGCGCCGACCGCAGCAGGCCCCAGAGTGGGGCTTGGACCAGATCGGGAGCGGGGGCGGCGACCGCGTTGCCGGTGACGAGCACGAGTTTCGAGCCGTCGAACCGCGCGTCTTCGACCCAGGAACGGGCGAGGGCGAGGGTGCGCTGGACGGCATCACGAACGGCGGCGGCGCGCACGGCCCCCGTGCCTGCGCCGCCGACGGCGGACGCAGCCGGGACGGCGCGCGGGACCGTGGCACCCAGGCCGGCGTCGGCCGTGCCCGGGTCACCGGCAGGTACCGTGGCCAGCACCACCGGCGGCACCGCCGTCCCCGCGTCGAGGGCCCGGCCCAGCTCCGCCAGGTCGCCGTACTTCGCCGACACCGTCACGTGTTCCGGTGCCGGGCCGACCACCGGCCACGCCGCCTGCTCGGCCGCCGCGAGTGGCAGCCCGGGCCAGTCGACCCGCAGGAGCTCGCCCGCCAGGGGCCGGTCGCCCAGCCGGCCGGCCGGGCGAAGGACCAGGGACTCCACCGTCAGCACCGGCCGGCCGGCCGGATCCCACGCCACCAGCGAAAGCGCCTCTCCCCGGCCGGGGCGAGCCGGACCCGCAGGCTCGGCGCCCCCTCCGCGTGCAGGCGGACGCCACTCCACGCGAACGGCAGCCGCGGTACTCCCGGCTCCGCCGCCGACGCGAGGCGTGCCGCCGCGTGCAGGGCCGCGTCGAGCAGGGCCGGGTGGATGCCGAACCCGTCCGCGTCGACCGGCAGCGTCACCTCGGCGAACACCTCCTCGCCCGCTCGCCACGCGGCGTCGAGGCCCTGGAACGCCGGGCCGTAGCCGAGTCCCGCGGCCGCCAGGTCGTCGTGCAGCTCCGGGACGGACAGCTCCTCGCCCGCCGGTGGCCAGTCCGGTACCTCGCCGGGCTCCTCGCCCGCCGCCACGAGGACGGACCCCGTCGCGTGCCGCGTCCACGGCCCTTCGCCGGTCTGCGCGTGCACGCCGACCGTGCGGCGGCCCGACGGCTCGGGCGCGCCGAGCACCACCTGGACGCGGGTCGCCTCGTCCGGCAGGACCAGCGGGGCCTCGAGCGTCAGTTCTTCCAGCTGCCCGCACCCGGCTTCCTCCGCGGCCCGCAGCACCAGCTCCACGACGGCGGCCCCGGGCAGCAGCCGCTTGCCCAGCACCTCGTGGTCGCCAGTCCACGACCCGGCCGCGGCCGGGAGCCGCCCGGTCAGCACCAGTTCACCGGTCGACGGCACCGGCACGCACGCGGTGAGCAGCGGGTGCCCGATCGCGGTGAGCCCGGCGGCTTCGACGTCCCCCGTCCGCGGCGGCTCCCGGAGCCAGAAGCGCTCGCGCTGGAAGGCGTAGGTCGGCAAGTCGACAGTGCGGCCCTCCGCGACCACCGCCGCCCAGTCCGGCGCCAGCGTCGCGAGCGCGCCGAAGAGCGTTTCCGGCTCCGGCCGCCCGTCCCGCAGCCCGGGCACGAAGCGGATGTCGCCGGTGCAGGCCGGGCCCATCCCGGACAGCACGCCGCCGGGCCCGAGTTCCAGCCCGGTCGTCACGCCCGCGGTCCGCAGCTCCTCGACGGCGTCGGCGAAGCGCACGGTCGCACGGACGTGCGACACCCAGTAGTCCACAGTGGACATGCTGGCGGCGCGGGACACCGTCGAGTGCACCGGGATCCGCGGCTCGGCGAAGGTGAGGCCTTCGACGACGCGGCGGAACTTCGCCAGCATCGGCTCCATCAGCGGTGAGTGGAACGCGTGCGACACGGCGAGGGCCTTCGTCCGGCGGCCCTGCCGGGCGAACGTCTCCGCGATCCGCTCGACGTCCGCCCGCGCCCCGGACACCACGACCGCCCGCGGCCCGTTGACGGCGGCGATCCCGGTCGTGTCCCCCAGGTGCGGGCGCACTTCGGCCTCGGTGGCCTCGACGGCGGTCATCGCCCCGCCCGCGGGCAGGGCCTGCATCAGCGCGCCACGGGCGGCGACCAGCGTCGCGGCGTCGTCGAGCGAGAGGATCCCCGCGGCGTGCGCGGCCGCGATCTCGCCGATCGAATGCCCGGCCAGCGCGTCCGGGAGCAGGCCCCACGACTCCAGCAGGCGGAACAGCGCGACCTCGACCGCGAACAACGCCGGCTGCGCGTACTCGGTGCGGTCAAGGGCTTCGGCGTCCCCGAAGACGACTTCCCGCACCGGCAGCGGGAACCGCACACACACCGCGTCGAAGGCCTCGGCGTAGACCGGGAACCGGTCGTACAGCTGACGGCCCATGCCGGCGCGCTGGGCACCCTGGCCGGAGAACAGGAACGCCACCTTGCCCTCGGCGGCCGGTTCGGCTTGGACCCGCGCGAGCGCGTCGAGCAGCGCCGTCCGGTCCGCTCCGGCGGCCACCGCCCGGTACCCGAACCGGGACCGCGTGACGGCCAGTGACCACGCGATGTCCACAACGGACAGTTCCGGCCGCTCCGCCACGAAGGACGCCAAGCGGGCGGCCTGGTCACGCACGGCCTGCGCGGTCCGGCCGGACAGCACCCAGGGCACCACCACGGTTTCCGGGCCCGGCGCCGGTTCCCCGTCCGAGGGCACCTGCTCGACGATCACGTGCGCGTTCGTCCCGGACAGCCCGAACGCCGACACCCCGGCCCGGCGGGGGCGTCCGGTCTCCGGCCACGCCACCGCCTCGGTGAGCAGCCGCACCGCCCCCTCTGTCCAGTCCACCTGCGGGGTCGGCTCGTCGACGTGCAACGTCCGCGGCAGCACCCCACGGCGCATCGCCTCGACCATCTTGATGACCCCGGCCACCCCCGCCGCCGCCTGCGTGTGCCCGATGTTCGACTTCACCGAACCCAGCCACAAGGGCCGGTCCCCCGGCCGGTCCCGGCCGTACGTCGCCAGCACCGCCTGCGCTTCGATCGGGTCGCCCAGTTTCGTGCCGGTGCCGTGCGCTTCGACGGCGTCGACGTCCGCGGTGGACAGGCCGGCGTTCGCCAGTGCCGCCCGGATCACGCGCTGCTGCGCGGGTCCGTTCGGCGCGGTCAGGCCGCTGCTCGCGCCGTCGGAGTTGACCGCCGAGCCGCGGATCACCGCCAGCACCGGGTGACCGCGGCGACGGGCTTCGGACAGCCGTTCCAGCAGCAGGATCCCGGCTCCTTCGGCCCAGCCGGTGCCGTCCGCCGCGGCGGCGAACGGCTTGCACCGGCCGTCCGGGGCGAGGCCGCGCTGCCGGGAGAACTCGAGGAACGCAGCCGGCGTGGCCAGGACGGTGACCCCGCCGGCCAGTGCGAGCGTGCATTCCCCCCGCCGCAGCGACTCGCTCGCCAGGTGCAGCGCCACCAGCGCCGACGAGCACGCCGTGTCCACCGTGATCGCCGGGCCTTCGAGACCGAGGGTGTAGGCGATCCGGCCGGAGGCGATACCGCCCGCGCTGCCCGTGCCGAGGAAGCCCTCGAGTCCTTCCGGCGCCCTGCCGTTCCAGACCCGGGCGCCGTACTCGGTGTAGATGACCCCGGCGAACACTCCCGTGCGGGTGCCGCGCAGCGACGCCGGGTCGATCCGGGCGCGTTCCACCGCTTCCCAGGCCGTCTCCAGCAGCAGCCGGTGCTGCGGATCGGTGGCCAGTGCCTCGCGCGGGCTGATCCCGAAGAACCCGGCGTCGAACTCGGCCGCGCCGGGCAGGAACGCGCCCGCCGCGGTGGTGGACGTGCCGGGGTGGTCGGGGTCGGGGTCGAACAGCCCGCCGAGGTCCCAGCCCCGGTCGGCCGGGAACTCGCCGACCGCGTCGACACCGTCGGCGACCAGCCGCCACAGCTGCTCCGGCGACTCGGCCCCGCCGGGAAAGCGGCAGGCCGTCCCGATGATCGCGATCGGCTCCCTGGCCCGCTCTTCGAGTTCGCGCAGTTTCTGCCGGGCGTCGCGTGCCTCGGTGACCGCGCGCTTGAGATAGGTGCGGAGCTGGTCCTGCTCGGCCATGTCACGCCACCCCGAAGTCGTTGTCGATGAGGTCGAAGAGTTCTTCGTCGGACGCCCCGTCGAGGTCACGGGGGCCGTCGTCCGGTGCGGCGCCCGGATCGGCGGCAAGGGCCTGCAGGCGGGTGAGGATCCGGGCCCGCGCTTCCGGCCCGGCGGTCCGGAGCGCGGCGGCCACGCCGTCGAGGCCGGCGAGGGCCGCGGCCGCGGTGTCGTCGGCGTCCCCGGCGAGCCGGGCCTCGGTGAACGCGGCCACCGCGGCCGGCGACGGGTGGTCGAAGACCAGCGTGCTCGGCAGTTTGACGCCGGTGGCGGCGCTGAGCCGGTTGCGGAACTCCACGGCGATCAGCGAGTCGAAGCCGATCTCCAGGAACCCGCGGTCGTCGCGGACCGCCGCGGCGGACGTGAATCCCAGCGCGTCCGCGGTCAGCTGCCGCACCAGGCCGAGCACGGCTTCGGC
Source organism: Amycolatopsis sp. Hca4 (assembly GCF_013364075.1). Lineage (GTDB taxonomy): Bacteria > Actinomycetota > Actinomycetes > Mycobacteriales > Pseudonocardiaceae > Amycolatopsis. Next base: position 1,932,249 of record NZ_CP054925.1, read on the forward strand.
GCGCTCCGCCGGGGCCGCGCCGCGCACCCGCCGCGCGAAGCCGGCCGGGTCCGGGCCGCGGCCGGTGTCCCGCCGCCGCGGCGGCCCGGCCAGGCCGCGCAGCACCGCCGGGACCTCGGCCGGATCCTCCGCCGAGCGCAGGACGGTCGTGTCGACGCGCACCGGGACGACGACGGCGTCGTCCACGGCCAGCGCCGCGTCGAACAGTTCGAGGCCCTGGTCCGAGGACAGCGGGAGCAGGCCGATCCGGGCGCCGCGGGCGAGGTAGACGTCGCCGAGGCCGCCGCTCATCCCGCTCGGCTCGGCCCACAGGCCCCAGGCCAGCGCCTTCGCCGGCACGCCCGCGGCGCGCAACCGCCGGGCGAACGCGTCGAGGAAGGCGTTCGAGGCCGCGTAACCGGCTTGCCCGGCCGTCCCCAGCAAGCCCGCCGCCGACGAGAACAGCAGGAACGCCGCCAGGTCGTGGTCCTTCGTCACCTCGTGCAGGGCCAGTGCCGCGTCGAGCTTGGGCCGCAGCACCGTCTCGATCCGCTCGGGGGTCAGGGCCGTGACGACGCCATCGTCCAGCGCACCCGCCGCGTGCACGACCGCGGTGAGGTCCGGCAGGCCGGCCACGACCTCGGCCAGCGCGGCCCGGTCCGCCGCGTCGCACGCGTGCCAGCTGACGTCGGCACCCCGGTCGCGCAACTCCGCCAGCAAGGCGGCGGCTTCCGGGCTGCCGGCCCCGCGCCTGCCGAGCAGCGCGAGCCGGGTGACGCCGTGGTGGCCGACCAGCCGCCGGGCCACCAGGCCGCCGATCAGCCCGGAGGCGCCGGTGACCAGCACGGTCCCGCCGCCCCACGCCGGAGCCGCCTCGCCGGGGTCCGCCCGGGTCAGGCGCGGGACGCGGAACTCGCCGTCCCGGACGGCCACCTGCGGCTCGCCGAGGGCGACAGCTGCCGCGAGGTGGTCGCCCGCCGGGTCGTCCACGAGCACGAACCGGCCGGGGTGCTCGGACTGCGCGGAGCGCACCAGGCCCCAGAGCGCGGCCTGCGCCGGGTCCGGCAGCTCCCCGGCCGTGGCCGCGACGCCGCCGCGGGTGTGCAGCACGAGCCGGTCGGTCCCGGCGCGGTGGTCGTCGCCGAGGAAGGCCTGCACGAGTTCCAGCGCCCGGAACGTCGTCCGGCGGACGGTCCCCGCCGGATCGCCGTCCTCGGCGGCGAACCCGGCCAGCAGGATCCCGCTCGCCGTCGCCACGTCATCCACTGTGGACACCGCGGTCCAGCTCGCCGTCGGCTCGGCCGGGGCCGCGACGGGCACCCAGTCGAGCCGGTGCAGCCCGTCGGCGGCCGGGCGGGCCGGTTCGGGGACCGGCCGCGTCACCAGCGCGCCGATCCGGGCGACCGGTTCCCCGGTCTCGCTCGTGACGGTCACCGCGAGCCCGTCGCCGGCCGGGGACAGCCGGACGCGCACCGCGGTGGCCTCCGCCGCGAACCGCGTGTAGCCGGTCCACGAGAACGGCAGGCCGTCCGGGGCGTTCCGCAGCCCGGACGCGTGCAGCGCGGCGTCCAGCAACGCCGGGTGCAGCCCGAAGGAGTCCGGTGCGCAGCCGTCCGGGAGGCGGACCTCGGCGTAGACGTCGTCGCCTGCCACCCAGGCCGCGTGCAGGCCGCGGAAGGCCGGGCCGTAGCCGTAACCCCGCTCGGCGAGGTCGTCGTAGAAGCCGGCCAGGTCGACGGGAACCGCTCCGGGCGGCGGCCAGCCGGGCAGTCCGGTCGCGGTCGGCGCGCCCGCCGACAGCACCCCGGTGGCGTGACGCGTCCAGGTCTCCTCGCCACCGGTCCGGGAGTGGACGGTGACGGACCGCCGTCCCGACTCGTCCGGCGCACCGACCAGCACCTGCGTCTCGACGGTGCCGGTCGTCCCGAGCACCAGCGGTGCTTCGAGCGTCAGTTCGCCGACGTCCGGGCACCCGGTCCGCTCGCCCGCGGCGCTCGCGAGTTCGAGGAAACCGGTGCCGGGGAACAGGATCACGCCGTGCACGGCGTGATCGGCGAGCCACGGCTGTCGCGCGACGCTCAGCCGTCCGGCGAACGCGACTTCCGCGCGCCCGGCGACGGCGACGACCGCGCCGAGCAGCGGGTGCCCGGAGCCGGGTGGCCCGTCCGGCGAACCGCCGGACGGCGCACCGCGGTCCAGCCAGAACCGCTCGCGCTCGAACGGGTAGGTGGGCAGCGGGACGCGCCGCGCGTCCGGGAAGAACGACCGCCAGTCGACGGGAACACCCCGCACGTGCAGGGTGGCCACCGATTCGGCGAACCGGTCCGTGCCGCCGTCGTCGCGGCGCAGGGTGCCGGTCACCACCGCGTCGGCGCCCCGGTTCTCGACGGTTTCCAGCAGCGCGTTCAGCAGCACCGGGTGCGGCCCGACCTCGACGAACGCCGTGTGCCCCAGCCCGGCGAGCCGCTCGACGACCGGTTCGAGCAGCACGGTCTGCCGCAGGTTCCGGTACCAGTAACCGGCGTCCGTCGCCGGGCCGCCCAGCCGTTCGCCGGTGACGGTCGACCAGAACGCGATCTCGGGCACCCGCGGCCGGATCGGGGCCAGCTCGCGCAGCAGCCGGTCGTGGATCCGCTCGACGTGCGCCGAGTGCGAGGCGTAGTCCACCGGCACCGCCCGGGCCCGCACGCCTTCGCCGTCGCAGTACGCGATCAGCTCACCCAGTGCATCGGGATCACCCGAGACCACTGTGGACGACGGCCCGTTGACGGCGGCGAGCGCGAGCCGGCCGCCCCAGCGGGCCGGCAGGTCCGCCGCCGCGGCTACGGGCAGGGCGACCGAGACCATCCCGCCCTGCCCGGCCAGCTCGCCCAATGCCTTGCTGCGCAAGGTGACCACGCGCGCGGCGTCCGAAAGGGACAGTGCACCGGAGACGCACGCCGCGGCGATCTCGCCCTGCGAGTGCCCGACGACCGCGTCCGGCTCGACGCCGGCGGACTGCCAGAGCCGGGCCAGGGAAACCATCATCGCGAACAACGCCGGTTGCACGACGTCGACGCGGTCCAGGCCTGGTGCACCGGGTTCGCCGAGCAGCACGCCGGTCACCGACCAGCCGGCGAACTCGCCCAGTGCGGCGTCGCATTCGGCCATCCGCTTGGCGAACACCTCCGACTCGCGCAGCAGCCGCGCACCCATCCCCGCCCACTGGCCGCCCTGGCCGGGGAAGACGAACACGGTCCGGCCGGGGCTCGTCGCGGCGCCGGAGACCACCGAGGACGCCGGGCCGCCCGCCGCGAGTGCCTGCAGCGCCGCCCGCGGGTCCGCGGCCGGCAGCACCACGGCGCGGTGCTCGAACAGCGGGCGTGCGGCCAGGGACGCACCCAGATCCGCCCACCGGACGTCCTCTTCACCATCCACGTGGGACAGCAAGCGGGCGGCCTGCGCGGCCAGCGCGGTCCCGGTCTTCGCCGACAGGACCAGCGGCCCGGCCGCCGGGGCCGGGGCCGGTCGCGGGCGCTCGCGCACCGGTGCCTGTTCGAGCACGACGTGCGCGTTGGTGCCGCTCATGCCGAACGACGAGACACCGGCCCGGCGCGGCCGGCCGCCGTCGGGCCACGCCACGGCCTCGGTGAGCAGCCGCACCGCGCCCGCGGTCCAGTCCACCTGCGGCGTCGGCTCGTCGGCGTGCAACGTCCGCGGCAGCACGCCGTGCCGCATCGCCGCCACCATCTTGATCACCCCGGCCACCCCGGCCGCCGCCTGCGTGTGCCCGATGTTCGACTTCACCGAACCCAGCCACAGCGGCGTTTCCCGGTCCTGGCCGTAGGTCGCCAGCAGTGCCTGCGCCTCGATCGGGTCGCCGAGTTCCGTGCCGGTGCCGTGCGCTTCCACGACGTCCACTTCGGACGGCCGGAGCCCGGCCCGCGCCAGCGCGTCCCGGATCACCCGTTGCTGCGAAGGGCCGTTCGGCGCGGTGAGGCCGTTGCTCGCGCCGTCGGAGTTGACCGCGGAACCGCGGATCACCGCCAGCACCTCGTGGCCGTGGCGCTCGGCGTCGGAGAGCCGTTCCAGCAGGAGCACACCCGCGCCTTCGCCCCAGGCCGTCCCGTCGGCGGCGGCCGAGAACGGCTTGCACCGCCCGTCCGGGGCCAGCCCGCGCTGCCGCCCGAACTCGACGAACGCGCCGGGATTGCTCATCACGGTCACGCCGCCGGCCAGTGCCAGTGTGCATTCGCCGCGCCGCAGCGACTCGGCCGCCAGGTGCAGCGCCACCAGGGACGACGAACACGACGTGTCGATCGACAGGGCCGGGCCTTCCAGGCCGAAGGTGTAGGCCACCCGGCCGGCCACGACGCTGGAGGCGATGCCGGTGAGCAGGTGCCCGGCCGCGGCTCCGGCGGCCGAGTCCCACGGCGGGCCGTAGCCCTGGTGCGTCACGCCGGCGAACACGCCGGTGCGGCTGCCGCGCAGGCCGTGCGGATCCAGGCCGGCGCGTTCGACGGCCTCCCACGAGATCTCCAGCAGCAGGCGCTGCTGCGGGTCCATCGCCCTGGCCTCCCGCGGGCTGATGCCGAAGAACGCGGCGTCGAACCCGGCGGCGTCGTCGAGGAAGCCGCCGGAGCGGGTGTAGGTCTTGCCGGGGAGGCCCGGCTCGGGGTCGTACAGGTCATCGAGGTCCCAGCCGCGGTCGGCCGGGAAGCCCGAGACGGCGTCGCGGCCCTCGCGGACGAGGTCCCAGAACTCCTCCGGCGTGCCGGCACCGCCGGGGAACCGGCAGGCGATGCCGACGACGGCGATCTGCTCGTCGGCGGCGACAGGTGCGGCCGCAGTTTCGCCGAGGACGGTTCCCAGCGCCGTGCGGTGCAGTTCCGCGGCGAGCGCGGTGACGTCCGGGTGGTCGAACACGACGGTCGCCGGCAGCCGCAGCCCGGTTTCGCCGTTGAGCCGGTCGCGCAGCTCGACGGCGGTGAGCGAGTCGAACCCGAGTTCTCGGAAGGCACGGCCGGGGTCGACGCCGCCCGGCTCGTGGTGCCCGAGCACCGCGGCGACGTGCCCGCGGACCAGCGCGGTGACGAAGGGCAGCCGGTCGGCCTCGGGCACCTGCGCCAGCCGGGCCGCGAGCGGCGTGGTCCCGGCCGGGGCGGGGGCCGCGAACCGCCGTGCTTCGGGTAGTTCGTCCAGGAGGAAGCCGGGCCGGCCGGCGGTGAAGGCGGGCACAAAGGCGGCCCAGTCGATGTCGGCGACGACGACGGCGGTTTCCCCGTGGTCGAGAGCGTGCTGCACCGCGGCGACCGCGCGCCGGGGCGGCATCGCGGCGAGACCGCGACGGCGCAGGTGCTCCTCGACGCCGTCGTGGGCCGACATCCCGGTTCCGCCCCACGCGCCCCAGGCGATGGCCGTGGCCGGCAGGCCGCGAGCGCGGCGGCGCTGCGCGAGGGCGTCGAGGTAGGCGTTCGCGGCCGCGTAGGCCGCTTGGCCGTCGGCACCCCAGACCCCCGAAATGGAGGAGAACAGCACGAAGGCGTCCAGGTCGGTGCCGGCGAGCAGGTCGTCGAGGTGGGCCGCGCCGGCGGCCTTGGGCGCGGCGACCCGGGCCAGCTCGGCGGCGCTCGTGCCGTCGAGCGGGGTGAACTGCGGGACGCCCGCGGCGTGGACGACGGCGTTCGGCGGGTGCTCGGCCAGCAGCGCGGCGAGCGCGGCGCGGTCGGCGACGTCGCACGCGGCGACGGTCACCCGGGCGCCGAGCGCGGTCAGTTCGTCTCGCAGGTCCGCGGCGCCCGGCGCTTCGAGCCCTCGGCGGCTGCCGAGGACCAGGTGCTCGGCGCCGTTCTCGGCGAGCCACCGGGCGACGTGCGCGCCGAGCGCGCCGGTGCCGCCGGTCACCAGGACCGTTCCGCGCGGGCGCCACGGCCGTTCGGGCGCGGTGGCGGGGGCCGCCGCCCGGACCAGCCGACGGCCGTGGACGGCGTCCCGGCGGACCGCGACCCGGTCCTCGCTCGCCGTGCCGAGCAGGCCGGCGAACCGCGGCACCGCGCCGGCGGCGACGTCGGCGAGCCGGAGTTCGCGCTCCGGCGCCTCCAGCGCGGCCACCTGGCCGAGGCCCCAGATCCGGGCCTGGTCGGGGTCGGGGGTTTCGGCCGGGTCCACCGCGACGCCGGACCACGTGACGAGCCAGCACGGCGCGTCGATCCCCTCCAGGGCTTGCAGGGCGACGGTGGTGAGCGCCAGCCCCGCCGGGATCTCCGGGTGCCCGGGATGGGGCGTGGTCCCGGCGGCCAGGAGCGAAAGAACACCGGCGGGGGTCGTGTCGCCCAGTGCGGCGTGAAGGCGTTCGGCAACGGCGTGGCGGTCGAGGCCGGTGTCGAGCGTGACGGTGACGGCGTCCGGATCCAGGGCCTGGCGGATCTCCCCGGCCCAGGACGCGCCATCGGCCGGGAGCAGGACCAGCCAGGTGCCCGATGGCGGGGTCGCGGGCCGCTCCGGCAGGGCCGGCCACGTGATCCGGTAGCGCCACGGATCGCCGGCAGGCTGGTCGTGCTCGAGCCAGAACCGCTCGCGCTGGAAGGCGTAGGCAGGCAGGTCGACGGTCCGCGCGCCGGCGAAGAACGCCGGCCAGTCGGCGTCCCGGACGTGCCCGAGCGCGGTCACGGCGGTGACGGTCTCGGCCTCCCCCGCTCGCAGGGCGGGGACGAAGGTGAGGTCTTCGGCGCACTCGGCACCCATCGCGGACAGCACGGCGTCCGGCCCGAGTTCGACGCAGGTCGTCACGCCCGCCTCGGCCAGCGCGCCGACCGCGTCGGCGAAGCGGACGGTCGCGCGCACGTGCTCGACCCAGTAGCCGGGAGTGGCCGGGTCCGCCGACGGCGAGACGGCCGAGACGAGCGGAATCCGGGGCCGCGCGTAGGACAGCCCGGCGGCGACCGCCCGGAATTCTTCCAGCATCGGCTCGACCAGGGGCGAATGGAAGGCGTGCGACACGTCGAGCCGCTTGGTCCGCCGCCCGAGTCCGGTGAAGTGGGCGGCGATCGCGGCAACGGCGTCTTCGGCACCGGAGACGACGACGGCTTCGGGCCCGTTGACGGCGGCGATGTCGGCGGTGGCGGCCAGCCGCGGACGCACTTCGGCTTCGGCCGCCTGGATCGCGACCATCGCACCGGTCTCCGGCAGGGCCTGCAGCAGCCTCCCACGGGCGGCGACCAGCTTTCCGGCGTCGGCCAGGGAAAGCACCCCGGCGGCGTGGGCCGCCGCGAGCTCGCCGACCGAATGGCCCGCCAGCCGGTCCGGGCGGGCACCCCACGACTCGAACAGCCGGTAGAGCGCCACTTCCAGGGCGAAGATCGCCGGCTGGGCCAGATCCGTCCGGGTCAGCTCGGCGCCACCGAGCACGAGGTCGCGGTCGATCCCCGCGGCGGCGCACGCTTCGTCGAAGGCCCGCGCGTACACCGGGTACCGCTCGTGCAGCTCGCGCCCCATCCCCCGGCGCTGGCTGCCCTGGCCGGTGAAGAGGAACGCGGGCTTCCCGCCCGCGACCCGCCGCGGCCGCACGGTCTCGAACGCCGCCAGCAGGGTGTCCCGATCCGCACCGGCGACGACGATCCGGTGCTCCCACGCGGACCGGGTGGTGAGCAGGGAAAACCCGATGTCCGACGGGGACAGTTCCGGGTGTTCCGCCGCGAAGGCACGCAGGCGCGCGGCCTGGTCCCGGGCCGCGGCCGGGGTCGCGCCGGTGACCACCCAGGGCACCACACCCTCGTGCGTGCCCGGTTCGCCGCCCTCCGGCGCCTGCTCGAGGACGACGTGCGCGTTGGTCCCGGAGATCCCGAACGACGACACCCCCGCCCGCCGCGGGCGGCCGGTCTCCGGCCACGGCACCGGTTCGGACAGCGGGGAGATCGCTCCCGCGGTCCAGTCCACCTGCGGGGTCGGCTCGTCGAGGTGCAGGGACTTCGGCAGCACGCCGTGGCGCATCGCCTGCACCAGCTTGACGATGCTCGCGACACCCGCCGCGGCCTGGGTGTGGCCGAGGTTGGACTTCACCGAGCCCAGCCACAGCGGGGTTTCCCGGTCCTGGCCGTAGGTGGCCAGGAGGGCCTGCGCCTCGATCGGGTCGCCCAGCCGGGTGCCGGTACCGTGGGCCTCCACCACGTCGACGTCCGATGGGGACAGTCCGGCGTTCGCCAGCGCGGACCGGATCACCTGCTGCTGCGCCGGTCCGTTCGGGGCGGTCAGGCCGCTGCTCGCCCCGTCGGAGTTGATCGCCGAGCCCCGGACGACCGCGAGCACCGGGTGCCCCAGCCGCCGCGCGTCGGACAGCCGCTCGACCAGCAGCATGCCGACGCCTTCGCTCAGCGCCGTCCCGTCGGCGCCGGCGGCGAACGAGCGGCACCGCCCGTCGGCCGACAGCGCACCCTGCCGGGCGAACTCGACGAACATCATCGGCGTCGCCAGCACGGCGACCCCGCCGGCCAGCGCCAGCGCGCATTCGCCGCGGCGCAGGGATTCACAAGCCAGGTGCAGGGCCACCAGCGACGACGAGCACGCCGTGTCGACGGTGACCGCGGGACCGGCCAGGCCGAGGGTGTAGGAGATCCGGCCCGAGGCGACGCTGCCGGAGATCCCGGTGCTGAGGTAGCCCTCGAGGTCCTCCGGCGCCCGGCTCAGCCAGGACCCGTAGTCGTGGTAGACGAGCCCCGCGAACACCCCGGTCCGGCTGCCGCGCAGGGAAAGCGGGTCGATCCGCGCGTGCTCGATCGCCTCCCACGAGGCTTCGAGCAGCAGCCGCTGCTGCGGGTCCATCGAGAGGGCTTCGCGCGGGCTGATCCCGAAGAAGGCCGGGTCGAAGTCGGCGACGCCGTCGAGGAAGCCGCCCGAGCGCGTGTAGGTGGTGCCCGGCCGTTCGCGGTCGGCGCTGTAGAGCGCGTCGAGGTCCCAGCCGCGGTCGTTGGGGAACCCGGAGATGACGTCGGCGCCGGAGGTGACGACCTGCCACAGGTCCGCCGGCTCCCGGACGCCGCCGGGGAACCGGCAGCTCATCCCGACGACGGCGATCGGCTCGGCGGCCCCGGCGGTCAGTTCCCGGTTCCGGTGCTTGAGCCGCTCGTTCTCCTTGAGCGCGGCGCGCAGGGCCTCGACGATCTGTTCGGGCGTGGTGGTCATCGTCAGCTCACGTTTCGTCGGGAGAGTCGGCGGGGTCGCCGAGGGCGAGCCGGACCAGGTCGGCGACGTCCATCGCGTCGATCCGGTCGTCGTCGGCGGGCGCCGACGCCAGATCGAGGACGGTGCGCACGAGCCCGGCTTCTTTCAGGCGCGCGTAACCGAGGGCGGCGAGAGCGGCGCGGAAGTCCTGTTCTTCGGTGTCCGCCGGTTGCCTGCCCGTGCCGGGGACGAGCAGGGTGGTGAGGTGGCCGGCGATGTCGGCCGCGGTCGGGTGGTCGAAGACGAGGGTCGCAGGCAGCCGCAGGCCGGTCAGCTCCCCGAGCCGGGTCCGCAGTTCGACGGCGGTCAGCGAGTCGAAGCCGAGCTGCAGCAGTCCGCGATCGTCACGCACGTGCGCGGGATTCGCCAGCCCGAGCACGGCGGCGATCTGTTCCCGCACCAGCCCGAGCACGGCGGCCGGGCGGTCTTCCGCAGGCAGTGCGCCGAGCCGCTGGGCCCACGTGCGGTCGGCCGCGGTGCGCCGGGCGGGCCGCACGAGTTTCCGCAGCACCGCGGGAACCGTGCCGGACGGCGAGGTGGGCAGCACGGCGGCGACGAGCCCGGTGACCGCGACCCGCCGCACGGCTTCGACGAGGTCACCCGGCGAGTGTTCCGGCGGCGGTGCCTGGGGAAGTCCCCAGGTGAGGGTCCGGGTCGAGTGTCCCAGCGCTCGCCGGTGGGCGGCCAGCGCCTCGGCGAGCGGGCTGTCGGCCGGACCGGTGATCAGGATCAGCTCGCCCGAGGCCGGCAGGGAGGGAAGATCGGCCAGGGACGCGATCCGCACCCAGCCGGGAGAGCCGGGGGCGGCTGCGGCGGCACCAGCTGCTGCCTCGCCAGACCCGGCACCACCAGCGGCACCAGCGGCTGCTGCCTCGCCGGACCGGACGGCATCAGCAGGCCCGCCCGCCGCAGCACCGGAACCGGCACCCACGCCGGGTGCCTCGATCTCGTCTCCGGCCACCACGACCGTGCCGGTGAAGGGTTCCGGCTCCGCCGTCGACGGCTGCACCCGATCCAGCCGCGGGACGTGCACCGCTCCCCCGCGGACCGCCAGTTCCGGCTCGCCGAGCGCCGCGGCCGTCCTGGCCAGGTTCTCCGCGTCCGGTGAGTCGTCGAGGTCGGCCAGGACGATTCGCTGCTCCGCGAGACCGCGGACCGCGCTCCACACCGCGGCCCGAGCCGGGTCGGGCCGCTCCGCGTCGGACACCGCCACCGCTGCGCGGGTGGCCACGACCACCGTGCCCGGACCCGCCGTGCGGACCCACTCGAGCGCTTCCGCGGGGTCGTCGCAGATCCGCAGCGCACCCCCCGGCGGTCCGGGAAGGACGGGCAACGGCACCCACCCGAGCCGGAAGAGCGCGGCCTGGCCCGGTGGCCCGGCCGACACCGGCCGCAGGGTCAGGGACTCGGCCGACAGCACCGGCGACCCGGCCGGATCGGTCAGCTCCACCGCCAGCGCGTCCTCACCCGTCCGGTGCAGCCGGACCCGCGCCGCGGCCGCACCGGCGGCGTGCAGCGACACCCCGGACCACGCGAACGGCATGAGGTCCGGCCCGGACACCAGCCCGCCGGGGCCGATCGGCTGCAGTGCCGCGTCCAGCAGTGCCGGGTGGATGCCGTACCGGCCGGCGTCGGCCGCCTCGCGCTCGGGCAGGCGGACCTCCGCGAGCACGTCGGCGCCGTGCCGCCAGGCCCTGACGACACCCCGGAACGCCGGTCCGTAGTGGACACCCGCGTCGGCGAGCACGTCGTGGAGGCCGCCCGAGTCCAGTGGCTGGGCCCCGTCCGGCGGCCACGGCCCGGTTCGCGGCGCGGGGACGTCCCCGGCCGCCGTCAGGGTGCCCTCGGCGTGCTGGGTCCAGGCCGTGTCCGCGCCCTCCGGCCGGGTGAACACCCGGAACGGGTGACGGCCGGTCGCGTCCGGCTCGTCGGCGACCAGCCGCAGCTGCAGGCCGCCGCGGCCGGGCAGGACCACCGGCGCGGCCAGAACGAGGTCCTCGACGCGGTCGCAGCCGAGGTGCTCGCCCGCGCGGAACGCGAGTTCCAGCATCGCCGTGCCCGGCAGCAGCGTCGTCCCGCGCAGGGCGTGCTCGCCCAGCCACGCCGGGGCCGACGCCGCGATCCGGCCGGTGAACACGACCGCCTCCGACCCCGGCACCGCGACGATCGCGCCCAGCAGCGGGTGCCCGAGGGGGGTCACCCCGGCCGACGACACGTCGGCCGTGGCCGTACCCGACCGCAGCCAGAACCGCTGCCGCTGGAACGGGTACGCGGGCAGCGGGATCCGCCGTCCGCCGGGCCGCAGCCCGGCCCAGTCGACCCCGACGCCGCGGACGTGCAGTTCGGCCGCCGCCGTGACGAACCGGGTGAGCCCGCCTTCGCCGCGACGGAGCGTGCCGGTCACGACCGGGGCCGGGGCGCCGGGCTCGTCGAGCAGTTCCCGGATCGCCGCCGGCAGCACCGGGTGCGGGCCGATCTCGACGAACGTCGTGTGCTTTTGCTCGGCCAGCGCCCGGACCGCCCGGTCGAACCGCACGGGCTGCCGCAGGTTGCGGTACCAGTACCCGGCGTCCAGCTCGTTCCCGTCGAGCACGCCCCCGGTGACCGTCGAGTAGAACGCCACCTCGCCGGTTCGAGGACGGACCGGGGCGAACGCGGCGAGCAGCTCGTCACGGAGCGGTTCCACCGCCGGGGAGTGCGACGCGAACGCGGCCGGGATCAGCCGGGCCCGCACGCCCTGCGCCTCGCAGCGGGCGACCAGTTCGTGCAGCGCGCCGAGGTCACCGGCGACGGCGACCGAGTTCGGCCCGTTCACCGCGGCGATCGAAAGCCGGTCACCCCAGCCGGCGACGAGCTCGGCCGCGGCTTCTTCGCCGAGCGCGACCGGCGCCATGCTGCCGCGCCCGACGAGCACCCGGGAAATGGCGCTGCGCGAGGCGATCACGCGGGCGGCGTCCGAAACCGACAGTGCGCCGGCGACGCAGGCCGCGGCGATCTCGCCCTGGCTGTGGCCGACCACCGCGTCCGGCCGCACGCCGGCGGCCGCCCACAGCTCGGCCAGGGAAACCATGACCGCGAACAGCGCGGGCTGGACGACCTCGACGTCGTCGAGCGAGGGCGCGCCCGGTGCGCCGCGCAGGACGTCGAGCACGGACCAGCCGGTGAACTCCGCCAGCGCCGCGTCGCATTCCCGCATCCGCCGCGCGAAGACGGGCGAGCTGTCGAGCAGCTCGACGCCCATGCCTGCCCACTGGCCGCCCTGCCCGGGGAACACGAAGACGGTCCGGCCCGGGGTCCCGGCGGTCCCGCGCACCACGGCGGGATCGCGGCGGCCCTCGGCCAGCGCCGGCAGGGCCGGCGCGGCGACGACGACGGCCCGGTGCTCGAACCGCGGCAGCGCGGCCAGGCTGTGCGCCACGTCCGCGAGGTCTTCGGCTTCCAGGACGGTGGCGACCTGCTCCGCACGGGCCCGCAACGCCTCTTCGGACCGGGCCGAAAGCACCAGTGGCATCGGCTCTGCCGCCGGGTCGGCGGGCTTCGCGGCCGGCGCCTCGGCCGCCTGCTCCAGGATCAGGTGCGCGTTCGTCCCGCTGATGCCGAACGAGGAGACGGCCGCCCGTGGCGCCCGGCCCGTCTCCGGCCAGGCGAGGTGCTCGGTCAGCAGCCGGACCGTGCCGGGCGACCAGTCGACGTGCGGGGTCGGCTCACCGAGGTTGATCGTGCGCGGCAGTTCGCCGTGCCGCAGTGCCAGCACCATCTTGATCACGGCGGCGACCCCCGCCGCCGACTGGGCGTGGCCGATGTTGGACTTGAGCGAACCGAGCCACAGCGGGTGGTCCGCCGTCCGGTCACGGCCGTACGTCGCCAGCAGGGCCTGTGCCTCGATCGGGTCGCCGAGCCGGGTGCCGGTGCCGTGGGCCTCGACCGCGTCGACGTCCGACGGAGACAGTCCGGCGTCGGCCAGCGCGGCCCGGATCACCCGTTGCTGCGACGGCCCGTTGGGTGCGGTCAGGCCGTTGCTCGCCCCGTCGGAGTTGACCGCCGAGCCGCGGATCACCGCCAGTACCTCGTGCCCGCGGCGCCGTGCGTCGGACAGCCGTTCCAGCAGCAGCATCCCGACGCCTTCGCCCCACGCCGTGCCGTCGGCGGCCGCCGCGAACGGCTTGCACCGCCCGTCCGGCGCCAGTCCGCGCTGGCGGCTCAGCTCGACGAACAGGTCCGTGTTCGCCATGATCGCCGCCCCGCCGGACAGCGCCATCGAGCACTCTCCGCGGCGGATCGCCTGCACCGCGAGGTGCAGCGCCACCAGCGACGACGAACACGCCGTGTCCACGGTGAGGGCCGGCCCCTCCAGTCCGAAGGTGTAGGCGATCCGGCCGGACAGGACGCTGGTCGTGCTGCCGGTCAGCCGGTAGCCCTCCAGCTCCCCGGGGAACTCGCGCGAGTCGGTGCCGTAGCCGAGCGACGCGCCGCCGACGAAGACGCCGAGCCGTTGCCCCCGCACGGAACCCGGGTCGACGCCCGCCGCTTCGAAGACCTCCCACGCGGTCTCCAGGAGCAACCGCTGCTGCGGGTCCATGGCCAGTGCCTCGCGCGGGCTGATCCCGAAGAACTCCGGGTCGAACTCGTCCGCGTCGTGCAGGAAGCCGCCCGCCCGCGCGTAGGTGGTGCCGGGGCGCTCGGGGTCCGGGTCGTAGAGCGCGTCGAGGTCCCAGCCGCGGTTGGCCGGCGGCCCGGTGACCGCCTCGGCGCCGTCGCGCACCAGCCGCCACAGGTCTTCGGGCGACCGGACGCCGCCGGGCAGCCGGCAGCTCATCGCGATGATCGCGACCGGGTCGTCACCGGCCTCGGCGACCACGGTGGCCACGGGCGCGGCCGCCGCACCGGACAGCTCGGCCCGCAGGTAGGCCGCGAGGGCCTCCGGGGTCGGCTGGTCGAACACGACGGTCGCGGGCAGCCGCAGCCCGGTCGCCGCCGAAAGCACGTTGCGGAGTTCGACCGAGCTCAGCGAGTCGAACCCGAGGTCCTTGAACGCCCTGTCCGGTGCCACCTCCGCGGCCCCGGTGTGCCCGAGCACCGCGGCGACCCGATCGCGGACCAGGTCGAGCACGTCTTCGGTCCCGGCGCGCCCGGGCTCCGGCCGCCGCGCGGTGGCCCCGGCGAGAACGCGCAGCGACGGCGGGACGCTCTCGCCGCTGCGGCGCAGGGCCGCGACGTCCAGTTCCGCCGCCACGACGAGCGGCCGGCCGAGCCGGCGGGCCGCGTCGAACAGGGCGAGCCCGCGCTCGGCGGCCAGCGTCGCCAGGCCGGCCCTGGCCAGCCGGGCGTGGTCGGCCGCGCCGAGCCGCCCGGTCATGCTGCCTTCGTGCGCCCACGCGCCCCAGGCGATCGACACGGCGGGCAGCCCGGCCGCGCGGCGGCGGGCCGCGATGGCGTCGAGGGCCGCGTTGGCCGCGGTGTAGTTGCACTGGCCGGCACCGCCGAAGAACGCCGACGCCGAGGAGAACAGCACGAACTCGGCGAGGTCGCCGCCGCGGGTCAGCTCGTCGAGGTGCTGGGCGGCGGCGACCTTGGGCCGCAGCACGCGCTCCAGCCGCTCGGGCGTCATCGCAGCCACCAGGCCGTCGTCGAGCACGCCCGCGGCGTGGACGACCGCCGTCAGCGGGTGCTCGGCGGGGATCCCGGCCAGCAGGGCGGCGAGCTGGCCGCGGTCGGCGACGTCGCACGCGGCGACGGTCACCGACGCGCCGAGCCCGGCCAGCTCCGCGGTCAGTTCGCGCACGCCGGGGGCGGCCGGGCCACGCCGTCCGGCCAGCAGCAGGTGCCGCGCACCCTGCCCGGCGAGGTGCCGGGCGACCAGGCTGCCGAGTGCGCCGGTGCCGCCGGTGACCAGCACCGTGCCGTCCGGCGCCGGCCCGGCCGGCACGGTCAGCACGACCTTGCCGACGTGCTTGGCCTGGCTGACGAACCGGAACGCCTCGACCGCCCGCCGGATGTCCCACGTGGACAGCGGCAGCGGCAGGAGCGCACCGGCGGCGAACAGGTCCACCAGGGCGCGGAGCATCTCCTGGATCCGCTCGGCGCCGGGCTCGGTGAGGTCGAACGTCCGGTAGGTCACCCCGGCCGGGATCTCCGCGGCCGGGCGGACGTCCGTCTTGCCCAGCTCGACGAACCGGCCGCCGTCGCCCAGCAGGCCCAGCGACGCGTCGACGAACTCGCCGGCGAGCGAGTTCAGCACGACGTCGAACCCGGTGCCCGCGAACGCCGTCGCGAAGTCCAGGGTCCGCGACGAGGCGATGTGCGTGTCCGGCAGGCCGAGTCCGCGCAGGACGTCGTGCTTGGCCGGGCTCGCGGTGGCGTAGACGTCGGCGCCGAGGTGACGCGCCAGCTGGATCGCCGCCATCCCGACCCCGCCGGCCCCGGCGTGCACGAGCACCTTCTCCCCGGCCCGCAGGCCGGCCAGGTCGCGCAGCCCGTACCAGGCCGTGAGGAACACGACGGGCACGGCCGCCGCCTCGGCGAACGTCCAGTCCGCCGGCACGGGCACCAGGTTTCGGCGGTCGGTGACGGCGAGCGGGCCGAAGGCGTGGTCGAGCAGGCCCAGCACCCGGTCGCCCGGCGCGAACCCGGTGACCCCCGGACCGGTCTCGGTGACGACACCCGCGCCTTCGATGCCCAACGGCGGGGCCTCACCCGGGTAGAGCCCGAGCGCGTTGAGCACGTCGCGGAAGTTGAGTCCCGCGGCCCGCACGGCGACCCGGACCTGACCGGGGGCCGGCGGCTCGGCCGGGTGCGCGATCGGGGCGAGCCCGTCGAGTCGTCCCTTGTGGACGACGGCAAGCCGCCACGGTTCGTCCGGCAAGGTCAGGTCGTCGCCGGTGCTCGCCCGCTTCAGGCGCGGCACCAGCACTTCCCCGGACCGGACGGCCACCTCGGGTTCGCCGGTGGCGATCGCGGCGGCGAGCCCGGCGGTGTCTTCGGTGCCGGCGTCGAGCAGCACGAACCGGCCGGGGTGCTCGGTCTGCGCCGACCGCACGAGCCCCCAGACGGCGGCCTGGTCCGGGTCGGTGCCCGCGTTCCGGGTGCGCAGGACCAGCCGCGCGCTGGCGAACCGGTCGTCGGCCGCCCAAGCCCGGCACAAGGCGAGGGCGCGGGCCGGGTCCCCGGCCGCGACGACCACGGCCGCCGGCACCGGCTCGCCGGTCAGCTCCGCGAGGTCGCCGACCGGCACGACGTCCGGCCCGGTGACTTCCGGGGCGGTGACTTCCGGAGCGGTGACGCGGACCCAGTCCGGTTCGAGGAGGCCGTCGCGCGGCGCCGGAGCGGCCGGACGCAGGACGAGCGAATCCACCGTGGCCACCGGACGGCCCTCGGCGTCCGCGACGTGCAGCGACACGGCGTCCCCGGCAGCCGGGGTGAGGCGGACGCGGATGGCCGACGGTCCCGGTGCGGTGACGGAAACCCCGCGCCAGGCGAACGGTACCGGGGTGCCGCCGTCGAGCCTGCCGGTGAACCCGAGCGCGTGCAGCGCGGCGTCGAGCAACGCCGGGTGCAGCGTGCAGTTCCCGGCCTCGTCGCGGAGTTCCTCGGGCAGGACCGCCTCGGCGTAGACGTCTTCGCCGTGGCGCCAGGCGGCGGTGAGGCCGCGGAAGGCCGGTCCGTAGCCGTATCCCGCGTCGGCCAGCTGCTCGTAGAGCCTCTCGACGGCAAGGGGTTCCGCGTCGGCGGGAAGCGGCAGGCCGGAATCCGCGGGCGCACCGGGACCGGCGAGCCCGGTGGCGTGCCGGGTCCACTCGCCGTTCCGTCCGGAGTGGACGGTCAGCGGCCGGTGGCCGTCCTCGTCGGCCGCCCCGGCCCGGACCTGGACCGACACCGATCCGTGGTCCGGCAGGACGAGCGGGGTCTCCAGGGTGAGTTCCCCGACGGTCGCGCAGCCCGCCGCGGCGGCGGCCTGCAGCGCCAGCTCGAGGAGGGCGGTGCCGGGCACCAGCGTCGTCCCGCCGATCGTGTGGTCGCCGAGCCAGCCGGGCGCGGTCGCGGAGAGCGTGCCGGTGACCAGGACGCCCCCGTCGTCCGCCAGCCGGACGGCCGTTCCGGCCAGGGGGTGCCCGGACCGGTCCGGCGCCTGGCCGGGGGCCAGCCAGAAGCTGCGGTGCCGGAACGGGTAGGCGGGCAGGTCGGCGAGCCGGCCGCCGGTGCACAGGCTCGCCGGTGCGACGTCGTGGCCGAGCACGTGCAGGCGGCCGGCGGCCTCGACGGCCGTGCGCGCGCCGGGGCGGTCGGCGCGCTGCGCCGGGACGAATTCGATGGCGGGGTCGATCGCCGGGCCGAGCGCGGACAGCACCCGGTCGGGCCCGATCTCCAGGCACGTGGTGACGCCGTCGGCGCCGAGCCGTGCGACCGCGTCGGCGAACCGCACGGTGCCGAGCACGTGGCCGGCCCAGTACTCCGCCGTCGCCGGATCGCCGGCCGCGGCCGGCCACAGCGGGACGGCGGGCTCGGCGAATTCCAGCCCGGCCAGGACTTCGCGGAACCGCTCGACCATCGGGGCCATCAGGGGCGAATGGAACGCGTGCCCGCCGGGCAGGCGTTTCGTCCGGCGGCCCCGTGCGGCGAACTCCGCGGCGACGGCCTCGACGGCGTCCGCGGCCCCCGAGAGCACGACGGCGGCCGGGCCGTTGACCGCCGCGATCGCGGCCTCGCCGGTCAGCGCGGAACGGACTTCGTCTTCGCTCGCCTCGACCGCGATCATCGCGCCGCCGGTGGGCAGGTCCTGCATCAGCCGGCCGCGCGCCGCGACCAGCGTTCCCGCGTCCGCGAGTGACAGCACGCCGGCGACGTGCGCCGCCGCGATCTCCCCGACGGAGTGTCCGATCAGGACGTCCGGGCGCAGCCCCCACGACTCGGCGAGGCGGTACAGCGCGACCTGCAGCGCGAACAGGGCGGGCTGCGCGAACTCCGTGCGGGCGAGCGCGTCGCCGTCGGCCACGACCGCCGGGTCGAGGCGCGCCGCCGCGCAGGCGGCGTCGAAAGCACTGGCGTACACCGGGAACTGCGCACGCAGCCCGTGGCCCATCCCGGCGTGCTGGCTGCCCTGGCCGGTGAACAGGAACGCCAGCTTCCCGCCGGTCCCCCGCTCGGGCCGGACGCCGGCGAGCGCGGCCAGCAGTTCTTCGCGGCCTTCGCCGACGACGACGGCCCGGTGTGCGTGCGCGGACCGCGCGGCCAGCGTCCGGGCCACGTCCCGGACCGTCAGCTCCGGCCTCCCGGCGACGAACGACCGCACCCGGTCCGCCAGGTCGTGGACGGCCTCCGGGGTCGCCCCGGTCAGCACCCACGGCACCACGCCTGCCGGGCCGCCCGCGGCCGGCTCCGGGTCGGCCGGTGCCTGCTCGAGGACCACGTGCGCGTTGGTGCCGGAGATGCCGAAGGACGAGACCCCGGCCCGGCGCGGCCGCCCGGTGGCCGGCCACGGCGCCGGCTCGGTCAGCAGGGCCAGCGCGCCGCGCGTCCAGTCCACGTGGGACGACGGCCGGTCGGCGTGCAGCGTGCGCGGAAGCTCCCCGTTGCGCAGCGCGAGGACCGTCTTGATCACGCCGGCGAGACCGGAAACGGCCTGGGTGTGACCGAGGTTCGACTTGACCGACCCCACCAGGACCGGCCGGTCGGCCGGGCGGTCACGGCCGTAGGTCTCCTGCAGCGCCAGCGCTTCCACCGGGTCGCCCAGCCGGGTGCCGGTGCCGTGCGCTTCGACGGCGTCGACGTCCGAAGCGGACAGTCCGGCGTCCGCGAGGGCCGCGCGGATGACGCGCTGCTGGGCCAGGCCGTTCGGGGCGGTGAGCCCGTTGCTGGTGCCGTCGGAGTTGACCGCCGAACCGCGCAGCACGGCCAGCACGCGGTGCCCGTTCCGCCGCGCGTCCGAGAGGCGCTCCACGACCAGTGCCGCGACCCCTTCGGCGGCGCCGAACCCGTCGGCGTCGTCCGAGAACGCCCTGCACCGGCCGTCCGGGGACAGGGCCCGCTGCCGGCTGAGGCTGCGCAAAGCCGCCGGGGTGGTCATCACCGTCGCGCCGCCCGCGATCGCCAGAGAGCACTCCCCCGCGCGCAGCGAGCGCGCCGCCAGGTGCAGCGCGACCAGCGACGACGAACACGCGGTGTCCACGGTCATCGCCGGGCCTTCCAGCCCGAAGGTGTAGGCGATCCGGCCCGCCGCCACGCTCGGCGCGCCCGCCGTGACCTGGTAGGCCTCGAGGGCGCCGGGGATCCGGTCCGGCGTCCAGTAGTCGGGCACCTGGATGCCCGCGAACACCGCGGTGCCGCTGCCGGACAGCGAGTCCGGCGCGATGCCCGCGTGCTCCAGCGCCGTCCAGGTGGCTTCGAGCAGCAGCCGCTGCTGCGGGTCCATCACCAGCGCTTCGCGCGGCGCGATGCCGAACAGGTCGGCGTCGAACCGGTCGATCCCGCTCAGGTAGCCGCCGCCGCGGACGTAACTGGTGCCCGGCCGGTCCGGATCCGGGTCGTACAACGCGCCGAGGTCCCAGCCCCGGTCGGCCGGGAGCCCGCCGACGGCGTCGCCGCCCTCGGCCAGCAACCGCCACAGGTCCTCGGGGTCTTCGATGCCGCCGGGCAGCCGGCAGCTCATGCCCACGATGGCCAGCGGCTCGTCCGCGGGGGCGGCCGGCGCGGCGGCTTCGGCCACGGGCGCGCCGAGGGCGGTGTCACGCAGGTGCGTGGCCAGCGCGGTCGCGGTCGGGTGGTCGAAGACGATCGTGACCGGCAGCGCGAGCTCCGTCGCGGCCGCCAGCCGGTCGCGCAGCTCGACCGCCGTGAGCGAGTCCACCCCGAGCGCGGAGAACGGCCGGTCCGCGGCCACCGCCGACGGCCCGTCGTGCCCGAGAACGGCCGCGAGCTGGGTGCGGACCAGCGTCCGCAGCAGGTCGTGCTGCGCGGCCTCCGGCAACTCGCGAAGGCGCTGCCCGAGCGCGGAAGCCGGCTGCCGCGGCTCCGCCGGGCGGCGGGTTTCGGCGAGCTCACCGAGCAGCGGGCTCGGCCGCGCCATCGTGTAGAGCGCGGCGAAGCGGGGCCAGTCGACGTCGGCGACGACCGTGGCGGTCTCGCCACCGCCGACGGCCGTCGCGAGCGCGTCGAGTGCGACACCCGGATCGATCGGGGTGAACCCGCGGGCACGCAGGGCCGTCTCGAACTCACGCGTGACCATGCCGCCGCCGGACCAGGGGCCCCACGCCACCGCCGTCGCGACCCGGCCGAGCGCCCGGCGCCGGTGGGCGAGCGCGTCGAGGCAGGCGTTCGCGGCCGAGTACGCGCCCTGCTCGGCACCGCCCCAGACGCCGGCGGCCGAGGAGAACAGCACGAACGCGTCCAGCGGCCGGTCGCCGAGCACGCGGTCGAGGACCTCGGCTCCCAGCACCTTC
Source organism: Amycolatopsis sp. Hca4 (assembly GCF_013364075.1). GTDB lineage: Bacteria > Actinomycetota > Actinomycetes > Mycobacteriales > Pseudonocardiaceae > Amycolatopsis. Next base: position 1,952,855 of record NZ_CP054925.1, read on the forward strand.
GCGCCGAGCACCTCCGCCAGGTGCTCCGGGCCGATGTCGGCCAGCCGCCCGAACCGGCTCGTCCCGGCGGCGTGCACCACGGCCGTCAGCTCGCCGGGGACCGACGCGACCAGGCCGGCCACCGCGCTCTCGTCGGTGACGTCGCAGGCGGCGACGGTGACCCGGTCCGCACCCAGTTCTTCGGTGATGGCCACGGCTTCCGGCGCCGCCGGGCCGCTCCGGCCGGCGAGCACGACGTGCGCGGCTCCGTTTCCGGCGAGCCAGCGCGCGACCCGGCGGCCGAGCGCGCCGGTCCCGCCGGTGACCAGGACGGTCCCCCGCGGCCGCCAGGCCGCCCGGGCCGGCGGGGCCGGGCGCACCAGGCGCCGGGCGAAGACGCCGGACGGCCGGACGGCCACCTGGTCCTCGGTCCCGGTCAGCAGTCCGGCCAGCCGCCGCGCGGATTCCGCGTCCGGCTGCTCGGGCAGGTCGGCGAGCCCGCCCCAGCGGCGGGGCTGCTCCAGCGCGGCCACCTGGCCGAGACCCCAGACGGCGGCCTGCCGGGGCGCGCGGACCGGGTCACCGTCGCCGGTGCCGACCGCTCCGCACGTGACACTCCACATCGGACAGCCGAACCGCCGCAGCAGCGAAAGCGTGCCGGTGAGCGCGCCTTCTTCGTCGAGGGCGTGCAGGGAAACCACCCCGGCGGGTTCCCCGGTGAAGTCCTCGTCGCGGACGTCGGCGCCCGCCTCCGCCAGTGCCGCGGCGATCAGCGGGCGCCACGGCGACCGGCGGCCGCCGGCGACGAGCCACGTCCCGGACAGCCGCGCGGTGCCTTCGGCCGTCGCCGGCCACCACGCGATCCCGTAGCGCAGGCCGGCGGCGGGATCGCTGCCGGTGCGCGCCTCGGCCGGCGGGCGCCACCAGAACCGCCGTCGCCGGAACGGGTACGTCGGCAGGCCGGTGCGCCGGGCGCCGGTCCCGGCGAAGACGGCGTCCCAGCGCACGGCGGCGCCGCAGGCGTGGGCCTCGGCCAGGGACCGGAGGAAGCGGTCCCGGCCGCCGTCGCCGCGCCGCAGCGTCCCGACGGCCGCCGCGGCCACGCCCGCGTCGTCGAACGTCTCCCGCATCCCGAGCGCGAGCACGGGGTGCGGGCCGACCTCGGCGAACACGCGGTGCCCGGCGGCCAGCAGCCGCCGCACCCCGGCTTCGAAGCGCACCGGCTCCCGCAGGTTGCGGTACCAGTAGGCGGCGTCGAGGACGGCGTGCGGTTCCCCGGTGACGGTCGAGAAGAACGGGATGTCCGGCGGCCGCGGCGTGATCGGCGCGAGCGCGGCCAGGAGCCGGTCGCGGAGCCGTTCGACGTGCCGGGAGTGGGAAGCGTAGTCGATCGGGATCTCCCGGGCCCGCACGTCGCGCAGCGCGCACGCGGCGACGAGTTCCCGCAACGCGTCCGGGTCGCCGGACACCGCGACCGAGCGCGGCCCGTTGACAGCGGCGACCGAGACGCGGTCACCCCAGCCGGTCAGCAGCTCGGTGACCTCGGCCTCGGGCAGCGGAACCGAAACCATCCCGGAGAGCCCGGCCAGCTCGCTCAGCAGCCGGGCGCGCAGGGCGACGACCCGGGCGGCGTCCGCGAGCGACAGCGCACCGGCGACGCAGGCGGCGGCGATCTCGCCCTGCGAGTGGCCGATCACCGCGTCGGGCTCGACACCGTGGGCGCGCCAGAGCGCGGCCAGCGACACCATCACCGCGAACAGCACCGGCTGGACCACGTCGTCACGGTCCAGCGCGGGTGCCTCGGGCCGCTCGCGCAGGACGTCGGCGGGAGACCAGTCGAGGTGCTCTGCCAGCGCCCGCTCGCACTCGGCGAACCGGGCCGTGAACTCCGGTGAGGTGCCGAGGAGTCCGGCCGCCATCCCGGCCCACTGCGAGCCCTGGCCGGGGAAGACGAAGACGGTCCCGCCGGTCGTGGCGCGCACGACGCCGGTGGTACCGCCACCGGCGATGGAGTCGAGGGCATCAAGGAGGCCGGACCGTCCGGTGGCGACGAACGCGGCCCGCTCGTCGAAACGGCTGCGGGTGGTGGCCAGGGAGTAGGCGACGTCCGCCGGGGCCTCGTCCGGGTGGTCGGTGAGGTGGTCACGCAGCCGCCGGGCCTGAGCTCGGAGCGCGGCGGTGTCACGGGCGGAAAGAACATAGGGCAACGGGGATTCGGGCGCCGGATCGGCCGCGGTTTCCGGTTCGGCCGGAGCCTGTTCCAGGACCACGTGGGCGTTCGTGCCGCTGATCCCGAACGACGACACCGCCGCCCGGCGGGGACGGCCGGCCTCCGGCCACTCCCTCGCCGAGGTGAGCAGCCGGACCCGGCCGGCCGACCAGTCGACGTGCGGGGACGGTTCCTCCGCGTGCAGGGTCGCCGGCAGGACCCCGTGGTGCATCGCCTGCACCATCTTCACCACGCCGCCGATGCCGGCGGCGGCCTGCGCGTGGCCGATGTTGGACTTCAGCGAACCCAGCCACAGCGGCGTTTCCCGGTCACGGCCGTACGTCGCGAGCAGGGCGCCGGCCTCGATCGGGTCGCCGAGCGCCGTCCCCGTGCCGTGGGCCTCGACCACGTCGACGTCCGCTGTGGACAGTCTCGCGTCGGCCAGCGCGGCGCGGATCACGCGCTCCTGGGCGGGGCCGCTCGGTGCGGTCAGGCCGTTGCTGGCGCCGTCGGAGTTGATCGCCGACCCGGCGACCAGCGCGAGCACGGGATGGCCGTGGCGACGCGCGTCCGAAAGCCGCTCCAGCAGGACGAGCCCGGCGCCTTCGGCCCAGGCCGTGCCGTCGGCGCCCGCGCCGAACGCCTTGCAGCGGCCGTCCGCGGCCAGCCCGCCCTGCCTGCCGAACTCGAGGAAGATCCCCGGCGTCGCCAGCACCGTGACCCCGCCGGCGAGGGCGAGCGTGCACTCGCCCTGCCGCAGGGCCCGCGCGGCCAGGTGCAGCGCGACCAGCGACGACGAGCACGCCGTGTCGACGGTCACGGCCGGGCCCTCGAACCCGAGCGTGTAGGCGATCCGGCCGGACAGCAGGCTCGCCGAACTGCCGGTGAGCACGTGTCCCTCCGCGCCGTGGCCGGCTTCGTGCAGCCGGGGGCCGTAGTCGCTCGCCGTCGCGCCGACGAACACGCCCGCCGGGGTGCCGCGCAGCGCCGCCGGGTCGAGGCCGGCACGTTCCAGCGCTTCCCACGCCGTCTCGAGCAGCAACCGCTGCTGCGGGTCCATGGCGAGCGCCTCGCGCGGGCTGATGCCGAAGAACTCCGGGTCGAACAGCGCGGCATCGGGCAGAAAGCCACCGCGGCGCGGGATCTCCGCGCCCGCCGCGCCGAGGTCCCAGCCGCGGTCGCCGGGAAAGCCGGTGATCGCGTCGACGCCGTCCGCGACCAGCCGCCACAGGTCTTCGGGCGAGCCGGCCCCACCGGGGAACCGGCAGCCCATGCCGACGATCGCGATCGGCTCGCCGGGTCCGGCGACGGCCACCGGGGCGGCGGGTGCGCGCTGCCCACCACGCAGGTGCTCGGCGAGCGCCAGCGGGGTGGGGTGGTTGAACGTCAGCGTCGGCGGGAGCTCGACGCCGGTCGCCGCGGTGAGCCGGTCACGCAGCTCGACCGCGGCCAGGGAGTCGAAGCCGAGGTCGCGGAAGGTCCGGCGCGGATCGACGTCGTCGGCGCCGGGATACCCGAGCACGACCGCGGTGGCGGACCGGACGACGTCGAGCGGGTCCCCGCCGGCGGCGGGCACTTCCGGTTGTTCGTCCATAGTGGACAAATTGGTGCCGAGCCAGTACGGCTTGCGCTGGAAGGCGTAGCCGGGCAGTCCGATCGCCCTGGCCGGCGCCGGGTCGCCGAACACCGCGGGCCAGTCGACCGGCGCGCCGTCGGCGAAGGCCTGGGCCACCCCGGAAACCAGGGTGCGCGGCTCGGGCCGGCCGGCGCGCAGCACCGCCGTGACCGACACCGCCGCGTCCGGCAGGGCGCCGCGCACCAGCGCGGCCAGCACCCGGTCCGGGCTCACCTCGACGAACCGGGTGGCGCCGAGCTCGTGCAGCGTCCGGACGGCGTCGCCGAACCGGACGGGCTCGCGGACCTGGCGCACCCAGTAGCCGGGCTCGCACAGTTCGCCCTCCGCCGCGAGCCTGCCGGTGAGGTTGGTGACGACCGGGATCTCGGGCTCGCCGTAGGCCAGCCGCCCGGCCGTGCGGGCGAACTCGCCGAGGATCGGGTCGAGCAGCGCGGAGTGCCCGGCCACGCCGATCGGGAGCCGTTTCACGCGGCGGCCGCGCTCGCGCCACCGGGCGGCCACCGCGAGAACGGCTTCCTCCGCCCCGGAAACGACCGTGGCCCGCGGGCCGTTGACCGCGGAGACGCAGGCGCCCTCTCCGACGCCCTCGCCGAGTACCTCGTCTTCACCCGCCTCGATGGCGGCCATCGCCCCGCCGACGGCGACCGTCTGCATGAGCCGGGCGCGTTCCGCGACGAGGGTGGCCGCGTCCGGCAGGGACAGCACCCCGGCCACGTGCGCGGCGACGAGCTCGCCCGCCGAGTGCCCGGCGAGCAGGTCCGGGCGCAGGCCCCAGTGCGCGAGCAGCCGGACCAGCGCGACCTCGACGGCGAACACGGCGGGCTGGGTGAACCGCGTCTCGTCCAGGAGCGCGCCCCCGGCGAAGACGACGTCCTTCAGCGAGGTGCCCAGCAGCGGGTCGAACGCGGCGCAGACCTCGTCGAACGCGGCGGCGTAGACCGGGAACGCCGAGTACAGCTCGCGTCCCATGCCGGGGCGCTGGCTGCCCTGGCCGGCGAAGAGGAACGCGGTGGTCCCGCCTGTCGCCGTGCCGCGCAGGACGTTCCCCGCGTCGGCGCCCGCCGCGAGCGCCGCCAGCCCGGCCCGGAGTTCGCCGTCGCCGGTGCCGACGACGACGGCCCGTTCGGGAAAGGCGGTCCGGCCCGCGGCGAGCGCACCGGCGATCTCGGCCGGCGTGCGGCCGGGCTCGGCCGCCACGAATTCGGCGAGCCGCCCGGCTTGCCCGCGGACGGCGTCGCGGGTCCGGGCGGACACGGTCCAGGCCAGTACCGGCGGCGCGGCCACCGGCGAGCCGCCGGCCGGCGCGGGGCGGGACAGCACCAGGTGGCAGTTCGTCCCGCCCATGCCGAACGAGCTCACCCCGGCGAACCGGCCGCTGTCCGGCCACGGCGTGTGGCGGCCGTTGACCGCGAGGTTCAGCTCGGCCAAGGGGATTTCCGGGGGCGGAGCCACGTGGTTGAGGCTGGCGGGCACTTCGCCGTGGTGCAGCGCGAGCACCGTCTTGACCAGCCCGGCGACGCCCGCGGCGGCGTCGAGGTGGCCGATGTTCGTCTTGACGGAACCGACGAGCAGCGGCCGGTCGCCGGTCCGCGCGGCACCGAGGACCGACCCCAGTGCGGCGGCCTCGACCGGATCGCCTCGCCGCGTCCCGGTGCCGTGCAGTTCGACGTAGCCGACGTCCTCGGGCCGGACACCGGCGCGGGTGTAGGCGGCGCGCAGGACGGCCCGTTGCGCGGCTTCGTCCGGCACGGTCAGGGCCTCGCTCGCGCCGCCGTGGTTCATCGCACCGCCGTGGACGAGCGCGTAGACCCGGTCGCCGTCCGCTTCCGCGTCGGCGAGCCGCTTGAGGACGACGACGGCGCCGCCCTCGCCCCGCACCGTTCCGTTCGCGCGGGCGTCGAAGGCGTAGCAGCGGCCGTCCGGCGAAAGGCCGCCGAACTCGGCGAAGGCGACCGCGCCGTCCGGCACCAGGTTCAGGTGCACGCCACCGGCGAGAGCCACGGCGGTCTCGCCGCGCCGGAGGCTTTCGCACGCGAGGTGCACCGCGACCAGCGACGAGGACTGGGCCGTGTCGACGGTCAGGCTGGGCCCGTGCAGGCCGAGGAAGTGCGAGACGCGGTTCGCGGCGAGCCCGCGGCGCAGCCCGGCGAAGGTGTGCGAGGTGATGGCGGAAGGCCCGGCCTGGTGGGTGAGCAGGGCGTAGTCGTCCCCGCCGGTCGCCAGGAAGACCCCGGTGTCGCTGCCGGCAAGCCGCGCCGGGACCACTCCGGCGTCTTCGAGGGCCTCCCACCCGAGTTCGAGCGCGAGCCGCTGCTGCGGGTCCAGCGCGACGGCCGCCCTCGGCGAAATGCCGAAGAACCCGGGATCGAAGCCCCGTACGTCGTCGAGGAAGCCACCGCGGCCGGCCGGATCGGCACCGGCGACGGCTCGGGCGTCCCAGCGGCCGGCGGGGACGTCGGTGATCGCCTCGGTGCCGTCCCGCAGCAGCCGCCAGAACGCACCGGGGTCGGCGGCTCCCGGCACCCGGCAGGACAGCCCGACCACTGCGATCGGCCCCTTCGCGATCATGCCGCCTCCTCGTCGCCCTCCCGACCGACCCTGGCAGCCACGCCGGGCCCGTGACGTCTCCGGCGTTGCGGCGCGGCTCATCGCCGGGAGCGTGGCCTGGTTCGCCCGACACCGGCTCGGTGACTCCGATTCCGCGATGCCGAGCGAGGAGAACTCGTGCGCGAAACCCGTCGATCCGGGAACTCACCCGATCGGGAAGTTCCGGCCCACCCAGGTCTCCGCCTCCGCCGCGGTCGAGTAGGTGGGCAGGTAGGGCCCCGCGGCGACAACGACCCCGATGCCGTACAGCAGCTCCGCGTGCTCTTCGGACAGCACACCGCGGGCACCGACCTTGATCCCCAGCTCCTCGGCCCGCTCGACCACCTGCCGGATGGTGCGCACGGCCTGCTCCGGCGGTTCGTCGACCTCCAGTGCGTCGATGATCGCTCCGGTAAGCATCACCCCGGGGGCCGGCACGTTCAGGGCAGGCAGCAGCTCGAGCTCGGACAGCCCGGTGATGTGGACGACGAACACGACACCGGCCCGGGCCAGCTCGTCGAGTGAGCCGAGCAGGTCGCCGCGGTCGTCCAGCAGTGAAGGCACGTCCGTGCACAGCACGAGGTGCCGGTGCTGCAGCTCGTTGCGGTCGAGCTCCCGCCCGACGATGCGGACGAGGTCTTCGTCGATCGCCATCCGCCGGGGCAGGGTGAGGCACACCGTCGGCGCGGCGGCTCCGAACCTGCCGCGCCAGTGACCGGCGGTGCGGAGGGCCTCGGCCAGCAGATGACGCCCCAGCGCCCCGGTCATGCCGGTGGCTTCGGCGAGCGGGAAGAACTGCTCGGACCGCAGCTGTCCGAAGTCGGGGTGACGCCACCGCAGCACGGCGTTGAGGGAGGTGATGATCTCGGCGTCCGGCAACACGACGTGCGGCCGGTAGACGACCTCCAGCTGCCCGGACTCCAGGGCACCGGCGATGCCGCACGCCAAGCGGTACCTCGCGGCGTCCGCGCGCCCGGCCACCGGGTCGAACAGCACCCACCGGGTCCGGCCGAGCTCTCTCGCCCTGCGCAGCGCGATCTGCGCCGACCGGATCACCTCGGCCGGTGGTGGCGGACCCGTGCCGGCGAGGAAGACACCCACACTCGCGCTGATCCCGACGCCTATCCCGTCCACATAGGACGGCCGGCCGAGGGCGGCGATCACCGACTCCGCCCGTTCTCCCACCGTTGCCGCATCGTGTTCGCCCGGCAGCACCACGGCGAACACGTCACCCGGCAGCAGCGCAAGAACCCTTCGAACGTCGCCGAAGAACGCCTCGATCGTCCGCGCCGCCGCGGCGAGCACCTCGTCCGCGGCGTCGAACCCGAGCGCCTCGCGCACCACGGCGAATTCGTCGAGCCCGACGAGCAGCACCGCGACCCGGCCGCCGCCCGCGGCGGACAGCATCCGCGCCAGCTCGGCTTCGAGCACCCCCCGGCCGGGCAGTCCGGTCACCGCGTCCGCAGCGGCGGAACTGTCGGCCACTCGTCGGCCACCTCCTCGTGCGGTGCGGTGCCCGGTGATGGCGTCGCACCCGGTTCTGGCCCGGCACAATCTACGGGGTCGGCCGGTCGGCGTGCCACCCGCACGCCACCCTTCGCTCGGCGTCGAAGCACGGTCCGGGCGAAGCTAGTCTGTCGGTGTGCGCGGCGGCAGCGGCCGCTCGACAGGGAGGAGCGACGGTGCAGCTGGATGCCGGCGCCTACCAGCGGATGCTCGGCGAGGAGCTCCGCCGGTTGCGGAAGGAGCGCGGGCTCACCCGGCGCGACCTCAATCTCCGCCTGCGCAGCGAACTGTCGTTGCAGACCCTGGCGACCTACGAACTCGGCACCCGGCAGTGCTCGGTCGTCCGCCTGGTGGAGCTGTGCCTGGCCCTGGACGAATCTCCCGCCGCGCTGCTCGCCCGGGTCGGACAGCGGTACTTCGGCACGTTCGGCGCCGGCGAGTCCGACGGCGTCCGGGTCGACCTGCACCGCGTCGTCCGGACCCAGCACCAGGACCTCGCCCCGTTCCGGCGTTGGGCCGAGGGCAAGCTCGCCGAAACCGGTGCGAACGGTACCGCGCACGAGATCCACCTCGACCCGGCCGCGCTCGAGCAGCTCGCGGAACTCTGCGGGACCACGACGGCGAACCTGCTCAGCAGGATCCGGTCACTGTCGGACCCGGCGCGCTGACCACGGCCACCCGCACGTTTCCGGCGCAACGGCCGTGGGCACATCCTGCCTGCACCGGGCTTCAGCAGAGAGGCCCTCCAGGAGGTCAACGTGTCATCGTCCGTCCTGACCGCGACCGGACGCGAGAGGGCCGAACCATCGCTCGCGGCTTTCGAGCACTTCGTCCGGATACACCACGTCACGGTGTTCCGGCTGACGGTGTGCCTGCTCGGCGACCGGGTGGCGGCCGAGGAAGTCACCGAACAGGTGTTCGTCGAGCTCTCGCGCCGGCACGATCGTGAGCCGAGCACCGCGACCCTGCTTCTGGGTTCAGTCGAACGATGCCTCGACCGGGCGGCGCCGACCCCGCTGCTCAAAGCACTTCGCCGCATCGAGGGAGCCGACCGGACCGGCTGGCTCCTGCACGACGTCCTCCGGTTCCCCACCGCCCGGGTCGCCGAACTGCTGACGCAGTCCGAACCGGAATCGCTGACCCGCCTCCACCGGACACGACTCGCCCTGAGCAGCCGGCTTGCGCCGTGACCACCCGGAGCGACGGCCGAGCCGACCGGTGCGGCCACGACCCGATCCGTTCCTGGGACGACCGCGAGGGCCCCGGGGAGCGCTGCTCACGCTGCGCGGCGCTCCGGGCCGAAGTGGAGAAGCTGCGCCGCTGCCTGGACCTGATCGCCGCATCGGAAGCCCGGCCGGCTGCCGACCTGGCCGGCCGGATCATGGCCCGGATTCGCGGCACGGAGTGAAATACGGCCGGAAGGTTCGCCCCCGACCGTGACCCGCACAGGCGCCGGCCGCGTCGATCATCCGGCGTGCGCCTCCGCGGCGGACTCCTCCCCGAGCCTCCGCCGGCCCGGATACCCACCCGTACGGGCCCCATCCACGGCGCACCCGGCCGCGAAACCCTTCGCGCGGGCCTGGGCGGAAACCAACCGCCCGCGCTCGGCTCCGGGCGACCGCTCTGGGTGGCGCTCGGCGACTCGATGACACCAGCTGCCGTCCGGCCGGGCCGTCGTCGCCACCGTACCGAGGCCCAACGCGGCCGCCCGGGCGGTCAACCCCTTGATCGACGCCGCAGCCGCCGACAAGCGGGTGCACGTCGCCGACCTGCGCGGCCCGGCGCTGGGCCCGGTCCGCGGCAGCCTCGCCGACGACTGGTTCCACCCGGACGACGTCGGCTACCGCCGCATCGCGGACCTCTTCGAAACCCCGGTGCGCGCGGCCGCGGCCCACCGAGGACCGGACTGACACCCGACGGGGAAGCCTTCGGTCATCCGGCAGCAAACAAACCGTTATTATCAACGCAATTGCCATTCGATTATTTCGAGGTCGATCCGATTTCGCATCTGCGCACGATTCGCCCATTGATTCTTCAAGCGCAGAAATGACACTTATCCCGCCGCGACAATAAAAATTTGATCAATTCCGCGCGGACCGGGTCGTCAATCCGGGAAGTGCCGGTAACTTCCGGGATATGCAACCGATCGAGCACGCGATCCGACCGGTACCGAATGGCGGCCGGAGAACCGGATGGAATGAGCGGAAACCCCGGGTGCACGCCATTGTCGGCGCTACCGGCACCGGCAAGAGCGCGCACGCGATCCGGACGGCCCGGCGGCTGGGCACCCCGGTCGTCGTCGCGGACCGCATCCAGTGCTTCGTCGACCTCCGGGTCACCAGCGCGCGCGACGAGGACGAGGTCGACGGTGTCTGCCGGTGGTTCCTGGGCGATCGGACGGTCGCCGACGGGGACTACCCGGCCGACGCCGCCTGCCGCACCCTCTGCTACCTGCTCGGCCGGCTGACCGCCGAACACCCGTCGATCGTCCTGGAAGGCGGCTCGGTCTCGCTGCTGACCGCGCTGGTCGACCGCCACGGCGAACTGCCGTTCGAGCTGAGTTTCGAACACCTGCGCACCCCGGAGGCCCGCGCCTACTGGCGGCGGCTGCGCGAGCGGGCCCGGCGGATGCTCCGGCCACCCGGCGGCGGGCGGGGCATCATCGAGGAACTGGCCTCCGCCTGGCGCCTGCCGGAGCACCGGAACTTCGTCACCTCGGTCAACGGGCTGGAGGCCATTGTCGACTGGTGTGCCCGGCACGACGTCGACCCCGGGTCACTGGCCGGGCCCGACCTCGAAGCCGCCGTCCACGAAGAGCTGGCCGAGGCGATCGCGTGGCGGCACGCCGCCCACGGCTGGGAACAGGAACGCATGCTGACCGTGTTGCTCGCCGGCCGGTGCTGAAAGCCGAACAATCCCGACGTTCAGGGGGAAGTAAATGAGAGTGCTCCTGGTTTCCGGCATGGGCCCGGCTTTCCCGGACAACGTGCTCCTCGCGGGATCTTCGTTCGAGGCGCTGTCCGCGGGACGCTCGCGGGCGCCCGGCGTTTTCGACCTGTCCCTGCTGCACTTCCGTGACGCCGGCCGCCGGGTGCCGCTGCTACGCCCCCGGCAGAACGGGGGTGCGCGGGCCGCCTCGGGCGTCGCCGTCACCGAAGACGCGGACGCCGGACCGCGCAAGGCCGTGCACCTGACCACGTTCACGCTCCAGTCCATCCTCGACACCGCCGGCGCCGACTACACATCCGTGTCCACCGAACGGATCTGGACCGGCGAGGGCCCGGAAACCGGCGGGGACTTCGACGTCGTGCTGCTGTCGACGACGTTCATCTGGGACCGGGCCACCCTGGCCAAGGCGGTCCGGTGGGTCACGGACCGGTTCCCGGTCGCCACGGTGGTGCTGGGCGGTCAGTACAGCAACCTCAAGTTCCACCGCATCCTGGCCGAGCACCCCGCCGTCGGTTACGTCGTCCGCGGTGACGCCGAGGTCGCCCTGCCCGCGCTGCTACGCGCCCTGCGGACCGGCACCGACGTCACCGCGGTGCCGAACCTGGTGTACCGCGCCGCCGGCGGCCGGATCCGGACCACCGAGGCCCGGTACGTCGACCTCGAAGCGACTCCCTCACCATCGCCGGCCGGACCGGCACCGGTGGTGCCCTACGAGTCGATGCGCGGCTGCCCGTTCAGCTGCAAGTACTGCTCCTACCCCGCGGCTTCCCCGAAATGGCGGTACAAATCGGCCGAAAAGATCGCCGGCGACTGGGCCCGGTACGCGCGTGAGAACGGCGCGCGGTACATCAAGGCCCTCGATTCGACGTTCACCGTGCCGCCGCCGCGGCTCCGGCAGCTGCTCCCGCTGCTCGAGGAAGTCGGGGTCGATTGGGAGGCCTACACCCGCGCGAACGCCCTGCGCGACGAGGCGACGCTGCGCCGGCTGGCGGACGCCCGGTGCCGGTCCCTGTTCATCGGCTTCGAATCGATGAGCGACACCACGTTGAAGTACATGAACAAGAAGGTCACCGCCAAGGCGAACCGGACCGCGTACGAACTGCTGGCGCAGAGCCCGATCGACCACTTCGGGTCGTTCATCGTCGGCTATCCCGGGGAGAGCCCGGAACTGTTCGAACAGACCCGGCGGTTCCTCGTCGAGGAGTACTCCGGTGAGTTCGCGCTGTACGTGTTCATGCTCCAGGACGAGACAATGCCCGTCTGGCAGGACGCGGAGCGGTTCGGCCTCGAGGTGCTGGACCCCTCGGGCGAGGCGCGCGTCTGGCGGCACGACGGTATGGACAGCGAGACGGCGGAGCGGCTCCGTGTCGAGACCACGCGCGAGGTGCGCTGGAAGAACGACCGCGCCATCGCCCGGCTGTGGCAGCACGACTACGAGTCGCCGCTGCTGCCCGGCCGCCCGGCGGCCGACAACGCGGTCGTCGAGAAGCTGGTCGACCGCCTCGGTATGGCCAGCGCCGACTTCACCGACGCCGGCGAGGCGACACGGCGGCAGGACGGCCTGCTCGCGGATCTGTCGCGGTTCGGCATCCACTCGCGAGCCGCGACGGACGCCGGGGACGGCGGCTGAACCTGCGGGCGACGTAGCACATCCCGGGCGGCGGCAGCCCGGACAAGGGGTGCCCGCCGACGGCACGCAACTACGGCTCTCCGGCCGCTGCGACCGGGCGGTGTACGTCTTGTCCACAAAGGATGGCGCACTGCCGGCGAAGATCCCCGCCGGGAACGAACCCCACGGCCTGTGCGTCCGGCCGCAGCCGGGCCGTACTCGCCCGGGCGCACCGGCATCACCCGGGTGAGCCCCGCGTGAGTCGCCCTCCGCGACCCGCGTCCGCCCTCGCGGACGTGGGCTGCGGGATTCCCGACCGTTACGCCGGATGTACCATTCCCGGATGATCGACGACGCGATCGTGACCGCCCACGTCGAACGAATCGCCGACGCCTTCATCGCGTGCGCCGGTGACCTCATCGCCGAGGTCGTCGACGTCTACGCCCGCGAATTGCCCCACCTGGTTCTGGACGACGAAGCCGTCGTGAACCTCTTGTCCGCGAGCTTGCTGCAGAATCTCGGCACCGTCCTTCGCGTCTTCCGCCACGGGCTCGACCCGGCCCAGGTGCGAGCACCCGCCGCCGCGATCGAGTACGCCCGGCGCCTGGCCCAACGCGGCACTCCTGTCATCGACCTCGTCCGCGCTTATTTCCTCGCCTGCAACACCCTGATCGCCCACGTCCCCTCCGAGGCCGTCCGGCAGCCGGTCGACAGCGACGTGCTGGCCGCGGTCATCCGGCGGTACCTGGCCGATGCCTTCGTTTTCATCGACCAGGTGACTCAGCAGGTCGTCACGGCCTACCAAGAGGAACGTGAGCACTGGCTGCTCAACCGCAGCGCGGTGCGCGCGAGGCGGGTGCGAGAGCTGCTCGCCAGCGACCGGGTCGACATCGACCCGGCCGAGAAGGCGCTCGGATACCGGCTGCGCGGGCGTCATCTCGCGGCGTTCGTCTGGCACACCGAGACCGACGCCTCGGCGCGCTCACTCGAGACTGCGACGACCACGATGTCGCAGCGCCTCCCCGCCTCCGGAGCACCGCTGGTCGTTCCCTCCGATGAGCACTGCCTGTGGGTGTGGTTCCCGTTGTCGGCAACGACACCGTTCGACGACGACGTGCTGCACCGGGCGACGGACGTGATCGAGCCGCACATCCGCGTCGCGTTCGGGGATCCGGGCACCGGTGTCACCGGATTTCGCTCCAGCCACGATCAAGCCAGAAGAGTGCACGCACTCGCCGTGCTGGTCGACGACCAGTCCGCGCACCGGCATCTCGCCTTCCGCGACGTCGGTGCGCTCGCCCTGATGACTGTGGATCTTCCGGCAACGCGCAGCTGGGTTGCCCGCACCCTCGGCAGCCTCGCCACCGACGACGCACAGCACCATCGCCTCCGGGAAACACTGCTGGCCTTCTTGTCGACCGGCGGCAGCTTCACCGCTGCGGCCACGGCACTGACGATTCACAAGAACTCGGTCCAGTACCGCGTCCGCAAGGCCGAACAAGTGCTGCAGCGACCGATCGCCGACAACCGGATCGATCTCGAGTTGGCGCTGAAACTGTGCCAGCTCGTGGGCAAAACGGTACTCACTCCGGGAAAGTAGGGATCCCTTCCAGCTGTGCGCGCAACTCCGGTGTCATGGCCTGCTTGACTTGTTCGACGAGCTTGGCCATCTCGTAGCCGACCCGGCCCAGGTCGCTGTCCGAGCTTGCCAGGACAGCCAGGGTCGCTCCGTGGCCGAGTGCCATGACGACCACGTACCCGAGGTCCATCTCGACGACGACATCACCGGCGTCTCCAGCCTCGAGGCATCGGGCGGCGCCGGAGGCGAGGTTCATGACGGCTGCGGCGATCGCCGCGAGCTGATCGGCTCTGTCCAACGGAAGCCACGCCGAAGCCGCCAGCACCAGCCCGTCCGCCGAGGCGGCGATCGCGTGGGCCGCGCCGGGCGCTCTCACCACGAGCTCGTCGACGAGCCATGAGTTCGCACGCTGTACCGGCGTCCTGCCGTTGTTCACCATCAATCCTGTTCCTGGCCTTCTCCGTCGCGTTCGGCCCGGGCGCGGTGAATTCCTCTGTGGAAACTCCTCAGCCGCTCACGCACTTCCGCAGCCCTGCCCGACGCCCCGGCCTGAACCACCGGTCGGGCAGCTGCGCGATCTCCGGGTGAATCCACCGTCGGCCACACCGGCTGCCCGGCGGCATCGAGAACGGCCGAGGCGGTGTATCCGCACGCTGAGTCGCGAAGTTCACCTGACGCAGTCGAACCTTCCCCTGCGGCCAAGTCGGTTCTGCCGGGCAGCAGCAGCTTGCCGGGGCTGCGTCGCGGCAAACCACCCGGTACCCGGTCAGCGGAGGCCAGTCTGGCTACCTCCCGCGCCCGCCGGAGCGCGTCGTCGCCGGGGAACGACCACTCTCCACCCTCCGGGGAGAGAGGCGGTCGGCCAGTGGGGAGTTCGTCGTCGAACCACGCCGACAACACGGCCCCGAAAATCGGCGTGGTCCGCTCCGCTGCCGCGAGGTCGTCGTGCCGGCCGGCCGTGTCCGCCTGCTCACGACCGGGGTGGCTCCACCACATGACGCGGCCGCCGTCGACGGGCTCGAACAGCACCCGTCCGGTAGCCGCTCCGGCGCAGCGCCGGGTGCGGCCTCCGTTGGCGCACTCGTCCGGGTCGGCGCCGAAGCAGCATGGCTTCGTTCGCCCGCAGCGTCGCCCTCCATGACCAGCTCCGGTGGGACGACGACCGTGGCGCGGACGCCGACGATGTCCTTGCCGCCGTGCAGCGACACCCCGATCCGGTGCCTGCTGGCCAGCCTGCCGACGACGAACAGGCCCATCCGGCGCGACGTCACCAGGTCGACCGACCCGGCCTCGGTCAGCCGGGTGTTCGCCTCGATCACCTCGCACTCGTTCATCCCGATGCCCTTGTCCAGGATGTCGATCTCGAGCGAGCCGTTCTCGCCCAGCCGGGAGGCCACCGTCACGCTGGTCTCCGGCGCGGAGAACGCCGTGGCGTTGTCCAGCAGCTCGGCGACCAGGCGCATCAGGTCGCTCGCCGCGTACCCGACGATCCGGGCCGGGGGCGGCGGCTGCACCTGGACGCGCTGGTACTGCTCGATCTCCGACACCGCCGCGCGCAGCATGTCGGTGGTGCCCACCGGCTTCCCGGACCGGCGACCCGGCTCGGCACCCGAGAGCACCATCAGGTTCTCGTTGTTGCGCCGCATCCGGGTGGCGAGGTGGTCGAGCTGGAACAGCGTCGCCAGCTGATCGGCGTCCTCCTCGTCCCGCTCGAGCTGCTCGATCAGCTGCAGCTGCCGCTGCACCAGGCTCTGGCTGCGCCGCGACAGGTTGACGAAGACGCTGCCGTAGCCGGTACGCATCGCGGCCTGCTCGGTCGCCAGCCGCAGCGCCTGGTGGTGCACCTTGTCGAAGGCCCGCGCCACCTCGCCGACCTCGTCGTCGGTGTGCACGCCGACCGGCTGGACGTCGGTGCCCTGCGCCCGGCCCTCCTGGATGTTGCGGACCGCCTCCGGCAGCGCCGTCTCGGCGACGTCGAGGGCACTGCGGCGCAGCACCTTCAGCGAGCGCAACAGCTGGCGGGTGATGAGGAGCAAGACCGCGACGCTAGTGCCGTCACCCGCACCCGCAGCCCTGGACAACCTCGGCTCGACCTCGGCTGCGCGAGCCTGCTCCGCGGCGAACGGGCCGGTCGCGGAATCAGTGGCCTTGCGCGCCGCAGCCAGCTCAGGCGTGCCGCCCACGGTGCCCGCGGTCAACGTGCGTACCCCGCCGCCGAACGCGGCCAGCCGATCGGGCCGCTGATACTCATCCGAACGCCCCACCTGCGCCGCGATCGTAGCGACACCCAGCACAAGGGCGAGGACGATGGGCACGCCCGTGACGGCCGAAAGCTTGACCGGCAAGCTCCAGTCACGCCACCGCACCAACGCGCGCAGAAAACCCCGGGCGTACCGGGAGGCCCCAGGTAACCGGGCGCGGTCCGCCATTGATTCGTCCGGAAAGGTCATCGACGATATCTCCAAGCAACACGGCCCGACAGGGGAGGGAGTCCGGAGGCGGCAACGGATCGAACGCGCCACAACGAGCATCGCGCCGGTAACGGACCGGGGGAACCAGCCGATGTTAGCGCCAACAGACCGATCCGATCCGCGCCCGCGCAACGCCGGACGTTAGCGTCTTGAGCCGGCATTGCGCATTGTGCTGCAAGACCAAATTCCGGACCAGGAAGCCGACCCCGCGACCAAATCATCGGCGGCACCCACCTCGCCCGAGACACATTTACCGCAATATGTCACATAAGTGGGCGAACATCGGAGTGCCGGCGAACCATCGCCATCGCGGTGAAACTTTCCGCGCGAAATGGCTTCTTTCCCACAGCAGACGGGGGCGAGCGTGGACGCACCGCGGGCCGCACACGTAGTCGTGTGCGGCCCGCCGAGCATCCGATCGAGGTCACCGCGAAGCGGAGCAGTCCACGTCTCCGACCCGGTTGCCCTTTCATAGGCGCCACCGAGCGTGTCGTGCCGACCACGGCAGGCCGGTGTGCGAGGGCAGCGCGCGAGTCAGAGCGGATTTGCCGCTACCGGCACAACCGGCCAGTGGTGACAACGGGGATCCTCGAACTGGCGGCCGCCACGGTGGAGCCGGCCCAGGCCGACCGATGACCTCGCCGCCGGCGCGGTGCGCGCGTGCGTCGCCATCGGCAGGTCAAGCGCGTGCCCCCGACCACGAACAGCGCGCCGGGAACGCGCAGCGGACCGGCCCACTGCTGCGCGAGTCCCAGAAGAAGCCGCTCAGCTAAGGCGCTTCATCTCCGAACCGGTCACCTGGCAACGCGGCACCGGCCCGGCGGGGACCGGCCGTTCCTCGCGCGCACAGTGGCCGTGCGGACAGCCGAAGAGTTCCTCGTGTGCCCGGCCGGCGCCGGCGCCGGGCAGTCCGTGGTGCAGCGAACGGTGCCCGGTGGCCGGGTCGATGTCGAAGTACCGCTTGAGCAGGCCGGAAATCGGCCTGCCCTCGGCCGCCGCCCGCTCGATCCGGGCCAGCTGCCCGTGCTTCGTCTCGTCGAGCCGCGCGATCTCGGCACGCAGATTCGGCAGATCGAGGCAGAACTGCGCCAGCACCTGCCGTTCGGCGTCATCCATCCGGTTTCTCCCAGCTCGGTTTCCGCTGCCTGGATCATATGGCGGCCGACGACCCGGTTGGGTACGGTGTCAGCCGGTGGCATCTGACGAGGCGCTGGCTCGGCTGTCCGAGCGACTGGCCGACTTCCGGCGATCGGGCCGGTCGGAGGTGTTGTTCGCGAAGGCGACCACCGACGACGCGGACGAGGTGGCCTCGATCGCCTCGTCCGGCACGGACGACCGTCGGACGACGGCGTGCGCGGTGCTCGGCCGGCTGCATTTCTTCCGCGCCATCGCTGCGGCCGACGCAGCCAAGCACGCGGAACTGGCCAGGGCACTGACCTATCTCGCACCCCTGGCCGGCGATCCGGCCCTGCTGCCCGATCCGCTGCGCTCACTGCTCGGCCCGACAGCCAGCGCGACCGCCCAGGATCGGGTCGGGACCGACCTGCTGCGTGCCGCCTTCCGCACCCCCGACCCGTACCTGGCCGGCGCCGGAATCGCGTTGCTGGCGGCCGCGGTCGCCGCGACCGCCGATGACGATCCCCGTGCCGGCGCGCGGATGGCGATGCTCATCGTGGGCCACCAGTGGCGTCACCAACGCACCCACCGTGCCGACGATCTGGAGCGGGCCATCGAAACGGGGAACGCGCGCTGCGCGTCCTCCGGGCGGATCACCCGGAGTTCGCCGGAATCCTGTCGAACCTCGGATCGGCCCATCGAGCCCGGTACACGCGAACCGGCGCACTGCCCGACCTGACCCGATCGATCGAGCTCACCGCGACCGCGCTGGCCGCGCACTCCGCCGACGACCCGAGGCGCGCGGCGTGCTTGTCCAATCTCGCCGACGGCTATCGCGACCGGTCGTTCCGGACCGGTGACCTCGCCGATCTGGCCGCCGCGGTCGACTGCGCCGAGCAGGCGCTGGCCTGCACCCCGGGCGGCCACCCCGACCACGCCGGCTACCTGGCCCGAGTCGGCGCGGTCTACTTCCGCCGGTACGAGCGCCTCGGCGACGTGGCCGATCTGCGGCGGGCGATCGAGTCCGAGGAACGGGCGCGCACGGCGGACCCGGACCTGCACCGGCCGCCGACCGACCTGTGCGTGCTGTACCGCGAGCGGTACCAGCGGTTCGGCAAGGTCGCCGACCTGCACCGGGCCATCGAGTCGGGCGAGCAGGCCTTGGCGATGCTGCCCGGGGACGACGTGCGCCGGGCCGTGCCGGCCTCCATGCTCAACCTGGCCTGCCGTCACCTGTACGAGGCCACCGAAGACCTGGCCCACCTGCGGCGCGCGATCGGCTACGGCCGGCTGGCGGTCGCGACGTACGAGACCGGTTCGCTGGACCAGGCGAGCGCGCTGGGCAACCTCAGCCCCGCGCTGCAACGACTCTACGCGCACACCGGCCTGCTGTCGGACCTCCAGCAGGCCATCGACGTGGACGAGGAGGCACTCGGGTTGCTGCCCGACGGTCATCCGGTGCGGGTCACGTCGCTGTCCAACCTCTGCGTCGCCTACCGGAGCCGGGCGGATCACACCGAGGCGGCGGCCGATCGGACGTACGCCATCGAACTGGGTGAGCAGGCGCTGGCCGCCATCCCGGCCGAAGATCCGACCCGAGGCGTCACCATCCGGATGGTGAGCGCCGCGTATCGGGAGCGCTTCGAACACCACGGCGAGATCGCCGACCTGGACCGGGCCATCGAACTCGCCCACCTGGCGCTGGACACGCTGCCCGCCGACCGCCCCGACCGGTATCGCTATCTGTCCGAGCTCAACATCGTCTACCAGCGCCGGTCCCGGTATTCCGGCGACGCGGCCGACATGCGACGCGGTATCGAATTCCAGGAACAGGCACTCGCGTACCTCTCACCCGGCCACCCCGACCTGGCACTGGTGGCCGCGAACCTCGGCCAGGCGCACCACCAGTTCGCCACCACCACGGGTCGTCCGCTGGACGAGGGCCGCCTCGGCCCGCTCATCGACGCGGTCGCCGGCTCGGCCGCCACGGCGTCGACGACGCAGCAGGTGCGCTCGTACCACGTGGCCGGCCGGCTGGCGACGGTGCTCGGCGACCACGTCCGCGCCGCGGCACTGCTGGACTCGGCCGCCTCACTGTTGCCGTCGGTCCCGCCGCCCGGCGCGAACTGGCGGGACCGCGAGTACCGGATCGGCCGGTACACGGGGCTGGTGCGGGAAGCAATCGCCGCGCACTGCGCGATCGACGATCCCGAGGGCGCCGTCGAAGTGGCAGAACTGAGCCGCGGCATCCTGCTCGCCGCCGAACTCGACGTTGCCGCCGAAACCCCTGCCCCGCCGGCGTTTCCGGAGCTGCGGGCGGCGGCGGCGGACGGCGTGGTGGTCCTGGTCAACACGGACCTCCGCCGGGGTGGGGCAATCATCGTCACCGCCGGCGGCGATCCGATCCTCGTCCACCTGCCCGATCTCGGCGGTGCCGAGCTGCACCGGCAGATCCAGGAGCTCATCGACGTCAACCAGCAAAGCGGGTTCGCCGCCGCACTGCGCCGGCGGCGTGTCATCCCGGAGATCACCGGCTGGCTGTGGGACGTCGCGGTCGCCCCGATCCTGGCCGCCCTGCCGGCCACCTCCCGTGTGTGGTGGATGCCGACCGATCTGCTCAGCCTGCTCCCCTGGCACGCCGCCGGGCATCCGGGCGAACCGGGCGCACTGGACGCCGTGGTCTCTTCCTACACCGCGACCCTGCGCACACTGACCCACGCCCGGTCCCGCCCACCGACGACCGGACGCAGGCAGCTGACCGTGGCCGTCCCCGATGCCCCGGACTCGGCGCCGCTGCCGGCCACCGCCGAGGAAGCCGAACAGCTCCACGCCGCCCACCCCGGCCTGCCGCTGCTGGCCGGCGAGCACGCCACGACCGACGCCGTCCTCGCCGCCCTGCGCGAATCGACGTGGGCGCATTTCGCGTGTCACGCGGACGCCGACCTGCTCGTGCCCTCCCGCAGTGGAATCCGGCTGCACGACGGGATCCTGTCGCTGTCCGCGATCAGCCGGCTGCGGCTGGCCGACGCCGAACTGGCGTACCTGTCCGCCTGTTCGACCGCGAACCCGGGCATCAACCAGGCCGACGAATCACTGCACCTCGCGTCGGCCTTCCAGCTGGCCGGCTTTCGCCACGTCATCGCCACCCTGTGGCCGATCGCCGACGACATGGCGGCCACCGCCGCACGCGAGATCTACCGGCACCTCGACGGAACGCCACCAGCCGGCAACACCGCTCTCGCGGTCCGGCGGGCCACGCTCGACCTGCGCGCCGAGTACCCGGGACGCCCGGATCTGTGGGCGTCGCTGATCCACAACGGACCCTGAACCGCTCCGCATGGCGCGCTTGCCGTCCCTGGACGACTCCGGCGTCGCGTCGAACGGTGGCCATCCCGCCGTCCCGGTCGGCGGCTCCGTAGCTCTCGGACCTGGAGCGCGTCGAGGTCGAGTCGGAGTACCGGCCCCGCAGGGGGTGCACCTCGGAAGGTGACTTCACCGTGGCGGCCGGTCGCCCGGATCGCGGCTTGACCGGCCCGCCTCGCCGCGTCCCACCGCAGTCCGTCTCGGCGGTGGGTGCGGGTCCCCACCCTGCACCCACCGCCGTGCCGGGGACGGTGCACCACCCCCGGCACGGTGACGATTCCCCCGAACCGTCACCCGCTCCCGTGCCGGTGCCCGTCGGCGCCGGCGGAGTGCCGGCCGCCGCCGCGGTCCCCGGTGGCGGTGGGACTGCGACGGCGGCCGGCGTTCCGGGCCGTCCGCAGGGGAACGATGTTCCGCGGCCCGGAAGCCTTTGCTACTTCGCGCTTCCCGGCGTCAGCAGCTTGTCGATGACGAAAATCGTGGCGTTCTCGGTGGGGATGTTGCCGCACAGGATCTTCGCGCCGTTGATCGTCATCGTTTCACCGAATCCTTCGATCTTCAGCGGGCCACCGGCCGTGTCGAGGGTCGTCGCCGTGCCCGCGGTCGAGAGGCCTTTGGCGTCGTAGCGCCGGCCGAGAACGTGGTAACGCAGGGTCCGCGCCAGCTCGGTGGACTCGGCCTCGCCGAGGGTGTCGAAAGCCGGGTCAGCCGGCGCGAACACCGTGATGCCGTGAGGGCTGTTGAGCGTGTCGTCCATCTTGGCGGCCGCGATGGCCGCGGTCAGTTCGGTCAGCAGCGAGTTGCCCGAGACAGCCGTCGCGGCCGGCTGCGAGCTCATCCAGTCCAGCGAGCCCGGCGGCAACTGCGGACAGGCCGGCCCGAACACGTCAGCCCTGGTGGTCACCCCGTCCGGCGTACCGGTCGCACCGGCGATGCTCGGCGACGGCGCTGCTATCGGCCGGCCCGGGCCGGCCGAACCGGAGCCGGCTCCGTTGCCGCACGCGCTGAGCGTGAGTGCGGCGGCAGCGGCCAGGCCGATGCCGGTGAAGCGGACCTTGGTCACGGAAACTCCTGATCGAGTGGAAACGAGTTCGCAGCGGGCCGGTTCGATCTGGTCAGGCCCCGGATGCGATCACTTACGCCGAGTTCGCGGCCGCGATCCGTCCGGGTGGGTCGAACCCCGCGCTCAACCCGATCGGGCGAAGACCGTTCGGAAGTGACCGCGGCCCGCCGACGACGCAGACCAATCCGGGAGGACAACCGGATCGAATCCGAATCGGGCGAACGTCGCGGGAGAGGTCGGTTCGGCAGTGGATTTCGACGAGGAACTGGCGCGGCTCACCCGCGAGCCGGCCGGAGCGGCCGGTACCAGGGTCTCCCTGTGCGGTCTGCCGGATCTGCGTGAGGTCCGGTCGCGGGTCGCCGAGTCGTTGACGTTCGGCGCGTGCCCCGATGGCCGGTTCGGCGGAGTCATGCTCGTGATCGACGAATTGGTCGGCAACGCGTACCGACACGCCACCGCGGTCCGCGAGCTGCAGGTCGCCCGCGCCGGGGAGCACCTGCTCGTCGAAGTGAGCGACCACGATCCGGACGTCGCGGCGGTGCGCGCCGGCCATCCGGGCTCCGGCCGGTACGGCCTGCGGCTGGTGGGCCAGCTGTCCCTCGACTGGGGTGTGCGGCTCGACCGCGCCGGAAAGGTGGTCTGGGCGCTGGTGCCGATCCAGGGCTTCCCCGCAACCTGACACACGCCCCGGCCTTCACGCGACTCCGGTTCGGTCACCGACTCGATCGCCGACCGGACCGGCTCGAGCGGTTGCCGGTGGCGGCGGCGCGTCACCCGCTGGGGACGTGTCCCTCCATCTCGCCCTTTCGAGTTCGGATTAACCGTCAGTCGCGATTCAGGACGGCGACCATCATCGGATCGGGTGCAGCTAGCAGGTGCTCCTTCACCCCAAAGTTGCTCCTACCGTCGAGTAGCGGGTAGCCGACCGTAGTTTGCCGTCATCGGCCGGAGGTGCGCACCCGCCGAATCCGCAAGCCGATTCGGGGTCGACCCATCCACGCGGCGGGCCGCCCCGAACGGGAAGTGTCCACGAAGGATCCATCCCGGCGCCGGAGCCTGGCGGCGGGTGACGCCCGCCGTCTCCGCGCGCGGGCGGGGAGGAGATTCGTCCGTGTTTGGCAAGCGCTATGCCGCTTCGATGATCAACCGGAGCGCCGAGAACGACCAGGACCGCCGCCGGTTCCTCAAGGCGGCCGGGATGACCGGCCTCGGCGTCGTCGGCGCCGGAGCCCTCGGCGGCCTCACCGCAGGCCCCGCAGCCGCGGCCACCGCCCGGCCCGCCGCGGCGGCTGCTTCCGGCGAGGTCAGCGACGGGGCAGTCCTCAACTTCGCCCTCAACCTCGAATACCTCGAAGCCGAGTTCTACTTGCACGCCGTCACCGGCAACGGCCTCGCCGACTCCATGACCACCGGCACCGGCACCCGCGGCGGCGTCACCGGCGGCCGCGCGGTCAAGTTCAAGACCAAGGCCGCCCGCCAGTACGCCCAGGAGATCGCCGGCGACGAGAAAGCCCACGTCCAGTTCCTGCGCACCGCGCTCGGCTCGGCCGCGGTCAGCCGACCCGCGATCGACCTGCAGGCCAGCTTCACCGCCGCCGCCCAAGCCGCCGGCCTGGTCAAACCCGGCCACAGCTTCGACGCCTTCGCCTGCGAAGAGAACTTCCTGCTCGCCGCGTTCCTCTTCGAAGACGTCGGCGTCACCGCCTACAAGGGCGCCGCCCCGCTGATCACCAACAAGACCTACCTCGAAGCCGCCGCCGGGATCCTCGCCGTGGAGGCCTACCACGCCGGCAACATCCGCAGCGCCCTCTACCAGCACAGCGACGGCATCCGCGGCCTCGGCCTGCTCGGCCGCGACCTGCGCGAAGCCAGCGTCAAGCTGTCCAACGCCCGCGACAGCCTCGACGGCCCGGCCGACGACGACCAAGGCGTCATCGACAACCGCGGCAACGCCAACATCGTCCCGACCGACGCCAACGGCATCGCCTACAGCCGCTCCCCCGGCCAGGTCCTCAACATCGTGTACCTGACCAACAAGGCCGCCACCTCCGGCGGGTTCTTCCCCAAGGGCGTCAACGGCGAGGTGAACACCAGCGCCGCCAACTGACCGGAGCCGGGTGCCGGCCCACCGTCGGGGCGGTCCGGCACCCCCTCCACTTCGCTCGCGGAAGGGCGCATTCCGCGGTCGCACGGCAACGCAACAGGAATCGCACCCTGTGGTTCGTCCCGGCTCGTGCTTCCGATCCGGGAATCGTTCTTTCCGTGCGCATACGCGCCCGCCGCGCACCAACAGGACGGACGAAGACATCGCCTGCAAGGCCCGGTTCCAGGGCTCCCGCGCTCTTTGTAAGATGGTCCCCGGTCCAAAGCGGAGCCGCGCCCGGAAGGGTCGCGTGCACTCGGCAGTCTCCGGGCGTCCGCTTTTCTCGAACGCAACAGCGCACAAGAGCCGGGTACGGCCGTCCACTCTCGCGAACTGGAGAAATGAACACCGAAATCGCCGTCGCGCCACTCGGCGCGGCTTACACGCCACACCTGGTCTGCACCGCCGGCGACCGTCTGATCCACCCGGCGGACGGCCGCAACCACCTCGCCAGGATCGTCATGCGCTGGGCCCGCGCTTGGGTTCCCGAGACCTGGGCCGCCCGCAAGTACTTCGCGGCCTTGGGCATCGGTGACGACGAAGACCCCCGCTACCGCGACGAAGACGTCATCGGGTGGCACCTGCTGCAACCACGACCGGAAACCCTCGCGTGGCGGGTGCGGTCGGGCGAAATCGACGTGACCACCGCCCTCACGGCCGAAGCCGAGGCGTGGCCCGGATAGCGTGCGCTCACCAAAGAACCCATTACCACGCGAGCGACCGTCGGACCCACAACTGAACGGTGTCGGCATCGGAAAAACGGGAAATAACCCGATCGGGGTTGATCCGCCTCAGTCATCACATCCCGTAAACCACACAATGGTGGGATCAAGTGGTATCAACTCGCCGGGTTCAGTATATGTTTTTCCTACGGGACGGAACCACACACCAACTGCCGCCCCGTTCTCCGATATCGTTGACCGAGGAGCAAGTCATGCTGAAGAAGATCGGGTTCGTCGTGGCCGCAGCAGCCGCCGGCGCCTTCCTGGCCGGCGGCGTCGCCGCGGCCGGTACCCCGGACGAGCACCACCACCACGCTCACCACTACGCCGATCACGACTTCACCGGGCAGGTCGGACTGGTGAACCTGAACAACACGGACGTGCTGCACAACGTCAACGGTACGGTGGGCGCGTGCGGTAACGACGTCAACGTGCTCGGTGTCCAGGTGCCGATCCGCAACTCGCTCAACGGCATCGGCGTGCCGATCCTGTCGCCGGGCTCGCACGAGGCCAGCAGCGAGTCGGCCTACAACTGTGCCTCGGGCGAGCTGTCCGACGGCGGCACGAGCCAGGGCAACTGATCCAGCACCGGAGCCGTCCGTTCACGCGGTAACCGGCTCCGGGTTTTGAGGCGCCGTCCGACGGTGCGTTGCGTTTCCCGAATGTGGAGTGAGCGGCACACTCCGGCTCCGCATTCCGGATACGCTGCACCGCCGGACGGCGCCGCTTCGGGTGGGCCCGGTCACGACGCCGGAAAAACGCCGGTCCCACCCGCCTGATTTTTGCTTTCGAAGGTCTCCCGGGCCTGGCCGCGTCAGGTCGGCCCCAGCGACGGAGAACCAGGCTTCCTGCCGTTCCTCAGCTCACCTCCGCAAGGCCACCTGAGCGGCGGCTCAGCCGTCGGCGCGCCTGAAGTTCGCGACCTCGCGGACGGCCGCGGCGACGGCCGGGGCATCCTTCTTCAGAATTGCGCCGTGGTTGCTCGCGACCTTCGCGCTCACCTCGATGTTCGGGTTACGGAAGGTCACCCCGTCAAGACTGGTGCGGAGCCGTTCCTGCTCGTCGCCCTTGCTCCCGAACGACGTCCCCGAAGCCACCACGTACCGCACCGGGACGGTGATGCCGTCCAGCACCGGCCCCAGCTCGCGCTCGCGCGACAGCACCCCCAGCTCGATGTTGCTCTCGGCCTGCTGCGCCGCGCTCATCCGCGGGGTCAACCCGGTCGGGCGCAGCAATGGCATGACCAGATTCAGGCGCTTGAACAGCTTCCGGATGCGCCGCTCCATCGCCTCGTCGAGCCAGTCGTAGGGGTACGCACCGTCCACCAGGACCGCTCCGATCGCCCGTTCCGGGTTCCGCTCGGCCCAGTGCGCCGCGACGACCGCCCCGTAGGACCAGCCGACCAGGAGCGCTCGCTCGACACCCCGAGCCGCGAGCACGGCGTCGACGTCTCGGACGGCGGCTTCGAAGGAGTAGTCCACCGAACGCTTCGACTTGCCGCGAGCTCGCTCATCGAAGGTGATGTGCCGGAACTCGCCGAGCTCGGCGAGGACGCGGCGCCAGTAACCCTGGGTGGCGAACTGGCCGTTGCAGTAGAGCACCGGGATACCGGGGCCACCGGTGTCGGTGACGGCGAGAGCGGTGTCGTCGACCGGCAGCATGCCGGTCCAAGCCGAGGAAGCGCTGGTGTTCGTCATGCCGCCACTGTCGGCGGCCCGCCTGACACGCCCCTGACTCCAAACTGACACAAAACAGCGTCAGAAACCCGGAGCGATCGGACGGCTACGCCGTCAGGCTCCGAGTTCGCCGATCGATACGGCGAGACCGGCGTCGCGCGGGCACCGCCACAGCGCTCGGCCGTCGTCGAGCACGACGACCATGGGATGCCGGTGGGACCGGTCGAGGCAGCGGGGCCAGGTGAAACTGCGCCCGTCGGTGAAGACGTTTTCCACCACGAGGTCCTGGGTGAAGCCGGCCAGGGTGCTCAGCCGTTCGGCTGGCGCGGCTACCTCGTCGAAGGCGAGGACACCGATCCGCTCGCCGTCGACGCGCAGCCAGGCCAGGAGCCGGGGATCCCCCGCGACACGGTGGGGATCCCCGGTTTCGGCATGCAGCCCGGCGGCGAGGAGGTCGTGCCGGATCGGCCGGAACTCCTCGATGACGTACTCGTTCTCGTCCGCGGTCTGCATGCGTGAAGGCCTCAGATGTCGTACTTGCAGGTCAGGTAAGCGTAGCCACCCTCGGACGGGTGAGCCGCGGAGTGCCACACGAACAGGAACGACACGGTCGCCCCGTCCGGCATGGTGTAAGTGCCGCCGCCGACCTTCTGGAACTTGCGAGGCAGCGGGCCGTGGAAGTTGTAGTTCCACGGTTCGGTGTGCGGCGCGTACACATTGGCCTGCCGGTTGTTCGCGTAGATCTGGGCCGACAGCACCACCACGCCGAACCGGGAGTTCGCCGAAGTCAGCTTGACCACCCAGGGAATCCCGTGCGCCGCCGACGACTGCACGGTGATGTTCGCGACGCCGTTCGACGGGAAGGTTCCGTGGCAGGCCGGATACGCAGCCGCCGCCGCGACGGATAGCTGCGGGGTGGCCGTGCTGTCGAGGGCTTCGGTCAGCCGTCGGCCTTCCGGGCTGTCCAAAGTGCCGCCGCCGGCGGGCGCACCCGCGTCGGCCCAGGCGTGCAGCAGGTCCTGAACGTCGCCGGCCGGCGCGGCCCCGGCCGGGACCGTGGCCAGCACCAGCCCGCACGCCGTGGCGGAAGCCGTTACGAGGACGCGAAAAGAACGCATAGGTGAATCCCCAGTGGTAGTTCGTGTTCGGAAAACCGAGCCTAGGCGCGAACCAGGCCCGGACGGCGTTAACGCTTCGTCGGGACCGGCAGGGTATCCGTCAAGAAATCATCAACGGGCGTAAAGCCATCAGGCCGACGTTGCCGGCCACTGGCCGTACGAGCTGTTCGTCAACGGCTTCCGCGTCGGCACCATCGAATTGACGCCCGGCTTCACCGGCTACCCGAAGTGCGCCAACGAGGAAAGCCGCCGGTCAACCTGGCAACTCGACCACAACCAGCGCACCCCGCCCATCGCCGGGTTCGTCGAACCGTGCACGCCCGCCGTGTGCGGCCACGATGTCCGCGACGATCGCCAGGCCGAGTCCCGAACCCGGCAGCGACCGAGCCTCGGGCGCCCGCCAGAACCGCTCGAACGCGACCTCCCGGTGGTCCGGCGGGATCCCGGGACCCAGGTCGGCGACGGCGATCCGGCCGGGGGTCGAACGCACCGTGATCACCGACCCCGCTGGTGAGAACTTGATCGCGTTGTCGAGCAGGTTGAGCACCATCCGCTCGAGCGCGGCCGCGTCGCCACGCACCCGCCACTCGGCGCTTTCGACGTCGAACTCGTGGTCCCGGGCACGACTCGAAGCCCTCCGGACCGCCTGCCGGACCACGGCCGGCATCGTGACGTCGGCGTGCTCCAGCTCCTGCTCGTCACGGGCGAGCACCACCAGCTCGGTGACGAGGTCGCCCAGCTCCTCCGCCTGCACCTGCAGCCGGTCCAGCGTCCGGGCGCGCTCTTCGTCGACAAGCGGCCGGCCGGTGTGCTCGCTGCGGGCGAGCAGGTCGATGTTGGTCCGGAGACTGGTCAACGGCGTGCGCAGCTCGTGGGCTGCGTCGCTCACCAGCGCTCGCTGGCGACGGCGCGATTCGGCGAGCGCACCGGTCATGGCCGCGAACGCCCGCCCCATGCGACCCACTTCGTCGCGGCCGGACACCGCGACCGGGATGTCGAGGTCCTGGGTGCGGGCGATCTCCTCGGCAGCGCCGGTCAACCGCGCCATCGGCTCGAGGGTCCGGCGGGTCAACACCAGACCCGCCGCGGCCGCGAGCGCCGCTCCCAGCACCGACACCACGACCAGGACGTTGCGCAACCCGCTCAGCGTGCTCTCGACGTCGGCGAGGCTGCGCGAGATGACCAGGACGTTCCCGTCGCCGACCGGGCCGAGCAGGACCCGCACCGGCGTGCCGGACTCCGTGTAGCCGTCCCGCAGCGCCACCGCACGGGTCGCGCGGTCCGCCGGATCGAGGACGACGGCGTCGACACCCGGCGGCGTGCAGGCCGCGCCGTCGGCCTTGATCAGCTGGACGCCTTCGAGGAACCGCTGGAGCGGACGGCTGCCGTCGACCGCCCGGCACAGGCCGGCCCAGTCCGGCTTCGGCAGGGCCGGGTCCTGCGCACCGGGTGGCGGCCAGCCGCCGAGCAGCGTCTCGTCCAGCTGCGCACGCAGGTTGTGCTGGGTGGACACGTAGGTGACGGTGCTGATCGACGCGATCGCGAACGCGACGATGGCCGCGGTGATCAGCGCGACGCGGCTGCGCAGCAGCATCCGGGGCCTCACGGTGCCCGCAGCACGAACCCGACACCGCGGACGGTGTGCAGCAGCCGGCTCGCCCCGCCCGCTTCCGTCTTGCGCCGCAGGTAGCTGACATAGACGTCGAGGTTGTTGGTACGGCTCGCTTCCCCGCTCCACACCGCCTGCCGCAGCTGATGCTTGGTGAGCACCTTGCCCGGCGCGTCGAGGAACACGGAGAGCAGGTCGAACTCGGTCGGTGTGAGGTCCACCCGCCGCCCGCCGCGGGTGACCTCACGGGTGCCGGGATCGAGCTCGAGGTCGCCGATGCGGCGGACCTCCGGCACGGAACGGCGGCCGCGGTTCTGCTTCAGCAGCGCGCGGACCCGGGCGAGCAGCTCCTCGAGCGCGAACGGCTTGACGAGGTAGTCGTCGGCCCCGGAGTCGAGGCCGGTGACCCGGTCGCCGAGCGCGTCGCGCGCGGTGAGCATCAGCACCGGCAGCCGCTCCCCCGCCGCCCGCAGCCGGCGGCAGGTCTCCAGCCCGTCGACCTCGGGCATCATCACGTCGAGGATGACCAGGTCGGGTTTCGCCTCGCCGGCCAAGACCGCCAGCGCCGTCGTCCCGCAGGTCGCCGTCCCGACGTCGTAGCCCTCGAACTCCAGACTCCTCTGCAGGCTCTCCCGCACGTCGGGGTCGTCATCCACCACCAGCAGTCGCACCGGCCAGAGGTTACGCGGCGATTCTGTGCGCCGGCTGTTGATCTCACCACCGGGGTGAGAGATCCACCTCTAACGATTCTCTCAGGTTAATTCCAGGCCATTCTCACGATCGGTGGCCCACCGTGAGAGTCACGTAACCGGTCACACAGCGTCGTACTCGGCCGTGGGAAACCCCGAACGGAGGAAGCATGTCGGTCGGCGCGACCGGAGGCTCGCCGAGCGGCGGCCGGCTCTGGGAGATCCTGTCGTTCTCCGTGATCGGAGTCGTCTCCACGGTCGCGAACCTGGTGCTGTACGCGGTGTTCCGGCTGTGGCGGCCGGTGCTGGTGGCCAACCTTGCCGCGCTCGTGCTCACCACGCTGTTCAACACCGAGGCCAACCGCCGCTTCACCTTTGCCGGGGCCGCCACTTCCCGACGCAAGGCACACGTGCAGGGGCTCGTGGTCTTCGGGCTCCACCACGCCTTCACCTCCGCCGCGCTGCCGGCCCTGCACTGGCTCGATCCGGCACCGGGCCGCGCGCTGGAGCTCACCGTGCTCTTCGCGGCCTCGGTGCCGGGCACCGCGGGCCGGTTCGTGCTGCTGCGCAGCTGCATCTTCCGCAAATCCCGAGGAAAGGACGAAGAATGACAGTCGCCGCCGACCAAGCGGCACCGGCCGGCCGCGCCGCTGCCCCGGCCCGGACGCGGTGGCAGGTCTGGGCGCTCGCCGGGATCTGCGTCGCCGCGACCGTGCTCTACGCGTGGCGGATCGGCGCGGGCCAGCTGGGCAACACGTACTATTCGGCCGCCGTGAAGTCCATGACGGACAGCTTCACGAACTTCCTGTTCGGCTCGTTCGATCCGTACGGCGTGTTCACGGTGGACAAACCGCCGATGTCGCTGTGGCCGCAGGCGCTTTCGGTGCTGGTGTTCGGTTTCCACGGCTGGGCCCTGCTGCTACCCCAGGTGATCGAAGGCGTCGCCGCGGTGTTCCTGCTGCACCGCACGGTCCGGCGCTGGGCGAGTGAGAACGTCGCCCTGCTGGCCGCGCTGATCCTCACGCTCACGCCGATCACCGTCGCGATCAACCGGGACAACAACCCGGACACGCTGCTGGTGCTGCTGCTCATCGCGGCGGCGTACGCGTTCACGCGCTCGGTGAAGGCGGACACGAGCCGCGCCCGGACGAAATGGCTGCTGTGGTGTGCCTTCTTCATCGGCTGCGGGTTCGTCACGAAGATGATGCAGGCGTGGATCGTCGTGCCCGGGTTCGCCCTGGCGTACCTGGTGGGGACGAGCGTGCCGGTCAAACGGCGGATCTTCGACCTGCTCGGCGCGGCCGTCGTGCTGTTCGCGTCGTCGTTCTGGTGGGCGGCGCTGCACGACTGGTGGCCGGACTCGAAGCCGTACATGGGCGGCAGCACCGACGGCACCGCGTGGAACCTCATCTTCGGCTACAACGGTTTCGGCCGGATCTTCGGCGACGAAGGCAACTTCGGTCCCGGTGGTGGCGGCGCCCGCCCGAATCTTCCCGAAGGGATGAGCCTGCCGTCCGGGATGGGCGGCGGCATGTTCGGCGGCGACACCGGTCTCGGCCGGATGTTCGGGCCGTCGGTCGGCGGGCAGATCTCGTGGCTGCTGCCGCTGTCTCTGTTCGTGCTGGTCGTCGTCGCGGTCCAGGGCGTGCGGGCGAAGGGACCGGGCGATCCGGCGTCGCGGGCCGGCTGGTTCGCCTGGGGCGGCTGGCTGCTGGTGACGGGCGTGGTGTTCAGCTACGCGCAGGGCATTTGGCACCCGTACTACACCACGATGCTGGCTCCGGCGATCGCGGCGATCTCCGCGGCAGGCCTCGCCCGCTTCTGGCGTGCCTACCGCGGGGACGGGGCGGCCTCGTGGCTGCTGCTGCCCGCCGCGGTCGCGCTCACCGCGGTGTGGGCGTTCGTGCTGGCGAGCCGGGAAGCGTCCTGGCACGGCTGGACGCGCTGGTCTGTCCTGGTGACGGGTGTGGTCACGGTGTCCGCACTGCTCGGCGCGCGGCTCGCCGAGGCCCGCCGCGCGGTGTTCTCGCGGGTGTCGCTGGTGCTGGGCCTGGTCACGCTGCTGCTGGTCCCGGCGGTGTGGTCGACCGCGACCGCGGCGACCGGCGAGAACCTCGGTGTGATGCCGGCGGCGGGCCCGAACGGCGGCGGCTTCGGCGGCCTGCGACCGGGCGGCCCGGGTGGTTTCCCGGGCGGCACCGGCGACCTGCCGCAGTTCCCCGGTGGCACCGGCGGGTTCCCGGGCGGTACCGACGCGGCCTTCCCCGGCGGCGGCTCCCAGCAGCCACCGGGCGGTTCGGGCCGTGGCCGGGCGGGCGGCTTCGGCGGCATGATGGACGGCAAGCTCACCGACGAGCAGCAGCGCGTCCTCGAGTACGCCAGGCAGCACAAGGGAAACGCGGAGATCACTCTCGCGGTCGACGGCGCGGCGACCATGGCCGCGGGCTTCATCATCGGCTCCGACGAGACGGTCATCGGCATGGGCGGCTTCATGGGCAGCGACGACTCCCCTTCCGTCGACCAGCTGCAGCAGTGGACCGCCGAAGGCAAGCTGAAGTTCGTCCTGGGCGGCAACACGGGCGACAGCCGCGGAATGCCGGGCATGTCCGGCGGCGCGGGCCGGCAGCGTCAGCAGTGGATCACCCAGCACTGCACGGCGGTCGACCCGGCGGCCTACGGCGGTCAAGCGGCGCAGCAGGCCGGGCCGATGGGAGCCCAGACCCTCTACGAGTGCCACGCCTGAGCGAGTCCGCAGGGCGGAGCCGGCGTCCCCTTCTCAGGCCACGGCTCCGCCACCTGCTCCCGCTCGGCCGCGCACAGCCCGGATCGCACCGCCTCACTGACTTCGGCGCGGTCCGGCAGCGATCCCTCCGCCGTGTCCGAGCGTGGTGGCGAGCGGTCCGCCGGAGACGAGCGGCGATTCCGATCCCCGGTCCGACCGGCGCCGGCCGCGAACGCCGGACGGACCGACCGTTCACCGAAGCCGAACCTGGAGCTCGCCCGACTTGCCGGTGACCTCCACCTCGAGCTGGTCACCTCGGGACGTGGCGACCAGCCGGTAGGGCACCGGGCGGCCGCCGAACGAGACGCCGGTGACCGTTTTCCCCGGGGGGAGGACGGCCCCGACCGTGACCGCGGCGGTTCCGGTCCACGAGAACCACGTGGTCAGGCTCGCTGGGGTACTCGTCGCGCGGACGGCGAGGGAGCCGGTGCCGAGCCGGATGTCCGAACCCGCGATGCGGTGCTGCCCCTGCGGGATCTGGGGAACGACCGCGATGCGGCCGTGAGGCAGATCGGGGTCGACACCGAGTTGCTGGTGCACGACCGGCCAGAGCACGCCGTAGGTGCCCCACGCCTGGAGGACCATCGAGCGGTCGGTGAACGGACGGTCGATGTTCGCCGTGAAGTCGGGCGACGGGGCCACTTCCGGCATCGCGCCCGGCTTCTCCCAGATCGCCGGGTCGAGCTGGATCCGGGTGTTCGCCGTGGTGTAGCGCTGCTGCTGGGTGCGGCCGAGCCTGCCGTAGTTGCCTTCGGCCACCGCCATGATCGCGGTGTTCAAGGAGTACACGGCCCGCTCGGCCGGTACCGTGGTGACCACCTGGTCGCAGCTGGGGCCGGGGTTGCCACCGGAAGCGCTGGTCGGGCCCGTCCCGGTGTGGTAGAGGCCGAGGTCGCCGCTGTAGCAGTCCTCTTCCCGGCGTTGCAGGGTTTGCTGCGCGTGGCGCCGGGAGGCGAGTTCCCGCGCGCCCGGGAGGGCCGCTTCGAGCGGGGTCAGCCCGATCCAGTGCCGCTGGAAGACGGGCGTGTTGTCGGCACCGAGGGAGTCGCCGTACCCGGCGGCGTCGTCGCCGGCCCACCAGGTCGCGTCGAACCGGCCGCGCAGGTCTTCGAAGCGGGTCTGCGCCCAGCGGGCGGTCGCGCGGTCGCCGCGGCGTTCGGCCATGTCGGCGAGGTCGGCGAGGCCGCGGAGGTAGTAGACGGCGTTGTCCAGCTTTTCCGCGCCCATGCCGGGACGCTCGACGTTGCCCAGCCCCTCGGGCCAGCCGTCGTGATCGGCGTCGAGGTTCGTGGCGATGTACCTCAGCGCGCGGGCGGAGAGGTCGTAGAAGTCGTCGAGGACCCGGTCGTCCCCGCTCCAGCGCCACAGCAACGCCACCACGCTCGGGAACTTCGCGGTCTCGTCGGTGTTGCCCGGGTCGCCGTTGGCACCGAAGTACACGTCACCGGTGGAAACGACTTCGTGCACGATCTTCCCGCTGCGCCGGTTGACCAGGTCGCTGACGTCGCGCAGGGCGCGCAGGTGGTCGCGGACCAGGTCGAAGCGACCGGCCGCCACGGCCGCGAAGGCGGTGTACTCCCCGTCGGTGCCGAACAGCCACGGGTAGTCGGGGAAACCGGCGCCGATCCACCGGGCGGACGGGACGGTACCGGCCGCGGGCGGGTAGGCCGTGCCGGCGGACACGGGCCGGATCTGCAGGTTCCGGGCCTGCTGCACCGAATCCGCGAGGTTGCTCTTGCTCCACTGGACCGCGGCCTGCAGCGCACGGTCACCCGGCAGGTCCACTTGGGTCGGGGCGACCGCGGCCCGTCGTACCGCGAGCTTGTTCGTCCAGGCGGCGGCAGGGGCGGCCAGCGCCGTCCGGGCGGCGTGGGCCGCCTCGGTGGCGCTCGTGGTGGAGCCGGCCACCGCGAACCACAGCGTCGTCGTGCGGTTGGCCGTGACGTCGACCCGGTAGTCGAGAGCGCCTCCGGCCCCCTTGCCGGCACTGCTGTCGTCGCAGCGGTACGGAGCCGTGCCGGTGGCGGGACACAGCACGGGCGGGTCCTGCGGACCCCGGTGCGGCCCCGCCGTGGCGGTCGCCACCGGTGGCCGATCGCCGGCGACGACCGCGCTGTAGTCGTGCGGGCGCGCTCCGGGCGCCGACGACGTCCCGGTGTCGCGGAAGGTCAGCGCCGTTCCGTCCGTGCTCGCGGTGTCGGGCAGGTCCACGGCGGCCGATGACGGTGTGGTCGACGTCCACGGGTAGGCCGGCAGCAGCTCCGAGTGGGCGTCGACCCGGAGATCGACCGTACGGCTGACCGGGCTGCGCAGGCTGAGCGCGATGAGGGTGGTGGCCGATCCGTCGGGTACGAACTGGACGCGCTCCGCCGTCACGCCGCCGGTGGTGCGGTAGCGGAAGCGCTCGTACCCGTCACCACTGGCGTAGCCGACGGCGGTGGCGCCGGTGCCCAGCCACTGGTCCCCCACCCGGAACCAGAGGCCGTCGAGCAGCTTGATCGGCGGCGCCCAGAACCCGCCCATCTCCCCGCGGATGTGGAACCCCGCGGCCGGGTACTGCCCCGACTCGTCGCCGAGCACGTACGCCTGCTCACCGGTGATCAGCGACCGCCGGTCGGCGAGGCGGGTGGTGGTGGTCGGTTCGTCCGCTCCGGACCCCGCCACCAGCAGAGGGCCGGGCGGGCTCGTCCCCGCCGTCGCGGCGGCGGGGACAGCGGTCAGGCAGAGCGGGACGAGTACGGCGAGCACACCGGATCGCGTGCGCAACACGGTTACCTCCAAGGAGTTTCGTCCGGCGCGGCACGGCCGGTCACTTGAGACCGCCCGCGGTGAGGCCGGCGATGATGCGGCGCTGGAAGACGAGCACGAGCACGACGAGCGGCACGGTGACGACGACACCCGCCGCCATCTGGGTGCCGAAGGGCTGGTCGAAGCTGTACGCGCCGGTGAAGCGGGAGATCGCCACGGTCGCGGTCTGCATCGACTTGTCGTTCACCATCGACAGCGCGATGATGAACTCGTTCCACGCGGTCACGAAGGTGATGATCGCCGTGGTGAACACCCCGGGCGCGGCCAGCGGCAGGATGACCCGGCGGAACGCACCGAGCCGGGTGCAGCCGTCGATCATGGCCGCTTCCTCGAGTTCGCCGGGCATCTGCCGGAAGAACGCGTTGAGGTTCCACACCGCCAGCGGCAGGGCGAGTGCCATGCTCGGCACGATCATCGACTGGTAGGTGTTGATCCAGTTGATGTCGGTGAACAGCTTGAGCAGGGGCACGACCAGCGAGATGCCCGGGAACATCGACGTGGCGATGATGATCGCCGCGGCCGCGTTCTTGAACCGGAACCGCAGCCGCGCCAGGCAGTAGGCCGCCGACAGCCCGATGAGCAGGGTGAGGACCGTGGCGACCCCGGCCACCACGAGGCTGTTGAGCAACGCCCGGCCGAACCCGACGTCCACCCCGAACACGGCCGTGAAGTTGGCCACGGACACCGGAACCGGGAAGGGCGTCAGCGAGAACTGGTCGGTCGGCCGCCGCAGCGCGGAGACGACCATCCAGTAGAACGGGGCCAGGCAGTAGGCGAGGATGACCACCAAGCCGCCGTAGCGGAACACGGCGCGGTACTTCATACCGGAACCACCTCGGGAACGGGCTCGTGGGCCGGCGCGGGAGCGGGCCGGCGGCGTCTCCGGCGGGTCCGGTCGCGCGCCTCGCCGATGACGTCGGCGCCCAGCAGTTTCACGAACACGAGTGCGACGGCGGCCACGTACAGGAACAGCACGGTGGCGTAGGCCGCCGCCGGGCCGAACCTCAGGTTGCTGGCCTCGTCCCAGGCCAGCATCGTCAGCGTCTCCACCGACTCCTTGCGGTTGCCGACGAGGACGAACGGCAGGTCGAACATCCGCAGCGAGTCCAGGACGCGGAACAGCACCGCCACCGCGAGGATCGGCCGGATCAGCGGCAGGGTGATCGACCGGAACTGCCGCACCGCTCCGGCGCCGTCCACCCGCGCGGCCTCGTAGACCTCGCGCGGGATCACCTGCAGGCCGGCGAGCACCAGAAGCCCGATGAACGGCGCGGTTTTCCACGTGTCGGCGATGATCACGGCGAACTTCGCCTGCCAGCCTTCGGTGGTCCAGAGCACCTGGTGGCCGATGATCGCGTTCGCGACCCCGTCGGCCTGGAAGATCCACCGCCACAGGATCGCCGAGACCGCCGTGGGAATGGCCCACGGCACCAGGATGCTCGCCCGCACCACGCCACGCCAGCGCAGCGCCTGGTGCATGACCAGCGCCATGGCCACGCCGATGACCACCTCGAGGGTGACGGTGACACCGGTGAACAGCGTCGTGTTGCCGAAGGCGTTCCAGAACCGGGCCGCCGCGGGACCACCGAAGATGCCGGTGTAGTTGTCCAGACCGGCGAACTGGTCGCCCTGAACGACGAAACCGTCGGCGTCGACGGCCTGCCCCGACTGGTAGAGCGACTCCCGCAGGGCCGAAACCAGCGGGTAGCCGACGGCCAGGGCGAGCACCACGAAAGTCGGCGACAGCAGCAGGGCGGCGAGCCGTCCGGCTTCGCTCACCGCCCTGCCCCGCCGCACGGGCGTTGCCGTGCTCACTTGAGCAGGCCCCCGAGCTGGGTCTGCAGCTCCTTCAGCGCGGCCGCGCTGTCCTTGGTGCCGGAGATGGCGGCGTACGCGGCTTCCTGGATCGCCGTCGTCACGTCCCCGTACCGGACGGCTTTCGGCCGCGGCTTCGCGCCGAGGATCGAAGCCTTCAACGTCGGCAGGTACGGGAACTGCTTGAGCAGCTCCGGGTCGTCGTAGAGCTTGGTCCGGGTGGGCGCCTGCGACGTGGCCAGCAGGTTGGACCGTTCCGCCTGCTCGGTGGTGAAGAACTTGATGAAGTCCAGCGCCGTCGCCTTGTGCTCGGCGAACGCCGAGATGGCGAAGTTGTGCCCGCCCAGGCTGGAGACACCCGGACCGGCCGCCCCGGGCAGCGGCGCGACGTCGAACTTGCCCGCCACCGTCGAGGATCCGTCGGTCTTGTTCGCCAGCGCCCACTGGTACGGCCACTGCCGCTGGAAGACCAGCTCGCCGGCCTGGAAGGCCCGGCGGCCCTCTTCTTCCTTGTAAGTGATCGCCTTCTGGGGGATGACGCCGGACTTGAAGCCCTGCACGAGCCGGTCGAGACCGGCTTTGGCCTGCGGCGTGTCCACGGCGGGCTTGCCGGAGTCGTCGACGATCGTTCCGCCGGCCGAGTGCACGGCTTCGTCGAAGTTGACGGTCAGGCCCTCGTACTTCTCGAACTGCCCGGCGTAACAGCCCGCGTTCGCCGCCTCGGGCAGCGCCTTGACCTTCTGGCACGCGGCGGTCAGCTCGTCCCAGGTCTTCGGCGGCGCGACCCCGGCCTTGGCCAGCAAGTCCTTGCGGTAGTAGAGAAGCCCGCCGTCGGAGTACACCGGGACGGCGTACAGCTTGTCCCGGTACTCCGCGGTCTGCACCGCCGGCTTCAGGAAGTTGTCCAGGTCGAACTGGTCACGCGGGAGCTCGACCACCCACCGGTTGGCGGCGAACTCGGGCGTCCACACGACGTCGAGGTTGAGCACGGTGTAGGCGGTGGACTTCACCTGGGCGTTCTGCACCAGCTGCTGCCGCTGGGCGTCCGCCGACTCCGGCAGCTCGACGATCCGCACCTGCTCGCCGGGATGGCCGGAGTTCCACTCCGCCACCAGCTTCTGCATGTTGTTGGAGGTGTCCTTGCCGGTGACGAAGGTGATGTCACCCCGTCCGTCCAGCGCCGGCGCCGCACTGCCGGTGGCCCCCGCCCCGCTGCCGCTTCCGCCGCCGCAGGCGGCGGCGAGTGCCCCCACCGCCGCCATCGCCGCCACCCGCAGTGCGGTCGTTCCCGGTCCAGCCATGCTCGTTGTCTCCCATCACCATTGATGTTCACAAACCCAGCGGGGCGCTGCCCCGGACCACGATCTGCCCGGGCAGCAGGACACCGGCTTCCGCGGCACCGGGCTCGGCGTCCAGCAGGCCGACCAACGTCGTCGCGATCTCGGCGGTCGGCTGGCGAACCGTGGTCAGGCCGTTTTCCACCGATGTCGCCAGCAACGAGTCGTCGAAGCCCGTCACCCAGACGTCGTGGCCGGGCCGCGATCCGCGGCGGCGCACCTCGCCCAGCACCCCGACGGCCAGCAGGTCGGTCGCGGCGACGATCGCCGTCGGCGGCTCCCGGTCGTCCAGCAACTCCGCGGCCGCTCGCGCGGCACCCTCCAGGCTGTCGGAGTCCGCGCGGGCTTCCGGTTCCGGCAGGCCGAGGTCCCGGCACCGGGACCGCCAGCCGTCCCGCCGGTCGCTGCCGGCTCCGCCCGCGTCGGGACTGTCCCAGCCGATGAAGCCGATCCGGTCGTGCCCGGCGTGGTGCAGCCGCGTCACCAGCTCGGCGCAGGCCGCGTGGCCGTCCACGTCGACCCACGACCCGGCCTGCCGCCCGTGCCGCGGCCAGGTCCGGCCGAAGGAGGCGAACCGGATGCCGCGACCCGCGAGCCACGCGTGCCGGGGATCCTCCCCGACGGTGTCGGACAGCACGAACGCGTCGACGGCCTGCTGGGCGACGAGGTCGGCGTAGGTCGCGAGCCCGGCCTCGCCCTCGGGCGCGGTGAACAGCAGCAGGTGCCGCCCCGACGCTTCGACGGCCGCGGTGAGGGCGTGCAGGAACGCGTCCATGTACAGGCTGTGCCCCGAGTGGCGGGACAGGCAGTACCCGATCAGCCCCGCCTGGCGGGTGGCGAGGCTGCGCGCCGTCCGGTTCGGCCGGTAGCCCAGTGCCTCGATCGCCTCCCGCACCCTGCTGCGCGTGGCCGGGTCGACGCGTTCGGGCGCGTTGAGGACGTTCGACACGGTCTGGTGGGACACACCGGCGTGCGCCGCCACCTGCCGCAGCGTCACGTCCTGTCCTCGTCGAACCACTCGTCGTCTCCGCAACTGGTGACACTCGCACGCGAATGCCGTACTCTCCGTAGTTTGACCGGTCAAATCCGGCCGTAACAGTGACTGATGTCACCAGTTCGTGTCAACACCCGCGGAGGAACCGTGACCGGCTCGAGCACGTCGCTGCACAGTCTCATCACCGTGCTGAACGCTCCCTCCGTCGTGTGCTCCCACCCCGACGGGCACCTGTCCGGCCGCGGGGCGTCCGGCTGGTTCAGCCACGACGTCCGCGTGCTCGCGCTCCTGGAGTTCGCGATCGCGGACGTGCCCACCGTCTCCGTCGGGCACGAACTCCAGCGGCCCTCGGCAGCCGTGTTCCACGCCGTCGCGCGCGAGTCGGAGTCCCACTCGCGCGACGCGACGCTGCTGCTGGAGCACCGGCGCCAGGTCCACCCCGCCACCCTCGCCGAACGGCTCACCGTCACCAACTTCGACAGCCGGCGGACCTTGACGATCAGCCTGCGCGTGGCGACCGACTTCGCGGGCATGGACGCGGTCAAGGCCGGCCGGACCCTCGCCGCCGTCCCGCCGGTGGTCGACGACCGGATCCGCTGGCAGGAGGAGCGGGCCTCGGCCGTCCTCCGCACCGAGCCGGCGGGGATCGCCGAGGTCGACGCCGACTCCGTGACCGAGCTGACGTGGCAGCTGGAACTGGGGACGGGCGAATCCTGGCACCTCGACGTCACCGTGGCCGCCACGTTCGGCCCGAGCGAGTTCGACCAGCG
The DNA here is from genome assembly GCF_013364075.1 of Amycolatopsis sp. Hca4. Lineage (GTDB taxonomy): Bacteria > Actinomycetota > Actinomycetes > Mycobacteriales > Pseudonocardiaceae > Amycolatopsis. The sequence goes on from NZ_CP054925.1 coordinate 1,993,384, forward strand.
GCCCGCGGCCCGCGCTCCACAGTGGACAGTGGGGCCGGACGTGCCGGCCCCGGTCGCGGAAAGCCTCGAGGACCTGCGGGCGCTGCTGCTGGCGGACCCGGACAGCCCGGACGACGTCTACCTCGCCGCCGGCGCCCCCTGGTACCTGACCCTGTTCGGGCGGGACTCGCTGTGGGCGGCCCGGCTCCTGCTGCCGCTCGGCGGGCACCTGGCCGCGGGCACCCTGCGCACCCTCGCCCGCCGCCAAGGCGTCCGGTACGACCCGCACACCGAAGAACAACCCGGCAAGATCCTCCACGAAGTGCGCGCGGCACCGATCGACACCGGCCAGGTGCGGTTGGGTTCCCGCTACTACGGGACGATCGACGCGACCCCGCTCTGGATCTGCCTGCTGCGCGAAGCGTGGCACGCCGGCCTGCCCGCCGAGGAGGTGGAGCGACTGCTCCCCCACCTCCTGGCGGCGATGAGCTGGCTCACCGGAACCGACGCCGACCCCGACGGGGACGGGCTGATCGAGTACCGGCCCTCGGCGGCCGGCGGCCTCACCCACCAGGGGTGGAAGGATTCGCACGACGCCTTCCTGCACGACGACGGCCGTCATCCCCGAGCCCCGCTCGCGCTGTGCGAAGCCCAGGGTTACGCCTACGCAGCCGCGCGAGCCGCCGTCGAACTCGGACAGGCCTTCCGGCGGCCGGAGGTGGCGGAGTGGGCCGGCTGGGCGCACCGGCTCGAGCAGCGCTTCCGAGCGACCTTCTGGACCGAGGACGCATCGGGCAGGTACCCCGCCATCGCTCTCGACGCGGAGAAGAATCCGGTCCACGGCGCGACCTCGAACATGGCGCACCTCCTCGGCACCGGACTGCTCACCGGCGAAGAAGCGGCCCTCGTCGCACACCGGCTCGGCAACCCCGACCTGACGACCCGCTTCGGGCTGCGCACCCTGAGCTCGGCCAGCCCGCTCTACAACCCGTTCAGCTACCACCGTGGATCGATCTGGCCCCACGACACGGCCATCGCCATGACGGGCCTGGCCGCGGAAGGACACCACGACCAGGCCGGCCGGCTGGCGGAGGCCGTCCTGCGCACGGCCGGACACTTCCGCGGCCACGTTCCCGAGCTGTTCGCCCTGCTCGACGATTCCGGCGCACCCCTGGCCTACCCGGCGGCCTGCAAGCCCCAAGCGTGGTCGGCGGCCGCGGTCGTCCGGGCCGAGCAGTACCTCCGCACCCGGTGAACGTCCACCTGGGAGGGCCGGGGATCCCGGGTCAGGCGGACCACTGGCAGTGCAGGTGGGTGTCGTGCCCGGCGTCGCCGGGGCCGAGGACGAGGCTGGCCCCGTTGTTGCGGCAGCTTTGCATGACATCGCGGTAATACGCATTCCCGGAGTCGACGGTGACGCCGTTGATCACGGAAATGTCGAAGGCCCGGCCGTCGTAGTGGGCCGACCCGGCGGTGTGCGATCCGCCGGCGATCTCGCTGATCGACAGCCGGTACGCCGAACCGACGAAGTAGAGGCCCTTGAGCATGGATTCCTTGAGGCAGACCGAACCGCCCGGCGCGGTGCCGTAGCTGCTGCGCTGCGCGGCCAGGCCGGAAGCTGCCTGGTTGATCTCCTTGAGCGCGGTGGCGTTGTCGGCGACTCCGCTTTCGTGGAAGTTCGCGAAGGTCGTGCGCCCCTGGTTGATGACCGACAGTGCGGTGGCCGACGGACACTCCCCGGCCGACGCCACCCCCGGCGCTGCCACGGCCTGGGTCGCGCACAGGCCGGCCGCGACCACCGCGGCGGACACCAGGTGCAACACTGCGTTCTTGAACGAGCGAGTCATGCGTTCTCCCGGAAATTACAGGTAACAGCCCGAAGAGCCGAGGATGGGTGTGGTGTCCACCGTCAGTCCCGAAGCGGGACCGACGACGATCGTGGCGCTGCTGCGGGTGATGGCGCTTTCGCAGGCGGCGGCGCTGGATCCGGTGTAGTAGCCGATCCAGACGTCGACGCGACGCTTGCCGCCGGACCAGTCGCTCTGGCACGCGCCGCAGAGGTCTTCCATGACGAAGTACTTCTTGAGGTACGGGATGTAGACCCGGGTTCCGGCGCTGAGCCAGCGCGGGTCGGACGCCAGGGTGACGGGATTGTCGTAGGTGCCGGTCCCGTTGGCCGTGCCATGTCTCGGTGCCGAGCCGGGGTAGGCGATCGCGCCGCCCGGCGGATCGTTGTCGCCGGCGGCGAACCCGGTCACCGTGGCGGTGTAGTCGGCGGCCGCCGCGACGCCGGTCGTCGGCGACACGAAGCAACGGTGAGCAAGGACAGGATTGCCGTGATTCTCGTTCGCACGAGCACAGCCTGAGCGAAACACGATAGCCGGACAACAGGAGATTCCTTCACGAACCGCACGGCTGTTTACGCCGGCGTAAAGCCTGTTTCGCCGGGCAGGTCGATTCCCGGGTACAAGAGCGGGTTCTTCGCCATGTAGGCGTAGTGCGCCGGGTTGTTCTCCGCCACGCGCCGCCGGTACCGCTCGCGGTAGAGACCGAGCACGGTCGGCGCCAGGGCGGCCACCGCCGGGTCGTCGCGCCACGACAGCGCATAGCGGGACACCGGGCCGCCGAGGAGCCGGCGCGACACGATGCCGGGCTCGCAGCGGTAGCTCGGCGGCCCGATGTCGACCGCTGTGCTGAACGCGTGGATGCCGGCCATGTGCACGCTGTCGTCGACGTCGTGGACCAGACGCGGCCGCACCGGGGAAAGATCGGCGAAGATCCGGACCATCAGTTCGCGCTGGTCGTCGATCGGCGTCAGCCAGTCGTACCGGCACAGCTCCTCCCAGGTGACCACCGGCTGCCCCGCGAGGGGGTGGTGCGCGCCGAAGATGGCCCACACCGGATCGCGGACGATGTCCGCCGAGCCGAACCCGGTCAGGTCCAGCCGGGGCCGGACCCGCGGGCCGTACCAGGTTTCCCAGACCAGGAAGTCCACAGCGCCGCGGCGCAGGTCGGCGAACCCGTCCGCGCAGGCGCGGTAGTAGCGCAGGCGCCAGGGGACGTCACCGGCCACCGCACTGAGCAACGGCACCATGTCTTCGTGCACGGCGCGATACGTGCCGACGGTGTAGCTCTCCGGCCGGTCGGCGGCCGCCGGTGCCGCCAGCCGCCGGTGCGCCGAGGCCCAGACCGCGTCGATCTCGAGAACGGCGGCGAGTGTCGTGTCGCCGGCCGCCGTCAGCGCCACCGACTTCGAATCGCGGTCGAGCAGCTGGGCGCCGAGGGACCGCTCGAGCCGCCGGATGCGTTGCGACACCGACGAAACCGACATCCGCAGCCGGGTCGCGGCGCGGGTGAACGACAGCTCCTCCGCCACCGCGCGGAACACGAGCAGGTTGATCCAGTCCAGTTCGGCGGCGCTGCTCCCGAGCCGCGTCACGGGGTGTACAGGTCCGCGTCCGGCGTGCCCCGATCGACGTCGCGGAGGTAGTAGCCGGTCGTGGGACGGCTGTGGAAGTCGAACGTCGAGCCAGGGCGCAGGCGCCAGATCTTGAACCCGCGGTAGGTGAGCGGTTCGCCGGGCACGGCCCGCTCGGGCCGGTGGTCGGCCAGGACGACGTAGGCGTCCTGGCCGTACAGGGTGGCCAGGCCGGTGCGGTCGAGGAAGAGGGAGCCGCCTTCTTCGACACCGACACCCCACGCGGCACCGTGGGAGGTGAGACCGTCGTTCACCGCCCGGGCGGTGAAGGCCATCAGCCTGCCCATCCGGTCACGGGTGACGAAGTGCGAGTCGTTGATCGTGTCGCCGTAGTCCGGCCACGCGAACATGCCCGTGGTGAAGGTGATGTCCGAGGAGTAGGGGTCAGCGAGCGCGGTCCGGCTGTCGACACTGGCGCCGCATCCGTTGTAGACGATCGAGCTGGTGATGTGCGTCCCGGCGCTCCCTCCGCCCGCACCGCCGCCCTTGGCGACCACGGACCGGACGGAGGCTTGCAGGGCGGTGCCTTTCCAAGCGGCGTAACGGCATTGGTCACCACCGGCGAAGTAGACGAACTCGGCGTTGCGGATGTCGGCGTTGACCCGGCTGTCGTCGCCGTCGGCGGCCCGGGTCAGCACCCAGGTGGTGCAGGAGTTCACCCCGGCCAGCCGGATGACGGCGTCGCATTCGGGGGTGCGGCTGCCGCTCGCCGGGGTGGAACCGGCGAGGACCACGACGTCGAGGGTGCCGCTGCCGCCGCGGATGGTGTCGACGGCTCTGCGCATGCTCGCGTCGACGACCGCGCCGGAGCCGTTCATCGTGAACGCCGGGCCGGACCAGTCCGGCCGGGTGACGTCGGTCGAGCTGCCGGCGCGGAACCGCGTGACCGAAGCTTGCGCGACGGCGGTCCCGGAGACGGCCAGCAGCATGCAAGCGGCCAAGACGGTGAGGCGACGAGCCATGTGCCCTCCCAGGTCCGGTGAAGAAACAAATATTACATCTAGCCTCATGTTGACGGAAGATGTAAGTTGCGTTTCACCTTCGACCGGCCATCACCGGCCCCCGCCCCACTTCTCGGGAAGGCTCGACCGTGCTCGTGAAACCTTCTGCCCACCCCGGCCCGCTCGCCGCCGTGGCCGCCGCCTGCCTCGTGACCACCCTGACCGGCTGCAGCCCGTCCTCCACCGCAGCGCCCGCCCAGCAGACCGTCGCCGTCGCCGGGGTGACCATCAGCGCGGCCGCGGACCTGCACGACGCGCTCCCGGCCGCGATCCGCGACACCGGGACCGTCCGGGTGGCCTCGGACGTCCCCTACGCGCCCTTCGAGATGTTCGTCAAAGAGGGACAGCCGGAGCTGACCGGCCTCGACTACGACCTCGGCCAGGCCCTCGGCGGCAAACTCGGAGTCAAGTTCGCCTTCACGCCGCAGAAGTTCGACGGGATCGTCCCGGCGATCCAGGCCGGCAAGTACGACGTCGTCATGTCGGCCATCACCGACACGAAGAAGCGGCAGCAGGTCCTCGACTTCGTCGACTACTCGGTCTCCGGCTCGGGCATCCTCGTCGCGAAGGGCAATCCGCAGAAGATCGGCTCCCTGGGTGACCTGTGCGGCAAGGCCGTCGCGGTCCAGGTCGCGACCCACCAGCTCGACCTGCTGACCGCGCAGCAGGCGAAGTGTCCCGCGCCGATCTCGATCCAGACGTTCCCGAAGGACTCCGACGCCCAGCTGGCCCTCCGCTCGGGCAAGGTGGCCGCGGAGGTCCTGACCAAGCCGGCCGCCGGCTGGACGGCCAAGACGGCCGACGGCGGTTCGGCGTTCGAGTCGGTCCAGGACCCCGCCGCCGACGGCGGTTACGACGCGACACCCAACGGGATCGGGGTGTCCAAGCGGCTGCCCGAGCTGACCGACGCGATCCAGAAAGCGCTTCAGGCACTGATCGACGACGGCACGCTCAAGAAGATCTGCGCCGCCTACGGCGTCGAGTCCATCGCCGTGCCCAAGGCGACCCGCAACGCCGGGGCGGCCTGAGATGACCGTCCACACCGAACCGGAGGCGACGACCGGCCGGACACCGCCGGCCGAGCTGACCACCGTCCCCTTGCGACACTGGGGCCGGCTGGTCTCCGCGGCGATCGCGCTCACCGCCCTGATCGGACTGATCGGCTCCCTGGCGAAGAACCCGAACGTGCACTGGGACATCGTCGGGCAGTACCTCTTCGACGGCCTGGTCTTCCGCGGGCTCGCCACCACGCTCTGGCTCACCGCCGCCGCGATGGCGCTCGGCCTGGCGCTGGGCACGGTGATCGCCGTGCTCCGGCTGTCGCACAACCCCGTGCTCAGCAGCCTCGGCAGTCTCTTCGTCTGGTTCTTCCGCGGCACGCCGCTGCTGGTCCAGATCATCTTCTGGGGCTACGCCGGCGCGCTCTACCAGCGCATCATGATCGGCATCCCGTTCACCCACGTGACGTTCTTGAGCGTGGACACCAACTCCGTGCTGACCCCGGCCGTCGCCGCGCTCCTCGCGCTCGGGCTGAACGAAGCGGCCTACTGCAGCGAAATCGTGCGGGCGGGCATCCAGTCCGTCGACGTCGGCCAGGCCGAGGCCGCGCACTCCCTGGGCATGCCACCGGGCCTGACCCTGCGGCGGATCGTGCTGCCCCAGGCGATGCGCGTGATCATCCCGCCGATGGGCAACGAAGTGATCAACATGCTGAAGATGACGGCACTGGTCTCGATCATCTCCGCCCACGACCTGATGTCGAACATCCAGGACGTCTACGCCCAGAACTACCAGGTCATCCCGATGCTGGTGGTGGCGGGCGCGTGGTACCTGGCGCTGGTCACCCTGCTGGCCGGGCCGCAGTCGTGGCTGGAACGGCGGTTCGGCCGCGGCACCACGACCGCCGGACCGGGCCCCGCGGCCCGGCTGTTCGCCGGCGGGCTGTCCCGCCGGCTCTCGCGAAAGGAAGACCGATGAGCCCGGCCATGGTCAGCGCCCACGGGGTGCGCAAGCGGTTCGGCCGGCTCGAGGTGCTGCGCGGGATCGACCTGCAGGTCGAAGCCGGGCAGGTGTGCTGCCTGCTGGGCCCGTCCGGCTCCGGCAAGTCGACGCTGCTGCGGTGCATGAACCACCTCGAAAAGATCGACGGCGGGCACCTGTCGATCGACGGCGGGTTCGTCGGCTACCGGCAGCAGGGGACGAAGCTGCTGGAGCTGACCGAGCGGGAGGTCGCCCGCCGCCGCCGCGAGATCGGCATGGTGTTCCAGCGGTTCAACCTCTTCGGGCACCTCACCGCCGAAGAGAACGTCATGGAGGCCCCGGTCCGCGTCGGCGGCCTGACGAAGGCCGCCGCGCGCGAGCGCGCCCGGGAACTGCTCGACCGGGTCGGCCTGGCCGACCGGGCCGGTCACTACCCGGCCCAGCTCTCCGGTGGCCAGCAGCAGCGGGTGGCCATCGCCCGCGCGCTGGCCATGCGGCCCAAGCTGATGCTGTTCGACGAACCGACCTCGGCGCTCGACCCCGAGCTGGTCGGCGACGTGCTGGACGTCATGCGCGGGCTGGCGGCCGGCGGGATGACGATGGTCGTCGTGACCCACGAGATCGGCTTCGCGCGGGAGGTCGCCGACAAGGCGGTGTTCATGGACGAGGGCGTCGTGGTCGAAGAGGGTGATCCGCGGCAGGTGCTGGTCCGGCCGAGCCAGGCGCGGACCCGCGAGTTCCTGGCGAAGGTCCTGTGAGCCTCCGGACCGACCTGGCGCACCCGCTCCGGCGCGCCGCGGTCGAAAGCCTGCCGGGCTACCTGAGCGAACTCGCCGGGCTCGTCGCACTGGACTCCGGCTCGGACGACCCCGACGGCGTGAACGCGGTGGCCTCCCGGGTGACGCACCTGCTGCGGCGGCAGGGGTTCGCGGTCGAGCGGGTGCCGCTGGACGGGCGGGGCGACGCGGTCATCGGCCGGCTGGCCGGCCGGACACCCCGGTCCCGCGGCGGACGGCGCATCCTGCTCGCCGGGCACCTGGACACCGTCTTCGACCGCGGCACCGCCGCCGCCCGTCCGTTCTCCACCGACGGCAAGCGTGCCTACGGACCGGGCGTCAGCGACGACAAAGGCGGGCTGCTCGCCGGGCTGACCGCCACGGAGCTGCTGCTCGGCACGGGTTTCCGGGACTTCGCCGAGCTGGTCTTCCTGGCCACCCCGGACGAAGAGGCCGGCTCGCCCATGAGCCGGCCGGTCACCGAGGCACTGGCCGGAACCGCGGACCTGGCCCTAGCGCTGGAGTGCGCCCGGGAGAACGGCGACCTGGTCATCGCCCGCAAGGGCGTCGCCGACTTCCACGTCCGGATCACCGGACGGGCCGCCCACGCCGGGATCGAGCCGGAGCGCGGGGCCAACGCCGCGCTGGCGGCGGCGAACCTCGTGCTCGAACTCCAGGCGCTGAACGGACGGCGGCAAGGGGTGACGGTCAACGTCGGCACGATCCGGGCCGGCACCCGGACGAACATCGTCTCCGCCGAAGCGTGCCTCGAGCTCGAGGTGCGCTCGCCGACCCGGGACGGCATGGAGTGGGCCGCGAAGAGCATCCACGAACACGCCGGGCACCTCGCCGTCGAAGGCACCGCCGCCGTGGTCACCCAGCTCGACGACTGCCCGGTCATGGAAGACGGCCCCGGCGCCCGGGTGCTGCTCGCCCGCGCCCGCGCCATCGGCGCCCGGCTCGGCTTCGCCGTCGACGCGGCCGCGACGGGTGGGGTGGGGGACGCCAACTTCATCGCCGGTCAGGGCGTGCCCGTCCTCGACGGGCTCGGTCCCATCGGCGGTGCGGACCACACCCCCGGCGAGTGGCTCGACGTCACCTCCGTGCCGGACCGCGTCGCCCTGCTCGCCACGCTCATCGCCACCTGCGGCACCCTCGATGCCCGGAAGGACCTCTGATGCCCGGACGCCCGGCTCGCGCCATCATCGTGACGATCCTGCTCCTGCTTTCCTCGTGGACGTCCGCGCACGCGACGACGGCCGCGCGAGGGTCCTTGGTGCTCGTCGGCGGCGCGCTCGCCGAAGACAACGACGCCGTCTTCGACGAGGTCATCGCGCGGGCAGGCGGCCCACGGGCCCGGATCGGGATCATCACCGCAGCCTCCCTCCCGGCCAGCCAGGACCCCGACGCCGACGACCCCGAGAAGTGCTCCAACTCCGTGTGCAACGGCGCGTACTACGCCGGGCTGTTCACCCAGCACGGTGCCGCCGCGGAGTGGATCCCGGTCGACCTGGACCACGTGGCCGCGGCGGAATCCGACGCGGTCGCCGCGCGGGTCCGGGGTATGAGCGGCTTCTTCTTCGGCGGCGGCGACCAGTACCGCTACGTGACGACGCTGCTGCGCGGGGACCGGCACACCGACAGCTTGGTGCTGGCCGCCATCCGGGCGAAGTTCCGCACGGGCGCGGTGATCTCGGGATCCAGTGCGGGCGCCCAGATCGCGTCCGGCCCCGACATGGTCACCGGCGGCGACTCCTACGAGGGCCTGCGCGACGGCAGCAGGCCCGGCTACTTCGAGGACCCCTCGGTGCTCGGTTACCTCCCGGCCGGCGGATTCGGCCTGCTCACGTCCGGCCTGCTGGACACCCACACCGGCGTCGACGGCCGCGAAGGCCGGTCCCTGCGGCTGGCCGCCGACACCGGGCACGACCGCGTCTACGCCCTCGACGAAAACACGGCGGTGGTGGTCGACCGCCCCGGCAGCCCGGCCGAAACGCTCCGGGTGCTCGGCGAACACGGCGTGACGGTCCTCGACCTGCGCCGCAGCCACGTGACCACCGGGAGTTGCGGCTGGTCCGTCCACGACGTCCGGTACGACTACCTCACCGACGGTGCCCGGTACATCCCGGCGGCCCGGCTGGCCGTTCCGCCGGCCGGTGCCCGGCCCGCCACGCCGGTGGACCGGTCCCCGGTCCCGGAGAACGACGACGTCTTCCATTCGCCGCGGAACGCGGCCGGCACGCCCTATTCGCTCCTGCGCACCGCCGTCGCACTGGCGGGCAGTGCGGTCGCCCGCACGACGACCGCGCACACCTTCGAGACCGCGCCGCGGTTCGACGTCCGGCTCAGGAAGACCGCGGCCACCCGGACGTGGACGAAGCCCGCGGTCCCGGGCAGTGTCCTGGACTTGCGGCTCGACGTCGGGCCGACGGCGTGCACGGCGCCCGTCCGTTAGGTTGTCGGCGGGGCGATCCCGCCGCCCCGGCACACGGAGGAGCCCCACGATGCCCGTCGACACGGTTGCCGAGCAGATCCGGCGGCGGCTCGGCGAGCTGAGCCCCGCCGAGACCAAGGTCGCCCGGATCCTGCTGGCGAACTACCCCGCGGCGGGCTTCGAAACCCTCGCGGCGCTGGCCGAGCAGTCCAAGGTCAGCGCGCCGACCGTGCTCCGGCTGGTCACCAGGGTCGGCTATGCGGGCTTCCCGGCGTTCCAGGCCGCACTGCGCGAGGAGCTCGGCGCCCGGGAAGCCTCGCCGCTGACGCTCTACTCGGGCACGGACGAGCCCATCGGCGCGATCGCGGTCCTCGACCGCGCGGCCGGCGAGTTCGGCCGGGCGATCCACCGCACGTTCGCCGAGACAAGCGAACACGACCTCGACCGCACGGTTTCCCTGCTCACCGACCCCAAGCGGCGGATCACGCTCGCCGGAGGCCGGTTCAGCGGCCTGTTCGCCCAGTACCTGGCCCTGCACCTGATGCAGCTGCGCGACCGAGTCGAAGTCCTGTCCGAACACCCGGTACAGCGAGCGGCGGCTGCCTCGTCCTGGGGCCCGAAGGACGTCCTGGTGCTGTTCGACTACCGCCGCTACGAGCCCCCGACGGAGCGCCTGGCCGAGCTGGCGGCGGAGCGCAAGGCCACGATCGTGCTGTTCACCGACCCATGGCTGTCCCCGGTGAGCCACCACGCGGACGTGGTGCTGGCCCAGCAGGTCACCGCACCCTCGGCCTACGACAGCTTCGTGCCGACGATCGCTTCGATCGAGGCCGTGGTCGCGTTGCTGCTGGAAGCTCGGGGAGAAGAGGCACACGTGAACCTGGCCGAGCGCGAGAAGATCGTCCACCGCCTCGACCTCCACTGAAGCCCGGACAGCCCGAGGCACCCTGGACCGAGCACCTTCGGCGACCCGTGACCGCACCCCTCGATGTGGTGCCCACGACCATGTCCGAGGCGTGCGGGACGTGGCCGGCGCACATTGCCCCCGGCTCGCTCGGTGGCCGATAGTTGCGGAGTTCCCCCGGTGTCGTGAGGAGCCCGTCGTGCGCCTGCTCAGCCTGGTGGCCGCTGCCGCCATCGTCGTCGGTGTGGAGGTCGCCGCGCCGGCGCTGCCGGTTGCCTCGGCCGCTCCCGCCTACCTGACCAACGAGGCGACGTTCAGCACCGTCGCCAACGGGTGGGCCAAGGTGGAGCGCTACCGCGACACCACACCGGGATTCGCCGACGAGCAGTACCCGCCGGACGGACGGGGCAACCAGGACGGGCAGCGGCTGACCTTCTTCGGCGGCGTGGCGCAGCCGTCCTCGTCGCGGTTCCTGCTGTACTCCGCACCCGGCTGGTCGACCGGCGCGAAGGCCACGCCGGTGCTGCTCGTCCACGGTGCCAACGACAACCCCGACCGGGCCTGGGCCAACCCGAACGAATCCGGCGGCTTCGGGTGCGGTTCGGCGACCTGCCCGTCGACCGGGCTGATGCAGTACCTCAGCTCGCGCGGGTACCGGGTGTTCGCCATCGGCTTCGCGCACAAGCAGGGCGAGAACCGCCAGCAGGCACAGCAGGTCGGTGACGCGATCGCGCTGATCAAGTCACGGCTGGGGGTTAGCCAGGTCGATCTGGTCGGCTGGAGCAAGGGCGAGCTGTCCACGCGGATGTACGTCTCCTCGGTGAAGCCCCCGTGGGGCCGGGCCTACGCCGGCGACGTGCGCAAGCTGATCACCCTCGGCGGGCCGAACGGTGGCTACGACTACCCGTTCGCACACGGCTACGCGCACGACCTCTCGATCTGGCCGGAGTGCGGCGTCGGCATCAACGCGCCGAGCCCGCACACCAGGATGACCTGCTACGGCGCCTACACCTATCACCCGGAACTGTCGATCACCCCCACCGCAGGCTGGGACACCTACCCCGGGCAGCGGCAGATGCTGGCCCGCTTCGACAGCACGTTCGGCGTCGACGGCTCGCAACAGGACTGGTACACGACCTACTACGGCGGCCAGGGCTTCTACACCGACGGGACGGGCATCCAGGCCGCGATCGACGCCGGGTCGATGATCTCTGCCATCCAGTCCGCCGGCACCCCCGCAGGCGTCTCGGTGTACCTGCTGGCCGGCGGCTCGCCCACCATCGTCGGCGTGTTCAACGAGAACCGCGGCCCGAGCGACGGCATCGTGTTCGTGGCCAGCGCGTTGGACAGCACGGGCATCGGCCACCTCGCCGCGACCGCACTGGTCGGCTCGGTGAACCACCTGCAGCTGGGCTGGGCGTCGGCGTCGATGTCCCAGGTGACGAGCTGGCTGGCGTGAAAGGGACGACTGTGACCACACTCCTCGACGGAATCACCTCGGCGAAGGTGCCGACCGACCGGCTGACCACGCACGTGCTGGAGGTGGCCGGCCGCGAGCACGGCGAGCCGGTCGTGTTCGTCCACGGCAACGTCTCGTCCTCCGCCTTCTGGCAGGAGTCGATGCTCGACCTGCCGCCGCGGTACCGCCCGATCGCAGTGGACCTGCGCGGCTTCGGCGGCACCGATCCGTTGCCGGTGGACGCGACGCGGGGCGTGCGCGACTACGCCGACGACGTGGCCGCCACGCTGGCCGCGCTGGGCATCGACGCCGCGCACCTGGTCGGCTGGAGCATGGGCGGCGGCGTGGTCCTGCAGCTGCTGCGCGAGCACACCGCACTCGCGCGCACCGTGACGCTGGTCAACCCGGTCTCGCCCTACGGCTTCGGCGGCACCAAAGGCGCGGACGGCGAGCTGGTCGACGCGGCGGGCACGGGCTCGGGCGGCGGCGGAGCCAACCCCGACTTCGTTGCCCGGCTCAAGGACGGCGACACCTCGGACGAGTCGCCGTTCTCCCCGCGACAGGTGCTGCTGGCCTTCTACGTCAAACCACCGTTCCGCCCCGCCCACCTCGACGACCTCGTCGAGTCGATGCTCACCACCCGGGTCGGCGACGACCACTACCCCGGCGACTCCACCACGACCGACGCGTGGCCGGGCGTCGCGCCGGGCACCCGGGGCGTGCTCAACACCCTGGCACCCGGCAACTTCCGCCTCGACGACCTCGACGCGATCGAGCCCAAGCCCCCGATCCTCTGGGTGCGGGGAGCCGACGACCAGATCGTGTCCGACACCTCCCTGTTCGACCTCGCCCACCTCGGCCGGCTCGGCGCGGTGCCCGGCTGGCCGGGCGAGGCCACCCACCCCGCGCAACCGATGGTCACCCAGACCAGAGCGGTCCTCGACCGGTACGCCGCGTCGGGCGGCGACTACCGCGAGGTGGTCATCGCCGACACCGGGCACAGCCCGCACATCGAGAAACCGAAGGAGTTCTCAGCGGCACTGCTCGAGGGGCTGGCCAAGGTCTGATCCGACACCGCCATCCGCGGCCTCGGCGGGATCACGATCGGTCCACGGGCTGTCGCAAGCGCGGCGCCATTACCGACCTTCTGGCTTCCTCACCCGCGTGCTGCTCACATCGGCCTCGTCGAATAGGTCGTCATACGCGGCTTGCGCCGCTGATATGGGTTGTCGCCAGGGCACTTTCGCGCCACTCCGGTGCCCCTACCCGAAGCGGTCAGGGAGTCCTGACGCCGCATCGAGCAACGGCGGACCGCGGAGTTGACGGCGAAGCGGCGGTTCGGGTGGAACCACGGCCGCCCTTGCGCCGACCACCTCGCCGCGTTCGGCCTTGTCTCCGGGCAGATGTGCTACGGGTTCGCGATCAGGTGCTGGCCAGAAGCCGGTCGAGCACCCGGTCGAGACCGAAGACGAACAGCTCGTCGTCCGGCCACCCGGCGTCGACGAACCCGGACGTGCTGAGGGTCGGGTAGCGCTCGGCGGAATCGAGGATGTGCGCGCGGACCTTGGCGATCGCGGCCGGGTCGTCCAGCCGGCGCCAGGTCGCGTCCGCCAGTGACGCGCCGAGCACGAAGCCGGCAAGCGTGCGGGTCGCGGCCGCGAGTTCCAGCCCGGCCAGCCCGGCCTGGACGAGCTTCGCCTGGATGAACTCGGTACGCGCCAGCACGTGGGGTCCGAGCAGCGGGCGGCCGAGCAGAGCGGGCGACCACGGATGGGCGAGCATCGCGGCGCGCCAGCCGACGAGCAGCGTCCGGAGTCCGGCCCGGGGCTCCGAGCCGGGCGGGGGCACCGGTACTTCGCCGACGACGTGGTCGAGCGCGAGGTCGAGCAGGTCTTCCTTGGTCGCGACGTGCCAGTAGAGCGCGGTCGAAGTCACCTGGAGCCGTTCGGCGAGCTTGCGCATCGTCAGCCGTTCCGCGCCCGCCGCGTCGAGTTCGGCGATTGCCGCGGTGATGATCCGCTCCAGGGTGAGCGGCGTGTTCCGCCTCGGCGGTCGTGGCGGCTCGTCCCGCAGCCAGAGGACGTCGTTGGTCATGGCAGATCACCTTACCCATCGACACTTGACTTATCGTCGGTAAGTTAATATAACATCGGTAAGTCAAGCCCGTGAGCGATCGAAGGTCCCCATGAAATCCGAAGCCGTTCCGAACCGGTGGCTCGCGCTGGTCGTCCTGAGCCTGGCCCAGCTGACCGTGATCCTGGACTCCACGATCGTCAACATCGCCCTGCCGACCGCGCAGCACGACCTGGCGTTCTCCGACGACAACCGGCAATGGGTGGTCACCGGCTACGCCCTCGCCTTCGGCAGCCTCCTGTTGCTGGGCGGCCGGCTCTGCGACCTCTTCGGTCGCAAAAGGCTGTTCACCATCGGCATGCTGGGCTTCGCCGCCGCCTCCGCCCTCGGCGGCGCCGCGGACGGCTTCACCCTGCTGCTCATCGCCCGCATCGCGCAGGGTGCGTTCGCGGCCGTGCTCGCCCCGGCCGCGCTGTCGATGGTGTCGGTGACCTTCGCCGACAACGCCGACGAACGCGGCCGCGCCTTCGGCGTCTTCGGCGCCATCTCCGGCGCCGGCGGCGCACTCGGCCTGCTCCTGGGCGGCGTCCTCACCCAGAACCTGTCCTGGCGCTGGTGCCTCTACGTCAACGTGGTCATCGCCGCGATCGCCGTCGCCGGCGCCCTGCTCTTCCTCGTCGACCACGCCCGCCCGGAACGCACCCGGCTGGACCTCGCCGGCACCGTCCTCGCGCTGCTCGGCCTGTTCGGTGTCGTCTACGGCCTCGGCAACGCCGCCACCCGCGGCTGGACCGACCCGTGGACCCTCGGTCCGACCGTGTTCGGGCTGCTGCTCGTCGGTGCGTTCGTCCTGGTCGAACGCCAGGTCCGCAACCCGCTGCTGCCGCTGTCGGTGGTCCTGGACCGCGACCGCGGCGCCTCCTACCTGACCATCGGGATCTCCGGCACCGGCGGCTTCGCCGTGTTCCTCTTCGTCACCTACTACCTCACCGACACCCTGAAGTTCACCCCGGTGCAGAGCGGCCTGGCGTTCCTGCCCATGGTCGTCCTCGTCATGGCCGGCGCGGTCGTCTCCGGCGCGGTGCTGCTCCCCCGCGTCGGCCCCCGCCCGATCGTCCCGATCGGCAGCCTCCTCGCCGCGGCCGGCATGGTCCTGCTCACCGGCATCGACACGGACTCGACCTACACCGGCGGGGTGCTCCCGGCCCTGCTCGTCATCGGCCTCGGCCTCGGCCTGATCTTCGGACCGGGGCAGAACGCGGCCACCAGCGGCGTGCGGCCGCACGAAACCGGAGTGGCCTCGGCGATGGCCAACATCACCCAGCAGGTCGGCGGCTCGATCGGCCTCGCGGTGTTCAGCTCCCTCGGCGCGACCGCCACCACGAACTACCTCACCGCCCACGCCACCACCGCGACCGACCCCGCCACCCTCGCCGCGGCGACCTTCGCCGGCTACCACTTCGTGTTCTGGATCGCCGCCGCGCTGTTCTTCGCCGGTGCCCTGCTCGCCGCCGGCCTCTTCCGCCGTGGCCCGCTCCCGGTCACCCCTGAACCCGTGCTCACCCACTAAACAGACCGAGGAGAACCATGTTCACCGACAAGGAAGTCCAGTACCTGCACGACCAGCCCCTGTGCCGGGTGGCCACCGCCCAACCGCACGGCACCCTCCAGGTCAGCCCGGTCGGATTCACCTACAACCCGGACACGCAGACCATCGACCTGATGGGCCTGCACCTCCGCAAGAGCCGCCGCTTCCGCAACGTCGCCGACAACGGCCGCATCGCCCTCGTCATCGACGACGTCCCCAGCACCGACCCCTGGCGAGTCCGCTCCTTGGAAATCCGAGGCCACGCCGAAGCCATCACCGACGTCGAAACCCCCGGCCACCACGACAACGCCATGATCCGCGTCCACCCGGAACGCATCATCGCCATCGGCGTCGAGGACTGGGACGTCGACTACACCCAGCAAACCCCCAACAGCCGCAACGTCTGACAGGAGACCACCACCATGAAAGCAGCACAGTTCCAGCAGTACGGCGGCCCCGAAGTCCTCCAGATCGTGGACCTGCCCGACCCGCACCCCGGCCCCGGCCAGGTTCGCATCCGGGTCCGCGCGGCCGGGATCAGCGCCAGCGACACCAAGATCCGCCGCGGCGAACTCAGCTTCGGCGCCACCCTCCCCCAGACCACGGGCGCCGACGTCGCCGGCGTCGTCGACGAGATCGGCGACGGCGTCACTGACCTCGCCGTCGGCGACCGCATCTTCGGCATCTCCGACAACCAAGCAGCCGCTGCCGAGTTCGCGTTGCTGACCTACCGCGCGCCCATCCCGCCCTCGCTCGGGTTCGCCGATGCCGCCGGCATCCCCGCCGCCCTCGAAACCGCCACCCGCGGCCTCGACCAGCTCCACGTCACCACCGGCACCACCCTGTTCGTCAACGGCGCCTCCGGCGGCGTCGGCACCGCGACCGTCCAGCTCGCCCTCGCCCGCGGCGCCCGGGTCATCGGCTCCGCCGGCGCCCGCAACAGCGGCTTCCTCAGCACCCTGGGCGCGGAACCGGTCGTCTACGGGGACGGCATGACCGACCGCGTCCGCGCGTTGGCCTCCGACGGCGTCGATGTCGCCCTCGATGTCGCCGGGAACGGCGTCCTGCCCGAGCTCATCGCCCTCGCCGGCGGAGAAGCGAAGAACGTCATCACCGTCGCCGACTTCGCCGGCGCCGAAGCGCACGGCGTGCACTTCAGCAACGGCTTCGCTGACGGCAACGCCTTCCACGCCCTGGCCACCATCGGCGACCTCATCGAAGCCGGGAAGTTCTGGCTGCCGGTCGAACGGACCTTCCCGCTGGCCGACATCGCCGAAGCCCACCACGCCGCCGAGACCGGCCACGTCCGCGGCCGCCTGGTCCTCATCGTCAACTGAAGGAAACCCCATGAGCGACACCGAATCCGACCCACCGAACTCCTGGGCGCTCGTCACGGGTTCGACCAGCGGGATCGGGCGGGCAACCGCCTTGAAGCTGGCCGAAGACGGGTACGCGATCGTCGTGTGCGGCCGCGACGCCGGCCGGGCGGCCGAGACCCGTAAGGCCATCGAGTCCGCCAGCGGCCGGGCGGTCGACCTGATCGCCGACTTCGCCGACCCCGCCGAAGTCCGGCGGCTCATCGCCGAAACACGGGAAGCGACCGCGAACGGCACCGTCGACGTCCTGGTCAACAACGCCGGCGGCGGTGGGTTCGCGCCCACCGAGGACACCACCGAAGCCATGTTCGACACGGCGTTCGCCCTCAACGTCAAAGCGCCCTACCTGCTGGCCGGAGCGTTCGCTCCCGCCATGGCAGAACGCGGCCGCGGCGCGATCGTCAACGTCGGCAGCCTCAGCACCACCATGGCCGCGTCGGGAACCAGCGCCTTCCAAGCAGCGAAAGCCGCCCTGAGCATGCTGACCAAGTCCTGGACCGCCGAATACGGCCCGCGCGGGGTGCGGGTCAACTCCGTCGACCCCGGCTACGTCCTCACCCGCGTCAACGAGCACATCCGCGACATGTTCGGCGGCTACCTCGCCACCCTGCCCGCCGGCCGCGGCGCCCGACCCGGAGAAGTCGCCGAAGCCATCCGGTTCCTGGTTTCCCCGCAGGCGTCCTACATCCAGGGTGCGACGCTTTCCGTCGACGGCGGCAAAAACGCGGTCGTCACGATGTGAGCTCGGTCCGAACGGGCGGCCCGCGCGACGGTCCGGTTCCGGCCGGGTGCACCTGCACCGGCCGGAACCGTCGCCCTGGCCGGCACAGCACACCTCGTTCGGCTCGGCCGCCCCGCGGCGATTTCCCCGGCGACGTCCGGTCAGGTGAACAACAAGCGCCAAAGAGTGACACAGCCTGCCCGTCGGCCCCTGAAGTCCGAAAATCCTTGCTGGCGATCCGACACCGAGACCCCGGAGGCGACAGCCATTCTCTACGCCTTGGCCGCGCTGTTCCTCGTCGTGGCGCTGGTGAGCATCCGTCAGGACCGCCGTCGATTCCGCAACGCGGTCCTGCTCGGCCTGGCCGTCGCCAGCCTCATCATCGCGCTGCTCGGCGACATCGACCGGCTTCCCCTCGACGTGGCCGGCATCGTCGTGTTCTTCGTCCTCCTGATACCGCTGATCACGGTCCTGGTGCTGGCGGTCTTCCTGCTCGCCAACGGCGTGACCATGATCCGGCGCGAGAGCAGGTCACTGGGCAACCTCCTCTCCTTCCTCACCGGCCTGGGACTGCTCGCCCTCGTCGTCCTGCTGATCGCCGCCGAGTACACCCAGCACCCGGCCATCGGCGCGGTCGCCGTTTCGGCGCTGGCCGCCGTGGCCTACGTGAGCTTCCTGTTCTGCTGCTACCTGGGTTATGCCTTCCTCTACGGCCGGCTCCGCGTCCGTTCCGGCGTCGACTTCGTGGTCGTGCTCGGCTCCCGGATCATCAACGGCAGAATCCCGCCGCTGCTGGCCTCCCGGCTCGACAAAGCGATCGCCCTCTACCGGAACGAGCGCGACCAGGGCGGCAACCCGATCGTCATCACCTCAGGCGGCCAGGGAACGGACGAAACCCAGCCCGAATCCCACGCCATGGCCGACTACCTCGTCGCCCACGGCGTTCCCGACGGCGAGGTGCTCCGCGAAGACCGCTCGGCGACCACCGCGCAAAACCTCACCTTCAGCCGCGAACTCATGCGGCAGCACCGGCCCGAGCACCGGTGCGTGGTCGTCACCAACAACTTCCACGCCTTCCGCGCCGCGATCCTCGCCCGCACGGCGAAGGTGAACGGTCAGGTCGTCGGCGCCCCCACCGCCCTCTACTACTGGCCCAGCGCCACCATCCGGGAGTTCACCGCCATCCTCATGGAGCACCGGCTGGTCAACTTCGGGGTGACGGGGCTGCTCGCCCTCACCGGGTTCCTGGCCGCTCTCCCCTGAGCCGGACCGGCCTGATCCGCGATGCGCTGCCGAACCGGCGCGCACTCGCAGCTGCTATCCCCGGGTGGTGACCGGGCGGTCTCAGCCCTTCTTCAGAACGTTCTTGACCTTGTCGACGGCGTCCTTGACGTTCTCGACCGCGTCCTCGGCCGTGTTCCCGATCTTGTCGCCCAACGACATGTCTTCGCTCCTCCGGTGCCTTCACCGTCCCTTGTGGACGGTCATGCCCATCAAGACACCCCGGCGACCCATTCGTCACTTCCCCGGCCGCGTGACCGTGTTCACTCGATCGTGGCCGTGACGATTCCGGCCCACCCCGGGTCTTCCCGGCACAACAGTTCACCCGACGAAGGAGGAACACCATGGCCGAGACGACCACGAAGACCCCCGCCACCACCGAGGCGACCGGCGCCCTCGTCACCAGCCAAGGCTCGACCACGATCGCCGACACCGTGGTGCAGAAGATCGCCGGTCTGGCCACCCATGAGGTGTCCGGCGTGCACTCCCTCGGTGGCGGTGCCGCCCGTGCCTTCTCCGCGATCCGGGAGCGCATCCCGGGTGCGACCGCCTCCGCGGGGCAGGGCGTGTCGGTCGAGGTCGGCGAGAAGCAGGCCGCGGTCGACCTGCAGGTCGTCGTGGAGTACGGCGTGTCCATCGCCGACCTCTCACGGTCGGTGCGGCGTAACGTGATCACCGCCGTCGAGCGGATGACCGGCCTGGAGGTCGTCGAGGTCAACATCGCCGTGGGCGACCTCAACCTGCCCGGCGACGACGCCGACGACCGGGGCGCCGACACCGGCCGGGTGCAGTGACACCCGACGCGGTGGCGGGCCTGCCGGAGGTCGCGGGCCCGCACGGCGGCCGGGTCGGGGAGATCGCGACGCTGCTGCCCGACCGGCGCGTCGCCGGGGTCCGCGTCACCGACGACGAGGTGACCATCGGCGTCGTGCTCGACTACCCGGCCACCGCAGCCGACGCGGCGACCGCGGTCCGGGTCGCGATCGGCCCGCTCGACCGGCCCGCACGCGTGTTCGTCGGCGACGTGCCCGCACCCACCACTTCTTGACGGAGGTTCCCATGAATGCCACCAGGACCGGGTTGCTGACCGGCCTCGTGCTCGGCCTCGCCCTCGCCTTCGGCGGGTTCGGCGCGTTCCTGGCCGTGCTCGTGCTCGGGGCGATCGGCTTCCTGATCGGCCGTCACCTCGACGGCAAGATCGACCTCGTCCAGCTGTTCGGCCGGGACCGGGGCTGAGCCATGACCACCACCGTGCCCGCCGAAGAGCGAGGTGAACTGGTCATCGCCGGCCACGCGATCGAACGGATCGCCGCGCACGCCGCCCGCGAACTCGACGACGTCGGCGGCGCCGCCGGGCGCGTGCTGGGGGTCGCGCTCGGCGGCGAAGACGCCGGGCGCTCGGTCAAGGTCGACGCCGAGGTCGACGGCGACCGGGTGCGGCTGGCCACCCGGCTGTCGATCACCTACCCGGCGTCGGTCGCCCGCACCACCGAACAGGCCCGGGCCCACCTGCGCGAGCGGGTGAGCGAACTGACCGGGCTCGACGTCGAACGGGTGGACATCACCGTCACCGCACTGCACCCGACGGCCACGTCCTCGAGGAGGGTCTCGTGAAACGCCGCCCACGCCGCAGCACCCCGGCTGCGCTGACCGCGCTGGTCGTGACCGCGGCCGGCGCGCTCGCCGCGATCGTGGCCATCCAGATGATCCTCGGCGAGCGCCCGTGGCTGGACTACGGCGCCACCGCACGGCGGCTGCACGACCTGCACTGGACCGACCTGCCCGTCCTCATCACCGGCGGGGTCGTCGCGCTGCTCGGCCTGGTCCTGGTGCTCGCGGCGGTGCTACCGGGCAAGCTCACCGTGCTGCCGCTGCGCGGTGACCTGGACTCAGGCGCTTCGCGCCACAGCTACGGCTCCACCCTCCGGACGGCCGCGGCACAGGTCGACGGCGTGGAGAAAGTGCGGCTGAAGGTGCGGCGGCGCAGCATCCGCGTCCGGGTGCGGACGCGCCGCACCCGCCCCGACGGGATCGCCGATGCGGTCCGCGTCGCGATCGCGAACCGGTTGGACCGGATCGACCCGGTCCGCCGACCCGAGGTCAAGGTCCGTCTTCGCGCAGTGAGGAGCACGTCGTGAACCGTCCCGCCCGGCTCAACCGGACACTGCTGGCCGGGTTCGGCCTGCTGCTGATCGCCGCCGGCGCGGTGCCGGCCGCGATCCGCTTCCACTGGCTCCCGGCGCTCGGCGCGAATCGGCCGATCGTGCCGGGCACCGAGCTGCCCCCGACCTGGGTGCTGTACGTGACCGCGGCCGCCGGGATCGTCGTCGCCCTGGCCGGGCTGCGCTGGCTGGCCGCCCAGCTCGTCCGCAAGCCGGCCGGCCGCACCTGGCACTTCGAATCCGACACCGGCACCACGGATCTGGCCACCACCACGGCCGTCGCCCCGTTCACCGAAGAAGTGCGCGGCTACCCGGGCGTACGCACCGCGACGGCGTCCCTCACCGGCCCGGCCGACCAACCGGAGCTGCTCGCGGTCGTCTCGGTCGAGCAGGACGGCGACCCTGCCGAGATCCGGGACCGTATCCGCGACGAAGGTGTATCCAGGCTGTGCCAGGCCCTCGACCTCGACGACCTACCCACCCACGTCGAACTGCGCTTCACCACCGCAGCCGGCTCCCGCGTCGCCTGATGGGCCCTGCCCAGCCGGAGCATCCCCGAGCAATGCCGGCACGAGCGAGGTCTCCTCATCGGCCACCGGCGCAGCAGGCCCGCGTAGATCCGGGCGGCCGGCTCGCCCAGCCCGAGCCGGCACCGCTGTTCGTTCAGCGAGTCGTTGTCGTGCACCACATCGCGCCCGCGAACGTCGGACGTCACTGCTCGACCACGGTGATCCTCCACCGCGCCGGCACCGGGCACCGTGACAAGTGGCGTGGTGCGGTGGACCTTCCGGGCGGCGACGGCGGACGACCAGGAATGGCTGGCCGGCCTGAAGGCGGAGGCCATGCGGCCGGATCTCGAACGACGCGGGCTCTGGGACCGCGGCTGGGCGCGCGGAAGGTTCCTCGCCGGATTCGTCTCCGCCAACACCCGTGTCGTGACGCTGGATGGCGAGGACGTCGGCAGTATCGCGGTCCGCCCGGAGCCGGACGCTCCGGGTGACGAGCCACCGCGGCTACTTCGAGCGGCTCCGAGGACGACACGCAACGGGTGCCTGATGAGCTCATAGGTCCGCGGCAACCGGAACGTCCGGATCACCGTCCGTTCGGTTCGGTGCGGGACCGTCGCCCGAACGCCGGAACCGCGTACGGGCGGCGGCGATCACCCCGCGCGAAGAGGACGACCATGTCCGGGCCCGAACCCCCCACCCACGCCGGACGTCCGGGCTGGTGCCACAGGTACGTACTGCCGTGGGTCGACACCGAGGCGCGCAGCTCGGCCCGGCTGCCGTCGCGGTAGTCGACCAGGAGGTCCGGCAGGTGCCTGAGCGTGCGAACCGGGTAGTCGGGTCTCACGGTGACCGAGGCGGCTCGCCAGCCGGTCCGCAGCACCGCCCGGTGCCGTCGTCGCCACCGGAGCGAGGCAAGAAGGGCGAACCCGGCCGCCGTGAGAAGGCACAAGCCGAGGATCCAGGACAGCACCAACGGGCGGGGGTCCATGCCGTGGCCGTACACGATCAGGCCGACGAACACGCTACCGGCGAAGAGCCCCCACAGCACCGCGACGATCAGCGCGCGGCGGCCGAACCCCCGCAGCTCCGCGGTGCGGGCGGCAGGATCCGGCGGCGCCTCGTCCTCATCCGACGGTAACCAGACCGCGTCGCCTGCCATCGGTCGACAGTAGCCGAACCGGCGGCGGAATCGGCTGTGATCGGCAGCAGCCAAGACGCCTCCACCCGGGCATGTTCGTCCGGGACACCCACGGGGTAACTCCAGGCCAGATTTCCCGTGAGGTGGTCACGGGCCTGACCGTCGCCCGGTACGAAAGGGAACCCGTGCGCACCTTCACCTGCCCGGAATGCGCCAACCTGCTGTTCTTCGAGAACTCGGCCTGCGTGGTGTGCGGCACCGATGTCGGCTTCGACCGCGAAAGCGCGTCGATGCTCCGGGCCGACGAGAACCGGCGCTGCGCCAACGCCGAACTCGCCGGGTGCAACTGGCTCGCCGCCGACGGCCCGCTGTGCGGTTGCTGCGCCCTGACCCGCACCCGCCCCGCCGACGAGGACGTCGACGACACCTTCCGGGTCGCCGAGGCCGCCAAGCGGCGGCTGCTCTACCAGCTCGACGACCTCGGCCTGCCCACCACGCCACGGACCGACGACCCGGAGCACGGACTGGCGTTCGACCTGCTGTCCAGCGCCGAAGAGCCGGTGATCACCGGACACGCCGGCGGCGTGATCACCATCGACCTCGCCGAAGGCGACGACGGGTTCCGGGAAGGGCTGCGCGCGAAGCTGGCCGAGCCCTACCGGACGATGCTCGGGCACGTCCGCCACGAAGTCGGCCACTGGTACTGGGACGTGCTCGTCGCCGGCGACCCCGGCGAGTTCCGGCGCGTCTTCGGCGACGAGCGCGCCGACTACCAAGAAGCCTTGGCGACGCACTACGCGACCGACCCCGGCACCGGCTGGACCGACACCCACGTCAGCCACTACGCGGCCGCGCACCCGTGGGAGGACTGGGCGGAGACGTTCGCCCACCTGCTCCACATCCGCGACACGGTCCAGACCGCCGCCGCACTGGGCGTGTTCGTGGCGGGCACGCCGATCGCGCCGCATCCCGGCAGCCCGGTCGACGCGGAGCCCGAAGACCACCCGCGTGACGTCGACGCCCTGATGGCCACCTGGGTCCCGCTGTCGCGGGCGCTCAACCAGCTCAACCGCAGCATGGGCAAGGACGACCTCTACCCGTTCGCGCTGTCACCGGCCGTGCAGGCGAAACTCCGGTTCGTCGACCGCAAGCTCGGCCGGGCCGAGTGACACCGTCACGCTCCCTCGTCCGCCGGTGCGGTCCGCGGTGGCCGGGGGAAGAAGAACGCGACCCGGCTTCGGTAGTCCTGGTAGCCCGGGCGGTCCTGCATCCGCCGTTCGGTGCGCTTGGCTCCGGTGGCGAACATCAGCAGGTAGCTCATCAAGGCCGGGGCGGGCAGCGTCCACCCGCCGAAGGGGGACGCCGTCGCGGCCAGCCACGCCCCGTCCCACACCAGTGAGTCGCCGAAGTAGTTCGGGTGCCGCGACCAGCCCCAGAGCCCGGTGTCGAGCACGGCCGGCCGCTCGTCCTCGCCACGCTCGGAATACCGCGCCTTCTGGCGGTCCGCCAGCGCCTCGACCAGTGCACCACCGGCCATGACCGCGAGCCCCGCCGGAGCGAGCCACTTGCGCCGGCCGCGCGGCAGCGCGCTCGCCGCGGCCAGCTGGATCGGCACGGACACCAGCAGCTGGCTCAGCCCTTGGGTGACGAAGACCTTGCCGACCACGGCCGCCGTCGAGTCGCCGTCCAGGAACTCGGTGTAGCGCGGGTCTTCTTCCCGGCTGCCGCGGATCCGGGCGAGCATCTGGCGTTCGAGCCGGGCCGCCCACGCGGTCGTCGCGGCCGCGAGCGTCCACCGCCGACGAGCGTCGCCCCGCCCGGCCAGCGCACTCGTGACGGCCACCGCGGCCAAGCCGGGGCCCCACACCGCATCGGCGTAATCACGCCGGCCCGCACGCAGCGCGACCACCGCGGTGGCGGCCTGGGCACCCGCCACGACCCCGGCCGAGAGCACGGCCACCCGGCGCAGGTTGCGCACGTCCGGTGTCATCCGCCGTCGCGATCGCATCGGCGGCTACCGGCCCAGGCCGTTGAGCACGTCGGTCAGCTGCCGCTCGGTGTCGTTGCCGAGCTTCTCGAACACCACCTTGCCCAGCGGCGCCGCGAGTTTCGCGGCTCCCTTGAACTCCAGGTCGTTCGTGTAGGTCAGGCGCGACCCGCTCCCGTCGGGGACGACGTCGATGGTCTCGGTCGAGGTCGCGGTGTCGTTGCGGCCCACCAGCACGATCCGGTCGGCTGAGAGCTGCTCGAGCGTGTAGGTCAGCTCCGTGCTGATGCCCGCGATCTTCGAGGTGTTGTGCCACGACGACCCGACCCGCACGGGCCCGCCGTCGTTGCGGGTGCACCGCTCGGTGCCGGGATCCCACTGCTCGGCGTGGCCGAAGTCGGCGAGGTACGGGACGACGACGTCGGGCGCGGGGCCGACGGTGAAAGTACGGGAAACGGTGGTCACAGCGTCTTCTTTCGGTAGTCGTGGCAGTCCTGCGAACCCGGATCCGCCGGGGTCAGAGGTCCACGGTGTCGTTGTCCCCCGGATCCGGCCGGTTCCCCGTCACCCGGGCCTTCGCCATCTCGAACAGGGCCCGGGGCTTGCCGCCGGGTGTGTTCCAGTACTCCGCTGAGTCCGCGTCCACCTTCAGCAACACGACGTCGGGGTCGTCCGGGCCGTTCGGGAACCAGGCCTGGACGAACTCGTTCCACAGCTCGTTCTTGCGGGCCCGGTCGTCGACCACGGACGCGGTGCCGCTCAGCGACAGCCACGAGCCGGAGCCCGCGTAGCCGACGTTGACCTGGCCGTCCCGGGCGATGTCCGCGACCAGGTCGGCGGTCCTGCTGACGAAGAACCAGGCGGTGCCGTCGAAGTCCACCTGCTGGCTCGTCATCGGCCGGCTGGTCAGCTTGCCGTCCGCGCCGCGGCTGGTGATCATCGCCGTGCGGACCTTCCGCGCGATCTCGGTGACGATGCGGTGGTCGTCGTCGTTCACGTACTTCTCCGTCCTCATCCGGTTTGTCGGTCCCCGGGTACCCACGAAAGCGCCGGCGAAGCTCAACGCGGGTGAAGTGGTTCAAAATGACCCGGACGAGGGAGAACAGCCGGCCGTCCTTCGCGGTGCGAGGCCCCGAGCGGCCGCTTAGCATCCGATCAATGCGAGACCCCGCCATCGAACGAGGTGCCCCATGTCGGAGATCCCTCCGCACGTCCTGGTGATCTTCGGTGCCACCGGCGATCTGGCCAAGCGGCTGCTGTTCCCCGGGGTTGTCCAGCTGTGGCGCGCGGGCGGCCTGCCGGACGGATTCCGCGTCATCGGCACGGGGAGGACGTCGCCGGGAAGTGACCGTGAATTCCGCGACACCCTCGGCCGGGACGTCCGGGAGTTCGGCGATGTCGACACGGCGACCTGGGATGCCTTCGCCTGCCACCTCTCGTTCGTGACGTCCGACAGCGACGACGGTGAAGACCTTGCCGCGGCCGTGCGCGCGGCGCGCGCGGAGCTGGGCGACGACGCCCGGACGATGCTGTACCTGTCCGTGCCGCCGGAGGCCATGGGGCCCATGGTGCGCATGCTCGGTGACACCGGTCTGGCCGAGGACGCGCGCCTGATCGTCGAAAAGCCGTTCGGCCACGACCTCGCCTCCGCACGCGAGCTCAACGAGACCGTACGGGCTGTCTTCCCCGAAGAGCGGATCTTTCGGATCGACCACTTCCTGGGCAAGGACGCGGTCCGGGACCTGGCCGGGAAAGTGACCGGGCCGGTGTCGTCCGTGCGGATCGACGTGCCCGAGGAAATCGACATCGAAGGCCGCGGGTCGTTCATGGAGTCCACCGGCACCTTCCGCGACATGATCCCCACCCACCTGTGCCAGGTCCTCGGCGTCCTGGCCATGGCTACCCCGGACACCCTCGACGCGGACAGCCTGCACGCCGCGAAACTGGCGGTGTTCCGCGCGCTGCGGCCCTTCGACCCGGAACGCACGGTGTTCGGCCAGTACGAGGGCTACCGCGACGAAGACGACGTCGACCCGGAATCCGACCGGGAAACGTATGTCGAGCTGGAAGCATTCGTCGACACCGGGCGCTGGCAAGGCGTGCCCTTCCGTCTGCGGACCGGCAAGGCACTGGCTGAGACACACATCGTGGTCACGGCCGGTCCGCACCGCTTCGACCTCGCCGACGAGTCGGAAGCGACGCCGTACGCGCACTTGCTGCACGACGCGCTGCGGGGTGACCGGACCTGGTTCACCAGCGCCGAGGAGGTCGAGCGGCTGTGGGAGGTGGCCGCACCGGTACTGGACTCGCCGCCGCCCACCCGGCGGTACGACCGCGGTTCGCAGGGACCGCGGAACGCGGCGGGCCGATGAGCGAGCGGTACCTCCCGATCGCCGAGCACGGTCTCATCGGCGACCTGCGCACCGCCGCCGTCGTCGGCACCGACGGCGGGATCAGCTGGTTCTGCGCACCCCGGTTCGACTCCCCCAGCGTGTTCGGCGCGCTGCTCGACGCCGACGACGGCGGCCGGTGGGCGCTGCACCCCGTGTGCGAAGTGACCAACCGGCACCAGTTCTACATCCCCGACTCCAACATCCTCGTCACCCGCTTCCTCACCGAGGACGGCATCGTCGAGGTCCAGGACTTCATGCCGATCCGGTGCCGGCGCGACCCGGAGCACCGGCAACGGCTGGTGCGCCGGGTCGTCAACATCCGCGGCCACGTCCGCCTGAGCACCGACGTCCGCCCCCGGTTCGACTACGGCCGCGCGGCACGCCGGACCGAAACCGACGGGAACGGGACCGTCTTCGTAGGCCCGGGGCTGCGGCTGGGCCTGCGCACGTCGATCCCGCTGGAGCCCACCGGCGGCGGGATCGCCGGCGAGTTCGACCTCGGCCCCGGCGACACCGCGGTGTTCGTGCTCGAGGTGCTCGACGGCGACCTGCCCGCCGGCCCGCTGGACGACGAGGTCGAAGACCTCTTCCGGGCCACGGTGGGGTTCTGGCGGTCCTGGATCGAGCAGTCCACCTACACCGGCCGCTGGCGGGAGATGGTGCACCGCTCCGCGCTGCTGCTGAAACTGCTCACCCACGAACCGTCCGGCGCGATCATCGCCGCGCCGACCTGCGGGCTGCCGGAACAGGTCGGCGGCGAACGCAACTGGGACTACCGGCACGTGTGGATCCGGGACGCCGCCTTTTCGCTCTACGCCCTGCTGCGCCTGGGTTTCACCTGCGAAGCGGAGGACTTCTTCAGCTGGCTCACCGATCGCTTCGACGACCCCGGCGACGGCGACCTCGGCCCGTTGCGGGTGATGTACACCATCGACGGCGAACCCGCGCGCGAAGAAGAAGTCCTCGAACACTGGGAGGGCTACCGCGGCTCCGCGCCGGTCCGGATCGGCAACGCCGCGGCCCGGCAGCTGCAACTGGACATCTACGGCGAGCTGATCGACTCGATCTACCTGTTCGACAAGTACAGCGCCGGCATTTCCCACCAGGCGTGGCACAACCTCGTCCAGGTGCTGGACTGGCTGTTCGAGCACTGGGACCAGCCGGACGAAGGGATCTGGGAAGCGCGCTCCGGGCGGCAGGACCACACGTTCTCCCGGCTGATGTGCTGGGTGGGGATCGAGCGCATGATCCGCGTCGCCCGCCGCCGGGGCCTGCCCGCCGACCTCGGCCGCTGGACGAGCGTCCGCGACGAGATCTACGAACAGATCCAGACCCGCGGCTGGAGTGTCGAGGAGAACAGCTTTTCCCAGCGCTACGACGGTTTCGCCCCGGATGCGTCGCTGCTGCTGATGCCCCTGGTGAAGTTCTGCAGTCCCACCGACCCGCGGTTCGTCTCCACCATGGCCGCCCTCGAGCGCTCCCTCGTCGTCGACAGCCTGGTCTTCCGCTACGACCCGGACGAGGCACCGGACGGGGTGGACGGCGCCGAAGGCACGTTCTCCATCTGCTCGTTCTGGTACGTGGAAGCCCTGGCCCGCACCGGCCGGGTGGAAGACGCCCGGCTGGCGCTGGAAAAGATGTTCACCTACGCCAACCACGTCGGTCTGTACGCCGAGCAGATCGGCCTGACCGGCGACCAGCTGGGCAACTTTCCCCAGGCGTTCACCCACCTGTCCCTGATCAGCTCCGCGATCAACCTCGACCGCGCCTTGGACGGGTGAGCCGCGATTCACCCGAGACGATCCGATTACCCGGATTCGCGGCTGGGTAAGCAAAAGTGGATCGATTTCCTCCTCCCGCTCCCTCACCTCCAAGGACGACGATGCCTGAGCAGAAGACGCCCGAGCCGTGCCGACCGAGCTGCGCGCGCCGGCCGCGGACGCCGACGTTCCGTGGGGCGTCTGCTCCGTCCACGGGATGACGCTGCGGTCCGACGCCGACCGGGCCCGGTGCGCCGTCATCGGCTGCGGCCGCGAGTGGAGCTACGACCGGCTCCACAGCCCGCGTGCGGAAACCGGTCGCCGCGGTCGTCACCGACGAGGACGGCGATGCCGACAGGCTGTGCCTGGCCCACGCCGAAGATGCCGCGCGGCGGCTCGCCGGCTGCACCGTCGAGTACCTCGACCGCAGGACGGCGACCGGCTGACGCCAGCGGGCCACCGCCGTCGTCGGGACGGTGCGGGTCACGCGCAGCAGATCCTGCCGAAGGACCAGTTCAGCTGACCTCGAGGTCCACAACCGACGGCGTGGTCGGCTGCAGCGATCCGGTGGCGGGCTCGACCGTCACCGAGACACCGTCGATTTCGGCGGGCAGCGGGGCCTGGACGATGCCCCCGGGCTCGAGCAGTCCCGCCGACCGCGGCGCGCCCGCCCCCGTCAGCCACACCTCGTAGGCGTGGCCCGCGTCCAGCGGTGGCAGGCCCTCCGCGGCGACGAGGACTTTGCCCAGCTGCCGGGAGACCGTGGCCGAGACCGAGCCGCCGGCCACGGCCGTGCGCACGGTGGTCGCGTCCGGCGCGGACGTCACCGCGCCGCCGTCGGCCACCGGCACCGGGTTGCCGGGGACCGAGTGGTCCAGCCCGATGCTGATCCCGCCGACGAGGACCGCCGCGGCGGCGGCGACGGACGCGATACCGATCAGCGCGCGCTTGCGCCACGGGCGCCGTCGTGCCGGAACGGCGGGTTCGGCCGGGACGCGGGGCGGCAGCTGCCGCGTCTGGGAGATCTCGGCCAGCACACGGCGGCGCAGGCCGGGGTCGGGAGCGACCGCCGCGGCAGCACCCAGGTGGGCGGCGGTCTCCCGGAACCCCGCGACCTCGCCCGCGCAGGTGGGACATTCACCCACGTGCCGGACGAAGGCGGCGCGTTCGAGGTCGTCGACCGCGTCGAGGGTGTACGCGCCGGCGAGGATGTGGGCGTCGGCGGTGGTCATCGGTGCACTCCCAGAGCGTCGCGCAGGCGGACCAGTCCGTCCCGCATGCGGGTCTTGACGGTGCCGATCGCGACACCGAGTTTCTCGGAAACCTCCCGGCAGGTGTAACCCTGAAAGTAGGCGAGCAGGATCGACTCCCGCTGGAGCTCGGTCAGCACCGCCAACGCGGCGCGAACCTGCGCTCGGTCGAGCTGGTCCAGCGTCGTCTCGGTGACGTCGTCGTAAGGGCGACGCAGGTCCAGCCGGTCGGCTCGCTCCTCCCGGTCGACCGCCGACTGCTCGGCACGGACCCGGTCGATCGCGCGCCGGTGCGCGATGGTCAGCGCCCAGGACTGCACTCGTCCGCGCGCGGGGTCGAACGTCGCCGCCTTGCGCCAGATCTCGAGCAGGACCTCCTGGGTGACTTCTTCGGCGTACGCCCGTGAGCGCAGCACGTGGAGCACGGTGCCGAAGATCGGCCCGGCCAGGTGGTCGTAGAGCGCGGCGAAGGCTTGCTCGTCGCCGAGCGCGGTCCGGGCGAGCAGCTGTTCCGGCGTGTTCTCCGGCTCCGGCCCCGTGTCGGGGGCGGCGCGGAGCGCGACTGCGCGGGCGGTCATGGCACCTGTCCTTCCCGGCGGGCGCCGAGTCACCTGCCGCGGTCGGCGGCATGTCACCAGGAGTTCGTCCCGGACGTCCGGTGCGGATTGGTGCCGTGACGAGAAACCCGGCCGGTCACCCGCACGGAGGAGTGCGCCGGAGCTGTCCACAATGGATCAGGCAAGCCGCGGCGGCGGCCGGTCCGAACAGGAGGTGAACTCGATGAGGAGAGTGTGATGCCAGGCTCCACAGTGGTCTCGTTCGGGCACTACCAGCCGGGCCGGACGGTGACGAACGACGAGCTGGCGGACCGGCTGGGAACGTCGGATGCGTGGATCCGCGAACGGGTGGGCGTGCACAGCCGCCGGGTCGCGGCCCCCGGCGAGTCGGTCGCCGACATGGCGACAGCCGCCGCGGAAGCCGCGTTGCGGCGGTCCGGGTGCAGCGCCGCCGACGTCGACCTCGTGATCGTCGCGACGTGCACGGCGTTCGATCGGATGCCCAACGTCGCCTGCCGGGTCGCCGAACGGCTGGGGATCACCGCACCCGGCGCGTTCGACCTCAACGCGGCGTGCTCGGGGTTCTCCTACGCGCTGGCCGCGGCCGACCACGCCATCCGGGCGGACGCCGCGACCCGGGCGATCGTGGTCGGCGTCGACAAGATGAGCGACTTCCTCGACTGGACCGACCGGACCACGTGCGTGATCTTCGGCGACGCCGCCGCGGCCGCCGTCGTCGAGCGCGCCCCGGCCGGGATCGGGCCGGTGGTGTGGGGCTCGGACCCGGCGAAGGGCCGCTGCATCACGCTCGAAGCCGCCGGGCCCGGCTCGCTGCCCGCGGTGTTCCGGCAAGAGGGCCAAGCGGTGTTCCGCTGGGCCACCACCGCACTCGCCCCGATCGCCCGGGAAGCGTGCCGCCGCGCCGGCGTCGACCCGGCCGACCTCGGCGGGGTCGTCACCCACCAGGCCAACGTCCGCATCATCCAAGCGCTGGCCCGCAAGGTCGGTGCGACCGGCGCGGTGATCGCGACGGACGTGGCCGAGTCCGGCAACACCTCGGCCGCGAGCATCCCGCTGGCGTTGTCGAAGCTCGTCGAGCGCCGGGCGATCGTGGCGGGCGCGCCGGTGCTGCTGTTCGGTTTCGGCGCCGGGCTGACGTTCGCCGGGCAGGTCATCAGCTGCCCATGAAACTCTGGGCTTCACCCGATCCAGTGAGACGAAATCACCGCGGACCAATACCGCGACCGCGCCGTCTCGAATTACCGGCATGACCGCCACCGAACTCGACACCCTGGAAGCCCCGTCGGCACCGTCGTGCGCCCGGCTGCGATTCTTCGCCGCCGCGTTCACCGGAATCCTCGCGCTCGCCGCCGCGCTGGCGACCGGGCACCTCGTGGCCGGGTTCATCAGCATCAACGCCTCCCCCTACCTCGCGGTCGGCAACGGCGCCATCGACCTCACCCCGGTCGAGCTGAAGGACTTCGCCGTCCGCACCTTCGGCACCTACGACAAGCTCGTGCTGCTGGGCAGCATGGCGGTGGTCATGGTGCTGGCCGCGGCACTCGCCGGTGTCCTGTCCCGACGGTCACCGGTGCCCGGGACGGTCGTCATCGTCCTGTTCGGACTGCTCGGCGGATTCGCCGTGTCCCGCCGCCCCGACCTGACGACCGTCGCGCTGCTGGCCCCGATCGCGAGCCTCGTGACCGGCGTGGCCGTGTTCCTGCTCCTGCACCGCATCGCGCCCCGTGTCTGGCGGGAAGCGGACTCCGACGAGAAGACCGGAACATCGCGACGGTCGTTCCTGCTGGGCGGCGCCGGGGTGGCCGTCGGCGCGGGCGCGATGGGTCTCGGCGGCCGGCTGATCAGCTCGACCCGGGACGCGACGGCGTCGCGGGAGGCGATCGGCAAGCTCGTGCCCGCGCGGACCGCGCCGATGATCCCGGCCGACGCCGACTTCGCCAAGCTCGGAACCCCGCCGTTCCTGACGCCGAACGACAAGTTCTACCGCGTCGACACCGCGTTGTCGGTGCCTCAGCTGCGCGCCGAGGACTGGAGCCTGCGCCTGCACGGCATGGTCGACCGCGAAGTCCGTTTCAGCTACAACGACATCCGCAACCGGCCGTTGGTCGAGCGGACGGTCACGATGACGTGCGTGTCCAATGAGGTCGGTGGCGACTACGTGTCGACGTCGAACTTCATCGGCGTCGACCTGGCCGACCTGCTCGCCGAAGCCGGCGTGAAACCCGGCGCCGAGCAGCTGTTCTGCACCAGCGTCGACGGCTGGACGTCGGGCACGCCGGTCGCGGCAGGGCAGGACCGCGCCCGCGGCGCGATGCTCGCGATCGGGATGAACGGCGAGCCGCTGCCGCTGGAGCACGGCTTCCCGGCCCGGCTCGTCACCCCCGGCCTCTACGGCTACGTCTCGGCGACGAAATGGGTCGTGGACATCGAGGTCACGACGTGGGCGGCGCGCCAGGCGTACTGGCTCAAGCGGAGCTGGAGCCAGGAGGCGCCGATCAAGACGGAGTCCCGGATCGACTCCCACCGCGGCTTCGCCAACGTCCAAAAGGGAAAGGTGCGGGTCGCCGGGGTCGCGTGGGCACAGCACACCGGGATCGAGAAGGTCGAGGTGCGCATGGACCAGGGTCCGTGGCAGGAGACGACGTTGTCGAAGGAGGTCAACCTGAACACCTGGCGGATGTGGTGGACCGAAATCGACATCCCTGCCGGGGTGCACCAGGTGTTCTGCCGTGCCACGGACAAGTCCGGCTACACCCAGACCGACATGCGCGCGGGCACCGTCCCGAACGGCGCTACAGGGTGGCACAACGTCACGTTCACCGCCGCCTGAGAAATATTTTCCGATCGACCAATCCGGGCCCGGCCGGGCACCGAATAACCAGCAACAAGAGGTTCTCGCCGACTGGGCAACCTCAGCCGCGTAATCAATTGGAGTGAATTCTCGTGCGTAATCTTCGTATTGCCGGTATTGGTCTGACCGCGGCCG
Source organism: Amycolatopsis sp. Hca4 (assembly GCF_013364075.1). GTDB lineage: Bacteria > Actinomycetota > Actinomycetes > Mycobacteriales > Pseudonocardiaceae > Amycolatopsis. Next base: position 2,027,197 of record NZ_CP054925.1, read on the forward strand.
CCGCGCTCACCCTCACCGCGTGCAGCGGCAGCGACTCCGCGTCTTCGGGCAGCTCGAGTGCGCCCGCGCCGTCCTCGTCCGCGGCCGCCCCGTCCTCCAGCGCCGACGCGGGCGCCTCGGACGGCATGACCACCAACGCCGACGTCTTCGGCCCCGCCTGCTCCCAGCTGCCGCAGGGTTCCGCGCCGGGTTCGCTCGACTCGATGGGCCCGCAGCCCGTCGCCTCCGCCGCCTCGACCAACCCGCTGCTGACCAAGCTCGTCGCCGCGGTCAAGGCCACCAACCTGGTCGACACCCTCAACAGCCAGCAGGCCATCACCGTGTTCGCGCCCGCCGACCCGGCCTTCGCCGCCCTCGGCGACGCGAAGTTCAACGAACTGGCGGGCAAGCCGGCCGAGCTGGCCCCGATCCTGCAGTACCACGTCGTCGGCAAGCGCTACAACGCCAAGGGCCTCGAAAGCGCCGGCACCCTCGACACGCTGAACACCGCCGGCGGGCCGCTGAAGATCGAGGGCTCGGGCGACAACCTGACCGTCAACGGCGCGAAGATCCTGTGCGGCAACATCCCCACCAAGAACGCCACCGTCTTCGTGATCGACAAGGTCCTCACCCCGGGCACCAACAAGTAAACACCGACGTCCGGTCGCCGACGGGTGACCTGACACCGTACGGCCGCCTCGGCTCCACTACCTCCTGGAGCCGGGGCGGCCGTCCTTCTGGTCTGGCGGCGGGTAGCAGGAGATCCGCCGCCGGGGGGACGCCGAAGCGGCGGCGTCCTGCCGGTCGTCGTCACCGCTGGGTCACTCCAGGGCGGTGACGGCGGCCGGCCCTACCCCGGCTCCTGCGCTCAGCGCAGCTGAATGCCACCACCGGCAACGTTTCCCCGGCCGCTGCAATCAGCGACCGAGCCGATGTACTTGCTGTCCGCCACGGTCGTCCAGCTGCCGTAGCTGATCGCGCCGTTCCCGCACTGCGCGTACACGCGGTACTGGCCGTACCCGGCGGGAAGCCGGGAGCACTTCACGTGGAAGTTCACCCCGCTCGCGCTGGTGTTGTACGTGCAGTCGGATGTGGTGCCGGCCGCGGCAACCCCCGTGGTGACCGCCGGCCCGCCGCCGATCATGACGGCCACGGCCACCAGAGATGTGCGCACGCTCATCGAATTCCCCTCTCCTGCTTGCCAATTCGACACAGCGGACACGGCCGGCCCGGCCAGCGGGTTGATCTCCATTGACCTGATTCACCCGATCGGGTAAGCAGATGGGTCGCGATCAGGGAACGGCGGGAAAGACCTTGAGCGGTACCAGCGCCCACACCACCTTGCCCACGCTGTCGGCGCGAACGCCCCAGTCCACGGTCAGCTGGTCCACCAACCGGAGGCCGAATCGGCCGGATCCCGGCCCACACGCGCGCACCGGCGTGACGTCCGGATCCGCGTCACGGACTTCGACCAGCAGGTTCTCGGCGGCGCGGGTGACCCGCAACTCGTGGACCGCGGTGGTGTGCTGGTAGGCATTGCCGACCAGTTCGTCGATCACGAGCAGGACACCGCCGAACCGATCGTCGGGGCACGCCCCGAAGGTGAGCGCCTCGGCGACCACGGACCGAACCTGGCGAAGATCCGGCCGATCGCTGAGCGCGACCGTCGTTTTGGCCGCCGCGGCGAGCCGATCGGTGAGTCGCGCCAACTCCTGGTCGAAATCCATTGCTGAAACCGGCTTCCCTAGACACCTGCCCCGGTTCGGTGTTCGGGCCGGTTTGCCATCCGGATTGGTGCCGGGAGCCGGATTCACCGGTTCAGTCGAACGTGAAGGAGTAGGCCTGGCCGCCAGGGTGATCATCCGAGAGGGACGGCCGTCGTCGGTCGAGACGGTGATCGTGCCGGTTCCGGCCAGGATCGGATAGCGCCGCAGATGCGGGACCAGCGGGCGAGCGGGTGCGGAGCCAGGCCGGCCCGCACCCGCCCGGACGGCGTCAGTGCGGCAGGTGGAAGTCGTTACCGGAACCGATGGTCAGGTGGCTCAGGTCGGCGCCGATGTTGCCGCTGAGGGCGCCTTCGCCGATGTTGCCGACGACGTCGTGGACGTCGGAGATGTTGCCGCTGTGCGAGGCGATGTCGCCGACGTGGCTGGTGACGTCGCCGAGGGTGCCGTTGTGCGAGATGTCGCCGACGTGGCTCGTGATGTCGCCGACGCCGTGCGCGGTGACGTCGCCGATCGTGTGCTCGAGCCCGGTGTTCACACCGAGGTTGCCGGTGAGGTCGCCGATCGTCGAGCCGACGCCCTGCGCGCCGTCGACGGCCGAGGTCAGCCCGGAGACGTTCTGCAGGCCCGAGGTGAGGTTTCCGCCGTCGAGAGCGCCGGTGACGTCGCCGCCCGCGACGTGCCCGGTGACGTCGCCGACCGCGCCGGTCACCGTGGTGACCGGGTCGAGCTGGCCGCCGCCGACGTGGTCGATGGAGCTGGTGAGGTCACCCGCCGCGCTGAAGGGATCGGTGATGTTCTGGGTGAGGGCGGTCATCCCGCTGACGGCGCCCAGCACGTTGTTCTCGGAGGTGGCGTCGCCGAGGGAGAGGTTCTGGGTGAGGGCCTTGAGCTGCTCGATGGCGCCGGCCTGGCCGGTGGTGATCGAGCCGAGGTCCAGGCCGTTCTGGCCGCCCAGGGTGCCCACCGGCGCGAAGTCCAGGACGAGCGGGAGGATGTCGTGCAGGTCGGCGCCGGAGATGTCGCCGAGGCCCGCGCCGTCGAGCGTGCCCTGCGGGTCGTCGCCGAAGGCGGTGCGGGCGGACGGGTCGTTGAGCAGGTTGAGCGTGAATTCGTACAGCGACTGCGCCGGGTTCATGGATCAGGCTCTCTGTGGGGGTCGGTTGCGCCGGTGACAAGCGGATCACCGGCTGAGCCGACGCTAGAGCGGGGCTGGGGTGCCCGGCATCGGGTGTGACGCCTAGTGGTGATCTTCGGAATCCCCGAGGGGGAATCGTCACCCGTTAGGGGATTGCCGGGCGGAGTGGCGCAGACCTCATCCGCGAACAGGGGGCCGTAGGGCCTGTCCGCCCCGCGTCGCGGGCCGAACTCCTGATGGATGGCCGAAACTCCGGTCACCGTCAAGGAGGTGCCCCGATCGTGCAGGAGCTGCTGTCGGCCCCGCTGCAGAAGTTGCTGGCCGGGATCGACACCCGGCCGGAGGACCCGGTCCGGGTGATCCTGTCGGGGCCACCCGGGCACGGGAAGTCGACGGTGCTGACCGCGATCGGCCGGCACTACCGCGCCGCCGGGGTCCCGGTGATCGACCGCGCCGCCCTGCCCGGGGCCTCTTCCGCGACCGGCGGGGCCGTCCTGGTCGACGACGCGGACACGCTCACCCCGTCGGCTGCCGAGGCCCTCGTGCGCCTGGCCGGCGAGACGTCCCGCCTCGTGCTCACCCACACCCCCGGCGCGGCGGGGTCGATCGCCGCACCGCTGGCCACTACGGAGGCCCGACACCTGCGCTTGGCGCCGTGGGCGACGGAGGACGTGGCTCGCTTCGCCACGAGCGTGCTCGGGCGGTCGCTGACCGGCGAGCGGGCAACCGCGGTACAGCAGGCGACGGCGGGTGTCCCGAGGCTGGTGGCCCGGTGCTTCGCCCTACCCGCCGAGGAGCTGGTCGACCAGCTGCGCGCCGAGCTGGACGGACTCGGCGAGGCCGCGCTGACCTACCTCGTGGCCGCCGGGATCGGCGGCGAGCACGACGTGGAACTGCTCGCCACGGTGTTGGACGACGTCGCGGCCGTCGTCGCCGGGATCCGTGCCGCCGGACTGCTCGCCGCCGGCGACACCGTGCCCCCGCTCGTGGCGCGGGCGGTCCGCGACCACGTCACCCCCGGCCGGCAGCTGGCTGTGCTGGTCCGGCTGCTCGAGACCCGATTGGCCTCCGGGCAGCCGGTCCTGCCGATCACCCGGGAACTGCGGCGTCTCGGGGCGACCGGCGACCTGCCGCGCGCCGGGCTCGAAGCGGCGGCCGCCGAGGCGGCCGCCGACGACCCTGGGCTGGCCGCCGACCTCTACGCCGCGGCGGCCCGCGAAGGCAGTCCGGTGGAGCGCCTGGCGCCTGGCTGGGCCCGGGCCGCGGTGCTCGCCGGGCGGCTGGACACGGCCTTGCGGCTCGGGGACGAACTGCTGAGCGCGGCGGTGCCCGAAGCGCGGGCCGAGGGGGCCCTGCTCACTGGCACCGTCCTCGCCCGCCGCGGCGACCTCGCCCGCGGTGCCGAGCTTCTGCGCTGGTCGGGCGACCCGGGGGCGCGCCGGCTCGCGGACCTCGCCGGGATCGCGCTCGGGCACGTGCTGCCCGAGGCCGACGAGCCTCCGTCACGACCGCTGTCCGCCTACGGGCATGTCGCGGGCCGGCTGCTCGACGGGATCCGGGCATCGGTCTCGGGTCGTCCGGACACGGCGCTGGCGACGCTGCTCGGCGCCGCGGACTCCGCCGCGGCCACCGGCGTCGACCACCTGCTGCCGGACTCGCCCGCGGTCCTGACGGCCGTGGTGGCCTTGCACGCCGGGGAGTTCGAGCTCGCGCGCGGCGTCCTCACCCGGGCGGCGGCGAACAAGCGGCACACCTTGCTGCTCGGCTGGACCGAGCTGCTCGCCGGCGACCTCACCGCCGCCGCGGCCCACCGGACGGCCGTACGTCACCAAGACGTCGTCCTGGCGCCCCGCGACGACCTGCTCCTACGGGCCCTCGACCTCGGGCTCGCGCGACGCGGCGAGACTCCGGAAGCGGTGCGCAAGCACTGGAACCCGGCTTACGAGGCGATGATGCGCCAGCCGCTCGACCTGTTCACCCTGCTGCCGCTCGGCGAGCTACTGGTCGCGGCGGCCCGGCTGGGCGAGGGCTTCCGCGTCGCCGCGCACCACGATCGTGCCCTCGCCCTGCTGGAACGGCACGGCTCACCACCGCTGTGGGCGGACTGGCTGCGCTGGTCGGCGTTCCACGCCGCGATCGTCGGCGGTGACCGGGAAACCGCACGAAGATCGCTGGGTTCGTTCGATCCGGTCGCCGGGCGGCTCGGGTCCGCGCTGGCCGCGGCCGGCGCGCAATGGCTCGCTGTCCTGGACGGCGCCGTCGAGCCGGATCGGGTGCTGGCCGCGGCAGACAGCCTGCATCGAGCCGGTCTTCGCTGGGACGCGGCGCGGCTGGCCGGGCAGGCGGCGATCCGCGCCACCGACCGCGCGGCGATGATTTCCCTGCTGCGTGCGGCCAAACGGTTCACCCACGGCATGACCGCTCCCGAAGAGCCGGCCGCGGTCACGCCGGCCGAACCGCCCGCGTTGACCACACGCGAACGCGAAATCGGCCGCCTGCTCGTGGACGGCCACATCTACCGTGAGATCGGCGAGCGGCTCCACATCTCCGGCAAGACGGTCGAACACCACGTCGGGCGGATCCGCGCCAAGCTCGGCGTCACCGATCGCCGCACGCTCGTGACGCTGCTGAGCGGCATGCTCGGCGACGACGGATGAGCTCTCGAACGTGACGAAGCGGGACACCGGGTACGTCCGGTGCCCCGCTTCGCCTGCAGCCGAAGGGGTGGTCAGCCGAGGTCGAGCAAGCCACCGCCGAGGAGGCCGTCGTAGCAGTCGCCCTCGTCGTTGTCGTGGTGGCCGCCGGTGATGTGCAGGCCGAGCAAGATGCTCAGGTGCAAACCGTAGTGGTGGCCGGGTTCGTGGTCCGTGGCCGAGGCGGTTGCCTGCGGGGTCATTGTGGAGGCCGAAGCCGCGACCGGGGCGGCCAGCAGGAAGCCGAGTGCCGCGGCGGGCAGCGCGGCGGTCGCCAGAATGCGACGGCGGAGTGTGCTCACGGTGAATCTCCTTCTCCTCGAACGAACATCGGACCCGATCCCGGCGGGATCACGGACCATTCGAAGCGACCGGCCACAGTGGACAGGGCCGCGGAGCTCGGACCAGCCCTGTGGGTGACGAATCAGCGATTCAGGCGGGCCCGGGCAGGAGCACCGGCGAAGTCGTCGGCTGCGGCGAGCCGGCGACCGGTTCGGTGGTGATCGCTACCCAGCCGGTGCTGAGGGGAAGGGCGGCCGTCGTCGCGCCTTCGCTGTGCAGCAGGTGCTGCCGCGAGTCGGCCGTACTCACTCGATCGGGCCAACTGCGATGGTGCAGCCATCCGTACCCGCCGCGGCAGCGAACGCACCGGTGAAGGCCGCCCAATCCGGTTCGGCGTCGACGCCGAACGACCACCACAAGGCGGCGGCGTCGTGGGTCCACGGTGGACCGCCCTGGCCCCTCGATTCGGAGTGATCTTTCGTGAACAAGCTTCGTGCCGCCGGAATCGGCCTGACCGCGGCCGCCGCGCTGACCGCGTGCGGTGTCGGAGGCTCCGTCTCCTCGATCTCCAGCAGTTCGATGGCCCCCGCGACGTCGATGTCGGCGAGCGCCGCGGGCATGACGGGATCCCCGGACGGCGTGACGACCAACGCCGACGTGTTCGGCCCCGCCTGCTCCCAGCTGCCACCGGGCTCCGCGCCCGGCTCGCTCGACTCCATGGGCCCGCAGCCGGTCGCCTCGGCCGCGTCGACCAACCCGCTGCTGACCAAGCTCATCGCCGCGGTGAAGGCCACCAACCTGGTCGACACACTCGACAGCCAGGAAGCGATCACGGTGTTCGCGCCCGCCGACCCGGCGTTCGCCGCGTTGGGCGACGCGAAGTTCGCCGAGCTGGCGGGCAAGCCGGCCGAGCTGGCGCCGATCTTGCAGTACCACGTCGTCGGCAAGCGCTACGACGCCAAAGGCCTCGCCACGGCCGGCTCGGTCGACACCTTGAACACGGCCGGCGGCCCGGTCAAGATCGAGGGCTCGGGCGAGAACATGACCGTCAACGGCGCGAAGATCCTCTGCGGCAACATCCCCACGAAGAACGCCACGGTCTTCGTGATCGACAAGGTGCTGACTCCCGGCACCACCAAGTAGCACGGGCTCCGGGCCGCGAATGGCGGTCAGGCGAACATCTGCATCCCGCCGAAGAACACCACCAGCAGCGCCCCGATACCGAAGCCCGTCAAGAGCGCGCCGCCGAGGCCGGGCCGGATCCGGACTCCCGCGTAGGCCAGACCCAGCGCGAGCATCATCCAGGCGCCCACGGAGGCGAGGTGCGTCATCATGGTGCTGCTGAGATCGAACGCGACTTTCGCGCCGCCAGCCACGATCAGGGCGAAGACGACCGAGATTCCCGCGCGGATCCACCGGTTCCTGGTCGTACCGCCGGTCGAGGCCGGGTGCGGATGACTGCGGGTCATGGTGACCTCCTCGTCGGATCACTCCAGTCTCACACGGTTCGCACTCGGTGATCCTTACCGCGCGATTACCGGTGCTCGGGCGTCTCGGCGAAGGCGACGTGTGCGGCGCGGGCGCGGTTCCGCCGATGATGGCGGCCACGACGACCCACGAGGAAACGTTGAGCTGGGCGACGCCGGAGAGTCCGTGACCGAGGGTGCAGCCGCCGGCGAGCCGGCCGCCCGCGCCGAGCAGGAACCCGCCGGCGGCCAGGCGGACGTAGCGGACCGGTCGCTCGCCGCGGACGTGGAGATCGCCTGTCACCTGGGCGGCGATCGCGCCGCCCAGGACGATCCCCGGCAGGAACGCTGTCAGCCACCAGTTCGGTTCGCCGTCGGCGAGACCGGCCACGGCGCCGACCGTGCTGGGGCCGAAGCTCGCGCCGCCGGAGCCGGCCAGTACCCAGCCCAGGATCGTCACGACGCCGAGGGCAACCCCGGCGACCGGCCAGTTCCACTGCCCGCGCCGCGGCTGATCCGCGTGACGCCACAAGCACAATGCCGCGACGACGGCGGCGAGGAACGCGAAGGCCACCCGCGGGACGCCGAGCAGAGCGGGAAGGGTCGCGGCGGGTCCCGGTGGCAGCAGCGTCGGCCCGGGCAGCGCGACCTGGCGTACGGACAGCTCGCCCGCGGCCCAGCCGCCGAGGCCGGCCACGCAGCCGAGCATGCCCGAGCCGAGTTTGAAGAACAGGCCCGAAACACACGTGCCGGCCACCGCCATACCCACACCGATCACGAACCCGCCGACGACGTCGGCGACCGGCGTGAACGGCAGCCCTGGGTTCAGACCGTCGAGAGCGGAGTCACGAACAGCGCCGAGAGTCCCACCGCGGCGACCGCCACGCCCGGCAGCCAGCTCCGGGCGAGCAGGAAACGCCCGATCAGGACGCCCGCGAAGGTCGAGTGAAAGCATAGCTGCGCTCGTTGCAGCACGTAGCCCATCGCTATCCCGGCGATCCCGCCGGTGACGATCGTGATCGTGGGTCCGGGGATGACGTTCCTCCTCTACCGTTCCCGGGTGGTTCGGAACCCGGCCGCCACCGGATCGGTCGCGCGCACGGGCGCCGCGGCTGCTGCCCGGTGGTCTCGTTGCGCGGGGACGGCGGGAACGGTGGAACTGTCTGCTGTGGACGCTCGTGTGGCGAGGACGATCGCCGCGGCGAGCAACACGATGTCCTTGAGCACGTACTGGCCCTCGAGGGTCGGTGCGTGCCCGGGACCGCTGAACAACCGGCTGGGAAGCAGCGCGAGCGGGGAGAGGATCCCGGCCAGCTCCAGCGCCAGCAGATACCGGACCCGGTGGAACCACCAGCCGGTCACCAGCGACAGCCCGATCACGCATTCGAGCGCCGCCGTCCCGGCCAGCGCGACGGAAAAGGGAACCAGCGCCGGCACCGCTCCCCCGGTCAGCTCGTGGATCGTGGCCTCGACCAGTTTCTCGGCGGGACTGACGCCGGGAAAGAACTTGAGCACACCGAATCCCAGGAATACCAGGCCCATGCTGATCCGCAGCAGGGTCAGCCCGTGCCGTACCGCCAAACCGGCCAGGAGGTCGTGGACGAGCCGGCCGAGTCAGCTCGCGGACCGCCGAAACCGTCACCGCGGTCCCGCCCGCCACCAGCAGGTCGTCGCCGGCCCGCAGGTCCTCCGCGTCCACCCAGCCCCGCTGCGAAAGGCACCCAGAACGGGTGACCATCGGTCGCCACGATCGGGGCCTGGCCCGCCACCGTGATGCGGACAAGGTGCCTCCACCCCTGCCCGATGATCGTCGCGACCACCTCGCGGGACGTAGTACGGCCCGTCGAAACGTCTGTGGCCAGCACCCGGTCGCCAAGCCGGATCTCTTCGATCGGACGACGGCTCCCGTCGGCCATCAGCACCAGCGTGCCCGGCGCGAAGCTGTTGCACCCCGTCACCTTCGACAGGCGTTCCTCGGCCTGCTCGACCCGCCGCAGATCCGCTGCCGCCTTGTCGCGGCGCCTCATCCACGTCAGCGTGTCCTTGAACGCCGACACGATCTTGTCGACGATCTTGCCGCCCTTGAGCACCTTGCCCCATGGCAGCGACGTCAGGATTTCCCAGGCGCAGCCGGCCAGGTTGAAGTCCTTGATGCAGTTGTCGACGACGCCCTTCACGCCGATGATCTCCTGCAGGATGTCATCACCGACCTGGATCGCCACGTCGATCCAGCTGCGCTTGTCCGCCGCCGCCTTCTTGGCCTCCTCGTACTCCGCCTGACTGAGACCCGCTTCCTTGAGCGCCTGCTGCTTCGCGTCACCCGCGCCCGCACCACCGCCGCCCGCCCACGGCGGGTCGATCCAGATCCGGTAGTAGAAGACCTGCACAACCCAATAAGTCACTGCCACCAGCATCACGACCGGCATGAACAGCCCGACGATGTAGAGCGCCCAGACGAACGTCGTCACCGAAGTTCGCTTGGCCACCGAGACGGTCTTCCAGTACAGGCCGTTCGGGTCCGAGTTCGTCACCGGCGAGTTGTTGCCGTAGGCGTACCCGTTGAGCTGCTGCGGATCGTCGAAATCCAGTACCGGGTCGGCCGAGGCGAACCGGCCGGTCACCGGGTCGTACTCACGGGCGCCGAGGTGGGTCAGGCCGCTGTCGTCCTTCGTACCGCCGACGAAGCCCTTGTCGTCGGACCAGGACGCCGGCTGCTTCCCACGCGGGTTGCCGAACGGATCGGCCTGGCGGCTCTTGCCCTCCAAAGTGGACGCGTTGATGGTCATCGACGCCGTACCCTGGTGGTCACCCAGCAGCCACGACAGGCCGCCACCCGAGCCGGACGTCCGCACCGCGACCTCCAAGCCGCCGTGGTCGTAGTACCGCCGCCCGGTCAGCTCCTGGGTCGCGTTGCGGACGACCAGTTCCACGCCGTCGAGGTAGAGCGTCGTGATCCCGGACTCGCGCTTGATGAGCCGTCCGCCGTCGGCGTCGTAGACGAACGATGGGTACGGAGCATCGTGGATCACGCGTGGCTACGGTCCGGACAACTCGGGCGGGCCGGGGTTGGCGGTGTAGAGCAGGTGAATGACCGCGAGCTGGCAGGCGTCCTGGTTGGTGGGCTTGTTCTTCAGGCCGATGGACGCTCCGGTGAAGGGCGTCGACCCACCGGGGCCCAGGGTCCGTTCCACCAGCATCCTCGCGTTGAGCAGGAAGTAGTCGCCGGCGTCGCACGGACCGGGAAATGCCCCGCCCAGGACGGTCACCGAGGTTATCTCGACCTTCACCGCCGTGATGTAGGTGCTGTCGAGACTGTTGTTCACGACCAGGCCGGCGATGGCCACCGGCGCACGACCGGGCGCGAGGTCGTTCATCGTCGAGGTTTGCGTGACGGTCAGGGAATTGTCGGTAGTGGCCCCGTTGGCACCACAGTCCGAGCTCGAGGCCTGCGCGGGTGCTCCCGGCGGGACCACGAACGCGACGACGACGAGCGACAGGACCACCAGGGTGGCAGCGGCCGCTCGTGCGCGCCTTCGCCGGTGCCGGGTCGCGAACACCATGGCCGCGCCGAGGAGCACGGCCCCGATCGCAATGATCAGGAGCAAGCCGATGTTCAAGCCGATGCCGGTGTAAGCCAGCGGGTAGCAGTTCACGATGCCGCCGTCCGGTTGGGTTCGGTTTCGTCGGCGGTCGCGATGGGCGCCGTCGACGTCGGAGGTGGCGCACTCGGCGTCGGGGCAGGTCCGGTTTCGGCCGGCGACGTCTCGGGTGTACCGGGCGCGGTCGTCGGCTCCGTGGACGACGTGGGGTGCGACCACGGCGGCCGGAAGCCGGCTGGGGCGAGCGGGCGACGCCCGGTGCACCGGGCGTCACGCCGGTCATGGTGTCGCCGGCCAGGGTGACGGTGTCGAGGGAGAGTGCGCGGCCGTCGACCGCGGTGTTCGCGCCCAGGGTGATCGCCCCTCGCGCCAGGATCGTGCCGGACAAGAACGAGTCCGCGCCGGTGTTAGCGGCGCCCTCGGCGACCCAGAACACGTTGGCGGCCTTCGCCCCGTTGACGAGGTCGACGCGGCTGCCGGCCGCGGTGTCGAACGCCGCGTCGGTCTGGAAGAGGAACACCGCGTCCGGGTTGCCCTGCGCGTCGAGGGTGACGGTTCCGGTGAGGGCGAGCGCGGCGCCGGCGTGGTGCACGCCGGCGTGGAAGGTCCGGGTGCCCAGGTCGCCGACGACCTCGGTGTGCGCTTTGCGCGAGGAGGCGTCGCCGTGGGCGGCGAGCAGGTCGGCGTGTGCTTGCTGGGCCGCGGGGTCGTTCACGTGCCGGCTGCCCGCGACGATGCCGGGCGGGAATCCGCTGACCGAGGTGCTGGGACTGACGCCGAGGTCGCCGCTCAGGACCGTGGGCCCGGTGTTCACCACTCCGGTGCCGGCCCCGGCCAGCACCGAGTAGGTGCTCGCCGTACCGAGGTTCACCGGTGCCGGGTTGACCTCCACGGTCAGGGTCTGGAACGCGGCCGCTCCGTTGCCCGAAGGGTCACGGACCTTGGCCACGACGGTGTACCGACCGGCGATGAGGGCCGTGTCGGCGGTGACGCTCCAGGCGCCGTCGGCACCGGCCGTGGTGGAGAGGGTCTGGCCGCCGACGGTCACGGTGACCGGGCTCGGTTCCGGTGCGTCGCTGGTCCCGGAGATCGTGGGCGTGGTGTCCTTGGTGACGAAGGTGGCGCCGCCGTCGATCGTCACGGTGGGGGGCGGCGCGTCGGTGAACCGGATGGTGGCCGGACCGAGGGTGACGGCGGCGAGGGAAAGCACCCGGCCGATGATCACGGTGTCCGCGCCGACCGTGATCGCTCCGTGCGCCACGATCGTGCCCGACAGGAACGAGTTCGCGCCCGTGTTCGCGGCATCGCCGGCGACCCAGTACACGTTGGCGCCCTGTGCTCCGTTGACGAGGTCGACGTGGCTGGCGGCCGCGGTGTCGAACGCCGCGTCGGTCCGGAAGACGAACACCGCATCCGGGTTGCCCTGGGCATCGAGGGTGACGGTTCCGGTGATGGCCATCGCCGCGACCGCGTGGTGCACGCCGGGGGTGAAGGTGAGACCGCCCAGCTCACCGACGACCTCGGCGCCCGCGGGCCTGGTCGACAGGTCGCCGTAGGCGCCGGCGAGGTCGGCCGCGGCGGCGGCAGCGGCGGAGTCACCCGCGTGGATTTCCCCGCCGACGATGCCCGGCGGGAATCCGGTGATCGAAGTTCCCGGGCTCACGCCGAGGTCTCCGCTGACCGTCGTCGTCGTGCCGGTGTTCACCACGGAGGGTCCGGCCAGCACCGAGTAGCTCCCCGCGTCGCCGAGAAGGGTGGGCACCGTGATCGCGAACCGCGAACTGATCGCGGAGTCCAGGCCGGGGCTGGTGGCGATCAGGGTGTAGCCGGTCCCGGCCACGTCCATGGACAGGTCGGCGAAGGTCGCCACACCGTTGTCATCGGTGTCGACCGTGAGGGTTCCGTGGAGGGTCGTACCGCCGGCGTCGGTGCCGATCGCCAAGGTCACCGGGACCCCGGCAGCGGGGAACGCGGCGCCGTCGGCCGACTGGAGGGCGACGGTCACCGGCGGTGCCATCGCGTCGTTCGCGGCGGTGTCGGTGGGCCGGCTCGTGAACGCGAGCCGGCTGACGTTCACCACGCTCACGACCGCGCTCGGCGCGCCGGGCGCGGTCCACGACCCGTACACGGCGGTCACGACGTAGGTGTAGCCGCCGTCGGGGACCGCGGTGTCGGTGCAGCCGGTGCCCGCGACCGGTGCGGTGGGGCTGCTCCCGCAAGCCGCCACGGTCGTGCCACCGGTGACGCGGGTGACGGAGTAGCCCAGCGGCGTCACCCCTCCGGTGCCGGGCGTCCAGCTGACGGGGACATCCCGGGTGGCGGTCGCCGGGACCGTCACGTCGACCGGCGCGGCGATGGTGCCGGTGGCCCCGGAACCGGACCCGGAACCGGGCGCGCTCCAGTACGCCGCCGCCGGTCCGACTCCCAGGAGGACGACCACGAGCGCGCCGAACACGACCAGCACCGGGCCGGTCTTGCGCACCGCGCGGTGCCGGCCGCGAGTACGTGCCGGGACGAAGAATTCGCTCATGATCGACGACAGCAATCTTTTGGGCGTGCACGTGCGGCGACACGAATGCGGTACCGCGCAAATCAGGGGCGATCCGGCCGAGTACCCGGGTGGGTGCCTGACGGCACCGCACCCGGGACCCGTTCGAAGGGATCAGGAAGCGACGAAGTACAGCGGAACGTCCTGTCCCTGGCACGCATCCTGGTTGGCGCCGGTGTTGGCCAACGTCACCGTGGCCGTTCCGTCCACAGTGGCACCGCCGGCGATGTCACCGGCCGGGGCCGGGGTGGTCATCGTGACCGTGTAGTCACCGATCAGGCAGCCGGCCGGCGGCACCCACGCGACTCCGTTCGCGTCGGCCAGTGTCGCGGTCACGGTGGTCAGGTACTGGGCGTTGTCACTGGGGTTCGTGACGTGGAAGCTGACGGCCGATCCGGCGTTGCCGGGTGCGATCTCTCCGGCAGGAGGATCAGCGGCGATGGTGAAGGCGGCGCTCACCCCCGTCGCCGCGGTGCCGGATCCGGTACCACTGGAGGTCCAGTACGCCAGCGCGATACCGCCGCCGGCAAGCGTCAACACCGCCGCGACGGCGATGATGATGCGTTTTCTGCCATGAGTCATTTTCCTGTCCATTACGGCCTCTTGTGCGATTTATTTCATCCGGTGTGCACTTGCGACAGAATTCGCAGGAAAGCACTGGGGTCCGCAGATCGGGGACCTATACCAAAAAGCTAGCACTCATGCCCGGACACTGCCGGAAAGTCACCCGTTCGAGTAACTGCAAGCACTTTTCCGCATTGAGCAGTTTCGAGTAACGATTCGCAACGCTGCGTGATCTTGGGCCGCATCCGATCCAAGCCGGCCCGGCCCGTTGAAAATGATCAAGAACGCGCCGCAGGTAGGCGAGATTTTACGGGTCGGGTTACCGAATCTTTATTCGCGATCATTTCCTCCTGGTGGAACGCGGTTTTCGCCGCGAGCGCGGACGTTGCCGCGTCGCGGTGGTTCTTGCGGAGTGTCACTCCTACGCATGTGAGTGAACCAGCGGGTTCCACTTTCGTGTCCACAATTCGGAATTTCCTGGCCTGTCGATGTGTCTCGGTGTACTGTTCACCGAATCGGAGGCCAGGTGGTGATGATCACCGCTTCCGGGTGGACGTGTTTCCCGGCCCAGACCTCGCCGGCTTCGGTCATCGAGTCTGCGGAAGGAACGCGCGAAAAATGGGCGACGATTCCACCAAAGCATTCGGCGCGGCGATGGTGCCGGAGTGGTGCGGTCGTGACCGCTCTCGGTCCGGTCGAGCGTGTTCTCCGCCATCGCGGCGAGGTGTGACATGACCGACTTCCTCCGGCCGGCCTGGTGCATCACCGGCGCTGACGAGCTCGAGCTGGACCATTCCCTGCCGGCGGTCGCGGACAACCTGCTGGGTGAAGTGCGGCAGCTACGGGCCCAGAGGCAGTTCCCCCAGCACGTTTCCGTTTGCGTCAAGGCCTGCCCGCGGCTCGGCATGCTCGACGTCCGGATCAGCGGCCTGTCACCGGAAAGCGATCCCGACCGCACCGAGACGATGGCGGCCATCCGCACCGTTTTCGAGCTGGCGAGCCACGCCAACATCGTCGACGTCAGCGGCACCGTGGCGCCGCTGTTCACCATCCGCATCCTCGCTTTCGATCCGGACAACATTCCCTACGCCGGGCTTCTGGGCGCCGGAATGGGCGACGTCCACCTCGCGGTCCTCAACCAGCCTCGGTGACCTGTCGGCCGACGACAGGAAGCTCCACGTTGCCGAACACCGCGGACGCGGACCTTTCCCTCAACCACTTTGACGGGGGTCACCCATGTCCATCACCGGGCGCGCCGGCGACCAGGCAGCCACTGTCGTTCCCATCCAGCGGACCACCGCAGCCGACCTCACCGGTCCGATAGCCGAGGACCTCGAAGATGCCGAGCTGATCGCCGCCGTGCGCGCCGGGCAGCTCACCGCGTACGGCGTCCTCTACAGCCGGCACCGGGGAGCGGCACACAGCCTCGCTCGCCGGCTCGCCCACTCCGTCGTCGAGGCGGACGATCTGGTGTCCGAAGCGTTCGCCAAGGTGCTCAGCGCCCTCCGCGGCGACCACGGCCCCGAATCGGCCTTCCGCGCGTACTTGCTGACGGCCCTGCGCCACATCGCCTACAACAAGGCCCGGCGCGCCCGCCGGCTCCACCTCACCGAGAACGTCGAGGCCACCGCGATCGAGGCGGCCGGTCCGGAGAAGATCGCCGAGCCGTTCCGGGACACGGCCATCGCCCGGCTGGAGCACAGCATGGCGGCGCAAGCGTTCGCCCGGCTGCCCGCCCGATGGCAGGAAGTGCTGTGGCACGCCGAGATCGAAGGCCTGACGCCCGCCGAGGTAGCCCCGCTCATGGGCCTGAGCCCCAACAGCGTGTCCGCTCTGGCCTACCGAGCCCGCGACGGCCTGCGCCAGGAATATCTCCAGGCGTACCTGGCCAAGCCGGACGACCAGCCGCAAAGCTGCCGCGTGATAGCGGGAAAGTTCGGCGCGTGGGCTCGGGACAAGCTGTCGAAGTGCAAGGCCGCGCAGGTCAACGCACATCTGGACGATTGCTCGGCGTGCCGCACCGTCGTCAGCGAACTCCACCACGAACTGCCCGCCCGAACGGACGTTCGCCAGCTGGGCAAACTCGGCTACCCACCTGCCCCGACGGACCGACAGGCGAAAGACCGGCTGCCGGCCGATCCCGAAACCTGGTCCGGTGGCGGTGTGGACTCCCCCGGTTCGCCACGCACGCGGACCTGAGCAGTCGCGGTGCCCGGCGGCGTAGCCCCTCGCTGCGGCGCCCACCGAGGTGGGCTCGGGAACGTCCGGTGCTACCGCCCGGACCTGCGGACGCGGCGGGCGACCGCGAGCAGCAGTCCGCCGAGGAAGACGAGCAACGCTCCCAGCCAAACCAGAGTGCCCAGCAGGGGGCTGGCCCCGGTGTCGGCGAGATTCGACGTACCGGTAGGCCCGTTGTCGTAACCCGGGCTGCCACCGCTGTGGTCCAGGCCTGACGAGGTCGTGCCGAGACCCGCCCCCGGCGCGCTGCTCGTCGTATCGCTGCCGGTGGAGGACGAGGTGCTGCTGCCGGTGGTCGTTTCGGTGTTCGTCGAGGGCGCGGTGCTACCGGTGGTCGTTTCGGTGCTCGTGGACAAAGTCGTATCCGTTGTCGTGCCGGTGGTTGTCCCGGTACTCGTGGACAAAGTCGTATCCGTCGTGGTGCCAGTGGTCGTCCCGGTACTCGTGGACAAAGTCGTATCCGTCGTGGTGCCAGTGGTCGTCCCGGTACTCGTGGACAAAGTCGTATCCGTCGTGGTGCCAGTGGTCGTCTCGGTGCTGGTGGAGGACGTCGTGTCCGTCGTAGTACCGGTGGTTGTCCCGGTACTCGTGGACAAAGTCGTATCCGTCGTGGTGCCAGTGGTCGTCTCGGTGTCCGGCGGAGTTGTCGTGGTCGGCGATGTCGCGCAACCGGGAGTGGTGAACGTGTTGTCGTCAAGGGAAACCTGGCCGTTGCGAGCCAGCGCACGCCCGGCGACCGCGGTGCCCGTCGTCACCGTGATCGACGTCAACGCCATGATCGTGCCGACGAAGTTCGAGTTCGTTCCCAGCGTCGCCGAACTACCGACCTGCCAATACACATTGCACGCCTGCGCACCGTTGATCAAGTTCACGTCGCTCGCCGGCGCCGTGATCAACGTCGACGCGACCTGGAAGATCCACACGGTGTCGGACTCGCCCTGACCATCCAAGGTCAGCGTGCCACCGAGCGCCAACGGGCCGGTGGACTGGTAGACACCCCCGGCCAACGTCTGACCGACGAGGTCCCCCGCGACACTTGCGGTCGGCGCACGACCGGCGGCGTCGTTGTAGGCCACGACGAGGTCGGCCTGGGCCTGGGCAGCGACGGCGTCACCCGCGTGCGTGGTCCCGGCCGCGGTGCCGGGCGGGAAACCGGTGATGGCCGTCCCGGGCGAGACGCCGAGGTCCCCGGCCAGCGTGCTCGGCCCGGTATTGGTCACCGCCTGCCCACCCAGCACGGAATAGGACATCGCAGTCCCGAGCCCGACGGGAGCTTCGGCGGCAACGGCCTGCGGCGCCCCGACCACCAGCCCCAGACCCAGAGTGGTCACGACCGCGCACAAACCCACGACCGTGCTGCTCCGGCGCCACCTCAGCGCCGAATGCACTCTGGTGGAAACGTCGTCCATTTCAAGTTCCTTCCACCGATTCTTACAGCCGAACCGGCGAAGTCTGGGCCGGGCCATTCGTCCACACAGGAACGTAATCTTCCGCCACCTGGCCTCCGATTGGGTGAACCATAAGCAGAGACGAGCCAACATATCAGGAAATCGCCAACAAAGTACACGAACGTGAACACTCCGAGTCACCCACACGAGTGAGAGTGGTCGCCCGCGTTGTCCGCCGTGACCCAGCCGTGTCGCGACATGCCCCGCTGGGGACGGGTGCCCGAGGTGAGCGGCACCGGCATTCCGTCGGCGAACAGTGGCGCGTCCACTTGCTCGAGGGAAGTACGCGGGTCTGTCAAACGAGCGGCTCCGGCGCACTTTCGGTGGTGTGACGCGGTGGTCTCCGGCCCAGACGAATTGGCGGCTTGCCATGATCGGGTCTGCCCAGGGTTTGGTTGACACCTCACCTGTGAGGCTCCGGCCTCGCCTGGAGGATGTCACCGCGGCGGCACGCGGTCTCGGTGTGCAGCCGCAACAGGAGCATGTCGAGTTCGGGGTCGTCGCCGGTGGTGGCAGCCGCCTCGTTGATCTCGACCAGCCCCAGGTCGTGCACGGCCCGGCGCGTGGAGGGCAGTCGGCGAGGCTTGGCCACCTTCCGCGCGGGATTGCCGGCCTCGGTGATCACGCCGTCGTTCTCGGCATGACGGTACAGACAGCGGGTGGCGGCGATGAAGTTCTCGGCCGCGCTGCGCCCACCGCGGGAATTTCGGCGTACCAGCGCGTGTGCCTTGGCCTCCTCGGCCAGCTGTTTCAACTCACTCGGGGTCGGTTCGTCCAGCCGACGCGCACCCCAATGCTGCTCGAGGCGTTTCCAGTACGACGAATAGGCACGCCGGGTGCTTTCCGAAACCGCAGCAGCCACGACCGGGATGTACTCGGCGAACGTCGGCACCTCCGCCCGCACTACCGGTTCGGCAACCAGCTCGGCCGGGTCAATCCCCATCTTCGCCAGCAACAACCGCGCCGCGTCCAGCTCCGCCGCGCTACTCGGTCCGGCCATCGTGCTCGTCACCCCCCAGCAGAGAGGCGTGGTAACCGACGAGCATCGAGTCGAGGGCAGCCAACGGGTGGATCACCAGCACGCCGCACGTAGCATCGGCGGCGACCAGGAGCTGATCACCCGCGCGCACTCCGGCCCGCCGCCGCACGACCGCGGGCAAGGTGAGATACGGCGCGGCCGGAACGGCGAACACCCCGGCCGGATCGCGATGCACGACGACGGCGCTCTCCACCACTGTGATCACGAGGCTGTCGCCGGAACACCAGCCGAGAGTCTTCACGATCGACCGGTCCGCGACCCGCCCAGAGGCATCGATGCGCGCAAGGCCGTACCGCATCACGCCCGGGCGAACCGCAGGCACTTGCGGAACGGGAAACGGAACAACGCCTGCCGTCGCAGGGCGCTCAACCGGCGCCACCGCGACGCGCGGCGGAATCACCGTGGCGACGGCCTCGCCATCATGACGATGACGAGCGTCGTAACCTACAGAGGAAGGATGGCCGTCACGCGACGTACCGTGACTGACCTGATACTCACTGGTGCGGGAAGATTCACCGACTTTGGTGTCCGAGGACCGAGTTGATCTATAACCCCACCCTGAAATTTGCCACAGACCTGCAGCTTGACTGACGCCCAGAAGCCCAACCGCGACGCGGGAGATTTTCCCACGTCTACGTGTTCAAAGGGGGACTTGAACCCCCACACGTGGGATATCTCCCGTGTTTGGGGAGATCATGCATCGATTGTAGCGCAGAGTCATCTGTGCCGTCTGCGTGCTGAAGGCAGTACCCATCCACGTCCAACCAGCGAGCCATGTCCGCCAGTGCTCCGACCGAACACATGCGTAGGCCGACTGCTATCGAGCTTCGGTTGTTCGCCGGCCATGTCGCCGCCGCCGGTGGCGTGCTGTACCTGCTGCTTATTAGGGGATGACACAGACCTGGAGCGGAATGCCGTAGGCGGACAGCGCTATCGATGCCGACACCAGGGCTGAACGGGCGAACGTGAACAGCGTGGCCGGGTTCAACGGCCGATCCGAGCGGTGGATGGCATACACCAGTGCAGCAGGCCTCGGGCCCAGCTTGGCCGCGCGACTAGGGTCTTGCTCGGCCACCTTGGTGCGAAACTCGTCCCACGTCTTCGAGTTGCCCAGGAACGTCTCGATCGCCACAAGACCTTGGGCGAACAAGTGACTGAGGACGGACGAGCCCGTCTTGCTGCTGAACTTCTTCACGTGCACCAGCTCGTTGTCCGGGCCGAGGAGATCGCACGCTTCGATGCCGTGAGGGTGCGCCCGGCTCGTCACCAGCTTCTTGTCCAAGCACAGGAACAGCGGGGCCTTCGCCACGTGCAAGTTGTAATTGCCCTCGACGGTCCGACCAGCGAACCACAACCCGGATCGGCGCTTGCGAGGACCCGGGGACGCACAGTGGTCGCTCGCACTGCGCGACACTCCGGACCGAGGTCGAGAAGCTCCGGCACCGCCTGGACCGGATCGCCGGCGGTCTGTCCGGCCGGCTTGGCAGATCGGATCATCACCAGGATTCACTCGGCGAGGCAGGAGAGGGCCGTGGAAGAGACGACAGACCTATCGCCTTCGCGATCGACGACCGCGGCACTGTTGTGGGCAACTCACCCACCCGGATGGCCGTGAAGGCGCAGCGTCCCCCTTTGGCCGTTCCCGTTTGGCGACATTTTGGCGCAGGCACGCACTTTGACAACGGCCAGCGGCTTGCCGTTCGGCCTGGTCCGTCCCACACCTGGGGGGTGGGATCGCGCCACCCCGGTCCGGCACGTCTCCCCCGCGACGTGCCGGACCGACGCGACTGCCGAGGGGCCTCGTGCAGCGCCTCGGCCTCTCATCCCGACTCCGGCCGTCGCCACGGTGTCACACGGCCGGTGCTTCGGCTGACGGCCATCCCGGCCCGGACACCGCCAGGCGAGCGAGGTGTTCGTCGATCTCGCCGTAGAGACGGAACGCCGCGTCGCCGAGCGCGGCCAGCTCGGCCAAAGTCGCCACCGCGGCGACATCGTCGCGGCGGTGCGCACGAGACCCCGGTGGCTCAACCCTGACCCGAAGTCACCTCCTGTGACAACGGTAACCGACAGTGTTCAAAGCTCTCTGACCAACGGGTGCGCGCAACCAAGCAGCGCGGCGCTCGGTCATCCTCGGTGCGTTTCGCGCTCGCGGTAGACACGGAGAACGGCGTCCTCGAGCCGGGGCGGGTACGGGCCGTACGCGTTGTCGCGCGCGCCGCGGGCACGCAGCGCCGGAATCGCGAACAGCCACCGCAGGAACGCCGGTGGCGCCGCGCCACGCCCCCTCCCCCGGGCGCGGGCCGATTTCCGTTCCACCCGGACCTGCTGCGCTTGGACCTTCTTGATGGCGGGTAGCCGAGCCTGCTGGATCGCCGCGAGGTCCGCGAGCTGCGGCCCGCCGGCCCGGAAGGCCGGGACGAGCCGGTTGGCGGCCGCGACCGCGTCCTGGACGGCCATCAGGATGCCGTTGCCGCCGACCGGTGAGATCACGTGCGCGGCGTCGCCGAGCAGCAGCAGTCCTGGCCGGTACCAGGAGTTCACGCGAGAGATGTCGACCGAAAGAAGGGTCGTCTGGGTGAAGTCGGTGAGCAGGTGCACGCGATCGGCCAGCCACGGCACGTGCTCGCGGACGAACTCCTTGATCGGCTCCACACCGCGTTCGCGTACCTGCGGATAAGACCCCTTGGCGACGCTGTAGCCCACCTGCCAGTCGTGCACGCCACCGAGGACACCGACATAGCTGTCCTGCCCGTAGTAGAGGTCGAGATCGGCGTCGGGCGGATCGCTGGCGTGCCGTGGCAGCCGGAACCAGAGGATGTCGGTCGCCGCGCCGAGTGAGCGCGCGGGCAAGCCGGCCAGGCGGCGGATGGTCGAGAACCGCCCGTCCGCTCCGATGACCAGGGAGCAGGCGATCTCGCCGCCACGGTGCCGGACACCGGTCACCCGGCCGGTCCCGTCGGTGATCAGGTCGGTGACCTTGGCTCCCATCTCCAGGGAGAACGACGGCAGCCACAGCGCTTGCGCGGCGAGGTAGTCGAGGAAGCGGACTTGGGGCATCAAGGCGATGTAGTTGAACGGGCTGTCGAGCCGGTCGTAGTCCACGACACTGAACTCGGCTTTCGGCGTGTGGAACCGAAACGACCTCGCCTTGAAGTGGTCCAGCTGCAGCAGCCGCTCGGCGAGGCCCAACTGGTCGAGCAACTCGAGCGTGTAGGGATGCAGGGAGTCGCCACGAAAGTCGCGGTCGAAGTCCGATCGCGACTCCAGCACGGTGACCTCGATGCCCGCCCGGGCCAGCAAGTAGCCCAGCAGGATTCCCCCGGGACCGCCACCGGCGATGGCGACGTCCTGTGTCGAGGCGGTCACGCCGGTTCCCGCAGCTCGAAGACGGCCATGCCGGGAAGGTGCGGCGCGATCTGCTCCTCGGTCGCATCCTGCGCCACCGCGAACGCCTCGATCGCCCACGGCACCGTCATCGACCTGAGGTACTGGGCAACGACGGCCGCCGCCCTGATGGCGTCGGCCGGTTCCGCGTGACGCTCGAGCCGCGTGGACTCCTCGACCACCGCGCAGGCAGGCGTCTCGAGCAGGTTGCGAACCCAGTCACGGCTGCGGTCCGGCGACACCAGGTACCACCGGTCCTCACGCTGGACGACGGCGAGCGGTACTCGCCGGGCCGCGCCGGAGTCACGACCTCGCGTTTCGATGACGCGGAGTGCGTAGCCGCCTTCCGGCACGGGCTCACCGGATGTCGCCAGCAGCTTGGCGACCATCTGGGCGTTGATGGCACGAGCGTCCATGACCACTCCTAAAGCTAGCCAATCTAGCGATATTCGCTAGACAGGCTAGCGACCTTTAGGCTGCCGCGCATGGCCGACGACGAACACACCCCCGCGCAGCGGATCAGCAGGGGCCTGCGTGACCTGCTCAACGCAACGCCGATGAGAGCACCCAGGTGAAGGTGGTGGCGACCGGCGCAGCGTTGCGCTCGATCCGGCTCGCGGCGGTCGACGAGGTGCTGGCGATCCACGCGACCTTGGCCGACGCGACCCGTCGATGAGCGCGGTATTCACCGAAACCGAACTCTGTTCGAGGTGGGCTCCATCCTCCCGGACGCCGCCCGAGCGGTCAGGTCCCGAGATTGCCTTGCAGCATGCTGACCCCGTGCGCCTGCTGCCCGAGCTGTTGCGCCGAGATGTCGACGACGGGAAAGCTACGCAACGCGACGTTCGGGGGAACAGCGACGTCGGCGTCGCCCCCCGTCGTCACTCCCAGCGGGATCATGGTCCTGCTGCCGTCGTAAAGCCAGATCTCGTACAGCCCGGCCGGTGCGGGCATCCCGGTCAGCTGGACCTTCAGCCGCAGTGCCCCGTCGCCCGTGACGACGACCTGAACCTTGCCGGCCGCGTCGGCGGGAGCGGCCGCTTGACGAATCAGCTCCGTCTCCGCGACGACCCGGGTATCTCCGGCACCGGTGTCGACGGCCGCCAAGGTGCCGACAACCCCGACCGCCGCGGCAGCGGCCGCGATGATCGTGTACCGCACCCCGCGGGAAAGCCAGCCGGCGCTTGCCCGCCCGCCACCCGGGCGCTCCAGCGGGAGCAGCCGTCCGCCGCCGCCACCGGGATTGGTCGCGTGGCCGGTTTCGGCCGCGATCCGTGCCCACACCGCTTCCCCGACCGGAGGCAACGTCGCTTCCGTTTTCGTCTCTCGGCCGAGGCCGGCCACCGCGCGCAGCGACTCGAGTTCGCCACGGCAATGCGCGCAGTCCTCCAGGTGAGCGGTGTCCGCCGGGCCAGGAGCCTCTTCGTCAAGAGCTAGCACCACGAGACGATCGGGATCCGGATGCGACATCATTCACCTCCTCCGAAGACCGATCGAGCTGAGAGCGCAGGTTCTGCATGCCACGGCGCAGATGACTTTTCACCGTTCCCAGCGGCAGCCCGGTTCGCTCGGCTATCTGAGTGTGGGTCAGGTCAGCGTAGAAGGCCAGCTCGAGCACTTCTCGTTGTGTCTGCGGCAGCCGGGTCAGGCCGTCGGCGATGACCAGCCGATCCAAGACACGTTCCGGCGATTCGGCCATCGGCTCTTCGGCGGAAGCGACGGCGGCCACCGCGTCACTGTCGCGTTCGTGGCGACCCCGCGCTCGCAGCAAGTCGACGACACGACGACGAGCGATCCCCAAGAGCCAAGCCAGCAGACCGGCCTTGTCCGGGTCGTAGGTGCGCCGGCCGCTCCACGCGGACACGAAAGTAGCCTGCACAACATCATCGACGTCGGCGGAGTCGCGCAAGCTGGCTCTCGCAAGCCGCTGCACCGCGGGGCCGTGCCGATCGAACACCGCACGCAGCGCCGCCGGGTCGCCGACGGCGAACCGCCGCGCGAGATCGTCGGCCGGATCGCTCGTCGCGCCGTCGTCGGACACGAACGACACCCTAGCCGCAGGCGGCGACGAGACGACATCTTCGGTCATCGGCATCGTCGCCTCTTGGTGCCGCGCTCTCGAACGCGGTGTCAGCGCCGGCGAAGGAGCCAAGTCGGCCGAGACCGGCTGCATCCGTTCGGGCCACTCCTCGCGTACCCATCGTGTCCAGGAAGCAACGAGAACGGAGTCATCATGCGCCTTCGCATGCTCGGGGTGTCCATCGTCGCCGCGGCCGCCATGGCCGGGGTCGCCGCGGCACCGGCCCAGGCGGCTCAGCCGGTGACGGCGTCGCACCACACCGTCTCGCACCACAGCTGGTACCACTTCGGCAAGGGCCGAACCGACCTCACGCTGGACGCCGCCGCGGCGAAAGCGCTCACGTCGCTCGGTGTCAAGGTGTCGCCGGTCTTCGCCAAGGTCAGCCATCCCGGCGGCAAGACCGTCTTCGGCTTCACCATCGTCGGCAACCCGAACGACGGGACGATCGAGCACGTGGGCGGCCTGCTGCTGCGTGCGGGTGGCAAGTGCCTCTACCTGACCGGCTACACCATCGACCTCAAGCGCGGCGTGCTCAGCGGGAAGATCAACTTCGGGACGCGTGCCGACCTGTTCACGATCGGCGCCGCCACGCCCGCCGGCGTCACCCTCGCCCTCACCGCGCCGGCCGCGGCGTTGCTGAACAAGACGTTCGGCGTCACCGCGTTCACCCAGGGCCTGGTCATCGGCTACGGCAACCCGATGATCCGCAAGTGACTTCTCGCGAGCGAGGAGGGCGACCGCGGAAGCACCCGGCTGGAAGCGGTGAATCGCCGAGACGGTGGGAGCGAGCGCCTCAGCCGTGATCCCGCCTGAGGCCACGGATCGCGAAGGACAGGCGGGCCCGGGTGCTCGATCCAGCAGGAGAGAGTGGCGGTGTGCAAGGGCGGCCGTCCGAGCGGCGGCCGCCCTCCTTTCGTCGATCGCCCGGCCCAGACCGCATTACTCCGGCCGGCACGAAGCCTGGTCAAGCGACCGGAGCGGACCAGTCCAGTCTCACGCCACCCTCCGGGCGCGATTCGACCGCGAAAGCACCACCTGCCGAGACAGCGCGCTCACGCATGTTGCCGAGGCCGCTGGTCGAGACGTCGGTCGGCAGCCCTTGGCCGTCATCGACCACGACGATCCGCAGGACGTCGTCCTTCACCACGACCGACACCGTCAACGCTGCGGCCTCCGCGTGCCGGACGGCGTTGCTGACCCCCTCGCGCACGACCGCCTCGACGTGCTCGGCCAGCTGCGCGGGCAGCGAATCGATCGAGCCGGACATGCTGACCGTCGGGTGCACCGGCGCGTCGTCGGTCAGCTCCGCGATCGCGTCGTGCAACCGGTGCCTCAGCCTCAGCCCCATCTCCCCCGCCGCGCCGCCATGCAGATTGAAGATAGCCGTGCGGATCTCCCGCACGATCTCGTGCATCTGCTCGACGCTGTCCCCCAGCCGCTTCTGCAGCTCCGGAGACTTCGTCCGCCGCTGCGTACTCTGCATCGACAACCCGACGGCGAACAGCCGCTGGATCACGTGGTCGTGCAGGTCACGGGCGATCCGGTCGCGATCACCCAGGACGTCCAGCTCGCGCGCCGTCCGTTGCCGCGCCGCCAGCTGCAACGCCAAAGCCGCCTGGTCGGCGAAGGAAGCCACCACCGCAAGCTGGGCCACGTCAAAGGGTTCCGCACCCGGCTCACGAACCGTCATGAGCACACCCGCGGTCCGGTCACCCGCACGCAGCGGAACGACCAGCCCGGGACCGAACCGGTGCTCACCCAAGACCAGCTCCGAGACACTACGAGGCGTCCGGTCGCGGTACACCGCGCCCGCCTCGCCCCCGTCGACGGAAATACGCAAACCGGACAACTCCGCAACCCGTGCTCCCGCGCACACGGCGACCGTCAGCTCAACGTCGTCGTTCCAGTCCTCGTCGACGTCGAGCCGCCCGGAGTTCGGCAACGCCAGCATCGTGACATCGGACCCCGTCAGCTCGAGCGCGCGGTTCGCGATCGAGTTCAGCGCCTCAGCCGGATCGGTGCCGCCCAGCAGCTCGGTCGTCACCTCGCTCGTCGCGGCCAGCCACTGCTGGCGCACCCGCGCCTGCTCGTAGAGGTGCGCGTTCTCGATCGCGATCCCGGCCGCCGCGGCCAGCGCCTGGACGACGACCTCGTCATCGTCGGTGAACGGCACCCCGCCCCTCTTCTCAGTCAGGTACAGCCGGCCGAACACCGCGCTGCGGACCCGTACCGGCACCCCGAGGAACGAACGCATCGGCGGATGGTGGGACGGAAACCCCACCGACGCCGGGTGGGCCGAGATCTCCGCCAGCCGCAACGGCTTCGCCTCGTCGATCACCACCCCGAGCACACCATGCCCCTTCGGCAGATCCCCGATCAGGCGACGGGTCGCGTCGTCGATCCCGACGTGGATGAACTCGGCCAGGGAGCCGTCCTCGGCCAGCACCCCGAGGGCGCCGTACGTCGCCTCGCCCAGCTCCATCGCGGCTTCCACGATCCGCCGCAGCGTCGTGTCCAGCTCCAACCCGGACGCGACGGCCAGCACCGCGTCGAGCAGGCCGTCCATCTTGTCCCGGGTGCCGATCAGCAACTCGATCCGGTCCTGCAAATCGCGCAGCAGCTCCCGCAGCCGCAGCCCGGAGAGGGTGCTCGCCACGCGCCGGGGCCCGCCATCGTCGTGGTGGCCGGAATCGCTCCTGGTCAAAGGACTGTCCTTCCGCGCACCGATCACAGCCTCGCCAGGTGGCTTTCCGCTCCGTACCGAATCTCTGCGGTGAAGAAGCCGCGAAATGAGGACCTCGACCCCACAGTGTGCTCCCCCAACGGCGAGAAAAGGGGAAATCAGCCGCTGCGGCGGCGACTCGAGGCCGATCCGGACGCAACGGGGCACACGCCGCGACCCCGATCCTGGCCAACTGCTCTGCGAGATCGTCGACGCTCTCGTCGGCAAGGTCGCCCCGAGTCCGCCGACCGACCACCTCCGAGACCCCGGCTACGAGCACCAGCAGGGTCAGGTGCGAGTTTTGCCGGTCCGCGACCAGCTCACCCGCGAGTGCCTCGACGAGCCCGTCGATCGCCGCACCGCGCAGTTCGCGCAACCGCCTGGTCGCGACGCTCAGCATCGTGCTCGCGCAAGTCGCCCCGACCGCCGGCGGTGCACGCACCCTGGGGTTTGCCGCTCTGGATGCCGCATTCGTGGTCCGCGCGCTGGCCGATACCCGGCACACCGGGTGACTCAACTGGCTAACCCCGCTCGGTTACGGGCGACGGTCCGCCCTTTGCGGCGAAATCGCTGGGAGTGTTCGCAGACTGCTGGTCGTGGACGTCGCGCTGGCGTGGTTCGCTACAGTGCTGTCCGGCCGCCGCGAGTACGGCGCCGGCCCGCTCCCGCGGCGAGGCACCCGTGGCGGGCGGCTGAACGTCCGCTCCGGTTTCGGCTGCCCGGACGGCTCGCCCGCCGGCCGACGCTCACCTGGGCAGTCGAGGTCGCCTACGTCGGGACGCCGTTCTCGGCGATGGGCTCGGGCGTGGTGCAGCAGAGCGCGAACGAGGACGTCGGCGGATTCCTGGGCGCACAGCTCGGGACCGGCGACCCGGTTGCGGCTTACTTCTCGAGGCGAGCTACCGCGGCAGGTTCGTCGCATTCGATCCGTTGTGGTCGTGGCCGAAGCCGGTGCAGCAGCCGCATCCGCCGGTGCTGGTCGGCGGGAACGGGCCGGGCAGCGAGGATCGGGGCTGGCCTTCGGTGATGGTTGGCGGCCGCAATGTGGCCCGCTGAGCAGCGTCGAGGAGTTGACCGAGCGGATCGCGACGCTGCGCCGACGGGCCATTGACCTGGGAAGGGCAACCGTTCCGGTCACGCTGTTCAGCGCGATCCCCGACGCCAGAATGCTCCGTGCGTTCGCGCAGGCCGGCGTCGACCGGTGCCTGCTCACGCTGCGCCACGGCCCGAACGTCATCGACACGTTGGACAAGTGGGTCGAGCTGCGATCGAGGGTTACCTGACGGCGGCTTGTTCGACAATCGCGCAAGCACCACCGCCGACGGTCGGCTGCGGCTGTTGTTCCTGCGCGGCTGTTCGCCTCGGTAAGTGAACACGGACACCTGGCGAACGTCCGTCAGTAGCCGATGTGCGGCCGACGGCAAACGGCCAGATGCACTCACATGCCGATCACAGCACAGCGTACGGCTCGCCGTATTTGCCTCGCGCTGAGCGGTCTGGCCCTTAAGGATGCCGCGGTGCGGACAGGTGCGACTTTTCGGCTCGCCGGCGATCACGGCGGGAGCGCTGCGGACGTGACTCGGGTTCTCGCTCTAAAGCCATCGCAGACGTCCGAAGTCGGAGACAGGATGGAACGCCGTTCGGCAGCCCGTCCGCCGGGGATCGCTTTGGCTGCTGTCGTCGGACCTGCCGCCGACCGGAGAGCTCGCCGATCACCTTCACCGGATTCTCTACCGACTCGAGCCGAAGGGCGACACCCTGTGGCAGCTGATCGGTCAGGGCATACAGCCGCCTGGCCCCCACGGTGTTCGGAGAGCTGGCGGAGCGGAACTACGCAGCCGTGGCCAGCATGATCGCTGCCCGCACCCGCGATCGATTCGGGATGATGCGCCGGGTAGCCGAGGCTTCTGCGCACCGTGGCACGGCCTGCAGCGTCCTCGGCGTGCTCAGCCATGCCTTCGCCGATCTTGAACCGCCGGCTCGACCGTCAGGGCGGATCGACCTTCGCGTGGACAAAGTTCGGATACAGAAGCACGTTGTGGCTGCATGGCAGGTAAGTTGTGCGCGCCGGCCCGGTTGTCCCCTCCCCTTCGACGACCGGGCCCGCCTCCAATCCAGCCGTGCCCTTCACCGGCCGCGGACGGGCATGCCGGATCCGGGCCGTAGCCGTCCGAGCGCGGCCACGGTGAGCCCGTCGGTCTCCGGCGGCGTCAGCAGGCTGGTGAGGTCACGGCGGCCGACATCCGCGGGTAAGGCGATCGCAGGGCCGACATGCAGGACCGCTTGCGGCCACAGCGCACCACCGAGGTGCTCGCGCAGCTCGTAGCGACGCGCGGTGGTGGCCAGCGCGTGCGGGACGGGCGTGGCAGTGCTTCCCTCCGCGGCGGCGGTGAGCAGAATCCGCTGCAGAGCCTGCCCGGCCTGCAAACGCGCGGGAACCCCATCGGTGAACGTCCCGACCGCGGTGAGCAACCCGGCCTTGTCCTGCGTGGACGAGCCGGGCAGCCCAAACGACGGCGACGAGACAGATGACGACGCAGGGCCGCGTGAGGCGCCGGTGGTGGTACGCACAGGCCGGCCGGCTGAGGGGAGCGTGGCGAGCCAGGACTGCTCGGCTTCGGCGGCCTGCCGCAGCTGGGCAGGCAGAGCCACCGGGAGGGAGGCCGACGCGGCGGGCCGGCCGTCATCGTGCAGCTGCGCGACCGCGGCACCCAGCAGTCGGTCCGCGGAGCCGGCCGGCCGGGGCGTGACGGGGTGGACCGTGGCCAGGAGATTGGGTCGGTTGCGGTCGGGCAGGAAGCGCACGCCCGGGTCGACACCCAGCGTGCGGATCGTGGTGCGCAGGTTGAACAGGGCCGCGCCGCAGGCCAGCAGCAGCTCCCGCTGGTCCAAGCCGGTGGCGAGGTCGGCCTTGGTGGTGTCGGCGTGCAGCTCCACGGCGTCGGGGGTGCAGCGAAACCACCACGGCTGACTGTTGTGCAGCGACGCGGCGGCCCCCGCGGCCAGCACTGCGGCGCCGACCTGATCTGCGGTCAGCTGCCCCACCGGCTGAAGCGCGCCCGTCATCGTCGGTGGACCTCCCGAGGAGTCAAGTGCTCCGGATCAGGGTGACCGAGCCCACATGACGTTCACAGTGTCCAAAGTCCTTCCCCACACGACCCAAGGTCTCCCAAGACGGACCAAGCCCCATCGGCTACCGACGGCGTGGTCCGGCATTCTCAGCCGCGCGGTGGCCCCATCGTCCGCCGGCCTCGGCCCACCTGCGCGATGGCGCCCATCGAATGGCGCTCCGCCGCGCGGCGCGGCGGTCTCGGGGTGACCGAGACCGATGCCTAACACGCCGAGCCCGGGCATCTCGGGCTGGTCTACCGAGACGAGCAGCGACCTCGATTATTCCACTCGATCGGGTACTTCCCACACGATGTTCGGGTGATGCTGCGTGCGTGCCGGTAACTCATCCGGCGGTCGCGGCGACCCGACGAATAGCACGATGACCGCGCAGCGTGACCCAGTCGCCGCCCGGACGGCGAAGGAGAGATGAGACCCTGCCGATGAGCGCCTATTCTGCCCGCAGGCTCGGCCTGACGTCCTGGATCGACGCCGGGCGGCACGCTCGCGGCGCGCATCGCGTCCGGGTGCGGCGGCTGACTGTGCTGCTGCTGACCGCTGCCGCGGTCGTTCCCCTCGACACGATCGCCGGCGCAGTGGCTCCCGTTGTGACCGCGACGGCCGCGGTGGGGGCCGGAGTGGCGTTGGTTGTGGCGTGGCGGTGGCGTCGCCGGAGCCGCCAGCTCGAGCAGATCCTGTGCGAGGAGCTCGACCACCACGACATCACCTGACCGGGCCGGACGGCCAGCCCGATCAGCCGCGCCGGCCGTCCGGCGCGTGCGAGAGACATCGGCAGGATGAGACCGTGTGCCCGCCATCCGCACCTGCGGACCGCTGACACCGCGCGGCGGACGTCACTCGGCCCGAGGGCGACGGTTTCGGCCGCCGCCATCGGGAGCCCTCAGCGTTTGAGCTTGGCGTAGGCGATGATGTTGTCGAGATAGTTGTGGTTCGCCGCGTCGTACTGGCCGCCGCCGGTGATCAAGCGCAGCTCCGGGTCGGTCGTGTTGCCGTACACGGCCTCGGCGGGGAAGTCTTTTTCGCGACCTGGTCGACCTTGGTCACCGCGAAGGTGAGCTTGCCACCGTCGGCCCGGTCGATGTGCACCTCGTCGCCGGGTTTCAGCTCGTGCAGCCGCCAGAAGATCCCCTTGCGGTGGTCCCCGTCGATGTGGCCGAGGATCACCGCGGGCCCGACCTCCCCGGGCGTCGGGCTGTACCGGTACCAGCCGGCCTGCAGCGGCTGGTCGACCGGCGGCACCTCGACAGTGCGGTCGGGGTTGAGCCCGAGCGACACCAGCGTCGACTTCGCCTCGATCGCGGGTACGTCCAGAGAGGTCGATGTGGACCGCGCCGGGCTGGTCGCGGCCGGGGCCGGCGCCGCCGGTGTGGGCGCAGCGGTCGTCGCACCACACCCGGCGAGCAGCAGCGCGACGGCGAGGAGGAAACAGTGGCGCAGCATCGGCTCAGCCCTCGACGGCGAGGCTGCCGTCGCCGGTCTGAGGAGCTCCGGCCGGAACAATGGTGACCTGACCGGCCGTGGCCGGCAGCGACGGCGACGGTGCCGGTGGCAGGTGCTGAGACCGAGGCCGAAGACATGCCGCAGACGTCGTTGCCGCAACTGCGGGGAGCCCTGCTTGCCGCGCTGCAAAGTGTTGTCCCGCCCGCGCGGTGGCCGTGGGATCCCAACCCCTGCCGATCAGGGAGTCGACCGGAGCAAACACCCCTGTTTCGCGCCGTGGGTTTCCAAGATCCGCGCGGTGGGCACTTCCGATTCACGCCGGGCTTCAGCAGCGAGGCCTTCCGGGAGGTCACTGTGTCGTCATCCGTGTTGACCGCTACTCACGACGAAGCGGCCGACGCGCAACTGGCCGCGTTCGAACGCTTCGTGCGAGTGCACCACTTCACCGTGTTCCGGCTGGCGTCGTGCCTGCTCAGCGATCCCGCAGGAGCCGAAGAGGTCACCGAAGAGGTGTTCGTCGAGTTCTGGCATGGGCAAGGCAGGCCGCCCAGCACCGCAGATCTGCTGATCCGCACAGTCGACCACTGCCTCGACAAGGCGGCGCCAACCTCCCTGTTCAACGCGCTGCGCCGCATCGGCGGACCCGAACGAACCGGTTGGCTGCTGGAAGACGTCCTGCACTTCCCCGCCGCGCGGACGGCCGAGCTGCTCGAGCGGTCCGAGACCGAATTCACTCCCCGGCTCGAGGCGACACGCTTCGCCCTGACCCACTGGCTGGCGCCGTGACCGGTCGAGAACACGGTCCGGCCGCCGACCGCCAGTGCGGCCACGACCCGGTCGGCTCGTGGGACGACCTCGGCGCGCACGGTGGCTGCGCAGGTTGCACGACGCTCCGGACCGAGGTCGAGAAACTCCGGCGCTGCCTGAACCGGATCGCCGTCTGGCCTGCCCGGCCGGCCGCCGACCTGCCGGATCGAATCATCGCCAGGATTCGGTCAGTGATGTGAGTAGGCCGGGTAGCGACAGGCATTACGGACGAAACACTCGAGGTATCCACCCCGGCTCGTCGAAGCGCTCGCTCTGCGGCTTGACCAGCATGGATTGCAGGGTGTTCGGCGTGACGCAGGCTTTGACCACCTGAAGAACCTCACCCACATGGGTGATGTCCACCCATTTCCAGGCGTGGCCCGGGTTCATCCGCACTTTCCGGCGGGTAGTCACCACGCAGGCAGGCTCCACGAGCTGACTGCGGGGCCCTGACCAGGGAGGACACGCTTCGATGTCGACCGAACGGCGGACGACCGGTGTCGGCGGATTTCTGCGCGTTGCCGCCCTCGACGTCGCCGACGACCTCGGGGAATTCGCCCGCGTGCGCCGCTGGGCCCATCAGGTCCTGCAGGATCTGCCGGAGGATCAACGGCTCGACGTGGTCATGGTGCTCGACGAACTGACCTCGAACGCCCTCCGGCACGGTCAGCCACCATGTCAGGTCCGCGTGCTGCGCACACACGACTGGTTGTGCCTCCAAGTCGACGATGCCTGCCTCAATCCCGCATGCCCGCGGCCGCCCTCGGCTACCGGCGGCCGCGGGCTCCGCATGGTCGCCATGATGACCGTGGCCTGGGACAGCGGCAACGCTCGACCGGCAAGACCGTGTGGGCCGAGATCGACCTCACCCGCGCACCCGAATCGGAACCCGGACACTGACCAGGCTCAGACCCCGAACATCTCGACCGTTCGCCGGGTCGGCATCACTGCTAGTGGCGGTAGAGCAGCAAAGCGGTGTCGTCCGGCAGGAACGTCTCGGGCTGGATCGCGAGCAGTGCGTCCGCGATCGTGTCGAGGTCGTTCCCGCCCAGCTCCGCGAGCAGGGTGCCGGCACGATCGATGCCGTCGTCGATGAACCGGCGGCGCGCCTCGACCAGACCGTCGGTGTAGAGCAGCAGCAACGCACCGGCGGGCAGCAGGAGGCCGGCTTGGCTGCGCGCCCGCCGGGCCGGCACCCCCAAAGGCGTGCTCACGGCATCGCCGAGGCGTTGATGCTCCGCGACCCCCGGGGTGCTGAGCAGCGCCGGCGGGTGCCCGGCGGAGGCGTAGTCGAGTCGACCGGTGCCCAGGTGCACCACGGCGCAGAAGACGGTGGTGCAGAACGCGCCATCCAAGTCCGCGGCGAACGTGCTCAGGGACGTCAAGGTCTCCGCCGGGCCGCGGTTCTCCAGCAGCAGCACCCGCGCGGCACTGCGCAGCTGCCCCATCACCGTCGCCGCTTTCAGGCCCTTGCCGACGACGTCGCCCACCATCAGCGCGCACCGGTCTCCGGGCAGCGGGACGACGTCGTGAAAATCGCCCCCGACGACCAGCAACGGTTCTTCGTCCGGACGGCGCGAAACGTCGTCGTGGGCGGGCCGGTAGCGCACCGTGATGTTCGCGGGCAGGTCACGCGTCGGGCCGAGCATGGCGTGCTGCAGTGCGAGCGCGATCTCGGCGGTCCGGCGCCGCTCGCGTTCACGGTCCAGCTCGTCCTCGGTCCGGGAGGTGATGTCGGTGATCACCATCGCGACCAGCCGCTCCGAGCCGTCGAGGGCGAAGGCCGCGACCTCAAGATCACGGCCGGTCTCCTCCAGCCGCTGGACGCGGCGGACGGTGGTCCCCGTATGCCAGACCTGCTCGTAGAGAGCAGCCCACTGGGCGGACTGATCGGGCGGCAACCGCTCACCGGCCGCGGCGCCGGAAGGATCGGACATCCCGGTGTGCACGACGACAGCACTGTTGGCGTACACGCACACGAAACCCGCCGGCGCGCCGGACGCGGGATCGCCGGTCCGGCGCATCACGACCACGCCGTAAGGAGCCCGGTCCAGCACCTGCCGGTTCCACCAAGGCTCACGACCGCCGGCGCTCACGCCGGCGATATCCCCGCCGAGCACACGTGATCGTTCACCGAGAGCACCATGGCGGACCTCGCAGTTCCTTCGGCCACGTCGACGCGGCACCCGGAACCGGCGGGCGTGATCGTGGCCAGGCAATGATGGGGAAGCTGCCTGCTGAACTTCGCCGCCGTGCACCTTACGGGAGGGTTTCGGCGGTTCCGATCAGGGCGTCCAGCAGGTGCGAGATGTTCACCGCGTCTCGCACGTGGGGGGCTGTCTTCGCCACAGCCGGTGTCTACCCTGGAGGCCTGGCCTGCTGTCGAGCGGTAATGAGGTGAGGAACTCCTCGACCCGGAAGGTTCTGTCGAGGTGGATATCGGTTCGAGCGTGGCACGCGGTGCCGCTGTCGCCGACAGCGGCCGCTTCAGCGCGCCTTCGCCGGCGCTGCACGCCGAGGGCGACCATTGGCTCGCGGTCAATACCGCGGCCCAGGGCTTGTTCCCCGCTCTGCGTCCCGGGGACCCGATCACCCACGCTATCCCGGAATGGCTGTCCACCGCCCACGTCGAAGCGGAGACCGCCTCCTCGACGCAGTCGCTCACCACGCCGCGCAGCAAAGGCGAAGCCACCGTCTGACGGCTGAGAGATCGGGTGGAACACCGGCGTCGAAGCGGAACTCGTTGGTCGAGAGTTGCGGGAGTGCCATGAATTCCTTTGCCCGGTAACGGGCTGTTGGTGGCAGTGCTACGAGAGTACGTGCCCAGGCGACCTGAAAATAAGCATCCGCCGCACTGGCGGGCATCCGAGCTGGATCCAAACTTCAGGTCGGCGAGCGTTACGTCACCTCCGCAGGCCGTGACGTTCTCCAGCCGACCGGGTCCATTCGGTGTGCAGGCAAGCGGGACTTCCTCGCATCGCCAGACCCTCAGGAGTACCCATGACCAACCCGACCACCACCAGTAATACCGCGAAGACTCCGGCCCACTCGGACGCCACCGTCGTGGAGCGCGAGACAGGCGCTCTTTCCTCCGCGCGCGGCGTCACGACCATCTCCGACGTCGTCGTCCAGAAGGTCGCCGGC
Organism: Amycolatopsis sp. Hca4; assembly: GCF_013364075.1. Classification (GTDB taxonomy): domain Bacteria; phylum Actinomycetota; class Actinomycetes; order Mycobacteriales; family Pseudonocardiaceae; genus Amycolatopsis. Next base: position 2,062,621 of record NZ_CP054925.1, read on the forward strand.
CTCGCCACCCGCGAAATCGCCGGGGTGTACGGCCTAGGCGGAAACGCCTCACGGGCATTCAACGCTCTGCGCGAGCGCATCCCCGGCGCGACCGCCTCCTCCAGCCAGGGCGTGGCCGTCGAGGTCGGCGAGCGCCAAGCCGCCATCGACCTGCAGATCCTCGTCGAATACGGCGTCTCCATCGCCGACCTCGCCCGCTCGGTACGACGCAACGTCATCAATGCGGTCGAGACGATGACCGGCCTCGAGGTCGTCGAGGTCAACCTCACCGTCTCCGACGTGCACCTCCCCGGCGACGACGAGGGAGACGACACCACCGCCACCGGCCGCGTCCTGTGACCCCCGGCGTCGAGGTCGACGCCGCCGCCCTCGCCACCCTGGTGACGGCACTCCCCCCAGGTCGCGGCCCTGCACGACGGCCACTTCGGTGAGATCGCCACGCTGCTGCCGCGCCGCCGCGTACCCGGCATCCGGATCCGGCGCGAGGAGATCACCATCGGAGTCACGGGCCGCTACCCCGCCACCATCGCCGAGATCGGGGCCGCGGTCCGTGTCGCGATCGGGCCGACCGACCGGCCGGCGCACGTCCACGTCGGCGACATCGCCGCCCCCGCCGCGACCCTCGTGGCCGCCGTAACGCAGGAGCTCCCGTGAATCACACCCACATCGGCCTGTTGACCGGCCTCGTCCTGGGCCTGGCCGCAGCATTCGGTGGCGTCGGGGCTTTCCTGCTCGTGCTGCTCCTCGGCGGCCTCGGCCTGCTGGTAGTCCGGTTCCTCGACGGCAAACTCGACATCTCCGCGATGTCCGGCCGTGATCGAGGCTGAGCACGCCATGACCGAGCGCGTCACCGCGGACGACCTCGGCACGCTGACCGTCGTGGATTCCACCGCCGGACGGATCGTCACCAACCGAGCAGATGGCGCATGCAGTTCATGTGCCAGGCACGCACTCGGCGAGCGAGGTGGAGACGAGTGTTCCGACGATGCTCAGCGGGGCACCGCCGATCACCGACCTCACCGGGATCAGGTTCAGCACCACGACGGCGACGGCCGGCAGTGCCGCGTACGGCAGACGAAGGTGTCGTCGCCGATGAGGATCGCCCGCGACCGGCGGGCGTGCGAGATCAGCCGCTACATCGTGGCGCGAATGCGAGGCACGTCAGCTCGTCGAACCGGACAAGGAACGTGGTGTGGTCCTGGGCTTCGCGCAGGTATTCCGAGGCCTAGGCCGGCCCTTCGCGGGAACGGGGAGGCCACCGGATCACCGGTGAACCCACTGGTCCGAATCGCCGCTAAGGACCTCCCGCGCCGGCTCGGCGAGCTTTTCGTCCACATCGGACAGTTTCCGGACGGGCACCCCGATGAACCTCGCGTGTCAAGGAAGGACAAAGCGGCAGTGACAGACGGTCAGTCAGGTTTACTTCCGGCGCGATCGGGTACCAGCGAGTGTTCGCTGGTTGCCTTCCCGGGGGTAGTGGTGCAGGTTCGCAAGAAAATCGCCGTTCGCGTCGGAGAGATTGACCAGGCAATCGCCGTTCTGACCAGGCAGGGTGTGCACCCCCGCCGGGCTCGCGCCACCCTGTGCGAGATGGCGCGCGAACGCCACATCTCCCTGGGCCAGTGCGCGGCCCTGGTCGCGAGCAGCCTCGACAGGACTCGCGACTGAAGACGACCGGCAGCACCCGCGTCAGCGCCGGATTCCTCCGCCACAACAGCTCGGCCGCGCACCGATCGCCCGGTGCCGACGGCATGTACCGCAGCCGGTGTGCAGACGAAACGGTGCGCATGTACCTCGAGTCCGCCCGCCGGCTGCTCAACACCCGACGTCGCGCTGTGTGCCGAACTGACTCCGCACTGAGCCCGGGTCGGCGGGACAGCGATTGAAGCGAAAAGGATCTGGGTATCCGCGAAATCCACGCTCCGGTGCGCGGAAGACGACCCGAGAGCCCAGTGAGAACCGCTACCGCCCATCCGGCCGCCCACCTTCGAGGATGACGATGCCCGAGCAGAAAACGCCCGAGCCCCTGCCGGCCGAATTGCGCGCACTGGCCGCGGACGCCGAAACTCTCGCCCAACGCACCGCGGATCTGGCCGCTCGGCTCAAGGTCGCCGACGACGGGAACCTGAACCGGCTGGCCCGGCCCATGGACAAGGCGACCGAAGAGCTGGGCGACTACACCGAAGAAGTCTCACGGACAGCCGAGTACTTGGCCCGGGTCCGGGTGTCTCGCGACCCGAACCTGTGCGATGTGCCGTGGGGCGTCTGCCCGGCCCACGGAATCACCCTGCGCTCGAATGCTGACCGGACCTGGTGCACCGCGACCGGCTGCGGCCGCGAATGGGATTACGACCGGTTGCACAGCCCGTGCGCGGAACCGGCTGCTGCGGTCGTCACCGACGAGGACGGTGAATCCGGCTCTCTGTGCGTAGCTCACGCGCAGGACGCCGCGCAGCGGCTCACCGGTTGCACGTTCGTCTACCTCGACCGCAGTACGGCAACCGGCTGAGGGCTCACCCGCAGCGCGGATACCGGGTCTCGCTCTGCCTTCGGCTGAGACGACAGGCACGTCAGCGGAGAAGGCCTCGTCTGAACCCTTCGGCGACGGCGTGTGCCCGTTCTTTGACCTCGAGCTTCCTGAACACCGTGCGAGCATGAGATTTCACGGTGTCTTCGGAAATCCCCATCTGCCGGGCGATTGCCATGTTGGTGTTGCCCGCTGCCATGCCGCGCAGCACTTCGAGCTCACGTGGCCTGAGCCGCTGGGCGACGGAGACGGACGCCAAAGCTACGATGTGTGCCAGCGCGGCGACAAGTTCGTGCTCGGTCACGTTCCACCGCACGTAACCCCGCACGCCGCTCTCGACGATCGCTTTCGTGTCGCCGACATCCTGCTCGCCCAAGGCCACGACGTAAGCTTGCGGGTCGGCAACCACCAGGCGGCTGACGACTTTCGCAACATCCGGGCACGAACCCCGGTCCGGCCCAGACATCGTCCCGACGAACACCACATCACCACGTTCCCGGGAGTGCCTTCTGAGCAGCTCATCACCATCGGCCACGCAATCGACCCGGCTCACCCCGGGGATTCCGCTCAGCAGGCGTGTCAACCCCCGCCGCACGCTCTTGCGCTTGTCCCAGATCAAGATCGCTGTCACGGACCAACCCTCAGCCGGCTTCAGTTCCCGGTCGCAAGACCCAATCCGAGCGGCAAACTCACGATCATTCAGCCGTGTCTCCGGTCACAACCTCGAGCCACGGTCCGGATGCGTCGCGGATCTCGGCGGGATCGGCTTCCTGCTCGACCGAGACCACGGCGACCAGCGCCGGGTTGCCGCGGGTACCAGCCAAGGCCGCGGTCGTGCGCGCCACTGAGGCCGGATAGCTGATCGAAAGTCGAGCCGACAACCGGGCGGTGTCGCCGTCGACATCCACTTTGACCGACCGGTCGGCGTACTCCCCGCCGACCGCGACCCCGAGCACGCGGCCGGCCGGCAGACCGATGTGGGTGGCACTCATCGAAACCCTGCGTCAAGAACTGGATCCACCGGCGACGCGGAACCCGGGTGGGCCGCCGCGACCTCGGCGAACTCGGTCGCGGCGGGGAATCACCGCACCCGGCCGGTGTCGGCGCTCTCGCCCTCGTCCTCGCCGGGCAGCCGCAAATCGCCGACGGCGATGTTGACCTCGACGACCTCCAGCCCGGTCATCCGCTCCACGCCGGTGATCACGGTGCGCCGCACCGACCGCGCCACATCGGCGATCGACACGCCGTACTCGACCACGATCTGCAGATCCACCGCGGCCTGCTTCTCCCCCACCTCGACCGAGACGCCCTGGCCCGCGGAAGCCGACGCGCCCGGGATGCGCTCGCGGATCGCGGAGAACGCGCGGGAGACACCACCACCGAGTGCGTGCACTCCGGCAACTTCCCGGGTGGCCAGCCCGGCGATCTTCTGCACCACGGTGTCCGCGATCGTCGTCGCCCCTTGAGCCGTGACCAGCACACCGGTCGTCTTGTCCTTCGACGCCGTGGCAGCCGGAGCCTTCGAAGTCGTCTCAGCCATGGTGTTCCCTCCAATGTCGATTCGAACGCGTGTACCGGGAGGACCCGTGGCGCTCGGCATCATCACGATCACTTTCGTGTGAACACGCTCACGCTGCCGGGGCAATGACGAACCGTTCGCCGGGGTGTCTTGATGAACAGGACCGTCCACGAAGGACGGTGACCGAGCCGAGAGGAGCGACAGCATGTCGTTGGGTGACAAGATCGGGAACAAGGCCGACGACCTCGGCGGCAAGGCCAAGGAGGCTGCGGGCAAGGTGACCGGCGACGACGAGCTGCGCGCCGAGGGCCAGTCCGATCAGGCCAAGGCCGGTCTCAAGGACGCCGTCGAGAACGTCAAGGACGCGGTCGGCGACGTCGCCGACAAGGTGAAGAACGTGCTGAAGAAGGACTGACCGCCCCAGACCGGTGGCCGGCGCGCGAGGGGTCGCGCCGGCCACCGCCGCCAGGATCGGAGGTGTCCGATGTCCGTGCTCGACCGGCCGCGCTCCCCCGTCCGGGGTCTCGTGGCCGCGGGTGTCGCGGCGCTCGCGGTGTTCATCGCGCTGCTGATATCGGCTGCCGCGAACAGCGGCTGGGCCGCGACGTTCGACCAGGATCTCCACACGTGGTTGCTCGCCCACCGCACGGCGACGCTGACCCTGCTCGCGCGGACGGCCACGGTCACGGCGACCCCGGTGGTGGCGACCGTTCTGGTGCTCGCGATCGCCGCGGGGATCGGCACCGGCACCGTTTCGGCGCGGCTGCGCCGTGCGAGCCTCGTCGGTGCGATCATGGCGCCGGCCCTGCTGGCCCGGTACGGCCTGTCGCTGCTCGTGGCCCGTCAGCGTCCCCCTCGCGAGGACTGGGCGTGGCACGCCTCGGGGCAGTCGTTCCCCTCGGGACACACGACCGCAGCCGCCCTCGCCGCCGGACTCGTCGGCTGGCTGGCCATCCACCGTGTCACCAGTCGCGCGTGCCGTTGTCTGCTGTGGATGGTCGCGGCCGGATACGTCGTCCTCATCGCCTGGACTCGTACCTACCTCGGTGTCCACTGGCCGACCGATGTCCTCGCCGGTGCCGCCTTCGCCATCACCTGGCTCTGCGTCGCATTCATCGTGCGGGAGCTGACGACGCACGCGCAGCGACCGCGGGACCGCCACCCGGCTGCACCCGGCGAGCCGTGAAGCGGCAGCGGACTGACGCCGGCGCGTCGGAACCAAATCGCCCGGACCGGCAATCCGCGCGGGGCATGGAGATCGGTGCCGGGGCCTGGACGTGGCCGGCCGCCGACCGCATTCGAACGCTTCGCGCGAGCTCACCACGTCTCCGTGTTCCGGCCGGCACCCTGCCCGCTGGGCGATGCCGGGAAAGTCACCGAAGAGCGGGCTCTGACACCGGCCGGCCCCCAGCCCCGAGTACCGCGGACCTGCTCTCCCCGTGGCGCGCCGAGCCATCGCTACCACCCGGCGTCACAGCACCAAGTGCGACTCCACCTGCGCGCGGTCGAGAACCGATCCGACCGGCCAGTCACGGCGGAGCAACTCCAGCAACCCCGCGTTCGGCACCCCCGTCAAGTCGGCCGGGTCGGCGGCGAGGTCGGTCAGCAACCGCTCCAGCAGCAGGGCCAGAGCGGCCGTGCCCGGTTCGTCATCACCCCAGCCCAGCTCGGACCGCGGACCCCGCGGCGCGAGGTGGAGCGTGTCGTCGCCGTCGCGGATGTACACCGGATCTTCCAGCACGACCTGACGCAACGCCGAGATCGAGGCCAGCCGCCGGGGCGCCGACACCCGCACCACCCCCGGATTTCGCAGCGGCACCGCAGCCGGCGCGTCGGATGCCGGGTCGACGAGCACAGCACCGATCCGAAGGGGGTCGGTGAGCACGTGGATCGCCCGCCGGGAGCACGACCGCAGACGCGCCGCGAACTCGGCCCCGGCCTCGCCCCGCAGGTACGCGGTGACGACCTGCGGATGGGTCAGCTGCTCGCCACCGTCGAAGTCGTGGACGATCCGGATGCACTGCTCGGCGAGGACGTCGTCGCGGTTCTGCACTTCGCGCCACCCGAGCCGCAGCACCGGGTCCGGCGCCGGGCCGGGGTCTACCGGCGCGCACCCGTCATCGACAGCGGCGAAGGTGATCTGGTCGGGTCGCAACGCCACCAGGCGCGCAGCAGCCGGCGTGCCCGCGGTTCGCCCGGCCGCGATCCGCTGCGCGGTGTGGGTCAGCGCGCGGTGCGCGGGGTGGTTCGCGGGGTACAGCATCGCCAGCTCCAGCAGGGGCTGGATCGGTAGGACCGTCGACGCGGGACAGCGGACGACCGGGTCGCCCGGACGCCACCGGCCGATCAACTCGGGATCACGCAAGCCGGGCGGCCAGTACGGCGCTGCCAGCCCGAGCACTCGCGCGAGATCGGCCCACCCGCATTCCATGGGTGCGGCGGCCGGCGCGGCGCCGACGACCGCCACGAGGTCGGGACCGGTCGCCGTCCACCTCGCGCCGACCCGCAGGTAAGCCGCGGCGTCCGGCACAGCGCGAGCGACTTCCGCCATCGGCACCACGCGCCCGTCGACCGGCCAGCTCACGACCACCCGCCCCCGCGGCGTCGACCACTCCTGCACCACCGCTCGCGGTGCAAGGTCGAATGCACGACTGAAGAGGGGCAGTGACCGGCAGAACGTCGCCCGGGCGGGCGAGTCGGGCCACCAGCGCAGTGGGTGCCGCGCGACGTCGAACCCGGTGCGGTCCGCCAGCCATGCTCGTGCACTGGCCGTGGACCAGTACCAGCCGAGCAGATCCCGGTCATCGGGTGCCGGCAGCCGGGATCGCCATCGCCGTGCGAATCGTCCCGAACTCGCTCGCACCACGGCCCGGAACTCGGCCTCGTACACGCGCTCGGGGTGGATCATGGGCAGTACCTCGGGAAAACGAATCCGCCGCGGAGCGGAGGGCACCAAGCCATCGATCCAGGATCGATGCAATCGAGAGCATAGAGCATCAGTTCAGGTCTTGCACACGTCAAGCGGCGAGTAAGACCTAAGCGGGACACTCCTCACTGAAAGTGTTGCGAGAAAGCAAGAATTCGACTACGGAGAACCGCCTGGTCACGAACGCACCGATACCCACTGCGTTCCCGCGAATGCCCGCGTTGCATCGCATCTGAATCGGAATCTCAGTCGACGCAGCGGCAGCCGAGTACCGGCGTCATGAGTGGGCTGTCACTCCGCCGGCGCGGCGGCCGATGACCATCCCGGACCGGCCACCGCGAGACGAGCGAGGTGCTCGCTTATCTCCCCGTGCAGACGGGACGCCTGATCGCCGAGCGCGGCCAGTTCGGCGAGTGTCGCCACCGCGGCACGTTCCTCGCGGCGGTGCGCACCTGACGCCGATGGCACGCCGGTGCCGGAATCGTCCATCACCCCGAAGTCACCTCCTGTGACAACGGTAACCGAAAGTGTTCGACGTGCTCCCCGACACGTGCGATCGGCGACGGAGCACGCGCAACGGCGCGGCCGAGCGCAGCAGCGCCACCGGCGCGAGCACGTTGACAGTGAACAGGTCTTTGGCCACGTCGTCGGGCACCGACTCCGCCGTCCCGAACGCCACTGCGACCACGCTACGTCCAATCTGCCCAGCGCGGGCGCCTAACCTTCACGACGGCAGCCGGGCGGCACTGGCCAGGCGCCCCAGCTGATCGCGTTCCTCTCCCACGGTCACCATTCATTCCCCGGGCCGGCTTCGACGCCGACTGGCTCCTGCCCGGCCAGAACATCGAGCTGCTCGAGCTCGCCGCCCGGGCTGACGCTCAAGCGGATCGCCAGCCGGTTCCGGATAACCGCCGTGGCGTCGGCTACCGCCTGGCACGGCTGCGCGCCGAGTTGGGCGTACCCGGCACCGACACCGCGGGGTTGGTCGCCCGCGACAACCACCTCGGCCTGCTCGCCGGGGGAAGTCGGCCCCCGTGCCGAACTGCGGACCTCGAGGCGACGGGCTCCGGCCGTAGCGCGCCCGCGCGGTCCATGCGCGAGAAGCCATGCTCAGCCCGGTGTCCGCGCGTCCCCGGAGGCGTCCTCGGGCACCAGCCAGGCCGCGGTGCCGCCCTCCAGCGTCGCGCCGCCGGAGCCGTCGCTGCGGAGAACGACCCTGCCCCACCCACGTGGCACCGTGAACCGGGTCGCTCGGGTGTTCACGACGCAGGACAGCTGCCCGGACGTGAACGCGAGGATCCCGTCCTCGCCGGGGCTCAGCCAGGTCAGCGCACCACCCCGGCGCCACGCGCGCCGGGCGGCGATGACCCGGTGGTACAGGCTGAGCGTCGAGTCCTGGTCGCGGCGTTGCGAGCTGACCGCGTACTTGGCGAACCAGTCGGGCTGCGGGAGCCACGGCGCCGCCGTGGAAAACCCGAACGCGGTGCCTTCGGACGTCCACGGCAGCGGGACCCGGCACCCGTCCCGGCCGGCTTCAACCCCGCCGGTGCGGTGGAAGACCGGGTCCTGCCGGACGGCGGCAGGCATCTCCTGCACCTCCGGCAGCCCCAGTTCTTCACCCTGGTACAGGTACGCCGAGCCGGGCAGGGCGAGCAGCATCAGCAGGGCCGCGCGGGCCCGCCGTTCCCCCAGCGCGGCGTCGACCTGGCCACGGGGTCGCATCAGGGCCGCGAACGCGTCGTTGCTGGGCGGTGCCGGTTCGGGGTCGGTGATGCCGTAGCGGGTCACTGTCCGGTGCACGTCGTGGTTGGCGAGCGTCCACGCAGGCAGCGAGTCCGTCGCCGTCAGCGCGCGCTCGATGGAATCCCGCAACGCGACCGCGTCCCACGGCTGGACGAGCAGGTCGAAGTAGAAGGCTTGATGCAGCTCGTCCGGCCGGAGGTAGGCAGCGAGGTCCACCGCCGTCGGCACCCATACCTCGCCGACGAGCAGCAGGTCCCGGTCCCCGTACGACTGCGTCAGCGAACGCCAGCGCCGGTAGATCCTGTGTACCTCGGGCTGGTTCCAGCTGCGAGCGTTGTAGGCACCGTCCGCGGGATCCCAGTCCGACAACTCGCGGTCCTTGAGCAGACCGTGGCAGACGTCGATGCGGAATCCGTCGACCCCGCGATCGAACCAGAACCGCAGAACGTCGTCGAAATAGTCGGCGACCGCGGGGTTGCGCCAGTTGAAGTCCGGTTGCTGCGGGGTGAACAGGTGCAGGTACCACTGGCCCGGCGTGCCGTCGGCTTCGTCGACGCGCGTCCACGCCGGGCCGCCGAAGGTCGCCCGCCAGTTGTTGGGCGGCTCTTCTCCGCGCTCCCCGCGCCCGTCGCGGAAGAGGAACCTGTCTCGGGCCGGCGATCCGGGCGCCGCAGCCACCGCCTCGCGGAACCATGGGTGCTGGTCCGAGCAGTGGTTCGGCACCAGGTCCATGAGCACGCGCAGGCCCCGGGCGTGCGCCGCGCCGACCAGCCGGTCGAACGTGGCGAGGTCGCCGTACTCCGGGTTGATGCCGGTGAAGTCCGCGACATCGTAACCGTGGTCGGCCTGCGGCGACGGGTAGCACGGATTCAGCCAGACGGCGTCCACCCCGAGGCCGGCGATGTAGTCGAGGTGGTCGATCACCCCACCGAGATCGCCCACGCCGTCGCCGCCGCTATCTGCGAAGGAGCGCAGGTAGAGCTGGTAGACGACGGCGTCGTCCCAGCGCAACGCAGAACTGGCAACCACAGGCTCACGTTCCTCGCTCGAGAAGTCTTCCCCGGACATCAGTCGTGCTCTCCGGCCGCTTCACGCTGCGGAGCCGTGCTGCCCCGCAGCACGAGGTGGGTGTCGAGCACCGTGCGGCTGGGTTCGTCCGGGTCCCCTCGCACCCGCCGCAGGAGGATCTGCGCCGCCGCCTTGCCTTGCTCAAGCACCGGCTGGGCCACGGTCGAGAGGTCCAGGACGTCGGCCAGATCGTGGTCGTCGAACCCGATCAGCGAGATGTCCCGGCCCGGCCGCAGACCCGCCCGGCGCAGTGCGCGCAGGGCACCGAACGCCATCTCGTCAGATGCCACGAACACCGCCGTGGGCAGCCGGTGACCGGACAGCAGGCGCGTCATCGCCCGTTCGCCGCCGTCGATGGTGAACCCACCGGGGACCTCGAGCGCACCGTCGGCGATGCCCGCCTCGTGCAGTGCGTCGCGGTAGGCGTCGCGGCGGCGCAGCGGCGTGGTGAAACCCAGGGGGACGGGGGTGTCTTCGCCGATGAACGCGATGTCCCGGTGGCCGAGGTGCAGCAGGTGCCGCATCGCCGAGGTGGCGGCGGCGTGGTCATCGATGCCAACGCAGTCGGTACCGGGCGCGTCCAGGCCGACCGTCACCACCGGTACCGCGAGGTCACGCAGGAGGTCTACTTCCGACGCGGACAGCGGCAGCGACAGGACGAGGACGGCGTCGACCCGCCGTCGCAGCGGCAGTTCGTGGAAGAACCGGGCGCGGCCCTCTTGGTCGCCGACGTTGTACAGCAAGACGCTGATCCCGGCCTCGCGCAGCACCCGCTCCGCGGCGGAGATCAGCGTGGCGAAAAACCACCGCTCGACGTACGGGACGACCACCCCGACGGTGCCGGTCGTCCCGCGGGCGAGGCTGGACGCGGCCGGCGAGATGACGTAGTCGAGGGCGGCCGCCGCCGACACGACCCGGGCCCGGGTCGCCTCCGACACCCGCCCCACCCCGCGGAGCGCGCGGGAGACCGTGGCGGGTGACACGCCCGCCTGACGTGCGACTTCGTCGAGGCTGCTGGCCACTTCGCTCCTTTCCTGCGTGCGCAAGGCCTTGCACACAGAACACGACAGAACCTCTTGACTTCGACCCACCTGCGGCCAATCATGGCTGCGCAATCGCTTGCACACATCATCGTACGGGCGCCGGTCCGGCAGGGCAATGGAGGCCTGATGAAGACCGCACGAAACCATCGGATCGCCGGCGCGACCGTGGGGCTGACCCTCCTGGGCGCGGCTACCCTGACCGGTTGCTCCAGCGGCGGCGGCACGACGATCAACCTGTACATCTCACCCGAGGACCATCTCCAGACAGTGGTCGACAACTGCAACAAGGCGGCGAACGGGAAGTACGAGATCGTCTACAACAAGCTGCCCCGCACCGCCGACGGCCAGCGCGAGCAGATGGTCCGCCGGCTCGCCGCGGGCGACACCTCGCTGGACGTGCTCGGCCTCGACGTCACGTGGGTCCCGGAGTTCGCCGAAGCGGGCTGGGCCGAGGAGTGGACGGGCGCGAACGCGGCGGCGGCCACGCAGGACGTGCTGCCGGGGCCGCTGGCCACCGCCAAGTGGAACGGAAAGCTCTACGGCGCGACGAAGAACACGAACGTCCAGCTGCTCTGGTACGACGACCGGATCACGCCGGCGCCGCCGAAGACGTTCGACGAGCTCATGACGCAGGCGCAGCAGCTGAAGGCCGCCGGGAAGCCGTACCAGGTCGTGTTCACCGGCGCGCAGTACGAAGGGCTGGTCGTCTTCTACAACACGCTGGTCGCTTCCGCGGGCGGGCACATCCTTTCCGACGACGGCAAGTCCGTGGTCATGGACGACGGTGCCGTCAAAGCCCTGGCGTTGCTGAAGAGCCTCACCACGGCCGGGATCACCGACCCGTCCCTGACCAACCAGAAAGAGGACGACATCCGGCAGGCCTTCCAGCGTGGGCAAGCGGCGCTGCAGCTGAACTGGCCGTTCGTCTACGCCTCCTACGCCAAGGAAAAGCCGCAGGACCTCACCCACATCAAGTGGACCCGCTACCCGTCGATCGTGCCCGGCACCTCCAGCAAGGTCACTATCGGCGGATTCAACCTGGCGGTGTCGAAGTATTCCCAGCACAAGCCGGAAGCGTTCGAAGCGGCCTTGTGCCTGCGCAACGCCCAGAACCAGAAGTACCAGGCCCTGGTGGACGGGATCCCGCCGAGCATCTCGACCGTCTACGACGACACCACGGCGCTCGACCCGGCGAAGCCCGCGGACCCCAAGGACAATCCCCGGCTCGCCGACCAGTACCCCATGAAGGACGACATCCAGGCCGCGCTCAGCGACGCCGCCGTCCGGCCGCTGACCCCGGCGTACCAGAACCTCTCGATCGTGATCTCCAAGGTTCTTTCCCCGCCGTCGGCGATCGACCCCCAGGCGACCGCCGCCGAGCTGCGCGAGCGGCTCACCGACGCCCTGAATTCGAAGGGGATTATCCCGTGACCGTTCTCGACGTCAGCTCGAGCGCGCGCGCCGCGCACACCGTGGGCAAGCCCGTCCTTTCCGAAGGGAAGAAGGCCGAGCGCCGGCTCGGGCTGTGGCTGTGCGCGCCCGCGTTCTTCGTGATGATCGCGGTCACCGGCTACCCGATCGTCTACTCGATCTGGCTGTCGCTGCAGCGGTACGACCTGAGGTTCCCCGCCCAGCAGGAGTTCGTCGGCTTCGACAACTACGGGGCCGTGCTGAGCAACTCGTACTGGTGGACGGCGTTCGGCACCACGATGTTCCTGACCGTGGTGTCGGTCGCGATCGAGTTCGTCCTCGGGATGGGGCTGGCGCTGGTCATGCACCGGACGCTCGTCGGACGCGGCCTGGTCCGCACGGTCGCCCTGATCCCGTACGGCATCGTCACGGTCGTCGCGGCGTTCTCGTGGTACTACGCCTGGACGCCGAAGACCGGCTACCTCGCGAACTGGCTCGCCTCCGACGGCGCGCCGCTGACCGACCAGTGGCCGTCGATGTTCATCATCATCCTCGCCGAGGTGTGGAAGACCACGCCGTTCATGGCGCTGCTGCTGATGGCCGGCCTCGCGCTGGTACCGGACGACCTGCTCAAGGCCGCGGCGATGGACGGCGCGAGCGCGTGGCAGCGGTTCACGAAGGTGATGCTGCCGGTGATGAAGCCGGCGATCCTGGTGGCGCTGCTGTTCCGCACGCTCGACGCCTTCCGGATCTTCGACAACATCTACGTGCTCACCGGTGGCGCGCAGGACACCGGCTCGGTGTCCATGCAGACCTACGACAACCTGGTCAAGGGGTTGAACCTCGGGATCGGGTCGACGATGGCGGTGCTGATCTTCATCACCGTGGCGATCATCGCCTTCATCTTCATCAAGGTGTTCGGCACGGCCGCACCGGGTTCGGACGACGGGGGTAAGCGCTGATGGTGATGGGAACCGTCACGACGGGCCGCAAAGTCAGGTGGGGCCTGGTCGACATCCTCGTGCTGGTGTTCGCGCTGGTCCCGGTGCTCTGGGTCGTTTCGCTGTCGTTCAAGACCAAGGACACGCTGACCGACGGGTCGTTCATCCCGCAGTCGTGGACCTGGCAGAACTACGCGGACATCTTCCAGACGTCGGAGTTCCTGCTGGCGCTGGTGAACTCGATCGGCATCGCGATCATCTCGACGGTGATCGCGGTGGTGCTCGGCACGATGGCCGCGTACGCGATCGCCCGGCTGGACTTCCCCGGCAAGCAGCTGCTGGTCGGGCTCTCGCTGCTGATCGCGATGTTCCCGCAGGTGTCGCTGGTGACGCCGCTGTTCAACATCGAGCGGAACCTCGGGCTGTTCGACACGTGGCCCGGCCTGATCCTGCCCTACATCACGTTCGCGCTGCCGCTGTCGATCTACACGCTGTCGGCGTTCTTCCGCGAGATCCCGTGGGAGCTGGAGAAGGCGGCCAAGATGGACGGCGCGACGCCGGCGCAGGCGTTCCGCCGGGTGATCGCGCCGCTGGCCGCGCCGGGTGTGTTCACCACGGCCATCCTGGTGTTCATCTTCTGCTGGAACGACTTCCTGTTCGCCATCTCGCTGACGTCGACCACGGCGTCGCGCACGGTGCCGGCCGCGCTGTCGTTCTTCACCGGGTCCTCGCAGTTCGAGGACCCGACCGGGCAGGTGTGCGCGGCCGCGGTCGTGATCACCATCCCGATCATTGTGTTCGTGTTGTTCTTCCAGCGTCGCATCGTGGCGGGGCTGACCTCCGGTGCGGTGAAGGGGTAGCGCTATGGCAGAGATCGTGCTCGACAAGGTGTCGAAGAAGTACCCCGACGGTGCCCTCGCCGTGTCCGAAGTGGACATCACCATCGCCGACGGCGAGTTCATCATCCTGGTCGGCCCGTCCGGCTGCGGGAAGTCGACGACGCTGAACATGGTGGCCGGCCTGGAGGACATCTCCTCCGGCGAGCTGCGCATCGACGGCCAGCGCGTCAACGAGAAGGCCCCGAAGGACCGGGACATCGCGATGGTGTTCCAGTCCTACGCGCTCTACCCGCACATGAGCGTCCGGGAGAACATGGCCTTCCCGCTGCGGCTGGCCAAGGTCGACGACAAGACCGTGCGGGCGAAGGTCGAGGAGGCCGCGAAGATCCTCGACCTGACCGCGCACCTGGACCGCAAGCCGGCCAACCTCTCCGGTGGCCAGCGCCAGCGCGTCGCGATGGGCCGGGCGATCGTCCGCAGCCCCAAGGCGTTCCTGATGGACGAGCCGCTGTCCAACCTGGACGCCAAGCTGCGCGGCCAGATGCGCACGTCGGTGTCGAAGATCCAGAAGCAGCTCGGCACGACGACGCTGTACGTCACGCACGACCAGACCGAGGCCATGACACTGGGCGACCGGGTCGTGGTGCTGCGCGGCGGCTTCGTGCAGCAGATCGGCTCGCCGCAGTTCCTCTACGACAACCCGGCCAACCTGTTCGTCGCGGGGTTCATCGGCTCGCCGTCGATGAACTTCGTGCCGGCCACGCTGGAGAACAACGAGCTGCACAGCCCGCTGGGCACCACGCCGCTCACCGACCGGGTCCGGCAGCTCGTGGAGAGGGCGGGCGCGCCCCGCGAGGTGCTGGTCGGCATCCGGCCGGAGCACTTCGAGGACGCGGCGCTGGTCGAGGCCGGGCAGAAGTCGGGCGGCGGCACGTTCACCGCGCACATCGACGTGCTCGAGTCGATGGGTTCGGAGAAGTACGCGCACTTCACGCTGGAAGGCGAGACGGCGACGTCCGCCGAGCTCGCCGAGCTGGCCGCGGACAGCGGTTCGGCCGACGTCCCGGGCTCGGAGTCCCAGATCGTGGCCCGTCTGTCGGCGGAGTCGTCCGCGGCGGAGAACGCGGACCTCGAGGTCTGGTACGACGCGGACAAGATCAAGCTGTTCGACCCGTCCAACGGCAAGAACCTCACCTACGAGGACTAGCAGGCGACATGCCGGACTCGGGATCGCTCACTCCCGCCTTTCGCGATCCCGTCCTCGTCCGGTGGCCGGAGGCGAACCGGGTGCGTCCCCGGCGCCGGGCCGGACACGCCGGGACGAGGGCGACGCTTAAGAGGACAGCACGACGGCCGCCTCGATCCGGCACGCCTGCGGCAGCAGTAGCAAAGCTTGCATCTCTTGCCTCCTTCTAGCCACCTGACAGCAAAGCACCCTCAACTTTCTCCTAGTCCGACCCCCTACTAAGGTTTGCAGTTGCGATGCAAAGCTTGCATAAGCCGCCTTGAGCGGTTCCACTTGGACGTGTTCACGGGCGCGCCAAGGGGGCACAGTAGAGATGCACGAACAGGTGGCCGCGAGCTTTCCTCCCATGACCGCAGAGGCTCGCGCGCTGACTCGACGGCTGCAGGCGATCGATCCGTGGGAGCCCGACCCGGACCGCACGCGAGCACTGCTCCGGGACATCGGGGGTGCCTGGGCGGACTGCAGCCGGTCCGTCCACGAGTTGCTCCCCGTGCTCCGCCGGTTCTCGACTCGGCAAGCGGCACCGGGGACTCCGGCGCCCGGCGAAGACGGGCCCCCGCCGGGTGAGTCGATGCTGGCGGAGCTGTTTCACGCCTTCCACGCACGCCTCGCCCCGGCCGGCCACGTCTCGCTCTCCTGCGTGACCTTGGCGAGCTCACCCGGTCAGGCCACCCCGCGGGTGACGCGGCCGCTCGACGACCGGATCGTCCCCACCGGGTCTGGGCGCTTGGACGAGCTCCTCGTCGTCGGCGACCCGGCCGAAGCGAGCGCCACGTTGCGAGCCCGGTACGGGCCGCCGGCGACCGGAACCTGGCTGGGGCTGTGCTCCACGCCGGACACGAAGACGGTCGAGCGCACCCGAGCCCGCGCGACCAACGTCGCTCTGATCGCCCGGGCGCTGAACTACACCGGCGGGATCTACACACCGGATGACGTCCTGCTGGAGCTGCTCGCGACCGGCGATGCCGACGCCGCGGCCACATTGGTCACGCTCTGCGACGGGATCGCCGACAGCGAGGTCCTGCTGGACACCGTCCGGGTGCTCATCCATTCCGGTGGAAACCGGAACGAAGCCGCACGCCGCCTGTTCGTCCACCGGAGCACCCTGGAGTACCGGCTGCTCCGGATCCATGAGCTCACCGGGATCAACCCCGCGTCACCGCGCGGTCTGATGACCTTGAGCGCGTCGCTCGCGGGCCTCGCGACCGGTCACCCCTCCGCGGCCCGCATCCCACCGCCGACGAGGGGTCAGGAGCCCGCCGACCCGGCCCACCACCCCCCGATCGTGCCGTGAGGGCGGCGATCCGCGTCGAGTCACGACGCCCGGGGTGCCGCCGTGGATTCCCGGACCACCAGCTCCGGCAGCAGCAGCTCCGTGCGGGTCCGCGGCGGGCCGGCGTCGTCCAGCCCCTCCCGCAGCAACCGGAACGCTCGCGCCGCGATCTGGCGCATCGGCTGCCGGATCGTCGTCAAGGCCGGCCGAGCCAGCCCGGCGAGCAGGATGTCGTCGAACCCCACGACCGACACGTCACCGGGGATGCCGTACCCGAGTTCCAGCGCACCGCGGCAGACACCGAGAGCGCACATGTCGTTCACGCACACGAAAGCGGTCGGATCCTCCGGGCGCCCGGCGAGCAGCTCGTGGGCAGCAAGCCGACCCAGTTCCACGAGACTGGTGTCACCGAACGGAATCCGGCCCCGCGACGGCCACACCGTGATCTCCCCCGGCGCGAGTCCGACATGACCGGCGGCGGCACGGAACCCGGCGAGCCGGTCGACGAGGCTGACCGCTGGAATGCTGGCGGTGACGAACGCGATGCGGCGGTGTCCGAGACCGGCCAGGTGCGCCACGGCCAGCTGCTGACCCGACGCGTTGTCCACCGACACGTTCATCGTTCCCGGCGGGTCATCCGCCACAGCGACCCGGTCGGCGGTGACGACCACCGCACCGCGACGAATGAAGGGGACCAACGACGCCAGGTCCAGCGGCGAGGAGCACAGCACGATCCCCCGGTGCCCTTCGGACAGCAACTGCCGAAGGTAGCGCTGTTCCCGCGCCGGGTCACGTTCTCCGTTGCACAGCTGCAGCTGGTAGCCGGCCCGGGTGGCCTCGGCCTCCAGTTCACGAGCGAACACCCCCCAGAAGGGATTCGCCACGGACGGCACGATCAACCCGAGCACGTTCGCTCGCCGCTGCCTGCCGCCGGGACCCGGCCCGGCGTACGGAGTGGGTTCGCGCACCGCCAACCGCCCTGTCCTCCTCGTGCACGTGACGGCCCGCTCCCGCCACCCCGGCGAATCGTAACCGCGAGATGACCAGCAAGCCCGCCGGCCACCCGGACGCCACCCGGCCGAGGAACATCCAGCTGCTCGACGGCGGCGACGTAGTAGCGTCTCGTGAAGAGGACCGCGCAAGAGGAGGCCCGAGAACCCGAGTGGCGGACGAGGTTTCACTCAAGGACGTAGCGAACGTCGCCGGGGTCTCCACGGCGACGGTGTCGCGCGCCCTGCGAGGCCTCACCTCCGTAGCCCCGGAAACGCGGGAGCGGGTCGCGCGCGCAGCCCGTGAACTCGGGTACGTCGCCGCGTTCAACGCCTCCAGCTTCGCCTCCGGCCGAACGAACTCGGTGGGCATGGTGGTCCCGTTCGTCGACCGGTGGTTCTTCAGCAAGATCATCGTGAGCGCCGAGCAGGAACTTCGCCGGTACGGCTTGGACATCGTGCTCTACAGCGTCGGCCGGGACGAGGCCCAGCGCACCCGGTTCTTCGAAGAACTGCCGATGCGGCGGCGCGTGGACGCGGTCGTCGTGCTGTGCCTGCCCCTGCAACCGGCCGAGGTCGCGGCGCTGGGGCAGCTAAAGGTGCCCGTCGCAATGCTGGGACACCACGTCGACGGTTTCTCCTCGGTCAGCATCGACGACCGGACCGCCGCGGCAACCGCCGTGCGGCACCTGGTCAACCTCGGGCATCGGGACATCGCTCTCATCTCCGGCGGAACGCCGGCCGAGCTGGGATTCACCGCCCCCGATCTGCGTCGCAGCGGCTATCTCGACGCTCTCGCGGAGGCGGGGATCCACCCGCGCCCCGAGTGGGAAGCCGCCGGTGGTTTCACCGCCGCCGGCGGGGACCGCGCGATGTCGAAGCTGCTCAGCGTGCGGGAACGGCCCACCGCGGTGTTCGCCATGTCCGACGAAATGGCTCTCGGCGCGTTGGGCTCCCTGCGTCGGCACGGCTTGGCCGTTCCCGGCGACGTTTCGCTGATCGGCTTCGACGACCACGAGCTCGCCGAGTCCTTGGAGCTGACCACCGTCGCGCAGCCGGTGCTCGACGAGGGCAAGCTGCTCGCGCAGCTCGTTCTGGAACAACTGTCCGGTCCGGCGCCTTCCCGCGGGATCGTGGCCCCCACCCACCTCGTGGTCCGGCGAAGCACGGCCGCGCCGGCGAACCAGGCAAGCTGAGCTCGACGCGCCTCCGTGGCAGGCGGAATGCCACACCGATCCGGAATCCGAATTTTTACTATGGACCCGATGGCCGGGTCCGGAACACACTGATCCCGGCCCGGTAAGAGATCCCCGGATATTCGCCGAACTGTTCATCGGGTCCATTCCTCGCATTCACCACCGACACGGGAGTGACCAGTGCGCCTTTCTCTCAAGAAGACCGCCACGACAGCGACGGTACTCGCCGCAATGGCCGCCGCCGGCGCGATCGGTGCCCCCGCGGCGAATGCCGCGGATCAGCCGACGGTCCAGCAGCTCATGCAGGACTGCGGCAACAAGGGGGCGCGAGATCTGTGCGTCTTCCACCCCAGCAGCGGCAAGCGGACGTATACGCCCGAAAACCGGATCAGCGGACTTGTGGCGAACTGCTCGACGCTCGCCGCCGCCCACCAGGTGAGCGGCTCGCACACCTGGGGAACGACCAAGTCCTGGTCGGTCACGGCGAGCGCCGACGTCGAGATCGCCGAGGTGGTCAAAGTCGGTGTCAGCGCCACCTACGGCGAGGCCTACACCGACACCAAGACCACCAGCGCAGCCACGACGGTCAACATCCCGCCGCGAGCGTTCGGCTGGATTTCCCAGCGGATCGTCAACCTCGACCTCACCGGGACGTTCGAGATCCACTACGGCTCGCGCAAATGGGGCCACTACTTCTGGTACGTCAACAACGCCCACCTCACCGGTCCGATCAAGGACAACAGCGGAAACGTGACCGTGGCGCACACGCGGGCGATGACCGCCGCGGAGCGTCGCACCTACTGCGGATCCTGATCTGAACTTCGGAAACGAGAACGACATGAAGAAATATCGGATTCTAGCCGGCGTCTTCGCCGCTCTCGCGGCGTCGATGATCGCCGCACCGGCCTCGGCCCACGCCGGCACTGCCCAGGCGCGACACTGCGTCGCCGATGTGAAAGGCAGTTCCGTTTGCTTCGGGTCATACCGGCAGGCGATGGCCTATGCCACCGGCAGCCGGATCACCGACGCACCGGAAGACACGCGGCAAGCGGCCCACGACCCAGGCTTCACCAGCCGGATGTCGGCCGTGTCCGGGGACACACGGCGATCACCCGCGGAAACGCGCATCCACGCGGCCATCGCATCGGGTGTTCCGGTGATCGGAGCCGTCATCTTCGACGGCTACGACTACACCGGCTCGTCGTACACCTTCATGGTCGCCAAACCCTGTGTGAAGGACAACAAGGTCGACTACGCCTGGAGCTTCAACCCACGCTACTGGCAGAACAAGGTGTCCTCGGTACAAGCGTGGGCGAACTGCTGGATCTGGCTCTACAACGGTCAGCAAGACCGCTTCGGGCCGTGGAAGGCCGACTCGCCGCGCTTGGACCCCGCGATCGACAACAGGTCGATGGCCATCGACCTCAGCTGATCACCGCGGTGGGTCCGGCACACCCGGACCCACCGCGTCGCCGAAGCTCTCGAAAACTTCGCCTGGCCGTTCGATCGTCTTGGCCGATGCCGTGCCCTCGCCACGCAAACCAGCACCACGTGGTCCATGCCGCGTGCCGGGCGGCCTCCGCCAGCATCTCCCCCGTGCCCAAGCTGCGTACCCGGCCGGCCGGGTACGCAACCGACGTGGCCGGGGCGGCGAACTCGCACGTTCCGTCCCGCAGGACGATCCGTCGAGTAAGGGATAGTCCTCGACAATCCACCGGCACGTGCGGCTCGCGTCGGCGATGAGACGGGCGATCCACGTGGAGAACCCAGCCGGAGTCCGGACCTCGTCGGCGTCGGCTGGTCGCATTGCTGTTCAGACGGCGAGCGGCCTGGCGGGCCGCCCTACGGATGGTTTCGCGCCGCCACCGACAGGGAACAAGGAGCAGAGTGCCTGCGATCGCACGCACCCCGATTACCCCGGAAAGCGGTCTGACGTGATCCAAGCGGTCCAGCCCCGGCGTCGCGACGGCAACGGCGAATCACCCTGCCAACGTCGTCCCCGACCTGCGCGACGCAAGCTCCGGGCCCTTCGGCCGGAGCAGCTGATCATGCTGGCTGCCGAGGGGAACAAGCCGGCGTTCGGCCAGCTGGTCGATCAGCTGGCCGGACCGATCCTGGCCGCAATCGGCCATGTCGTGACCGAGCGAGAGACCGCCGAGCGGCTGACCCAGCAAGTGCTGGTCGAGCTTCGATACACCGCCCACCGCTACCACCCCGCCGACGGCAGCGTCCACACCTGGGCCCTGGCACTCGCGCACCGGCACGCAGTCGCTCACGTCCGCGCCCAGCCGGCACCTCGCGCGGTCGTGCCCTGCACAGCGGCCCACGGGTTCGATGAGTCCGCCTTCAATGCGCTCACCTCAACGCAACGCGAAGCCATCCTGCTCGCCTACTGCGGCGGTCAGACCTACCGCGAGATCGCATCTCTCCTTGAGCTGGCCCCCGAAACCGTCGCCGAGGCGCTCCGGGAGAGCCTGCTGTTCCTGGGCGAACGGCACGGCGCGCAGCGCTGATCGGCGAGACGCGTGGTCGGGCGGCACCCGCCTGACTGTGTCACAACCGGACGGATAGCCGAGGCCGATGATCGATGAACCCCCATGCCCGCTTCGCATGCTAATATTATTTCGTGCCGCAACGAAACGATAGTGTCGAGCTGGCCCGCGCGGTCATGGAGCTCATCGACCAGGGACATCGCCGGATTTCCCGGCACCTGGACCTGACCCGGATCCGGGTGCTGGGGACCGTGGCCGCCCTCGGCCCTGTCCGCCCGAGCACGATCGCCGCCGAACTCGGTCTCACCGCCTCGGCGACCAGCCGGCACCTGACCGCGCTGGAACGGGCGAGGCAAGTAATCGTGGAGCCCGATCCCCACGACTCCCGCACCTTCCTCGTGCGCCAGAGCGAAGCAGGCCACGCAGAGGTCAACGCCGCAGTCGCGGCTGGAGCCGCCGTGTTCGCCGATGTGATCGCCGACTGGCCGGACGCCGACGTGTCCACCGCGCTGCGGCTGATCACCCGCCTCAACCAGGCGTGGGCGCAACGAAGCGACACGGCCCGAAGCACGGCCGGACGCGGGACCGGCCCACGCTGGCTCCGCGGGCGAACCGCAGCAAAGCCTCAAGAGAAGGAGAACTAGCCATGGAGTCATCCACCCTGGCCCGGGCCACACGAATACCCGGGGCTGTACAGTCGGCACGAGTATTGCTGGCCGCCATAGCGATCAGTCATCTGGTCACAGCTGTGGTGCTGGGGATCGACAGAAGCGCTCTGCG
The DNA here is from genome assembly GCF_013364075.1 of Amycolatopsis sp. Hca4. Lineage (GTDB taxonomy): Bacteria > Actinomycetota > Actinomycetes > Mycobacteriales > Pseudonocardiaceae > Amycolatopsis. Next base: position 2,084,613 of record NZ_CP054925.1, read on the forward strand.
CGACCAGATCGCCTCCCAACACCCTGAACTCGCCGCGACCGAGGTCGCGAGATCGGCGACCGTCGCTGTGACTGCCGGAGCGGTCTTCCACGGCATTCTGCTGGCGGTGTGCCTGCTGACCGCATGGAAGCTGGCCACAGCACGGTCGTGGACCCGTCGGCTCGCCACGGTCTCCCAGGTTCTGTCGGTCGTGTTCAGCGTCGTGTCCTGGTCGTCGTCGCCGATGTTCCACGCCGTCATCCCCGCTGTCGGCGCCGCACAGTTACTCGTCGTCGCCCTGCTCTGGACCCCCTCCTCGGCCCGTGAATTCTTCGCGAAGCGCACATGACCAGCCCGGGATCGAGTCGAACCCACGCGCGCGGCCCTGACAGCACCCGGCACCGGCACCGTGTGCGCCGCCACCAAGAACCTGGCATTCCCGTGCGCGGTTCGGGCGCGACCGGCACTGTCACCGTGAAGCGGAGGTGGGGTACTGCTCCGGTTGCGATCTCGGGACGTCACACCCGGGCGTCAACATCGACTGGCCGCAGCGCGCGCGGCCGCGGCATTATCACCCTGCGTGGCCGGAGTGCGTCCATCGACCCAGTGGACCGCAGCTGCACACATCTCGGCCCGGGCCCGCGGACACGACCGACGACATCGCCGTCACACCAGACGATCAACGCCACCTCCTCCGCTGGCGCGGGCGTCAAACCGACCGTCCAGCTTCGGCCCTGGCGCGTGACGTGACATTCGGCCGTGACCCACTGTCGTCCCGGTGTCGTGGTGATGTGCCACCGCGGGTCCTCCATGAGGCCGGACACGCTCAACGGCAGTCGCGAAGCGCCAGGACGGCTCACCGCGATCGGGCTACGGTCCGCGCCGCTCAACCTTGCACACCAAGTCGAACCGAGGTCGGTTGTACCTGGGCCATTGCATGAAGGTAATTTCGGGCCCGCCGGTCGGCTGCTCGACAACGACCGGGCCCAGCGCGCCGGAAAGCCGATGCCCTCGATCACATCAGAGGGTCGGAGGTCCAGGACACGCGCACGCGTTCGCCGGCTTCGGACGTGACGTGCAGGATGCCGCCGAGCTGCTCGGCCAGCACGTTCAGCGAGCAGCGCGCAGGATCCTCGACGGCGGCGACCCGCCCGAGGTAAGCAACGGTGAGAGCCAGTTGCCTGTGTTCGGTGCTCCAGGCGCGGATGTCCACGCTGCGGGTGTAGCCGCAAGTGTCGGCCAACAAGAGCGCGGCGGTCAGCAGACGCCCTATCCGGGAGACGAGCAGCGGGGGCAGATCGCGAGGTAGCTCGCCGGGCACCGTGATCTGTTCGGCCAGGCCCAGCGGCCGGGCGACGACGTCGCAGACGTGGAGCAGATGAGCGAGGAGCGGGCCGCTCTGGGCCGGTGCGACGGCGTCGGCGAGCGCGGTGAGGTCGTCATGTACCCGATCCGCGAGCAGAAGAGTGCCCCGGATGTGCTCGATGAGGCTTTCGGGTGCCTGCCGGTGAAGTTCGGCGAGCGCCCCTCGTAGCTGAACGAGAGGCGCTGACGTGATCTGCCGGACGGTGTCGACGTGCTGGTCGTCGTGCGCGAGGCGCAGGTCGCGGGCGCGGGTTTCGCGGTCGATTGCGCCGCTGATGGCCGTCCACGCGGCCGTCGTGAACGCGGTGAATGCTTGAAGGTCGGCGTCGGAGTACGGGAGACCGCCGACCGGGCGTCCGACCAGTAGCGCGCCGTCCCAGGTGTTGTCAGGGCCGGCCAGGGGGCTCAGCATGGCCGGGCCGATGTGGACGCTGCGCGCCGACTGCAGCGCCGATCCGTCCAGGCTGCAGTCCCGCAGCCGCACGGCCTGTCCATCTCGCCGGGTCAAGGCCGACAACGACCCGGTGAACGGAATCATGCGCCCGCGCCACTGCGCTTCCCCGCCGGATGCGGCGGCGATGCGCAGCCACCCGGGTTGCGGCACGCACAGAGTGACGCTTCCCGAGCTCGAGCCGGTCCGTTCGCGGGCCGTGGTGACCAACGCGTCGAGCGTCTGGTCGCCGGGGCCGGTTTCGGCCAGCCGGGTGAGCACTCCGGCCAGACTGTGCAACCAGGATCTGGACAGGCCTACCTGCGACGACCGATGATCGACCGACACCAGGGTCTCCCTTCCGAACACAGATCGAACTGCGGCTATACACCACAGCCGAAGCCGATGAACCACGCAATTCACCAGTCGTTGAGCCGGTCTTCAGCATAAGAGAAATCCACGACAGCAACCACCGGCACTGTCCGAATCGAGAAGAATGCGCCGGATCTCCCCGGAAAATTGAGACGAAAAATCTTCACGTTAGTCCGTGTTGTCATTTTCGCACAGGTAAGCATTCCCGCCAGACGGCATTCCCAGCAGAACGAACACCTTGCGACAAACGCTCCCGAGGAGAGCTCTACCGTCAAGATCGACACAGGGAATTGACGGTGATTCGCCGACTTGACAGGATATCGGACTCTCCGACACCGCTGGGACATCACAGCTTTCTATCGGCATCGTCGGTGACTGGCTCACCTTCCGCACCCCTTGAGCTGAACCGCAGAACACGGTGTATTGGACGTGATCGGTGCGAGTGCTGCGGGCTCCGAACCCCCACGTGCTCAGCGGAGACGCCACTGCTCGACACCCGCCACCGAAGCCGGCCACGATTCCAGGCTCGGCGACGTCATTCCGCTCAGGTGACGGTCATCGATCGCGCCGGGGCTCACATCCCCAGAGAGCCCGGCCGCCGGTCGAGCGGCCGACCGCGATCCCGCTCAACCACGTCCACCCCGACCACGCCAGGTCGCCCCCGATACGGGTGATTGTGTTCATGAAACGGCATAGCTATCTTCGCCACAGAATTCTAGCCCACCTAGTGTCGCGCGTCTGAAGTTCGTTGGCGGGTGGCGTGGGGCAGGATCTCGTCGGCAGTCTTGGTCCAGGTGAACGGGTGGCAGCGTTGGTTCCAGCCAGCGATGAAGCCGCGGATCGCGGCCACGAGTTCTTTGACGCTGTCGAAGGATCCGCGGCGGATCGCCTGGCGGGTGATGATGCCGAAGAACACTTCGACCAGGTTGAGCCAGGAACCCGAGGTCGGTGTGAAGTGCAGTGTGATCCTCGGGTTCCTGGCCAGCCAGGTGTTGATGTCGGCGTGCTTGTGGGTGTGGTAGTTGTCCAGCACGACGTGTAGTTCGCGGCGCGGGTAGGCCTTGGCTACCTTTTTGAGGAAGTCGAGGAACTCGGCCTTGCCGTGCCGGTCGTAGCACTGATCGGTGACCTTCCCCGTCGCCATCTCCAATGCCGCGAACAAGGTCGTGGTCCCGTTGCGTTTGCAGTCGTGGGTGGCCTTCTCCGGCAGCCCTGGGCGCAGTGGCAGCATCGGCGCGGTGCGGTTGAGCGCCTGGATCTGGGACTTCTCGTCCACGCACAGCACCACCGCTTTCTCGGGCGGGTTCAGGTAAAGGCTGACCACGTCCCGGACCTTGGCCTCCAGTTCCGGGTCGGTGGAGAACTTGAACGTCTCCTGCCGCCACGGCTGCACATGATATTTGCGCCACGCCCTGGCGATGGTCGCGTCGCCGACACCCAGGTGCCGGCCCAAAAGCCGGCTCGACCAGTGCGTGACCGCCAACGCCTCCGGCGGCGGCTCGAGCGTGGCCGCGATGATCCCGGCATCGTCCACGATCTTCGGTCGCCCGGGCCGAGGCTCGTCATCCAATCCCGCCAAGCCATGCGCGGCGAACCGGTCACGCCACTTGATCACCGTCGGACGCGAAACCCCGACCAGCCGAGCCGTGCCCGCCGTTCCATGCCCGTCCGCGACCGCCAGCACAATCCGGGCCCGCTCGACATCACTGGCCCGGATTGCCCGCGACCGTGTCCACGACTCCAACACCGCTCGGCCGCGGCCACGGCGGACAGCACCACGCTCACCGACGACGCGGGAGACATCGGGGTCTGGGCGCTGAGCGAAACCCGTGACACCCACGACAACTTCGTGCGCTACCACCACGTCCGCGTGACCGACCCGGGCGTCACCGGCGGGACCGTGCCCGGCGTCGCGCTGTATGCCAAGAAGATCACCTACACCGGCCAGGGCAAGATCGAAGGCCGCTACAGCATCACCTTCACCCGTGACCGGGACCGCGGCGAGCCCCGGCGGCCGGACGTCGTGATCGATGCGCGCAACGGCTTCAAGCAGGTCACCGCCGACCTCCTGCGCCGGGTCGACATCCTGCTCGACGACAAGCCGATCCGCGCCTACGAACTGAACTACCGCACCGGCGCGTTCGCCAAGACCCTGCTGCAGTCGGTGACCCAGTTCGGCGAGGACGGCTCGCCGTTCACCACCCACACGTTCGACTACTACGACGACATCCGCTCCGCCGACGGCCAGTACCAGGCGTTCGGGCCGGCGGCCGGGTGGAGCGTGCCGGGCGACTCGCTCGGCGAAAGCGTTCCCGACGGGCACGCGAGCGCGCTGTCGGCGACCACCTCGCGCAGCACCGGCGGCCACCTCTACGTCGGCTTCAACCCGGCCGTGGTGAGCAAGTCCGGCTCCGCGGGCGCCAAGGTCGGCTTCAACGCCGGCACGTCCGAGGGGCTGCTGTCCCTGACCGACGTCAACGGCGACTCGTTGCCGGACAAGGTGTTCCGGACCGGCGCCGGAGTGTTCTACCGGCCAAGCCTGTCCGGGCCCGGTGGCGCGCCGAAGTTCGGCGACACCCCGATCAGGCTCCCGGGCCTGCCCGGCATCTCCGAAGAGTCGACGCGGTCGACGACCTCGGGCGCCGAGGCGTACTTCGGCGTGGCCGCGCAGCTGGACCACGTCTCGACCACCACGCGCACCGACCGATACCTCACCGACGTCAACGGGGACGGCATCGCCGACCTGGTCACCGGCGGCAGCGTGCTGTTCGGTCACCTGGACGCCCAGGGCAACCCGGTTTACAGCGCCAACAGCAACGACACGCCGGTGCCGATCGGCGGCGGGACCGTGAACGGGACGATCGTCGGCGACCAGACCGCGGAGATCGAACGGCAGGTCGACGCCTTCCCGCTGCTCGACAGCGTGCGCCGGTGGGTCGCGCCCTACGACGGCACCGTCCGGATCGCCGGCGGGGCGAAGCTGACGTCCGATCCCGGGGACGACCGCGCCGCCGACGGCGTCCGGGTGGCCGTGCAGCAGGAGGACACGGAACTGTGGGCGCAGCGGATCACCGCACGCGACCACAACACCTACGTTCCGTCCGGTGTGGACAGTGTCGCCGTGCACCGCGGCGACCGGCTCTACTTCCGCGTCCAATCCGTCGCCGACGGCCGCTTCGACCAGGTCAACTGGGACCCCGACGTCACCTACACCGGCGTCACACCGGCGACCGACGTCAACAGCCTCGACGTCTACCGCTACCTCGCCTCCCGCGACTTCACCCTCGGTGGCCGCCCCTCGACGGTCACCGCTCCCGTGACCGGCACGCTCCACCTCTCCGGGGACGTGTCCAAGGTCGGCCCGACGACCGACGACGTCGCCGTGGTGATCACCCGCAACGGCACCGACGTCTTCAGCCGCACCCTGCCCGCGGCCAGCGCGACGACCGTGCCGATCGACCTGGACATCCCGGTGTCGGCCGGCGACACGCTGTCCTGGCGGCTCAAGGTGGACTCCCCCATCGACGCGGGGACGCTGCACTGGGTGCCGTCGGCCCACTACACCGCGGCCGAAGGCGGCGTGCCGGTCGTCGACCAGCAAGGCAACCCCACCCTCGTCATCGACCCGCCGTTCGACCTGGACCTCTACCCGGTCGACACGGCCACCGCGCCGCAGGGGACCTACACCGCGGACCGCACCGGCGACCTCGTCGTCGAACCGAACCTGGCGCTCGCCGGGGACGCGCACGTCGTGTTCACCGTCAAGCGCCGGGGAGCGCTGCTGGCCAAGCGCGTCATCGACGTTGCGGGCGGCCAGGTGCCCGCACCGGAGTCCCTGCGGGTGACCGTGCCGGTGACCGCGGGTGACGAGCTGTTCTTCGACTTCTCCACACTCGACCCCGGGCTCCCGGCCAAGGTGACCGGCCAGTCGGCGTCGGTCAGCACCGACGGCACGACGTTCACGCCGGTCCCGAGCGCCCTGCACGCCGCAGCGGAGCAAGGCGCCTTCGCCGCGCCCTACCGCGGCTGGGCGGCCATCGGCTACCAGGGCAACCGCGACCGGGCGACCGCGCCGATCAAGCAGTCCGATCTCGTGATCGACGCGAGCTACCGCGACAAGATCCCGGGCGCGCCCAAGGAATCCGACGTGCCGGGCTTCGACGGGCGCGTCAGCAAGCCGAACGCGGTCGTGCTCGCGCCGCGGCCCGCGCTCGAGCGCTGGGGCAGCGACGACGGCAACACCTGGGTCGGCGCCGGCTCGGCGGCCTCGTCGCGGTGGGGCACCGACCGCATCGACGTCGCCCAGGACGCCGACATCGCCGGCGCGACCGGCGTGTCCCGAGTGGCCCGCATCCAGCAGATCTCGACCACGTTCGGCGCGAGCATTCCCGGCGTCCCGATCGGGGCCGGGGCGAGCGTCGCCCGCGGCCGCAGTTCCGGGCAGGTGGACTTCCTCGACCTCAACGGCGACCGCTTCCCCGACGTCGTCGGCCCGGCCGGGATCCAGTACTCCGACGTGACCGGCGGGCTCGGCGCGACCCGCGGCAGCCTCGGTACCGGCAGCGTGCGCGAGTCCGACTCCACCGCGTTCACCGCGTCCGCGAACGCCGGCAGCCCCGCGCGGACCGAACCCAACGGACGTGGAATGTCCGCGCCCGCGGCGGACAAGCCCGCCACCACGGCGCAGTCCGGCAGTGAGCTGCCGAGCCTCGGCATCGGCGGCAGCGTCGGCGGCGGCCAGTCCGGCGCCGCGTTCGACCTGCTCGACATCAACGGCGACACGCTGCCGGACCGCGTCTACAGCGACGGGACTGCGGCGCTCAACCTCGGGTACCGGTTCGCGGCGCCCGAGCCGTGGCCGGGCGGGCCGCTCGCAGATTCGAACAGCCGCAGCAGCGGAGTCGACCTCGGCTTCAACACGGACTTCTACGGTCTCGCCGGTGGCGTCTCGGCCACGAGCGGCCAGGCGAAGACCGAAGCCGGGCTGCAGGACGTCACCGGCGACGGCCTGCCGGACCGGGTGTTCTCCCGCGACGGGCAGCCCTTGTCCGTCGCGATCAACACCGGCAGCGGCTTCACAGCTCCGACGCCGTTAGGGGGCAGCCAGGCCGGGATCACCACCGATACGAACGCGGGCCTCGGCGCCGGTGCTTACTTCACGTTCGGGTTCTGCCTGGGCATCCTGGCCGGCGCTTGCGTCGTGTTCAACCCCGGTGCGGACACCTCCCGCGGTATCGGGCGGTCCGAGGTCGCGCTGCGGGACGTCAACGGTGACGGGTACGCCGACCAGGTCCGCTCCACCCGGGACGACGAGCTGGTCGTCGCGGAGAACCGGACCGGGCGCACGAACCTGCTGCGCTCGGTGAGCCGTCCGCTGGGCGCCCGCTTCGAACTGGACTACACCCGCGACGGCAACACCGAGAACCTGCCGCAGTCGCGCTGGGTGCTCTCGCGCACGACGCTGTTCGACGGCCACCCGGGTGACGGCCAGGACTTCCAGGTGTCCACGTTCCACTACGCCGACGGTCGGTTCGATCGGCTGGAGCGGCAGTTCCTCGGCTACGGGCGGGTCGTCAGCGAGCAGCGCGACGGCGACGCGGTCTACCGCAGCACCACCAGCGAGTACCGCACCGACTCGGTCTACACGCGCGGCCTGTTCACCCGCACCTACACCGCCGACGGCGGCGGCCACCTGTTCACCGAAACGCTCAACAGCTATGTCCTGCGGGACGTGGCCACCGGCAAGGTCGCCGACCCGGCCAGCACGAGCGCCACGGTGTTCCCGCTGCTGGCCCACACCGAGCAGCGCTTCTACGAGGGCGGCGCGGCCGCGGGCAAGACGACCGCCACCGACAACGAGTACGACCAGTTCGGCAACCTGACCCGCGTCCTGGACACCGCGGACACCGGGACCGCCGACGACGTCGAGACCCGCATGCAGTACACGGCGGCCGACGCCGCCTGCCGGGACCGCAACATCGTGGGCCTGCCCGACGTCGTGGACGTGGTCGCCGCCGCCACGAAGACGACAACCCGGCATCGAGAGTCCACAATAGACTGCGCCACCGGGGAAGTCCGGCAGGTGCGGGCGATACTGGCCGACGGCTCGAAGGCCGTCACCGACATGGAGTACCTCGGCAACGGCAACCTCAAGGCCGTCGTCGGGCCGGTGAACAAGGCCGGTCAGCGGTACCGGCTGGACTACGGCTACGACCCGGTGGTCGGCGTCCACATCGAAACCATTGTGGACAGTTACGGCTATCGCACGGCCATCACGCACAACTACAAGTACGGCCTGCCGGAAACGACGCTGGACAAGAACTTCCAGCGCGTCCACACCGACTACGACCGGTTCGGCCGGGTGTCCTTCGTGGCCGGGCCGTACGAAATCCCGGACAACCGGGTGACCGTCAGCTTCGAGTACCACCCGGAAGCACCGGTGCCGTACGCGGTCAGCCGGCACATCGACACGACCGCCGGCGGCGTCCGCGACGACACGATCGACACCGTGCAGTTCACCGACGGGCTCGGCCGGGTGCTGCAGACCAAGAAGGACGCCAGCGTCGCGCCCGCGCCCGGGGTGACCCCGGAAGCGGTGATGACCGTGTCCGGGCACACCGTCTACGACTTCGCCGGGCGGGCCGTCGAACAGTACTACCCGGTCACCGAACCCAAGGGAGACAAAAACTACGTCTTCAACCCCGCCGTGGACTCCGTCGCGCCGACGCGGCTGGGCTACGACATCCTCGACCGCACGACCAGCACGGTGATCCCGGACGGCAGCGTCTCCTCGACGTCGTTCGGGTTCGGCGCCGACCGGTCCGGCACCACCCGGTTCGAGACGGTCTCCACCGACGCCAACGGCAAGCAGCGCCGCAGTTACTCCGACACGCGGCAGCTGACCACGGCGGTCCTGGAGGCCAATCCCGCTGGTAGCCAGCCAGTGATCTGGACCAGCTACGACTACGACGCGATGGGCCAGATCACGTCCGTCGTCGACGACCGCGGCAACACGACCAAGGCGGCCTACGACAACTTCGGCCGCCGGACGGTCGTGGACAGCCCGGACTCCGGGAAGGTCGAGTCCGGCTACGACCTGGCCGACAACATCGTCAGCAAGGTCACGCCGACCCTGCGCGCGCAACGCAAGGCGATCCAATACGACTACGAATTCACCCGGCTGACCGCGATCCGGTACCCGGTGTTCAGCGGCAACAACGTCACCTACACCTACGGCGCGCTGGGCGCCCCGGAGAACGGCGCGGGCCGGATCACGTCGATCCACGACGCCGCCGGCACCGTCACCCGCGGCTACGGCCCACTCGGTGAGCTGACGCGGGAGACCCGCACGCTCGGCAAAGACGTGGGCACCTGGGAAGACCGCGGGCAGTCGTTCACCACGACGACCCGGTACGACACCTGGAACCGGGTGCTGGAAACCACCTACCCCGACGGGGAGGAGCTGACCTACGGCTACGACACCGGCGGGCAGGTCACCACGGCCACCGGGGTCAAGAACGGCAACCAGTACAAGTACCTGGCCCGGATGGACTACGACAAGTTCAACCAGAAGGTGCTGCAGGAAACCGGAAACGGCGTCCGGACCACCTATGCCTACAACGACACCGACCGGCGCCTGGCCACGCTGAAGTCGGACCAGCCCGACGGGCGGGAGTTCCAGAACCTCTCCTACGGCTACGACAAGGTCGGCAACGTCACGACGCTGACCAACGACGTCGCCGTGCCCGGTGCCAAGGAACTCGGCGGGCCCAGCACCCAGACCTACGGCTACGACGACCTCTACCGGCTCACCTCGGCGACGGGGTCGTACCGCAACGACAACGACAAGCTCAACCACTACCAGCTGGACCTCACCTACGACACCCTGAACAACACCACCGGCAAGACCCAGAAACACGACCTCACCACCACGTCGGGTGTCACCCAGCCGCAGTACAACACCAGCTACACGCAGAAGTACACGTACTCGGCACTGCCGCACGCACCCAGCAAGATCGGCACCGACACCCAGAAGTACGACGCCGGTGGCAACCTGATCGCCATCACCGCCGGCCGGAGCACCGACGCCGTGGTGCTGGCCGCCGCCGACACCAGCGGAGGCAAGCGGACCCAGTACGTCTGGGACGAGGAAAACCGGCTCGAGTGCGCCTTCGACGACGAAAGCAGCACGGTCGACCAGGACCCGGCTTCCTGCGACGGCCGGCATGAGCAGCCCACCGTCCGGTTCGTCTACGACGACGCCGGCAACCGGGTGCTCAAGGACGGCGAGGAAACCCACGTCTCGATCGGCACCACCTACAGCCGTGTCGACGGCAAGGCGGTCAAGCACTACTTCGTCGGCGACACCCGGCTGCTGTCGAAGAAGGCCAGCGATTCCGGCTACGAGCACGACCAGTTCTACTTCCACCCCGACCAGCTGGGCTCGGCCACGTACGTCACCGACGAACGCGGCAAGCTCGCCTCCCACCAGGAGTACTTCGCCTACGGGGAAAGCTGGGTCGAGGAGACCAGAGCCCGGAAACCGGTGCCCTACCAGTACAACGGGAAGGAGTTCGACAAGGAGACCGGGTTCTACTTCTACGGCGCCCGCTACTACAACCCGAGAACGGACCTCTGGCAGAGCGCCGACCCCGCCACCGGCTCCTACTTGGACGGTACGCCGAACGGCGGCGTCACCCAGCCGTTCAACCTGTCCTCCTACAGCTACGCCTCCGACAACCCGGTGCGGCTGGCCGACCCGGACGGGCTCAGCACGTGGAACCGCGTGATGGGCGGGCTGAAGCTGGTCGGCGGGTTCTCCGAAGCCGCCACCGGGGCCGCGTTCGGCACGGCCACGTCGTGGACCGGGGTCGGGGCGGTCGCCGGAGCCGTGGTCTTCGTGCACGGCGCCGACACCGCGGCCACCGGCCTGCGGCAACTGTGGACCGGCGAGGACGAAAGCTCGCTGACCAGCCTGGCCATCCAGCACACGACCGGGCTGAGCAAGGAAACCGTCGACCGCGGCGAAGCCGTCGTCGCGCTCGGTGCCTCCCTGGGCATGTCCGCGGCCACCAAGGCACCTCAGGTACTGGGCGCCACGGCGGGCGGCGGCGGCCAGACCACCCGGGCGGTGGGCTCGGCCGGCCTGATCGGCGGCGGCCTGTCCCAACCCGGCGCGCTGCGGGCGGCGGCGGTCGAGGTGCACGACCTGGCCCTGCTCGAGAAGGGCGGGGAAATCCGGCACACGATGTCCACGGTGGCCCTCCACGAGGCCAGGCTGGCCGACGGCACGACGCAGATCTTCGCGGCGGGCTCCAGCGGCCGGCTGTCCGCGGCCCAGATCGAGAAGCTGGTCGAGCTGGGTGTTCCCCGGGCCAACATCGTCCGCGGCGGCCTGCACGCCGAGCGGAACATCCTCGCCGCCGTCCCGGAAGGAGCCGAGCAGGTGCGGTGGGGCATCGCGTGGGGCGCGAGGAACAAACCGATACCCTGCGACAAGTGCGCACCGTTCCTCAAGGGAGTGCTCGAAGGAGCTGAATGACCTCGGTCGACATCAGCGCGCTGGCCGCCGAAGCGGCCGGCGCGCTGGCCACCCGCCCCCCGGCGGACGGCTGGGTGGCCTGCGCTTCGCTCTGGGCGCGGGTCTACGTCCAAGCCGGCCCCGGGTGGGCGAAGTGGCCGCACCTGCACATGACGGTCGGCGGCGCCCTCACGACGGCGCTGGCCCGCGCCTCGGGAGCCGAGGTGGCCGCCGAGGAGGACGTCGCCGGCCTCAGTGCGTTCGATGTGGAAGACGACGGGTCCGACGAGTGGCAGCACGTTCTCGACCTCGTGACGATGCTGGTGGCCGCGCTGTCCGACGACGACCTCGCGTCCACGGCGCACCACACGATCAGCACCTACCTGGAGGGCACGTTCACCGTGCTGGCCAACGACCTCGCCCGCGACGCCGGGCGCCCGATCAGCCAGCAGGACGCGGAAGAGGGACTCTCCCGCGACCCACGATGGCAGCGTGCTGTCGGCCTGGTTCGCACCCTGTAAGGGGCCGCACCGGCCGGCGATCAGACCGTGACGCGTGGTGCCGGGTCCGCTTCTTCGGCGGTGTGCGGGCGCAGGCTGTGCCCCTCGACGTCGATGTCCGGCAGGATGCGGTCGAGCCGGCGGGGCAGCCACCACGCGGACCGGCCCAGCAGTGCCATCACCGCGGGAACCAGGGTCAAGCGGACCACGAACGCGTCGATCGCCACGCCGATCGCGAGCGCGAAACCGATGGCCTTGATGATCGTGTCCGCGACGAGGACGAAGTTGGCGAACACCGCGATCATGATGAGCGCCGCGGCGGTGACGACCCGCGCGCTGTGGCCCATGCCGTTGAGGGTGGCCTGCCGGGGTGAATCGCCGTTCGTGAAGTCTTCGCGCATCCGGGACACGAGGAGAACCTCGTCGTCCATGGCCAGCCCGAACAGAATTCTGCGGCAGGCACGCCGGGCGCTGCCACGGCTACAGCCAACCGTTCCGACGGAGTGTGGGGTGCGCCGTACGCGTCGGATCGAGCAGTACCGGCGGCGGTACACGCTGGCCGGCAGCTCGTTGCCGCACACCGGACAGCAGTCGCCGGCGGTCACTGCGGCGAGGTACCAGCTGCAATCCTCGCCGGTCCGATGAGCACGGGCGGCCCCATCGTCTTCCTGCACCGAGAAGTCCGGTGAAGGTCTCTGCCAACAGCAGGTAATCCGCCCGCGGCGCCGGCTTTCAACGGACCGCTTTCATCTTGACTCCCAGCAAACCGGCGAGCGAGCTGCGCAGCTCGCCCGGATTGCCTTCCCAGGTGATCACCGCGGGTGGTTGCGGTCCGAGGAAGCGCAGCGCGTGTTCGTCGAGTTCTCGCACCACGACCAGTACCGCAGCTCCGCCGACGACCATCGAAGCACGGGAACGAACCCGGTTGGCCACGTGCTCGTCGAGAACCAGGCGAATGGCCAGGAACACCGCTTTCCCCGCCTTCTCGACGCGGGTGTTCCACCATTCGTCGGCCACTCCGTTGAGGCTCACCTGCGCGCCCAGCTCAGCCGCTATTTCCGCGACGACGGCCATGATCTCGCTGTTGAACAGCGCGTGCTCGGCCAGCCGGGCAGCCTCGGTGAGGTCGACACCGTCTTCGGCACCACCGATTGCGTCGGCGATAGCGCTTTGCGCAATTTGAGCAAGCTCAGCCGGCGGCGTTTCCAGCGCTTGCGCGTCGGCCCCCTTGGTGCTCGCCCGAAGATCGATCTTCAAGTTCTTACCCCAAGACACCCGCCCCGGCAGCACGCCGGCGACCCCGAGCAGAAAAGCCGCCCCGGCCAAAACCACCAGAGCCACCACAGCGGCTCCTTCATGCCCCAAGAACACGTCCCATTGGGCGAAACCCGCAAGCAGCAAACCCGATCCTCCGCACACAAGCCGCTGCGGAAGGGACAATCGCACCGGCTGCAGGCGTTCGTTGTGGTCGTCACGCCTGGACATCCGTCACCGTTCCCATGCCTAATCCGCAGGCGCGGTATTGCCGTGGGGACAGCCGAGCTTGGGCACCTTGTTACGCCAGGCGTGCAGGTACTCCTCCTTGGCGTATCCACACGCCGCCTGCAGATACCGGACCTGCCACCGCGAAAGCCGCGGCCCCTTCGGCACCGGAAGCAGCACGCCGCCACGACGAAGCCACCGCACGTCCGCCGTCGCCTCGACGCACCTGAATCCGAGTGCCCGAAGTGTCCGAGCGTGTGCCCGGCCACCGCCATCACAATTCCACCGCTTCCTGCGCTTCGCCATACCTTCGACCACCCCGCTCACTCAGCGTCGCACTCGGCTCTAACCGTGCGTAGTAGCGAGGAGATCGTTCAGCTTTGACGGTCTGCTACGCCTGAGCCCGAGCCCCGGCCCGTTGGAGACCGGATCGTGACCCGTGGCCAGAGTTTCAATCAAGTCATCCGGTGGGTGCCGGAGTCTCCGAGGTCTTGCTTTTCTCGGCCTTCCTCGACTCCTTGGCCGCTTGCCTGGATGACTGCTTCGCGGCCTGCCTCGATTCCTTCGCGGCCAGCTTGGATTCCTTGGCCGTCTGGTTGTCGTCCGTGGCGGTTCCGGAGCCCTGCGCCGCTTCGGACTCCCCCGCGGCCGCCGTCTCGTCGGCCGGAGCGCCCGGTACCGAGGTCAGCCGCGGATCCGACGAGGCCTGGCCAGGGCCTGCTGGAACCGCCTGTCCTGCGGTGTCGCGTGCGGCGGGGCCGCTCCCGGCGGTCTGGGTCGTCGTTCCCCCGCCGCCGGACAGCGGCGGCGGAGTGTCGCTGGAGGTGCTCGCACCGATCGTCACCGTCGTCACCAGGACCGCGCCCGCCGCGGCCACCTTCGCCGCTGTCGCCCACGACAACGCCGAGGCACCCGTACCGGCAACCGCGCCCGATGAGGCGAACGAACTGCCGGTGGTCAGCCAATGCGTAACGATCGGCAAACCGAGGATGAGGGGCGCCACGGCGGCGGGCAGCTCCTCATTCAGCTCCTGCAACCCGATCGCCAGCTTCCGGCACTCCGCGCAACGGCCGAGGTGCACCGTGATCCGATGCGCTTTGAGCTCGGAAATGTCGTCTCGCACCCAGCGGGCCAGCTGGCCGGAGATGTTCTTGCAAGTGCGCCGCCGTGCCTCGGGCACGTGCTGGCCCAGGTACGCCTGGCGCAGGCCCTCCCGCGCACGGTAGGCCAGCGCCGCTACTCCGTTCGGCGTCATCCCGAGGTCCTCGGCGATCTTCACCGGCGAGTCGCCGTCGATCTCGGTCCGCCACAGCACCGTCCGCCACCGCTCGGGCAGGCTCGCGAACGCCTCCGCGGCGACCGTGGCGTGCAACCGGCTGTCCACCGGCTCGTCACTGCCTTCGCCCGGCAGGACGTCCGGCACCTCGGCCACCACCGACACGGCGGAGTCGCGCCGGCGCCAGCTGACCATCGTGTTCCGGATCGTCGTCAGCAGGTACGGCCGGAAATCCTCGTCCGGCCCCTCACCGTTACGCAGAATCCGCAGTACCCGGGTGAATCCCTCGGCGATCAGGTCGTCCCGCTCCGCCGCATCGGCCGCGATTGCGGCCGCGACCCGCCGGGCAGCGACGAGGTGCCGGTCGTAGAGCTCACCGAAAGCCGCGATGTCACCACCGCGGACCGCCGCGATCAACGTTGCGTCGCTGCGGGCATCGGTCTCGACAACCGCCGGAGTCACTTCGATCACCACTCCCCCTCGCCCGTGCGGGTGCACGTGCAGAACGTCACACGATAGTGGTCGCCGGGGAAGTCGCACGCAAGGCCCAACGTGTTGCACGTGCGCAAAACCGGTGCCTGGGCGGTCCAGGTCGGCGCGCGTGGCCACCCTGCTGGTCGGTCACGGCGTTGAGGCTTGGAGGCCCCGACGATGACCGCATCGTCCCGCGCGAACCGGCCCGCGATCCGCTCATGCATCCGATCCAGCTGGTCGTCACCACAACGATGATCTGTCACAACACCGCAACAGCTAGTCAGGGTGACCTGATCATGGCAATCGGGAAGCTGGCGTGCCCTCGCTGAGGCCAAGTGGTGGCAAGTGGCGCGGTTGCCGAGGTCGACCGGCCCGCCGGTTTCGGCATGCTTCGCCTGACGCCAATCAACTCGGCTTCGCCCAAGCTCCCGACCGACGGCGTTGCTACGCAAGCCGAACGTCTCGACGAGACCCTCCCCGTCCCGGTCTCACATGGAGTTCCTGCCGGTGCTCGACAGCGAGCCGGACGATGTCGGCGACATGCGGATCGTCGAGGATGTAGATCTGGTGCTTGCCCTTGCGGCGGGAGCGGACCAGGCCGGCGAGTTTGAGCTTGCCGAGGTGGTGGCTGACCGTGGCGACGCTTTGCCCGGTTTCTTCGGCGAGGGTGCCGACGTCGTGTTCGGACCGGGCGAGCAGCCAGAGCAGGTGCAGCCGGACGGTTCCGGACAGCAGGCCGAAGGTGGCGGCAGCGTCCTGGAGCACGTCGGGTGGCAGCGGGTCAGGTGGGGCGGTCACGGGGTTCATCCTTCCGGGTGTTCGGGCAGTGTGACTCACACCCTGTCACTTAGACAAGTGTTTGACTGTTCCGGTCCTGATGCGCTGTACTGGGTCCCGGCCGCCGCTCTGCCGGGTGGTGGCGTGTGGCTGGGGAAGGAGGTGAGCCGGGTGACCGGCGAAGGAAGTAGTTGCCGCGGCCGCGCGGCGATCCGGTCCTTCCCCGCCGAGACGGGGTAGGCCAGGCACGTCCGTGTGGTCCGGGCCCGCCGCCGTCCTGGTGGCTCCGACCTCGATGGACAGGACCTCCCCCGATGACCCGTTTTACGGCCGTCCGTGCCCCGCGCGCGATCGGTGACAACCTGCTGGCTGGGCTGGGTGAAGCCCCGGTGCTCACCGTCTTCCAGCAGCTCGAGAGCTCGCCCAAAGGGCTGACCGAGGCCGAGGCCGCCGACCGGCTCGGCCGCTGCGGCGACAACGACGCCGGACCGGCCGGTGTCCCGGGCCGGCTGCGGCGGGGTTGGGCGGCCGCGCGCAGCCCGTTCGTCGCGCTGCTGACCGGGCTCGGCGTCGTGTTTGCGGTGGTCGGTGACGCGCGGGGCGCGGTGACCGTCGGGGTGATGGTGCTGCTGAGCGTCGTCTTGCGGTTCTGGCAGCAGACACGCTCCGAACGCGCGATCTCCGCGTTGCGGGCGCGGGTCAGCACCACGGTGACGGTGCGGCGCCGGGCTGGTGAGCGGTTTCCCGGTGTCGAGCGTGAGGTACCGGTGGCCGACCTCGTGCCCGGCGACGTGGTGCTGCTGGGTCCCGGTGACTTCGTGCCCGCCGACCTGCGGGTGGTGGCCGCTACGGAACTGGCGGTGGACCAGTCGGCGTTGTCGGGCGAGGCGCTGCCGGTGGTGAAGCGGGTCCCCACCTGGCCTCGGCACGCGGCGCCGCGGCCGGAGCTGGTGGACGCGCCCGGTCTGGTGTTCGCGGGAACGTCGGTGGTGGGCGGCACCGCGACCGCAGTGGTCGCCGCCACCGGCGCCGGGACATACGGCGGCATGCTGGGCGCGCAGGCCGCCGCGCCGCGGGCGGAGTCGAGCTTCGACGCCGGTGTGCGGCGGGTCGGCTGGACGTTGGTCCGGTTCATGCTGGTGATGGTGCCGATCGTGCTGGTGATCAACGGCACGGTCACCGGCGACTGGGCGCAGGCGGCGATGTTCGCCGTGGCCATCGCGGTCGGGTTGACGCCGGAGATGCTGCCGGTCGTTGTGACGACGAACCTGGCGCGCGGTGCGGTGCGGCTGTCGCGGCAGCGGGTGATCGTCAAGCGGCTCAATGCGATCCAGGACCTCGCCGCGATGGACGTGCTGTGCGTGGACAAGACCGGCACGCTCACCGAGGACCAGGCCGACTACGCCCACAGCATCGACTTGGCCGGCCGCCCGGACGGCGAGGCCGCCGAGTACGCCCACCTGGCCGTGCACTTCCAGGCCGACCGGCGCGACCGCCTGGACGAGGCGATCCTCGCGCAGCTCGCCGACGACGACTCGCCGGCGACCGAGGCCGTGTTCAGCAAGGTCGGCGAGATCGGCTTCGACCACACCCGCCGCCGCGCCACCGTCGTCGTGCGCCGCGGCGACGAGCACCTGCTGATCACCAAGGGCGACCCGGACGAGATCCTGCCGCGCTGCGGTCACGCCCGCCGCGACGGCGCCGTCGTCGAGCTGGCCGACGACCTCCGCCGGGACGCCGCCGACCTGGTCCGCGGCTACGCCGAGCACGGGATGCGGATCCTCGCCGTCGCGGCCCGGGAACTCCCCGCCCGCCGCGACCGCTACGGCGAGGAGGACGAACGCGGACTGGTGCTGGTCGGGTTCGTCGGGTTCATCGACCCGGTCCGCGACGACGCCGCCGCCGCGGTGCGCGCGTTGGCCGGGCACGGCATCGGGGTCAAGATCCTCACCGGGGACAACCGGCACGTCGCCGCCCGGGTCGCCCAGGACGTCGGCGTCCCGGTCGGCGAGATCGTGCCAGGCCACCGGATCGACGTCACCGACGACGCCGAGCTGCGGACGCTGGCCGAGCGCACGACCGTGTTCGCCAAGCTCAGCCCGGCCCACAAGGCCCGGCTGGTCACCGCGTTACGGGAGAACGGGCACGCGGTCGGATTCGTCGGCGACGGCGTCAACGACGTCACCGCGCTGCGAGCCGCCGACGTCGGGATCGCCCCGGACACCGCGACCGACGTCGCGAAGGACGCCGCGGATCTCGTGCTACTCGAACGGGACCTCGGGGTGCTGGCCCGCGGGGTCGTCGAGGGCCGGCGGACGCTGGGCAACACGCTCAAGTACGTGAACATCACCGCGAGCTCGAACTTCGGGAACGTGCTGAGCGTGCTGGCCGCGAGCGCGTTCCTGCCGTTCCTGCCGATGTTGCCGGTCCAGCTGGTGGTGGCGAACCTGCTCTACGACGCCGCGCAGCTCGCGCTGGCCTGGGACCGGGTCGACGACGAGTACCTGCGGTCGCCGCGACGCTGGGACGCACACGGCCTGACCCGGTTCATGCTCGTGTTCGGGCCGCTGTCCTCGCTGTTCGACCTCTCGACGTTCGCGGTGCTGTGGTGGGCGTTCGGTGCGGGCGCCGATCCGCTGCTGTTCCAGACCAGCTGGTTCGTCGAAAGCCTGCTCTCCCAGCTGCTGAGCGTGCTCGTCCTGCGCAGCCGCGCGGCCGGTGGACGCGGCACGCGGCCCTCCCGCCCGGTCGTCGCCGCGGCGGCCGCGGCCGGGCTCGCCGGTCTGGCCCTGCCCGCCACGCCGCTGGCCGGCGCGCTGCCGATGCACCCGTTGCCCGGCGGTTTCCTGCTGTGGCTGCCGGGCGTGCTCGCCGCCTACGCACTCGCCGCGCAGCTGGCCAAACGACAGTACGTGCGCCGCACGAACGCCTGGCTGTAATCCGCCTCCCCGACAAGGAAAGAGAAGCGCAGATGACGACTGCGGAGATGCTGCTGCGCCTGGGCACCGGTGTGGGACTGGGCACGGTGATCGGGTTCGAGCGCCAGTACCGCGCCCGGATGGCTGGGCTGCGGACCAACGCCTTGGTCGCCGCCGGGGCGACGCTGTTCGTGCTGCTGTCCGCACACGGCTTCACCGGCGGGAGCGCCGACCCGACGCGGGTGGCGGCGCAGATCGTGTCCGGCATCGGGTTCCTCGGCGCCGGGGTGATCCTGCGCGAGGGGCTGACCGTGCGCGGGCTGAACACAGCGGCGACGCTGTGGTGTTCAGCGGCGGTGGGGTCCCTGGCCGGAGCCGGGTTGTATTCGATCGCGGTGGCCGGGACGGCGGTAGTGGTCGTGGTGAACGTTGCGCTGCGCCCGCTGGGCCGGGTGGTGGACCGGCGGCCGGCTACCGGCACCGAAACCCCGACCTCGTACACGTTCCTGGCGGTGACCCGCGACGACGCCGAGGCGCACGTGCGGGCGCTGCTGGTGCAGGCCCTGTCCCGGACCGAATTTGCGCTGCGGTCGGTCACCAGCACCAACGCCGACGCCGGTGGCCGGGTCGAGGTGCGCGCGGAGCTGTCGGCGGATCAGCGTGACGACAAGCAGATGGAGTCGGCGGTCAGCCGGCTGTCGTTGGAACCGTCGGTGACCAGCGTGCGCTGGGCCACCGAACTGTCCGGCTCGGACGGAGAGAACTGATGTCCCTGCTGCGTACCTTCCCCACCCGCGGCGCGCTGGTGCGGCCCCGGCGCACCGCCGCCGACGTCGTGGTGTTCCTCGGCGCCGCGGCGCTGCTGTGGCTGATCGTGCGGCTTGCCCACGGCGTCACGGTGCCGTGGGACGAGGTCACCGCACCGTCCACAGTGTCCACCGAGCCGGCAGAACTGCCCTACTACGCGGCGCGATCGCTGCTGCGGATGTTCGCCGCGCTCGCCGTGTCGGTGCTGTTCACCTTCGTCTACGCCACCGCCGCGGCCCGGCTGCGGCGGGCAGAGAAGGTCCTGATCCCGCTGCTGGACATCCTGCAGTCGGTGCCGATCCTCGGATTCCTGTCGGTGACGATCACCGGGTTCATCGCGCTGTTCCCGGGTTCGCAGCTCGGTTTGGAGTGCGCCTCAGTCTTCGCGATCTTCACTTCCCAGGCCTGGAACATGACCTTCGCCTTCTACCACTCACTGGTGTCCCAACCCCGCGAGCTGGACGAGGCCGCGCGGCTGCTGCGGCTGTCGAAGTGGCAGCGGTTCTGGCGGCTGGACGTGCCGGGCGGGATGATCCCGCTGGTCTGGAACGGGATGATGAGCTTCGGCGGCGGCTGGTTCTTCCTCGTCGCCTCCGAAGCCCTGAGCGTCAACAACCACAACTGGGCGCTGCCCGGCGTCGGCGCTTATGTCGCCGCCGCCACCGGCGAGGGCGACCTGGGCAAGGTGCTGCTCGCGATCGCCGTCATGATCGTCATGGTGGTCGGGGTGAACGTGCTGTTCTGGCGGCCGCTGACCGCGTGGGCCGAACGGTTCCGGGTCGAGGACTCCGAGGCCGCCGAGGCACCCCGCAGCGTCACGCTCACCCTGCTGCGCCGTTCCCGCATTCCGGCTTTCCTGGGCCGGCCGCTGGGGAGGCTGGTGTTCCCGCTCGACCGTGTGATGGCGGTGTTCGGGCGTGCGGAGTACCCGCTTCGGAGGTCTACGATCCGGCGCCGGGTCGGAGATGTCGTGTTCGCGGTGGTCGTGCTCGCCTTGATCGGGTACGGCGTGGCCCGGATGCTCGGGTTCATCGCCGGCACCGCCGGGTTCGGCGAAGTCGGGCACGCACTGCTGCTCGGCCTGGTCACCTTCGGCCGGGTCGTCGTCCTGGTGCTCGTCGCGACCGTGGTCTGGGTGCCGGTCGGGGTGTGGATCGGGCTCAACCCGCGTGTGTCGCGGCTGGCCCAGCCGGTCGTGCAGGTCCTCGCGTCGTTTCCGGCGAACTTCCTGTTCCCGCTGATCACCGGTGTCCTGGTCGCCACCGGAATTTCGCTGAACTGGGGCGGGATCCTGCTCATGGCATTGGGCGCGCAGTGGTACATCCTGTTCAACGTCATCGCCGGCGCCTCGGCCATCCCCAACGACCTGCGCGAAGCCGCCGCCAACTTGCGGCTCCGCGGGCCCTGTGGTGGCGCAGGCTGATCCTGCCCGCGATCTTCCCCAGCTACGTCACCGGCGGCATCACCGCCGCCGGCGGTGCCTGGAACGCCTCGATCGTCGCCGAAATCGTCAGCTACGGCGCCACCACCCTGACCGCCACCGGCCTCGGCGCCTACATCAAGGACGCCACCAGCACCGGTGACGCCGCCCGGATCCTGATCGGCGTCGCCGTGATGTGCCTCTACGTCGTCGGCCTCAACCGCCTGTTCTGGCGCCGCCTCTACACCCTGGCCGAAAGCCGTTTCTCCCTCTGAACCCCGAATTGCGAAAGGCAGTTCCATGACTCCGTTGATCACCGTCGAGAAGGTGAGCAAGAGCTTCACCGGCTCGGAAGGCGACGCACTGCGCGTCCTCGACGAAATCACCCTCGAACTGCGCGCGGGGGAGATCGTCGCGTTGCTCGGCCGCTCCGGCTCCGGCAAGTCCACCCTGCTGCGCACGATCGCCGGGCTGATCGCCCCCACCAGCGGCTCGGTCCGCTACCGCGGGGAAGAGCTCAACGGCGCCAACCCCGGCACCGCGTTGGTGTTCCAGTCGTTCGCGCTGATGCCGTGGCTGACCGTGCAGGACAACGTCGAACTCGGTCTCGCCGCTCGCGGCGTCCCCCCGGCCGAACGCCGCGAGCGGGCGCTGGCCGCGATCGACCTGATCGGGCTCGACGGCTTCGAATCCGCCTATCCCAAGGAACTCTCCGGCGGCATGCGCCAGCGCGTCGGGTTCGCCCGCGCTCTCGTGCTCGAACCCGACCTGCTGCTCATGGACGAGCCGTTCTCCGCCCTCGACGTCCTCACCTCGGAGAACCTGCGCACCGAGCTGATGAGCCTGTGGACCGGGCAGCGGTTTCCCACCAAAAGCATCTGCATCGTGACCCACAACATCGAGGAAGCCGTCCAGCTCGCCGACCGCATCCTCGTCCTGGGCGCCAACCCCGGCCACCTCCGCGCCGAAGTCACCGTCGACCTCGCCCGGCCCCGCGACCGCAAATCACCCGCGTTCGCCGCGCTGGTCGACCGGCTCTACGACCTGCTCACCGGCCGCGAACCCGACGTCACCGAACCCGAGCCGGCCGAGGCCACGCCCACCGCCCGGCCGCTGCCCGCCGCGTCGGTCGGCGGCCTGGCCGGGCTCGCCGAGATCGTCCACGCCCGCGGCGGCCGCGCCGACCTGCCCGATCTCGCCGCCGAGCTCAACTTCGAGGTCGACGACCTGCTGCCCCTGGTCGACGCCGCCGCGCTGCTGGGCCTGCTGTTCGTCGCCGGCGCCGACCTCCACCTCACCCCGATCGGGCAGGCGTTCACCACCGCCGACATCCAAGCGAGCAAGAAGATCTTCGCCGAACAGGCCCGCGACCGCGCCCCGCTGGTCCGCACCATCTACAAGGCCCTCGCGGCCAGCGCCGACGGCAACCTGCGCGCCGGGTTCTTCCTCGACCTGCTCCGCCGCGGTTTCTCCGCCGAGGACGCCCGGCAGCAGCTCGACACCGCCATCAACTGGGGACGCTACGCAGAGCTGTTCGACTTCGACACCGACACCGGGCAAATCGCCCTCGACCCCGCCCACTGGACCACGGCCGAGCGCGCGCCGGCCTGACCACGAGCGCGGACGGTCCGGTGAACGCCCGGACCGTCCGGGCGCCCGTGTGCCACCCTGAATCCGCGCCGAGGAGAAGGAGCCCGCGTATGCGAGCAGCCGCCACTGTGTCGATCGGCGCTGTGTCGATCGGCCTGCTCACCGCATGTACCTCCGCTCCGGCCGGGCCGCAGCGTCTCTCGCCTCCCATCGCCGCCGACCCCATCGACCTCACCTCGTTCGCGGCGGCGCCGTGCGGTCTGCTGCCGGCCCAGCAGCTCGCGCACTACTTCGTCACCACCCCCGGCGTCGTGCACCCACCTGCCTGCGTCTGGACCCCGAGCGACACCTCGGCGCTGACCTACCAGGCCGCGGTCGACGTCGCCTCCGGTGGGCTCGAGAACCTCTACCGGCACCGCGCCACCATCGCCGGCTTCGAGCCCACCGACGTCCACAGCTACCCGGGCATCCACCGCGACATCGGCACGGGCCGCTGCACCGTCGACATCGGCGTCGCGAACGACACCATCCTCGCTGTCACCGTCGACGCCACCGACCCACAGCTGTCCGCCCACGCCGATCCCTGCGGCGAAGCCGACCGCTTCGCCGGAACCGTCATCGGCTACCAAGGCCACCGGGCACCGTGAGCACCGCACCCGGCAGGGTGGGGCCACTGATCCGCCGACGAGCCGGAGAAGCGCTGTAACCACGGCGAAGCCATCACCGAAGTCCGCCGACGCGGCTGGACCGCTACGGCGAAACGCTCTTCATGGTGCTCAAAACCATCCGGTACGTCGAACACGAATCACCCACCACGGCGAACGAAATCGTGGAGAGCGGCGAAATCATGGCGTTCGTCGGCCGCGACTTCGTCGTCACTATCGGCTGCGACGAGAGTGACGACCCGGTTTCAGCGTGGTTTCAGGCCGCTTTCCGGCTACTTCCCACCCTTGTCCTTGAGCGACTCCTGGTAGCGGTCGGCGTAGGTCGGCGAGTCCTTGATCAGCTCGTCGCAGAAAGCGGCGACGTCCTCGCCGATCACTTCGAGGACTCCCCGGCCGGTCGCGGCGCTTTCGGCGAAGAAGTCGACGATCCCGGAGAGCAGGTTTCCCTCGAGCAGGTCGACCGGCCCGACCTTGAACAGGTACTTCTGCATTTCCTTGTAGACGATCTGGTAGTCCGGCGGCAGGGCTTTGACCCGGGCCATGTGCGCCCGCCACTGCTTCTTGCCTTCGATGACGTCCTGGATGCCCATCTCAGCCTCCCAGCCGGCCCAGTTTTTTCGCGACATTCCGGTTCAGCTGTTTCCGCCACCGGTCACGGAAGTTCTTGGCGCTTTCACCGCCGACCAGCGCCGCACAGAAACCCTCGACGTCTTCTCCCAGCACGTCGTGGACGCTCTGCCCCTCCGCCGCGGTTTCCTCCAGCAGCCCCAGCGCGCCGTCGAGGATCGGCATCAGGTTGCGGCCCGAGAAATCGCCGTACGGGAAGAGGTGCGCCTTGATCTGCTCCCACGCCGCCCGGTAGTCCTCCGGCAACGCCCCGACCCTGGCTTCGAACGCCTGGTATTCCCGGGTCATGTCGCTGCCGGTGACGGTCTCCCAGAAGTTCATTCCCCACCCTCCTTCAACTTGTCGATACGCGAGGAGACGTACTGCCATTTCGCCCAGAACCGCCCGAGCACTTCGCGACCGGCGTCGTTGAGCGCGTAGAACTTGCGCGGCGGCCCCTTCTCCGACGGCCGCTTCGTCACCTGGACGAGCTTGTTCTTCTCCAGCCGCAACAGGATCGTGTACACGGTTCCCTCGACGACGTCGCCGAAGCCGAGGTCGTTCAACCGGCGCGTGATGGCGTAGCCGTAGGTCTCCTCCTTGCCGATGATCTCGAGCACACAGCCTTCGAGGGTGCCCTTCAACATCTCCGTCAGGTCGTCCATCGCTCCTCCGGGCTTGCCCTCGCACCACTACTCAGTACTACTGTATACCAGTACTCAGCACTACTGACTAGCTGAATGAGGGGATCACCGGATCCTGGCCACCCTGCTGAAGCCGGACGCGGGGACCGCCGCGATGAACGGCTTCGACGTCTCGTCCTCATCGCCAGGCTGCGCCGGCTGAAGCAGCCCGGCAAGATCGCCGACGACCTGCTGGCGCGCTTCTCCTTGACCGACGCGGGCGCATGGAAGGTCTCGACCAACTCCGGGGGCATGCGACGGCGTCTGGACATCGCGATGAGCCCGCGGCACCACGGTGCTGCTCACCACCCAGTACCTGAACGAGGCCGAGCAGCTCGCCGACCGGATCGCGATCCTGCACGAAGGCCGCATCATCGTTAACGGCACCCTCGCCGAACTCAAGCAGCTGCTCCCGCCCGCGACGGTTGAATACGTCGAGAAGCAGCCAACCCTCGAAGACGTCTTCTTCGCCGTCGTCGGCGCCCGCACGGAAAGCGAGAACCGATGACCACGGACCCCACCATCCTTTTGGGACGATCGCTGCGCCACATCACCCGCAGCCTGGACACGATCATCACGACCGTCATCACGCCGGTCGCGATGATGCTGATGTTCGTCTACGTCTTCGGCGGCGCGATCGAAAATCGCGTCGGGCATCGCCTACACCGCCCTGCGCCTGTTCACCGACCTCGAGAGCGGGATCTTCGAACGCTTCCACTCCATGCCGATCACCCGATCGGCCGTGTTGTGGGCGCACGTGCTGACCTCGCTGGTCGCCAACCTGATCTCACTCGTGGGCGTTGCGCTGGTCATGGGCTTCCGCTCCGAAGCGGGACCACTTGCGTGGCTCGCCATCACCGGCATCCTGCTCCTGTTCACCCTGGCCCTGACCTGGGTCGCGTTGATCGCCGGCCTCACCGCGAAGACCGCGGAAGGCGGCGGCGCGTTCTCCTGCCCGCTGATCTTCCTGCCGTTCCTCAGCTCGGCCTTCGTCCCCACCGCGACGATGCCCGGCCCGGTGCGCTGGTTCGCCGAACACCAGCCGGTGACGTCCATCGTCAACACCATCCGCGCCCTGTTCACCCAAGCACCGGTCGGCACCGACTTCTGGACCGCCCTTGCCTGGTGCGCCGGAATCCTCGTCGTCGCCTACGTCTTCGCCACCGCGGCCTACCGGCGCAAGATTTCCTAAGCCGCGGCGTCGCCCCGGAGGTTCGCGACCTCGCGGACGGCCGCGGCGACGGCCGGCGCGTCCTTCTTCAGGATCGCGCCGTGGTTGCTCGCGACCTTCGCGCTCACCTCGATGTTCGGGTTACGGGAGGTCACCCCGTCAAGGCTGGTGCGGAGCCGTTCCTGCTCGTCGCCCTTGCTCCCGAAGGACGTCCCCGAAGCCACCACGTACCGCACCGGGACGGTGATGCCGTCCAGCACCGGCCTCAGCTCGCGCTCGCGCGACAGCACCCCCAGCTCGATGTTGCTCTCGGCCTGCTGCGCCGCGCTCATCCGCGGGGTCAACCCGGTCGGGCGCAGCAATGGCATGACCAGGTTCAGGCGCTTGAACAGCTTCCGGATGCGCCGCTCCATCGCCTCGTCGAGCCAGTCGTAGGGGTACGCACCGTCCACCAGGACCGCTCCGATCGCCCGTTCCGGGTTCCGCTCGGCCCAGTGCGCCGCGACGACCGCCCCGTAGGACCAGCCGACCAGGAGCGCTCGCTCGACACCCCGAGCCGCGAGCACGGCGTCGACGTCTCGGACGGCGGCTTCGAAGGAGTAGTCCACCGAACGCTTCGACTTGCCGCGAGCTCGCTCATCGAAGGTGATGTGCCGGAACTCGCCGAGCTCGGCGAGGACGCGGCGCCAGTAACCCTGGGTGGCGAACTGGCCGTTGCAGTAGAGCACCGGGATACCGGGGCCACCGGTGTCGGTGACGGCGAGAGCGGTGTCGTCGACCGGCAGCATGCCGGTCCAAGCCGAGGAAGCGCTGGTGTTCGTCATGCCGCCACTGTCGGCGGCCCGCCTGACACCGCCCTGACTCCAACCTGACACGGGTCCGGAGGGTTCCTGACCCTGAGTTTTCCCTGAACTCGGAACACATGCGAGCCGATTGATCCAGCCTTCCCCGACAATCGGGCGATCTGACCAAGGGGGTTGCCATGCTTCGACCGCTCACAAGATCACGCGCAGTCGTCGTGGCCGCTGGAATCCAGCTGCTGACCGTGCTGCCGTTCCTGCTGTCGATCATCGTCGTGTGGTCCTCGGGCGCCGATGCACAGGCCGCGGCCGAAGCCGAGCTCACCCGGCAGGGGCTGCCCGCCTCCGTGCTCGCCGAGCACGGAGTCAGCTTCGGCTCGAACACCGCCGAAACGCCGTTGCCGGCCGCGATCGTCGTCGTTCTCGTCGTGCTGGCGCTGCTGAACCTGACCGGCCGGCGGGCCGGCCGGGTGCTGTCCTGGGTTTTCCATCCGCTGCTGGCCGTGGCCGGAGCGCTGATCGTGCCGGCCCAGCTGTTCACGGCCACGTTCCTCGCCGCGAACTTCCGAGACTCCGGCGATCCGGTGCTCCGGCAGGTCGACGTCCCGCAGCTGGTCGGCGCCGCTCGCGCAGCCATGCCGAGCTGGCTTCCAGTCGTCGACGGCGCGAAGCTGGTACTCACCACGGCCGGGTCACTGGTGGTGATCGTTCTACTGACGCTGCCGTCGGCACGTGCCTGTCGCAGCGCTCGGAATAAGTGACATTCCGGGCGTCCGCATCGGCTCCGCTCGCGTGGACGAACGGGATCCGGCGGGCGAGGAGCACAGCGTGGTCGGCGAAACATCCGCAATACTTGCTCAGCAGAGCGGCGCCAAACGCCCGGAGCGACCGGACGGCTACGCCGTCAGGCTCCGAGTTCGCCGATCGATACGGCGAGACCGGCGTCGCGCGGGCAACGCCACAGCGCTCGGCCGTCGTCGAGCACGACGACCATGGGATGCCGGTGGGTCCGGTCGAGGCAGCGGGGCCAGGTGACGCTGCGCCCGTCGGCGAACACGTTCTCCAGCACCAGGTCCTGGGTGAAGCCGGCCAGGGTGCTCAGCCGTTCGGCTGGCACGGCAGCCTCGTCGAAGGCGAGGACACCGATCCGCTCGCCGTCGACGCGCAGCCAGGCCAGGAGCCGGGGATCCCCCGCGACACGGTGGGGATCCCCGGTTTCGGCATGCAGCCCGGCCGCGAGGAGGTCGTGCCGGATCGGCCGGAACTCCTCGATGACGTACTCGTTCTCGTCCGCGGTCTGCATGCGTGAAGGCCTCAGATGTCGTACTTGCAGGTCAGGTAAGCGTAGCCACCCTCGGACGGGTGAGCCGCGGAGTGCCACACGAACAGGAACGACACGGTCGCCCCGTCCGGCATGGTGTAAGTGCCGCCGCCGACCTTCTGGAACTTGCGAGGCAGCGGGCCGTGGAAATTGTAGTTCCACGGTTCGGTGTGCGGCGCGTACACATTGGCCTGCCGGTTGTTCGCGTAGATCTGGGCCGACAGCACCACCACGCCGAACCGGGAGTTCGCCGAAGCCAGCTTGACCACCCAGGGAATCCCGTGCGCCGCCGACGACTGCACGGTGATGTTCGCGACGCCGTTCGACGGGAAGGTTCCGTGGCAAGCCGGATACGCGGCGGCGGACGCCGCGGACGGCTGCGGGGTGGCCGTGCTGTCGAGGGCTTCGGTCAGCCGTCGGCCTTCCGGACTGTCCAAAGTGCCGCCGCCGGCGGGCGCACCCGCGTCGGCCCAGGCGTGCAGCAGGTCCTGAACGTCGCCGGCCGGCGCGGCCCCGGCCGGGACCGTGGCCAGCACCAGCCCGCACGCCGTGGCGAAAGTCGTTACGAGGACGCGAAAAGAACGCATAGATGAATCCCCAGTGGTAGTTCGTGTTCGGAAAACCGAGCCTAGGCGCGAACCAGGCCCGGACAGCGTTAACGCCTCGTCGGGACCGGCAGGGTATCCGTCAAGAAATCATCAACGGGCCTGAAGCCATCAGGCCGCCTGGCTGCGGGGCGCCACGGACTGGGCCAACCGGACCATCTTGTGCATGAGTCCGCTCTGTCCAAAGACGACATGCGAAGTCCACCGGTTTCGCGGAAACTCGACGCGGATCAAGACGGTGTCAACGTTCACCCAGGACGCGTGAAGGAATCACCGAAGGCTTGCGCGCTCGCACCCATGCCGCGGGATCGTTCGGTGACACAGCTCCCCGAGCCGAAGGACCCCGATGAGCGACCTCGCCTACACGCTGATGTTGATCGGCGGCTTCGCCGTACTGGCCCTCGTGCTGCGCACGGCTGAACGCTGGTGCGAAAAGCACCCGCGCCGCGACGACGTGCGCGTGGGCCGCGAGGAGCGGAACTAGCTATTCGCCTTCGAGCTCGGCAAGCACCTCGGCCGCGGTCTTGCTGCCCTCGCCGGCGATCCGCCGGAGTTCGTCGAGGTCTTCTCGTTCGGTCGCGAGCTCGATGAGCAGGTCGACGGCATCGGAGTGTCCGGCGGCAGCCCAGCGGCGCAGTTCGGCGGTGTCGCCACGCTCGGCCGCCAGCTCGATGGCCTCATCAGGATCGGTCACGGCGACTCCTCCAGAGCGAAGCGGTACCCGATGCCGGTCTCGGTGATCAGGTACCGCGGACGGGACGGCTCGGGTTCGAGCTTACGCCGCAGCTGTGCCATGTAGACACGCAAGTAGTGACCACGGTCCACGTACTCCGGCCCCCAGACCGCCGTCAGCAGGTGTGTGCTGCTGATGAGGGAGTCGGGGTTGCGGACGAGCTGCTCGAGGATGGCCCATTCCGTGCGGGTCAGGTGCACGGCGACCTCGCCCCGGCGGACCGTCTTGGCGCCGAGGTCCACCGTGAAGGCGGCGGTCACGACGACCGGAGCCGGTTCGGGCGGCGCGCCGAGGGCCAACCGGCGTTCCGCGACGCGCAGGCACGCGAACAGCTCGTCCATCCCGAACGGCTTGGTCACGTAGGTGTCGGCACCGGTGTCGAGGGCCCGGATCTTGTCCGCGGACCGGTCCCGGGCCGAGAGCACGATGATCGGCATCGCGCTCCAGGTCCGCAGCTCGCGGATCACCTCGATGCCGTCGATGTCGGGCAGCCCGAGGTCGAGCAGGACCAGGTCCGGACGCTCGGTCGCCGCGGCCAGCAGCGCGGAGGCGCCGTCGGTGGCGGTGACGACGGAGTAGCCGCGCGCGGTGAGGTTGATCCGCAGCGCCCGCACGAGTGCGGTTTCGTCGTCGACCACGAGCACGGACGTCATCGCGTCACCGCCGGCAGGGACACGACGATCGTCAGGCCGCCACCCGGGGTGTCCTCGGCCCGGATGTCCCCGTCCATCGCCTCCACGAACCCCTTCGCGACCGACAGGCCCAGCCCGACACCGGGGGTGGTGTTGCGGTCGCCGAGCCGCTGGAACGGCGCGAACGCCGAGTCGGCGGTGCCTTTCGGCAGGCCGGGGCCGTGGTCGACGATCCGCAGCTCGACGCGGCCCCCGTACGCGCTCGCGCGCACGGCGACCTCGCCGCCGCCGTGGCGGAGCGCGTTGTCGATCACGTTGGCGATCGCCCGTTCCAGCAGGCCGGGGTCGGCGGTGACCGCGGGCAGCCGGTCATCGATGTCGACCTCGACCTTGGCGCCGCCGTCCACCGCGGCCAGCGCCGTCACGACGACCTCGTCGTAGCCCACCGGGCGCAGCATCGGCTGAACCGCCCCCGTGGCCAGCCGCGACGAATCCAGGAGGTTGTCGATCAAGCCGGAGAGCCGGTCGGTGGACTCCTCACCGGCGGCCAGGAGCTCTTCGGCGTCCTCCTCGGACAAGCTGACGTCGTGGGCGCGCAACCCACCGAAGACGGCCTTGATCGACGTCAGCGGGGTACGCAGGTCGTGGCCGATGGCCGAGAGCAGCGCCGTTCGCAGCTCCGTGGTCTCCGCCCGGCGCTGAGCCTCCTGCGTCTGCGCCGCCATCCGCTGCTGCCGCAACGCCAGAAGCGCCTGGCCCGCCGCGGCCTCCAAGACGCGCTGGTCATGCGCCGGCAGCGTCCGGCCGCGCAGGGCCAGGTGGACGTCGTCGGTAACCGGAACGTCGACGTCGGCTTCGTCCGGGTCGTCACACGGCCGCTCCCCCGTACAGGCCGCACGGACCCACTCGTCGTCCTGCTTCTCCAGCAATGAAACGGATTCGAGCCCGAAGTTCTCCCGCACCTTCTCCAACAGCCGCTGCAACGGATCGCCGTCACCCAGCACGGTCCGGGCGTAGGAGGCCAGCAGCGCGGCCTCGGTCCGCGCCCGCGCGGCGGCGTCGGCCCGGCGGGAGGCCCGGTCGACGACGAGCGCGAACGCCACCGCGACCACGACCATCGCCACCAGCGTGATGACGTTCTGCTGGGCGTCCACGGTCAGCGTGTACAGCGGCGGGGTGAAGAAGAAGTTCAGCAGCAACGCGCTCGCGATCGACGCGAACAGCGCGGGCCCGAGCCCGCCGACGAGGGCCACGATGATCGTCGCGAGAAAGTAGTCGATCACGTTCGTGGACAGGATGAGCGTCTGCCGCAGCACCACGCCGATCAGCGTCGCCACCGCAGGCAGGAGCAGCGCGAGCGCCCAGCCGAGGAGCTGTCGCCGCCGGGCCAGGGAGCTGTGCGGAAAGAGCTTCGCGCGCAGCCGCCCGCCGGATTCGTCGTGGGTGACCATGTGCACGTCGATCGGCCCGGACTCCTGAACCACCGTGGCGCCGATGCCCTCGTCGAACAGCCGCGCCACCCGGGAGCGCCGGGACGTGCCCACCACGACCTGCGTCGCGTTCACCCCGCGGGCGAAATCGAGCAGCGCGGTCGGCACGTCGTCACCGACGACGGTGTGGAAGGTGGCGCCGACGTCCTCGGCGAGCTTGCGGTACTCGGCGAGCGCCTGCGGGGAGACGCCGGCCAAGCCGTCGCCGCGCAGGATCTGCAGAACGAGCAGTTCGGCGCCAGCCCGTTTCGCGATGCGTCGGGCCCGGCGGATCAGCGTCTCGCTCTCGCGGCCGCCGCTGATCGCGACGACCACGCGCTCCCGGGCCTCCCAGGTGTCGGTGATGTCGCGTTCGCTGCGGTAGCGCTGCAGGGCGACGTCGACCTGGTCGGCCACCCACAGCAGGGCGAGCTCCCGCAGCGCGGTGAGGTTGCCGGGCCGGAAGTAGTTGCCCAGCGCCGCGTCGATCCGGTTGGCCGGGTAGACGTTGCCGTGCGCGAGCCGCCGCCGGAGCGCTTCCGGTGTGATGTCGACCAGTTCGAGCTGCTCGGCGCGGCGGACGACCTCGTCCGGGACGGTCTCCTGCTGGGCGATGCCGGTGATCCGCTCGACGACGTCGTTGAGGCTCTCCAGGTGCTGCACGTTCACCGTCGAGAGGACGTCGATCCCGGCGTCCAGGAGTTCCTCGATGTCCTGCCAGCGCTTCTCGTTGCGCGAGCCGGCCACGTTCGTGTGCGCCAGCTCGTCCACCACCGCGACCTCCGGAGCGCGGGCGAGGATCGCGTCGACGTCCATCTCCTCGAAGGCGTGCCCGCGGTACTCGAGCTTGTGCCGCGGGACGGCTTCGAGCCCGTCCAGGAGCTCAGCGGTCTTGCGCCGGCCGTGCGTCTCCACCAGGCCGACGACGACGTCGGTGCCGCGATCGAGCCGGCGGCGGGCCTCCCCGAGCATGGCGAAGGTCTTCCCCACGCCCGGGGCGGCCCCCAGGTAGATCCGCAGCTCACCGCGGCGGCGCTTGCCCGCGTCCGCTGTCGTCACCGGTCAGTGCCTGGCCGCCGCGACGGCGAGGTTGAGCTGCAGCACGGTGACCGCCGGGTCGCCGAGCACGCCGAGCCCGCGCCCGGTCGTGTTCTCGGCGACGAGCTTGCGGACCTCGTCCTCGCTCAGGCCGTTCTCCCGCGCGACCCGCGGCACCTGCAGCTCGGCGTAGGCCGGGCTGATCTGCGGGTCGAGGCCCGAGGCCGACGCGGTGACGGCGTCGGCCGGGATCTTCGCGACGTCGACGCCTTCGCGCTTGGCGATCAGCTCCTGCCGTTGTTTGACCAGCGCGAGCAGGTCGTCGTTGCCGGTGCCCTTGTTCGACGCACCCGAGGTGGACGGGTCACCCGGGCCGAGCGGGTCCTTCGACCCCGCCGAGGGCCGGTTGTGGAAGTACGGGTCGTGTGCCGGGTCCTTCGCCACCGGGTCGACGCCGATCAGCGACGACCCGACGGCTTGCCCGTTCTGCGTGACGATCGAGCCTTCGGCCTGGTCCGAGAGGCCGGGGATCCGGGCCACCGCCCAGACGGCCAGGGGGTAGACGACGCCCAGCAGCACGGTGAGCACCAGCAGCATCTTCAGGCCGGCGACGGTCTGCTTGTACAGCACCTTCATGATCACATTCCCGGAATCAGTCGGACGAGCAGGTCGATCAGCCAGATCCCGGCGAACGGCGTCACGATGCCGCCGAGGCCGTAGATCAGCAGGTTGCGCCGCAGCAGCGCCTTCGCGGTGGAGGGCTTGTACCGCACGCCGCGCAGGGCGAGCGGGATCAGCGCCACGATGATCAGCGCGTTGAAGATGACCGCGGACAGGATCGCCGAGTTCGGCGAGTGCAACCGCATGATGTTGAGCGTGTCGAGCTGCGGGTAGATCGCCGCGAACATCGCGGGCAGGATCGCGAAGTACTTCGCCAGGTCGTTGGCGATGGAGAACGTCGTCAGCGCACCACGCGTGATGAGCAGCTGCTTGCCGATCTCCACGATCTCGATCAGCTTGGTCGGGTTGGAGTCGAGGTCGACCATGTTGCCGGCCTCCTTGGCCGCCATGGTCCCGGTGTTCATCGCCACCCCGACGTCCGCCTGCGCCAGCGCGGGAGCGTCGTTGGTGCCGTCGCCGGTCATCGCGACCAGCCGGCCACCCTCCTGCTCCTTCTTGATCAGTGCCATCTTGTCTTCGGGTTTGGCCTCGGCCAGGAAGTCGTCGACGCCGGCCTCCGCAGCGATCGCCCGCGCGGTCAGCGGGTTGTCGCCGGTGATCATGACGGTCTTGATGCCCATCGTGCGCAGCTCGGCGAACCGCTCCTTCATGCCCGGCTTGACGACGTCGGACAACCGGATCACCCCCCGCACGGCGGCGACACCTTCGACTTGTTCGGCGACGACGAGCGGGGTGCCGCCTTCGGCGCTGATCGTGTCGACGATGGTGTGCACCTCGTCCGGCACGGTGCCACCGTGCTCGGCGACCCACGCCCGCACGGCGCTGGCGGCGCCCTTGCGGACGATCCGGCCGTTCAGGTCGATGCCGGACATCCGGGTCTGCGCGGTGAACGGCACGAACTCGCCGGACTTCTCCGCTTCGTTCGGCTCGGCCGCGAGGTCGTGCTCGCGAGCGCACAGGTCGACGATGCTGCGGCCTTCGGGCGTGCCGTCGGCCAAGCTCGAGAGCCGGGCCGCGATCGCCAGGTCCTCCACGGTGGACGATCCGGCGGGCAGCAGCTCGGTCGCCTGGCGGTTGCCGAAGGTGATCGTGCCGGTCTTGTCCAGCAGCAGCGTCGAGACGTCGCCCGCGGCTTCGACCGCGCGGCCGCTGGTCGCCAGCACGTTGCGCTGGACAAGGCGGTCCATGCCGGCGATGCCGATCGCGCTCAGCAGCGCGCCGATCGTCGTCGGGATCAGGCAAACCAGCAGTGCGGTCAGCACGATCACCGACACCAGGCCGCCGGAGTAGCGGGCCATCGGCTGCAGCGCCACGACCGCGAGGACGAAGATGATCGTCAGCACGGCCAGCAGGATGGTCAGCGCGATCTCGTTCGGCGTCTTCTGCCGGGAAGCGCCTTCCACCAGCGCGATCATCCGGTCCACGAAGGACTCACCCGGCTTGGTCGTGATCTTCACGACGACCCGGTCGCTCAGCACGGTCGTGCCGCCGGTGACCGCGGAGCGGTCGCCGCCGGACTCCCGGATCACCGGCGCGGACTCGCCGGTGATGGCCGACTCGTCCACGGTCGCGATGCCCTCGACGACGTCTCCGTCCCCCGGGATGACCTCGCCGGCCTCGACGACGACCAGGTCGCCGATCCGCAGGTCGACGCCCGGTACGCGCTCCTCGGAACCGTCCTCGGTCAGGCGGCGGGCGACGGTCTCCTTCTTGGTCTTGCGCAGGGACTCGGCCTGGGCCTTGCCGCGGCCTTCGGCGACCGCTTCGGCGAGGTTGGCGAACAGGACGGTGAACCACAGCCACAGCGCGACGCCGATGTTGAACACGCCCGGGTCGGTGATCGCGAAGACGGTCACCAGCACCGACCCGACCCAGACCACGAACATGACGGGGTTGCGCAGCTGGTGGCGCGGGCTGAGCTTGCGGAAGGCGTCCGGCAGGGACGTCCAGAGCTGGCGAGGGTTGAACACACCCGCACCGACCCGGCCGGCGTTCTCGACGTGGTGCTGGGTGGCTTCCTCGGGGGTGCGGTCGGTGGTCATGGTCATGCGAGAGCCTCGGCAATCGGCCCGAGGGCCAGGGCGGGGATGAAGGTCAGGGCCGCGACCAGCACGACGGTGCCGGCGAGCATGGTCGCGAACAGCGGGCTGGTGGTCGGCAGCGTGCCGGCGGTCTCCGGCACCTTCCGCTGGGCGGCCAGGGAACCGGCCAGGCAGAGGACGGCGAGGATGGGGATGAACCGGCCCAGCGCCATGCAGACACCGAGGGTCGACTGGTACCAGTCGTTGGTCACGGTGATGCCGGCGAACGCGCTGCCGTTGTTGTTGCTGGCCGAGGTGTAGGCGTAGAGCAGCTCGGAGAAGCCATGCGCGCCCGGGTTGTTGAACGCGTCGGTATTGCCCGGGATCAGCAGGGCCGCCCCGGCGCCGATGAGCAGGACCGTCGGCATCGCGAGGATCGCGATCGCCGAGCAGGTGACCTCGCGCTTGCCGAGCTTCTTGCCCAGGTACTCCGGCGTGCGCCCGACCATCAGCCCGGCCAGGAACATCGCGATGATCGCCATCACCAGAATGCTGTAGAGGCCGGTGCCGACACCGCCGGGTGACAGCTCGCCGAACATCATGTTCAGCAGCGTCCCGAACCCGCCGAGCCCGGTGAAACTGTCGTGCATCGAGTTCACCGCACCGGTCGACGTCCCGGTGGTCGAGTCGGCGAACAACGCCGACCCCGCGATTCCGAAGCGAGTTTCCTTGCCCTCCAGGGCCGCGCCGGCCAACCGGGCAGCCGCGCCGTTGGCGTGGGTCTCGC
The DNA here is from genome assembly GCF_013364075.1 of Amycolatopsis sp. Hca4. Classification (GTDB taxonomy): domain Bacteria; phylum Actinomycetota; class Actinomycetes; order Mycobacteriales; family Pseudonocardiaceae; genus Amycolatopsis. The sequence goes on from NZ_CP054925.1 coordinate 2,120,735, forward strand.
CCCACCAGATCACCGCGAGCATGCCCGCCCACAACGCGCCCATGACGCTGAGGAGGACATAGCCCTGCTTGGTGTTGCCGACCAGCTTGCCGAACGTGCGGGTCAGCGCCACCGGGATCACCAGCAGCAGGAAGATCTCGATCAGGTTGGACCAGGAGTTCGGGTTCTCGAACGGGTGTGCGGAATTGGCGTTGAAGATGCCGCCGCCGTTGGTGCCGATCTCCTTGATGGCCTCCTGGCTCGCCGCCGGGGCCAGTGCGATGGTGCTGGCCGAGCCGTCCGGGTTGAGTACCGCGACGCCGGACTTGAGGCTCTGCACCACCCCGAGCGCCACCAGGACGATCGCGAAGACGAACGACAGCGGCAGCAGGATCCGGATCGTGCCGCGGGTCAGGTCGACCCAGAAGTTGCCGAGCCGGTCGCTCTGGGAGCGCACGAACGCGCGGTTCAGCGCGATCGCCACCGCCAGGCCGACGCCGGCGGAGACGAAGTTCTGCACGGTCAGCCCGGCCATCTGGACCACGTGCCCCATGACGCCCTCGGGGATATAAGACTGCCAGTTCGTGTTGGTCACGAAGCTGATCGCGGTGTTGAACGCGACCCCGGGGTCGACGGTCCGGCCGAAGTTCAACGGCAGCAGCGGCTGGATGCGCTGCAGCAGATAGAGGAACAGGACCGAGACGAACGAGAAGCCCAGCACGCCCGAGGCGTAGGTCTTCCAGTGCTGCTCGGACTCCGGGTCCGCGCGCACGATCTTGTAAACGGCCTTCTCCAGCCGCCAATGTTTCGTGCTCGTGAACACGCGGTGCATGTAGTCGCCCAGCGGCCGGTACACCAGCGCCAGGGCGAGCAGGAGGAGGCCGACCTGTCCCAGGCCCGCCCACGTCGAGGACATCAGAACTTCTCCGGTTTGATCAGCGCGATGAACAGGTAGACGATCAGGGCCAACGCCAGTACGCCGCCGACGACGTTGGCGACCACGCCGGTGCCGCTCACAACCGCTCCAATCCACGCAGGGTCAAGGCCAGCACGGCGAACACCACGATCGCCAGCAGCACATAGGCCAGATCGGCCATCGCACTGCTCCTTTCTCACGCACGACAAAACCGAGGTCGACCAGAATGGTGACCGGGCTTGCGGAAGCCTGCCTCCCGGATCTCCCGTTCGGATGTCACCTGACAGAGTCTTGATGCCTCGCCACGGCGCGTTGACGCGTTCTTGACGGAGCGCCGGATGTCCATTCCGGACTTGGTCACAACTCGGCGTCGACGGGGTGAACGGCTCGCATCGCCGGGAATTCGGGGCCACCCTTGAACGATCACGTCTTCAGCCCGATCCGGATCTCATCCCGGGAGTTCCCCTTGGCAGCCGACCCCGAGCTCCGCACGTCCCTTCCCCGCCAGAGCAGCGTCCAGGTGAGCCACAGCAGTCACGACGGCGCCATCTCGGTCGTCGTGACCCTCGACGGCCAGGTGCGCGACCTGCAGCTGGCCGATACCGTGTCCACCCGCCCGGCGGCCCAGCTGGCGCGCGACATCCTCGAGTGCATCCACGACGCCCAGGCCTTGTTCGACCTGGGCCCGGCTACTCGTTGAGGTAGCGCTCGTACACCTCGACCCAGACGTCCATATCAGACAATCCGGCAACAAACCGGTGGCCGACGGCGGTGAGGGAGAACATCACCTCATCGCCCGGCCGGCCGTCCCAGGTGCCCACCGCTGAGCGTCGGATCGCACCTTCCGCCGCCAACGCCCGCAACGCGGGGGCGAGCACTCGCCGCGGAACCGCCCGGCGCAGCGCGGCGACGGTACGGGCGCCGGAGGCGAGTTCGTCGAGCAGCTCCACCGCACCGCGGCAGCGGATCACGCGCGTGAGACCGGCGTCGGCCATGGCAGCTCCCGGAGACGATGTGCCGGAACCGTAGGCAGGTGACCGCGGCCGACCAGCGCCGTTGACGAGAACCTGACGATCACCCGGCCGACACTTACGATTTCCCTACGCCGATGCCGTTATCTTGACGTTTTCTCTACGCCGGTCCGCCGCGGCAGCAGGCACGCTGCGGTGTGTGCCAGCACCAACGTCATGGCTCAAACGGCTGGTACTCGGACGGCCGTTCCGGAGCGACACCCTCGGCGAGACCTTGCTGCCCAAGTGGCTCGCGCTGCCGATCTTCGCCAGTGACCCGCTGTCGTCGGTCGCCTACGCGACCCAGGAGATCCTGCTCATCCTGAGCATCGGCGGCCTGGCGTACCTCACGCTCGCACCGTGGATCGGCCTCGCGGTCGCTGTGCTGCTGACCGTCGTCGTCATCTCCTACCGCCAGGTCGTGAAGGCCTACCCCAGTGGCGGTGGCTCCTACGAAGTCGCTTCACGCAACCTCGGGAGCTCCGCGGGACTCGTCGTCGCCGGCGCCCTGATGGTCGACTACATCATGACGGTCGCGGTATCGGTGGCGTCCGGTGTGGACAACATCATCTCCGCGGTACCCGAGCTCAACGACTACCGCATCGCCCTGAACCTGGGCTTCATCGTGGTGCTGATGGCGATGAACCTGCGCGGCATCCGGGAGTCCGGCCGCGCGTTCGCCATCCCGACCTACCTGTTCATCGGCGGGGTCGTGCTGATGATCGCGCTCGGCCTCGGCCAGGCCGTCGCCGGCCACGCGCCGGTCGCCGAGAGCGCCGGCTACGAAGTCCGCCCCGAACAGGTCGGCCTGACCGGCCTGGCACTGGTGTTCCTGCTGCTGCGGTCGTTCTCCTCCGGCTGCACCGCGCTCACCGGTGTCGAAGCGATCTCCAACGGCGTGCCCGCGTTCCGCAAACCCAAGAGCGCCAACGCCGCGCGCACCATGACGGCGATGGGCGTCATCGCCGTCACCATGTTCGGCGGCATCACCGCACTCGCCATGATCAGCCAAGTGCGGATCGCCGAGAACACCTGCGACCTCACCGGGTTCCGCGGCGACTGCACCACCGACCCGCAGCGCACGGTGATCAGCCAGATCGCCGCCGCCGTGTTCGGCGGCGACCACTCGGTGCTGTTCTACTTCCTCCAGGCCGCCACCGCGCTGATCCTGATCCTCGCGGCGAACACCGCGTTCAACGGGTTCCCGCTGCTGGCCTCGATCCTCGCCCAGGACCGCTACCTGCCCCGCCAGCTGCACACCCGCGGCGACCGGCTCGCCTTCTCCAACGGGATCGTCGCGCTCGCGGTCGTCGCCGGGATCCTGATCTTCGCCTTCGACGGCTCGACCACCCGCCTGATCCAGCTCTACATCCTCGGCGTCTTCACCTCCTTCACGCTCTGCCAGGCAGGTATGGTCCGGCACTGGAACCGCGCCCTGGCCGACAGCACCGACGCCCGCGAACGCCGGTCGATCCACCGTTCCCGGCTGATCAACGCCGTCGGTGCGGTGCTCACCGCCGTGGTCCTGGTGGTCGTGATGATCACCAAATTCACCCATGGCGCCTACCTCGTCGTCATCGCCATCCCGGTGCTCTACGTCCTCATGCGGGGCATCCACCGCCACTACACCCACGTCCGCGAAGAACTCCAGCCCGACGACGAGTTCGAACTGCTCCCCAGCCGCGTCCACGCGATCGTGCTCGTGTCCACATTGCACAAGCCCAGCCAGCGCGCGATCGCGTTCGCCCGCGCCACCCGCCCCGACACGCTCAGCGCCATCACCGTCAACGTCGACGATGCCGACACCCGCGAACTGCAACGACAGTGGGAACAGCGCTCGATGAAGATCCCGCTCAAGGTGATCGAATCCCCCTACCGCGAAATCACCCGCCCCGTCGTCCAGTACATCAAGAACCTCCGCCGCGACAGCCCCCGCGACGTGGTCTGCATCTACATCCCCGAATACGTCGTCGGCCGCTGGTGGGAGAACGTCCTCCACAACCAGAGCTCCCTGCGGCTCAAGGGACGTCTCCTGTTCGAGCCGGGGGTGATGGTGACGAGTGTGCCGTGGCAGCTCAGCTCCACCAACCGCCGCGACCTCCAGCGCGTCCGCCCCCTCCCCGGCGACATCCGCCGCGGCGTCACCACCCAGCGCCGATCCTGACCGTTCATCCGCTTGGGTGCGGTATCGAGTCACCCTGTCGCGGAGGCGGGATGCTCACCTGGCCGGGATCGTGGTCGCGTTCGTGCGCCGCGCGCAGAGTGGATGCGAACCCCAGTGCGGAGAGGGCGCACAGGCCCAGCACCAGCGCGGCATGACCGGCTTGGGGCGTGAAGGCCGGCTCGCCGTTCCCGTCGAGGACGAAACCGACGTCGAGCGCCCAGCAGACGGCCGCGGTCGCCAAGGTGGCTCGAGCGGTCGTGACCATGGCGATCGCGTCGACCACCGCCACCATCGCGACAAGCGAGATGATCGGAACGCTCCTGGCACCGGCGGCACCCGACAACACCGTGGCGGTCAAGCCAAGTGCCAATCCGAGCGCGATCCCGAAACCCGATGAAACTGGCGGGGCTGTGCGCATGACGGCAAGTCCAGCCGGTCACGGGCGCGGTGACGATGCGGTTTACTCGTTCCGGACGGCGCGGCGGCTGTTCTTGATGTGTTGTTGTCACCGTCTCGGAGAGGGGTTTGTGCGATTCGGTGCCCAGGCGACCGCGGCGGCCGTTTCCGCGCCGGTTGCTCCCCTTTCCTCCACCCGGGTCATCTGAGATCCCGCAGTCGAGTCGACTGTTGACCATTCGATGAGATGCCCCGTCAGCGAGCACCAGGATATCCCGTGAACCGCGCCCAGTGACGTCTCGGAGCATCGCCTCCGTCGGCTATGACCTCGCAAGCCAGACGCTAAAAGTCGAGTTCAAGCGCGGCGGTGTCTACCGCAATCTGCGAGTCCCTGAGCACACATGGCGGAACCTCATGGCAGCCGGGAGCCACGGCCAGTACCTCAACGCGCAGGTAAAGGGGTTTTACACCGCCGTCAAGGCCGGACAGGGACCTATGCAGGCCTCGAGCGCGTCGGTGGTGCGCTCCAGGTTCGCCGGCAACTTCACTCACGGAATCTTCCACCCTTCCTGCATCCTCACCCATGCGCTGATCGCATCAGCCTCGCCGCATAGGTCGTTATACGGCCTCCGTGCACCCCCAATCCGCTGCGCCGAACGGGCGAACGAACTCGAACACGCCGTCATAAGACGCCAACCTCGCCATCGGTCCAGCGTGTATCGGCATCAACCACACCAGGCTCAATTTCCTCCAGCGGACGACACTGCGGACTTACTCGCGCAGTGGATGAGCAGAAAGAACCAGACCGGCCCACCATCCACAGACCTTAAAGGCGACGGCCTGCGGTTCGCGTTCTACGGCCGCACCTCGACCACCCGACACCAAGACCGCGTCTCATCACAAGGCTGGCAACGCGACATGGCCGATGAGCTGGTCGCAGGCCACGGCCAGGTCGTCGCCGCCTACTTCGACACCGGCACCTCACGCCGCATCCCGTGGCGACAACGCGCTCAAGCCGCCCAGCTCATGGCCGCGGCCTCGGGTCCAGGATCCGTGATCGATGCGATCGTGGTCGGCGAGTACGAACGCGCCTTCACCGGCACCCAGTTCACCACCCTCTACGCCTGGTGCACCCGGCACGGCATCCAGCTGTGGCTATCCGAGATCGGCGGCCCGGTCGATCTCGGCAACCGGGACCACCCGGGCTTTGATGGCGCTGCTAGCCGCCCAGTCACAACGCGAGGTCCTCCGTGCCCGCCACCGCGTCCTGGCGGCAATGCATAACCAGGCCACCCAGCAAGGCCGCTACCTCGGCGGACGACCACCCTACGGCTACCGTCTCGTCGACGCCGGCCCCCATCCCAACCCCGCCGACGCCCGCTGGGGCCGACGCCTGCAGCGCCTCGCACCCGATCCAGGAACTGCACCCCACGTCGCCTGGATGTTCCGGCAACGCCTGGCCGGGCACAGCGTCGCCAGCATCGCCCGACACCTCAACGAACGCGGTATCCCCTGCCCGTCCAGCGCCGATCCAGACCGCAACCGGCATCGAACCCGCAGTGCCTGGACCCTACGCACCGTCGCCGTCATCCTGGCCAACCCGCGCTACACCGGCCGCCAAACCTGGAACCGCCGCGCCACCGGCACCGAAGGCCCAGCCTCAACGCCCGCACTATCGACGAAGGCTGCCCACCCAGCACTGATCACGGAGCAAGACTTCGTCGCCGCGCAGCAAGTCCGGGCGGCGCGCCCCACCGACGACGGCCAGACTCGCCAATTCGCCCTCGCCGGGCTCATCCACTGCGGCGTTTGCAACCGACGGCTGGACTGCCACTGGAACCACGGGCGACCGACCTACCGCTGCCGCCACGGCCACACCAGCACCCAACGCGCGGGCCAACCGCGGCCGAAGACGCTCTACATCCGCGAAGATCACCTCGTCGACGAGATCCACGTCCGACTCGGCGTTCAAGACAGTGACGGCCACGCCACGCTGGAGTCAGTTCGGATACGAAGCAGCCGCGTCGCGACAGCGCTACGAGGCTCGGGACAGTCCATCGTCTACGACGGCGCCGGATGGCGACTGGAGAAGATTGATTCGAGCTAGGCTACGATCGCCCCAGCTTCAAGATCACGTTTCGCGATCCGTGGGGTAATACTGTGTCCGAGGACTTGAACCCCCATACGTGGGATATCTCCCGTATTTGGGGAGATCATGCGCTCACTGTAGCGCAGAGTGACCGCAGACGCATCCCGGGCGCGGGCGCATACTCCTACATTGCGCCGGACCGCGCACACTTGCAGCGTGTTCCTCAGACGTGACTTCGATAAGGACGCCCACGACGCGGGTGGCCTCGCCTCGGACGGCAAACGACTACATGACGGTCAACTGCACAACTCCCGGGCGTGTGCTCGACGTCGACATTCAGCCTCGGTCGGTCCAGCACGTAGACCCCGCAGCACCCCCCTGCTAGCGCCAGGCTGGCACGAGACGACCGCCGCGGCGCGGTAGGAGGAACCCATGCCCTGCCGCCCTGGTGTGCGTACGCCCGCGTTATCAACTGCTGCAGGGCATGCTCGGCGCCATCACCGATCCTCTGACATCCGCGCAAACCAGTCGACAAGCGCAATTATCGTCAGGTTCATTTGAACCTTGACCACCCGGTATCAGCAGGCAGGAGCCCGCCAGGGGCTATCCTGTCGCTGGTAGAGGACGCCGACCAGGCACGCCGACGGCATGATCGCAGTCGGCTATTGCGGCTGGTCGGTCAGCCGGTCTGCGAACGCGCGACAACGTGCTTTCCAGTCCGCTTCCTGACTGGCGTCCAGACAACGGCGCAACAGACTCACTACATCCAGCCGGACCCGTCGGTGTTCGATCAGCTGCTCGCGGTTCTCGAGTTCCTGTGCCAGGCGGCGTCGCGCGCCGATGTCTGTAAGCTCGAGCGAAGCCAGAGCGCCTACCGCAAGGGGGAAGTCGATGCCGAGCATGGCCGGGATGAGCCGCCGTGCGAGGCCGGTATCGCCGGACTCGTTCGCGACGGAAACGAGGTGGTCGAACATCTCGGCCTCGGCGGGTCGGGTCCGGTACAGCCGTGCGATGTTCTCGATACTGACGCGCTGTACGCCCTGCTCGGGACTTTGCGTGAGCTGCCGGACGAGGTCGTCGTCAGCGGCCTGCCGCGCGGCGAGCGCGAGGATCGCTCGTTTGCGTGCTGTCTTGCTTGCGAACTCGTCGGTGGCGATCTCGGCGACGGAGCTCAGTTCCGCGGAGCTCAACCTGCCCGGTTCGCTCAGTAGCGCTTCGACTGCCGAGTGCTGGGCGCGACTCTCCGTGGCATGCAGTGCGTCGGAGAACAACATCGCCAGCTGCATCCGCAGCACATCCCGGAAGAACCCTGGCTGGTAAGGCACGATGGTCTGGTACCGGTCGAATTCGAGCTCGCTGATTGTGTCGACGAGCTTTCGCCGTTCGGGGCTGATGGCGTTCGGGTCGGACACGAGTCGCCGCAACGTGAGGTACTCGCGGTAGGTGTCCTCGCGGCAGAAGATGCGAATGGCCTTGCCGGCACCCAGTGCCTCGCGAAACTCGGTCTGCCAGGTGATGTCGCCGACGCGTTCCACCACAACGAACACGCAGATATCCATGTTGAGCACGGTGGCGCGGGAGTTATTCACCCAGCTTGAGGTGAGCGAGTTGTCGTGAGAGATCTGCCCGGAGATGTAGTGCCACGACTGTCCGCCGAACGCCTGGACCACCTCGTCGAACTCTCGCCGCACCTGGTCGATGTCGGAAGCCCCGCACAGCATGATGTCGAGCACGCCTCACCATCCTCTGAGATCGTCGAGCTGCCGGCGGACCCAGTCGGCTTCCGCTCCGCGCAGCCCGGCCACGAGCCGGCGCGCCTCCCGCAGTCTGTGGTCGGTTGTGCCGTCCGGCTCCTCCGCGCGGGCCAGCCCGATCAACGCGCAGACTTCGCCGAAGCGGTCCTCGCGCAGCTGGTAGAGCGTGCGGGCCTCGGTGTAAGCGGCCTTCGCGCGGTCGAACTGGTGGCTGCGTAGTCTCAGATCTGCTTCGACGCCGAGCAGACGTACCTTTTCAGGGCATCCGTCGGTCAGCGCGGCATGGGCTCGCCGCAAAGCGAAGTCGATATCGCCGGTGCGGCCGAGCCTGCGGAGTACGTCGAGGTAGTCGGCGACCGCGTCCACGACCCGGTCGGCATCGAGGCGGTCGACCGCATACGTGAGCGCGGCATCGAGATGCTCCGCGGCCGTCTCAAGGTGCCCCCGTTGGTCGGCCACGTCGCCGAGCCGCCGCAAGGCCGTGAAGTGGTCGTCTTCCGGGAGCTTGGCGGATTCCACGGCTTCGCGCAACCAAGGTTCGGCGTCGGCGAGGTTGGCACGGTCGGCGTGCATCCGGCCGAGTGTCAGCGCGAGGACGGCTGCGTCATCGGTTCCCTCGCTGAGAGTCGCCGCCTCAGTCAAGCAATCCAAGGCTTCCTGGTACCGGCCAGTGACTTCCGCCGCGTCCGCCTTGGCGCGAAGCGCCGCGAGGCGCAGGGTCCCGTCCTCCTCGCCGGCGAGCACTTGGTCGAAGCGCGTGTAGGCGTCGTCGAACGCACCGCGGTGCATGGCAATCCGTCCGAGGGTCAGCTGGGCGAGCCGGGCCTGCGTCGACTGGGATGCGCGCAGGACGACTTCGTGCAACAGCCGATCGGATTCTTCGAGATCGTGTTCGTGGTAGGCGATTTGACCGGTCAAGGAGGCCAGCTCCACGAGCCACCGTTTCGCCAGTTTTCCAGCTCGATCGGCGTGGTCACGGGCTTCAGCGACCCGGCCGAGTCCGAGCAGTTCCTCGCCGATACGCGCGAGGATCTGTCCGGCGAGCCCGCGGCCGTCCTCGCTGTCGTTGATCGCGCCCGCGACCGCGCCGGCGATCGTCCGCGCGATTTCCCCGTCGATGTCCTTGTCGGCGTCCAGGAACGCATGCCAGGTGTTGAGCGGCTCGTCGAGGTCCGAGTGCTTTTCCGTGATCGCGAACAACAGGCGCGGCGTGTCGGGGGTGGCCCGTACCTTCTCGGTCACGGCTCGCACGGCCTCCCTCGGTGTGCCATCGTCCAGCACCACGGCGAAGTGCTGGGCTGTAGACAGCGCCTCGGGATGCGCGACCGGGAGTCCGAACGCGACAAGCCTGCGACGGAGGTCTTCAGCGGCGAGCGAGGTGCCGAGGACGAACACGTTGTGGGATAGCCTGCGGTGCCGTGGCTGGCTGCCACGCTCCCGTGCGGCTGCGACGTAGTCGTCGCGGTCGGACACCAGCCGGTCCGCTTCGGCCAGTTCGTGGGCGAGCAACGCGGCGATGTTGGTCAGGTACTCGTTCTGGACGATCTCCTCGCCGAAGCTCCACTCCGGCAGGTGGGGAACGGTGGTGGTGTTGAGCACGTCGAGCGGCGTGACGTTCTTCGGTGTCCAGGCACGATACTGGTCGGCGTAGGTTTCCGCCGTGCGTTGCCGCCACTCGTCGGCGCGTGCATGCTCGTCGCGGGCGTCGGGCCGCGATATGATCGGCACCACCAGCAACTGGCTCTTGTCGTAGCGTGACTCGTCGCGAAGGGACATGCTGCGGTGGACGACGTCGAGCGCGCCGTCGAGGTTCTGCCGGTTTGGGTTCAGGCACAGCATGAGGACGTCCGGTAGCTGCGCGGTACAGATGTCACCAGCCTCGGTGATGCCGGAGTGGCAGTCGACGAGCACGAAGTCGTAGTCGAGATTCATCTCGTCACGCAGCGTCTCCAAACGCCAGCCGAGGTCGTACTGGTCGAAGAGCTGGGGCCAGGAGATCGCGCGCAGGCGCGTCACATAGCCCTTGTCGACGTGGCCGGCCGGGAGCAGGCTCAGCTTGCCGGCTTCCGGGATGTCCAGGTGTAGTAGTGGCTTCTGCCACTCGATCGGGCTCTTGGTGGCGGTGCTGATGACGTCCACGAGTCCGAGTGCGGGTGGCTCCGGCAGCCAGGGGGCGAAGTAGGAGTGCAGACCCGGCGAATACAGATCCCAGTCGACGCACAGTACCCGGTAGCCCCAGGCGGACAGCCGCACCGCAACGTTGGCGAGGCAGAACGTCCGGCCGACACCGCCCTTGTACGAGTAGAAGGTCACGAACATCGCGGCCTCAAAACCTTGGCATCCTGCGAGGAAAGTCCGGCTCCGGCCGGACGACCTGCCACGCAGCATCCCACTCCGGCACGGTTGTCACCCGCTCGGCGATGTCCGCGGCCAGCCGGCGTACTGCCCGGTGAAAGTCAATGTATTCGCGAGTTTCCCTGAAGAGCTCGTATGGGATGTTCCACGGTTTGAAGTCGACCCAAAGCCTGCTTTGCGCCCAATCCGGGAAGGTAGTCCCGCCTGCGTACAAGATAGGAAAGATCAGGACGTCCGGGGCGGCGCTCTCGTGTTCCCGGTTGGACATCGTCATCCATTCAGCCAGACACCATTCCGACCGGAAGTACTGAGGCGACAGCACGGCCACCATGAGCCGCGACCGGAGCAGCGCGCGTTCCAAGCTTGCCGGCCAAGCCGTCCCCGCCGCCATGTTGCGATCGACGAAGATGCCGGGGTCGGATGGCATCTCGTCAGTCAGGGCCTCGCTGAGATTCGGCAGAAAGTGGTTGAACAACCACGCAGGCACGGTTCCCTGCCTGGAGTAGCTCAAGTACACGTCGAACTCGTAGGCCACGCCCGCTCCAGAAACTTTGAGAGGATCTGTCCGAACATCGCTGGAGCGATGACCGGTGTTACGGACTCCGGCGGTGCTTCACGGTGTGGGTTCAGTGCGGCCATCTCGAACGCTTGCCAAACGATCCTGGTCGCGTACGACGTTCCTGCCGCGTTCTACTACATGTCCAACGGAGGGTGCTGATCCACATGACGGCGTGACCGCGAAGAGACACAGGGACAGCACGCCCGGCTCACCCACTCACCGAGGCCTGGTCGGCTAAGCGCTTGGCCAGCGCCGAAGTCGTATCATCGAAGATGCGCGAAGGCGTGGTGATGCCGAGAATCCGGTGATAGAGCTCATATTGAATCGCCAGGATCCGCCAGTAGACGGGCCTATTCGCCGGCGTGAACCCGAACAGCGGGTTGAGCAGGACACCGAGTGAGCGTTCCTCCCGCGCGATGCGACCGCGCAGCACGCTGTCGAACTCTTCCTTGAACTCCTCACGGGTGGCCAGCCGTCGTCGGCCGTCGAGATCGTCGACGACGAAGAAGCGGTGCAGGCGCTCGTGGAGCTGCCCGGTCGTCAAGCCCTGCAGCCAGTGCACGGGCGGATTCCGATAGCGCTCGTACCTCCAGCCCTCGACCTCCGGCTCATAGGGCAAGGCCGGGGTCGTCTGGGCCAGCACACGATGCCAAGTCGTCGCCGCCGCGGCCGACCGGAGGAGCACTTCCTCGCCTGCACTGACGGTCGCCGCCGCGACCTCGAGGAATGCCAGCGGCGCTAGCAGGTCGTAGGCCAGGTCGCGGACGATCCCGCCCGTGCTGGGCAGCCACTGGAACCTGTCGTTCCGGGTGAGTTCCAGCGCGGCCCAGGCGCCAGGGGTGGCGAGCAGTTCGATGGCCGCCACCGCTCGCGCGGCCAGTTCGGCGACCGTGGGCACCGGCGGCAGGCGCGGAACGAAACCGGTCAGGCCGTCGACCACGGAGCCGGCCACGCTGGCACGCCGGCCCTCCGCCAGGCGGCCTGCCCACCGCACCAGCTCGTCGGCCGACCAGAAGTTCGCACCGAGCCGGACGTACTCCGGCAACCCGGCCATCGAGCCGACCGACGGCAGCACCAGGTAGGACACGGGGATGTTCGCCGACCGGGAAAACCCGATCTCGTAGGGCACCCACCACGACCCTGCCGTGGCGGAGCTCAGCAGTCCGAGCAGGTGCGTGCAGTGCCGGACCCCGCGTTCGATCGCGTGCACCAGCTGCTGGTCGCCCACCATGCCGAGCGCGGCCGCCGCCTGGCTGTCCCGGTCGTCGCGGTCGAACCAGTAGTGCACGCCCAGCCGGGCCAGCACGGCGGTCACCGCCTCGGCCAGTGGCTTGTCGAGATTGCGATGGGAGACGAACACCCGTGGCAGGGCGGGCAGCTCGCCGGCCGGCACGTCCACCGGCGAGTAGACGTTGAACCGCTCCCCTGAATCCATTACGCCCCCGGGTTTTCGCCTCTCCGCGCCGTTCAGTCGGAGATCACCACCGGCGTGTTACGCCCAACAGCGTCGCGCCGGCCGCGGACCAGCCTAGAGTGGGCCGGTGCCCCAGTTCCTGTCCCGCTACTTCCGGGCGAAGCCGATCGATGTCCAGGCGGTCCGCAGTGGTTTGTGGACTCCGGTCGACGAGACGGCCTACGCCGGTGAGAAGGCCGCCTACCAGGCCGCGATCCTCGAGCAGTACAAGATGTACGTCGAAATGGCCGACCGCGTCAGTGCCCGGCGGGCGCTGGCCAACGGGTTCTTCCTGAGCCTGAACACCGCGACGTTGACCGCGGCCGGCGCATTGTGGGGCTCGAAGTTCCTGACGTCGTGGCTGCTGTTCCTGCCGCTGCGCCTTCTGCTGGCGCAGACCGCGGCCTGGTTCTGGATCGTCCGCTCCTATCGGCAGCTCAACTCGGCCAAGTACATCGTGGTCGGCATGCTCGAGGAGCAGCTGCCCGCGTCCCCGTACTGGCGTGCGGAATGGCAGGCGCTCGGCGAGGGCAAGGACAAGGCGCTGTACTGGCCGCTCACCCATCTGGAGCAGTGGCTGCCCGTAATCCTCGCCGTGGTGTATGTCCTCGGCTTCCTCGTCGCACTGGTCCACCCACATTGAGCCGGCGAGCGCCGTAACGGCTCGTGGCGGTCGCGGACGTGCTAGCGCGCGGCAGTTGGTGCCGGAACAGCCACGCGCTGGCCGCTGACGCGACCCGGCCCGCGAAGGGACACGGTGGACGGCCGGCCCCTCACCGCTCACCGGGCGTCACCCCGGGTCGGCCAAAGCGCCTGGCCAGCGCCGAAGTCGTATCGTCGAAGACGCCCGATGGCGTCGGGACGCCGAGTATCCGGTGGTTAAGCTGGTACTGAACGGCCAGGACACGCCAGTAGACGAGCCGATCGGCCGGGGCGAACTCGAACAGCGGGTTGAGCAGGACACCAGCGACCGCTGGTCCCGCGTGATGTCGGCGCGCAGCACCCAGTCGTCTCCCGGAACTCCCCACGGGTGGCTGGCCGTCGCCGCCTGTCGAGGTCGTCGACGACGAAAAGCGGCGCAGGCGCTCGTGGAGCTGCCCGCGTCAAACCCTGCAGCCGTGCACGGGCGGGTTCCGGTAGCGCTCGTACCGCCAGCCCTCGACCTCCGGCTCGTAAGGCAGGGCCGGGGCCACCTGGGCCAGTATGCGACGCCAAGTCACCACCGCCGCGGCCGACTGGCGAAGACCTTCTTCAGGTACGCTGACCGTCCCTACGGCCACGTCGGCGAAGGCCAGCGGCGCGAGCGGGTCGTAGACCAGGTCGCGGACGGTCCCGCCTGCGCTGGGCAGCCACTGGAGCCCGCCGGTCCGGGTGAGCTTCAGGGTAGTCCAGGCACCGGGTGTGGCGAGCAGTTCGATGACCGCTACCACTCGCGCGGTCGCTGGCCCACCGCACCACTCATCGGCCGACCAAAAGTTCGCGCCAAGTCGGACGGACTCCGGCAACCCGGCCATCGATCGGATCGGCGGCACCACCAGGTAAGAGACGGGGACGTGCGCCGACCGGGAAAGGCCGATCTCGTAGGGCACCCACCACGACACCGCCGTGGCGGCGCTCAGCAGGCCGAGCAAGCGCGTGCAGTGCCGCACACCACGCGCTATCGCGCGCACCGCCGGTGGCCGCCGCCCATGTCGGCGATCGGCAGGTGCTGGTTCGGCTGTAACACCGTCACCCGAGCGGCCGACGTACCTCCGCAATCCCTGCGAACCATCCACACCGAGGACTGGCAGGTGCTGATCGTGGATGCCCATCATCGGCTGAACATCGTGGACGATGTTCCGTCGCGGCCCTGGTCGGCGCGGGTCGTAGCCGCCCGAGTGATCGGCTACACCCTTCTGGTCGGCGGGACATGCTTTTACGCGGTGATCATCGTCCTGTCGCTCGTGATCTGGGTGGCCGCCACCGCCCCAGAGCAGCCGTCAGCGGAGACAGCCCACTGGCCCGTGCCCCTTCTCGTCGTCGGGTGCTTCGCCTACATTCCCGTCGGCATCGCGTTTCTACGGTACGGGCGCCGGGGCGTTCTGTACCTCCGGCGGTTCGGTTACACGGACGGGACGGCCGCGGTGACTGAAGCCGCCCTGTCCATCGGCACGCGATGGCGGATCGTGACCCTTGATGACAAGGCCGTGGACGCGCAGGAAGCACCTCCTCACCTGGTTTCGCAAGCCATGTCGGTCAAGCACTTCAGCGACGGCTTGGAGGTATGGCTAGAGCGCGCTGGAGGATTTGCGCAACGCCGGGAACGGCTCTTCACCGTCACGGCCCGAAGCACCTTCGTCCTCATCGTTATCAGTTTGGCGTCGGGTGTGTTCTTGCCGGGACTGTATCCAGCCCTGGCAACCGTCACCGTCATCGCAGTGGTGGTCACGGCGGCTCTGGGGGCGTTGCTGGTGCTGGCCTTGGTGCTGCCATTGCTCGCTTCGCTCGGCTTTCTTCCTACAGTCATAGCGTCCGGGTTAATCAAGGATGCGGTAGACGAAGCGAATCGGAGCCTCCTTTCGGAAATCGGCAGCGCGGACCAGCTGCCCAAGGAAGTGCGCCGCGTGAAACACCTCAGCCGGCGCGTCCTGGCACCTCGCCTGACCGTCCTGCGGGTCGACTCGGCGATCTGGCGGGATGCCGTTCGGGCCTTGATGGGCATATGCCGCGTCGCCCTGATTGACGTGTCCTGCCCCCGGCCCGCCATCGCTTGGGAAATCGAGCAGCTGAGCCGGTTCCCGCACGTCCGGTGCGTCTTCATCGGCGAGCACTGGCGGCTGGCAGAAATCAACCAACGCCGGATCGGCGCGGACAAGGTCGTCGACGGCGTGGTACGCCTCGTGGCCGAGCGGCCCGTACTCGCCTATCAGACGGGTCGAGACACCGAGCGTTTCGTTCGTGCGTTGCGGTCGACACTGGCCTGATCCCGACATCACCAGTTCTTGCGTGATCCACCTGGCAAGGGTGACCAACAGCGCGACGAGACACACCATCGGCAGGATCTGACCTAACTGCCGTCGCAGTACTAGTAATCCAGCCGCACTTTTGTGATCAATAGCTTGTCTTCGTTCGTAGTGGGCTTGTCGGGCTCGGTGCTGGTGGCGCCGGCGCCAGTGTGACCAGGCCCAGGTCGCGAGGCGGTCGAGCGGGGTGGTGATCAGGTGTGCCAGGAGACGCTTGACCTCGCCCAGCGTGATTGGGATGAGGCCGCTGCCAGGGCTTTTGGGGCGATCGCGGCGGTGACAGCGAGGTAGGTGTGGGCGAGCATGGCCAGGGTGATGTGCCGGTACCAGGCGTCGTAGCGGCGGACCTGGTACTGGTCCAGGCCGACGTCGGTCTTGGCGGTCTGGAAGCAGTCCTCGACCGCCCAGCGTGCACCCGCGACCCGGATTATCTCCTTGTCGGTCGTTCCTGTTGAGGCGCAACACAAGTAGTAGGCGATCTCGTGTTTTCCCTTACTGTTTCGGGTCAGTGAACGACGGGCCAGCAAGCAGCGCCCCCAGCCGGCGGGGTGGTGTCGGGATGGGCAGGCAGTTCGGCGACGGCCCAGTCGAACATTCGTGGTCCTTTGGCGCCGTCGCCGCAGCTGCGGCGTTTCCACGCCTCGGCGGGTGCGTGGGCGACGAGCGCGTCTGCGCGAGAGGTGCCGGCCACCGCAGGGATAGTCTGGCTGCTGGGCACAGCCACCACGTAGCCGATGCGGCGGTCTTCCAGCCAACGGCGGATTTTCGAGTCACCACCGTAGGCCTCATCGGCGGTAACCCAGGTGGCGGGCACCCCGGCGTCCAGAGCGCGGTCGAGCATCCACTGCGCGAGCACGGCCTTGGTCCAATCAGCCCAAGACTCCGGCCCCGCTAAACCCGCAACGGCGACGGCGCTGCTATCCGCCGAGGCCAGGAAAGGTCCTCGAGCAGCTTTCCCCGTGAGGCCCGACGAATCCGCTGCCCGACGCACCCGTTCGGTCCAGAACGTGACTGAGCAGGCGCCGCGACTCCGACCGGTCGGAGTACAGCCGCGTGTCCCGGCCGAAGTGAACCTCTCCCGGTCCCCCGCCGGGTACGACGACCAACTCCGTGACGACTTTGTCGAGGATGTAAACATGCACCCGAGCCGGGTCGCCCGAGGCAGGTGTCGACGCCCAGGCCCAGCGGATCTGTGTTGCCAGGTACTCGCGATCACTCAGCTCGTCGGCGAGCAGGAGAACCTGGTCCAGTCGTTTGGTGGTGAAGGCGCACTCCAGCTCAAACTGCAGACCAAGCGACTCCCGGGCGTGGCCGGACAGGTCGATGACCACCAGGTCCGCGATCTCGATCAGCTGGTTTGCCGCTTGTTGCCAGAAACCGTCGCCGCAGAAGAACTCGCGGACCGGGTACTCACCGTACGGTTTGGCGCTCCACTTATTGGGCTCGGTCGGAGCGCACCGAAGCCGGTCTCCCAGCTGGGCTTCGGTAGTAATGACCAGTTCTGCCATAGTTTCTGTGTCGCGAGAGCGCCATAGCTCCCGCCAGGTTGCCGAGTTCGGGTTTCGCAGCATGTGGACGTAGCCGAACTCATTCCAAGCACCTTCGAGGAAGGTGCGGGTACGGGCCGGGTTCGCGAAGCAGCGGAAGTAGGTGATGCACAGGGGCGGCCGACCCATTACGTTGCTGCGCTCAGTTACCCGCCGGTACTGCTTGGTTTCCTCGTCTGCGATAGCGGGCGGCTTGCGAAAACGGATCTTCAGCGGTTGCGGCTCGGAGCCTATCTCGGGCCTGGGTGGCGGTCGCCAGCCGGGCGTGGCCTGCGAGCTACTGGTCATGCGGCGTAACCGGCGCCGCAGGCGCTGGAAAAGCAGATCGAGCACGAAATAGCCCACCGAGAGTGCAGCCGGCCCCCACGCGAGAACACGGATGATCACCGAACTGCCGGGGTCAGCGACCGTGTAAAGGCAGTACGGAATCGCCCACATCCCACCGGCAGCTGCGACAATCTGACCCCACCTGAGCTGCTCCAGGCGTGAGGTCCGACCGTGCTCGTCGTCGGGGCGGCCGCATGGACCGACCTTGTCTTTCTCCAGCTCCGAGGGCGTCAGATGTTCGCCACGCGGGTCGTGGTTCGTCATTAGTCCACCTCCAAGGTGACTTTTACGTTAATTACTCTTTTGTGTTCAGATGTCGTCGTAGTGCCTCCGCGCGGCGACCAGTCGCCGTCGATCTGCACCGGCTCGACCGTGCAAACGGTCAAGCTGACGGCAAGGTTCCGCGAGCCGTGGGAGGTGATACTTTTATCCGACCGATGGGCCAAGCGGCAACACCCGATGGTCCCAAGCCGCAGTTCGGCGTGGTGGAAGTGGTAAAGGGCCAGGTTCACGCAGGCAGGGATTTTTTCGGTGCTCTCGGGTACGGTATCGCATGTCGAATTCGCACCGCGGCATGGACCGCGGATACGTCGAGGGAATGCACGAGAGGGGTCGCGATGGCGGACCAGAAGACGGTGTTCATCGCCTTCGCGAAGGAGGATGAGGCGAGCCGGAACCTGTTCAACGGGCAGCGGTTGCTGGTGCGGTCGCCCTACGGGTACACGGACATGTCGGTGAAGGAGCCCTACGAGAGCGAGTGGAAGACCAACGTCCGGACCCGGATCCGTCGCTCGGACGGGGTGATCGCGCTAATCAGCTCGAGCACGCCGAAGGCCGACGGGCAGCTGTGGGAGATCAAATGCGCAGCCGAGGAGGATAAGCCGCTGCTGGGGATCTGGCTGGGGCAGTATCGGGTCAAGCCAGCGGAGATGGGGTCGGCGCGGTGCGCGGCCTGGGAGTGGGACACGATCGCCGCGTTCATCGACGGGCTGTAACCCGTGCGGCGTGCTCTGCTGGTCGGGATCGACCACTACGATCACCAGCGGCCACTGGCCGGGTGCGTCAACGACGCGACGGCGCTGCAGCCGCTGCTGGCCCGCAACGAGGACTCCACCAAGAACCTCGACTGCCGCCTGCTGACCGGCTCGGTGACCCGCAACGACCTGATGAGTGGTGTGCGGGCTCTGTTGGCCGGCGGTGCGGACTTCGCGGTGCTGTACTTCGCCGGCCACGGCACGCCCGTCGACGGCGACGTCGCCCTTGTCACCAGCGACGGCCAAGGCGAGACGCCTGGGGTGCTGTTCGCCGAGGTGCTGACAATCGCCCGGAAATCGCAGGTCAAGGAGATCGTAGTGATCCTCGACTGCTGCTTCTCCGGTGGCGCGGGCACCGTCGCCGCGCTCACCGAGGCGGCCGTGCTGCGCAGCGGCATGTCGATCCTGACCGCCAGCCGCGGCGACCAGTACTCCGCCGAGGCCGGCGGGCGCGGCCTGTTCTCCACTCATCTGGAGGGTGCGCTCGAGGGTGGCGCTGCTGACGTGCTGGGCCACGTCACCGTCGCCGGTCTCTACGCCTATGTCTCGGAATGCTTCGACGCCTGGGAGCAGCGGCCGACGTTCAAGGCCAACGTCGACCGGCTGCACGACCTGCGCAGCTGTTCACCCTCAGTGCCGTTACCCACGCTGCACAAACTACTGGAGTGGTTTCCCGATCCAGCGCACCACTACCGGCTCGATCCCACCTACGAGCCAGACAAGTCGCAGTCCGGACTGGACCCGCACCCCGAGCACGAGGAAATCTTCGACCAGCTGCAGAAGTGTCGGGCGAACAAACTGGTCGAGCCGGTGGATCATCAGCACATGTACTTCGCAGCGATGGAGAGCGGCAGCTGTCGGCTGACCCCACTCGGGCGACACTATTGGCAGATGGCCAAGCGAGGGACCCTGTGACGACGATCGGGATCAGCGGGCACCAGAACCTGCCCGACATCGCCCGACGCCAAGCCGAACGCGACATCCGCGCGCTGCTCGCGCAGAAGCTCGGGCCGGTGACCGGCCTGTCCAGCCTCGCCGCCGGCGCGGACCACCTGTTTGCGCAGCTGCTGCTCGCAGCGGGACATCGGCTACACGCGGTGATCCCATGCCGCGGCTACGCCGACACCTTCAACCCCGGTGACCTCGCGGTCTACCAGGAACTGCGGGGCGCGGCCGCCGAGGTCACCGAGCTGGACTTCGCCGAGCCCAGCGAGGTCGCGTTCGACGCCGCCGGCAAGTACGTGGTCGAGCACTGCGACCTGCTGGTCGCGGTGTGGGACGGGCGACCAGCCCACGGCCTCGGCGGCACCGGCGACGCCGTCGCCCACGCCCGCGAGCTCGGCCGCGACGTGTTGATCTCCTGGCCCGAGGGGGTCCGGCGGACGTGATCGCTACCTTCCAGGGACTGCTGGTGGCCGTGCTCGCGCTGCTGCCCGGCGCGGCCTACACCTTCGCGCTGGAACGAGTCACCACCGGCTACGGGGTCAGCTTCTCCGACCGCCTCGTGCGGTTCCTGGCCGCCTCCGCGGTGATGCACGCACTGCTGGCCTTCGGCGAGTACTGGGTCTATCGGTACCTGGTCGTCGAGCGACGGCTGGTCAATGGGACCGCCAACCTGTGGCTGCTGGAGGCCCTGGCCTTGGCCTACGTGCTGGGCCCAATCATGGTGGGCAGCGTCGTGGGCTGGGGCCACAAGAAGCACAAGAAGTGGGGAACGCTGCTGGTGGGGGCGGCCGTCGAGCCCCGGGCCTGGGACTACCTGTGGCGACGCGCCGACCGCGCGATCGTCCGGATCAAGCTCAAATCCGGGATCTGGCTGGCCGGCTACCGAGGCGAAGCTCCCAATGGCCGGCGCAGCTACGCCTCCGCACATCCCGAAGAAGGCGACCTCTACCTGCCTCTGAGCTTCACCGTCAACCCCTCCAGCGGCGAGCTGACGCTGGACGACAACCGCCGTCCCTTGCCCGTGCCCGGAGAGTCCGGGCTGCTGGTGCGGTGGACCGAAATCGAATACCTCGACATCAAGGAGTTCTAGATGCCCGACTACAGCAGCCGCGAGGTCCAGTACCGTGTCGTTCCCGACGGCGGCGATCACGTCATCGAGAAGCGCGGCGGCTATGAGGCGCCGAGCACGCCGTTCGCGCTGCCCGAGATGCCGGCCGGACCAGCTCAGGGGGCCTCCCCTGCTGGCGGGTCGGACGCCCAGTCGCAAACCACATCGACCAGCGACGACTGACCACGAATCGCGGAAAAGACTCGCGGACGGAGCGGGCTGTAGGGGCGACCCATTGGTCACGGGAAAGCCAAACCGCGACGGTCGGCTGATCCTGCGGAGACGGTCTTTCGACAGGAGCGCACAGGTTGTCGCGGCTACGGTAACCACGATCATCGGGTGCGGGGTGGGTGAACAAGCTCCCACGAGGGCCAGCTGAGCTACGCATCGGGCAATCACCACCAGGCGGCACTGGGAGTGCCGTCCGGCTCCAGCCCGTAGTGCCGGATCTGATGCCATCGTCGGTCGTCCCGGCATGCTTCCGCGATCATCCATAGAGACTCGGCATCTCCGGCGTTCGCGGCTCGTACCGCCAAGGCTTCCGCTTGCCGTACCTCGCCTCGGTTGCCCCGCGCAGCGACGAGGCTGCGGTAAACGGCGGGGTATCCGGCGCGTGCGGCCTGGTCTGCCAAGCGCTCCGCCTCGTCGTGCTCGCCGTTGGTCTCGCAGACCTCGCTCAGCAGCTCGAGGTCGTGACTGCTTGGTCGGCTCCCCGCGGCCTCCGCGTCGGCGATCGTCCGCCGGAGCGATCTTTCCAGCTCGGCTGCGCCACCACTACGTTGCTGGCTGTCGTGCAGGGGTCGTCGAACAACGGTCTTGACACCTTTGTCAGCAGACGCACGAAGCTCGCGCGCTTCCATAGCGTCCCCAGCCTCGGCACGCAGGCGAGCCAGCTGGCGGAGCGGGCGCCCGCGGTAGATCCCGGCAGCTGCGGCGGCTTCCCGCAGGAAGTGTTCCGCGCGAACGTTGTCACCCGCTGACTCGGCGTGTTGCGCCAGCATTTCGAAGGCGACATAGTCGCCCTGTTCTGTAGCCAAGACGAGCCAGCGCTCCGCTTCGTCGGTGTCTCCGCGGACGTCACAACAGCGCGCGACTTCGATCTGCGCGGCTGCATCACCCGCCTCGGCGCCGCGCCGAAAGGAGATCTCCGCCAGTCTCGCGTTCCCACTTTCGCGGTACAGCCGACCGGCGTGCGCGTACGCGGTGAAACTGCCGAGCGCTCCAGCACGCTCGTAAAGCAGAGTAGCGTGCCGGGTCCGTCCCCTGGCTGCGGCAGCGCCGGCGAGAACCATCAGCGCGTCAGCATCGAGGTGTGAGCAGGCGCCGTCCCAGAACGCCACAGGTGGAACGTCGAAGGAACGCCGGCCACCAGCCCAATGGGCGATGTAGTCGGCCAGCCGATACCCGGGATCGCCCGGGGGATTGTGGCCGGGTTTGGGACGCCGCCGCACCAGCAGACCCGCAGCACCGCGGCAGGGTGCAAGTGCGAACCCGAGGGCTTCCTGGAACCAGTCCTCGCCGGTCGCCTGCCACTCGGTGTCCGACAGGTAGCCCGGAGCCGCCCGCTCCAGGAACGACCACGGAACGTCACCGGCGTAACCCAGCCGGCGGGCATCGGCGGCGACGTCGATTACGGCGTGCGCGGCTGCTGGGGCGACCTGGTACCGCTCAACCATCGCTGGTACGCCCGCGAGGTACTGGATGATTTCGCAAGATCGAGTGCGCAGCGCTTGGCGAAGCCGTGGATCAATCTGCGCTGCTTCGCCTAGTGCCGCGAGCTCCGCCTGGTCGAAGCGAGAGGGCACCGCGATCTGAACGTCCTTGACGAGCTGTCCCGCTTGAGTGTGGGAGCCAAGTTCCGCCGCCGGATCCACGGAGGTGATCGTCTGCATCCGCTCCGGCCAAATGGTTCCCAGGACCAGGACGGGTGCGTTACGACGATCTCGAAGCAGGGCCCGAAGCCGTGCCGCCACCTCTTCGCCCAAACTGGGCCCGGCCGTGAGGAGGTACTGCTGGAGCTCGTCGAGCCAGACAACGGTCCGGGGCGGTACCCCGGCGAGCCCGTCGAGCAGAGCCTGCGGCGGCGTCGGCGAGATCGGATGCCAGACACTCCAGCCCGTCGGCAACTGTTTCGCAGCTTCGAAACAAGCCCTGGTCTTGCCCGTGGAGGAACTCCCGACAAGGATCGCGATGCCGCTAGTGCCGGCGATCGCTTGCCGCACGTTTTCCAGAAGCTTTCGGTCGTGTGGCCGTGTCACGTATCGAGGCAAGGCTGGTAGCGCGTCGTCACCCACGTCCATCGAGATGGCTCGATGGACATCGAGTTCGAAGGGATCCAGGTTTTCGACGGGGACGAGCGGCAGACGGGGCCGGACCATGCGGGGCAGCGGTTGTACCGTGGCCTCACCGGCCACGGTGGGATTCGGCGGCAGAACCGGCACTTCACCCAGCGGAGGGCGAACGTGACCTGGTTGAGCTGTGATGGTGCGCAGCAGTTCCTGGATCCCGGACTGCGTCAACGCTGGAACCAAGTAGTGGTCGGCGCAGTAGGGCTGGAGGAACAACGGGACTTCGTCGGTCGAACGATCCGGCAGCACTACCGGGAGCAGCTTGGCCGTCCAGACGGCGCGATCCCAGTGGAGCCGGTCTCGAAGGAGAGCTGCCTCGCTTTGCACGCCGCGGTTGTCGCTGGTGGCCACCACACCATCGCCGACGTGACGGTACCTCGGCGACGCCACGACCAGGACGAAGTCGGCGCTTTCGATGCACCTGGTAGCCCAAGATCCCCAATCTTTGCGCGCGGGACCGGCCCACGAGTCCAGGTCGACGTCGATGCCGTTGTGCACCAGCAGCTCCGCCAGGGTCCGTACGGCGACCTTATGCGCCTCGTCATCGTGTGCATAAGACACGAAAACCTTCACGCGATCAGGTGGCACAGGCGCGCGGCACACCAGCTGGATCGTCCGGGCGCTCCCAGGCGGCCGCAGCGTAATCTCTCCGCCTCGCGATGGACGCAGTCCGGCCTGTTCGAGGCGCTCGATCACGTTGGTCTGTTCGCCGCCCGGTTCGACGTGCGATGCCGTGCAGTGCAGCCTGGTCACTGCGGTTCCGATTTCGACCCGGTCCACAGAGAACAGCGGGTTCCCCGCGCCGCTCAGGCCCGCGATGGGGTGCCCCTCGAAGCCAAACCAGCGGAGAAACGTGGTGGCGAGGGCATCCGAGACAACCGCCCGTGCCGTCGCGGGCGGCAAATCGACACGCCAGTCGACGCGGTGGATCCCGAAAACCGCCGCTGGCCCGGCGTACTCCTCCACCAAGGCTCGCACCGTCGCCGACAACTCGGCCGGGTCCACCGCCAGCGCTTCGGCCAAGGCGGCGACCAGCGAGACGTCGATGGTCACGACTCTTGTACCACCGGCGGCGGTCAGCAACCCAGCCAATCGGTTCTCGAGCTCCACGAACGGATTCTAACTGTCGCTGGTTCCGGCATCGCGGCCCGGAACCGGGGGCACCGTAACGTCGGGACGCGCCACCGCGACTCGGACAAAGACGCGCGTGCTGATCGCGCCCGCCAACCGGACGGAGTGATCGCGTTGGCCAGTTCGCGCACTTCAGAGGCGACGGCGCAGTTATGGGAGATCAGATGTGAGTTCGGGGACTTCGGGCCACCGCGGAGCGGCGTGGAAAGGGACGTGATCGCCGCGTTCATCGACGTGCCCTGCCACGTGCGGCGCGCCCTGCAGGGCGGCTTCGACCACTACGATCGCCAGCGGACCTTGTCGGCTGCGTAACAATGCGACGACGTTGGCACAATCCTGCAACGTTCTGACCTCCCGAACCAAGGCAGTCCGGCGGATATGAACGCCACTTCGAGGGGTTACTCGCAGATGTGTTGGCCTTGCTCCCCGATGCGGTCCGCACCTTCGCACCGGACCGGTTCCCGACCGGCTACGGGGGTCGACTCTCTCAGCTGGCTCGTCCGGCGCTCGCCGGCTCCGCCGTGCTGCGCATCACTCGCCGCCAGGACGGCGACCGACGATTACCGCGCGCGTAAGCCCGTCACCCAGCAAGGACAACCAGTTGACCTGACTGCCATCGTCTAGAAGGACACCTAGTTGGATCTGAACCATCCTCCCACCTGGGCCACCGGCCTCGTCGACTGGGCGACGTCCACCTGGACTGGACGCATCGTGTGCGGCCTGGTCGTGCTAACCATAGTCCTTCCTCGCCTGGGTAGAATCCTCAAGAAAATCATCCCGGTCGCCGTGGGTTGTCTGCCGATCGTCCTCGCTTTCCTCTCCGCTCACTGGTTCGAGACACCGAGGACCTTCGACCCGGCTGGTTCTTCATGCGAAATGGCCAACAGTGCCTTGTCCGTGCGGCCAGAGCTGGGCAACGGCGCCGTCGCCGGGCAGGTCGTTCCCGTGGAACTGCGGCTACAGTCGAACAGCACCGCTCTGTCATGGCTTGAGCAGTACTGGGCTATTCAGTGCGCGCTTTCCCGGACTCTCAAAGATCACGGCGACACGGTCATGATCGGGGTTATCGACTACGCCACAAGCACTCAGGCTGCCGACCGGGTCGATCCGCCGAACTCGCTATCGCCGTCGAACCTGCCTGGCCACACGCACGCCTTGTTCGGCCCTACGGTGCAACCCGACGGAACGACCGTCGTGGAAGTCCAGTTCGCATCGGGCCGCCTCTTCACTGACGTACTGATCGAGGTTCCCGGGCACGATAACGAGTCAGCCGCCCGCGCGCGCGACTTGGCAATCAGCGCCGCACGAGCCACCAGTGATCACGAACACGAGGCCGCCGACGTGGACGCACACCGGCCGTTCAGGAACTACCTCGCCGGGGTATGGGCAGCCTGGCTGGTCGTCCTGGCGATCCTGCCGGCCGTCATCTTGACCTTCGCGGACAGCGACCGCCGCAAACTTCTCGCCCTGCACCTCCAAGTCCTGGTACTCGAGATCCTCGGTTTCACCGGTATCGGTTCACGAATCGGCCTTTTATCCGAAATATCCGCGCCCGACCGGTCGTTGGTCACCCGCATCCGCGCGATACGCGCAGCACGCGCGCTTAGCAGCCTTTTCTCGGTCGCGGCGTGGGCAGTGGCACTGCTCCTCTTGCTCCGGTGGTTCCCGCCGCAGACTCCGTTGTGGGTGACTTCTGTGATGGTAGGCGGGATATACTTCTCAGCCGACCTCGTCCGCACAGCGTTTCTCGGGGTTATACCACGATATCGGTACCTCCGGGTTGTCTCCTGGCGTGAGTGGATCTATCGACTCCTGTCGTTAGCAGTCGAGGCGATCTACGTCGGTCTCGTCGTTTACTCGGCAGGCATGTTGGCCATCGCCTGGGTCTGGACTCCGATCGACACACCGACGGCAGCGAACCCAGTCGCTCCGATCGTCTACATGTGGCTTTTCGGGCCGATAGTTTTCCTTTCTGTCAGCGCAATCTTCCGTGCGGCGTCACGTCGCTTCCAGGCACGTGATCTGGAGACGACACTCCGAAATGACCCACGGCCTCAGGTGCTCTACCTGCGCTCATTCAGGGACGACCGGCATGCAATTCCCATTCATCTTTCGGTATACGAGTCGTTAGGCCAGCTCTTCGACTGGTCCCGGAAGTCGAGATTCGAGGAGGTCCTGGTTCGGCGTCTCTGGCGTCACGGGCCGGTCCTCGCTGTAGGGCGCCCCGGTGAGAAACGGGCAAAACTCGGTGCTGCCCGGCTCTACTACCCCGAAGACGCGTGGCAGGAACCAGTGCGGAATCTCGTGGCCTCCAGCGCGTTGGTGGTCGTCACGATGGGAAAGACGCCGAGCCTCGGCTGGGAGCTGCGCACCCTCCGCGACTTGGGCGCGCTCAGGAAGACGATCGTCGTCATCCCCCCGACTCGTGACAGCCTCGCACGTGCGTCGGTGCTTGCGGAGCTTCTTGACCTTCACGAACCGTGGACGGGCTACGACGGAATCCGACATCCGATCGCATTCCGGTTCGACGAAGATGGCTCGTGCCACGCCGTGTACGGCGATGTCTTCGACGATGTCGCGTACGAGCTCGCCCTGACAGCTGCCGTCCGGTCGATCGTCGCGTAACAAATGCAGCCGCATCACGACCTCAACCGGTGAACCGACACGTCGCAGGCGCTGGCAGGGAGTAACGTTGACCGAAATCTTCGCCGGACTCCGTGTCACCGAGACTGTCGCGGCAGCCCTCAGGCTGGCGGCGACCCGCCGATCCGGCGGTAGGAGCCTGGACACGCAGACACTGCTGTGGGCGCTCGCGGCAACCGATACCGTTGGCGACTGGCACCGGCTTCTCCTGACCGACCAGCCAGCGTCCGATCCTGCGAGCACCTCCGTACACACGTGGGCCGCGGTGCCGTTGACCGGAACCTGCGCCGAGGCGCTGGCTCGCGCACGGACCATTGCCGAGACCTATGATCTCCTTCCCATGCCGCCCGGAGTCCTCGCCGTCGCGCTGGTTTGGGATACCGCGTCGGGTGCAGCCCGAGCATGTCTTGGCATGCAACACCATGAACTGCTCAGGGCGATGCAAGACGACGTTCTGGGGACTGACCTCGAAGGGCTCGAGAACCTCCTAGCTGACCGAGGTTCCTCCCACAAACAGCCAACACCGGCGTCAGAAATAGGGCCACCGCGGGATCCGGGAGCTGGCCGGGGGTTCACTAAGTCAGATGTGGATCTGACCTTCGCGAAGATTACGACGCGGGCACCGGTTTGGCTGCTCCGATTGCTTCTTCTCGCCGCCGTCGGAGGCGCCTTGGCAGGCCTGCTTACCAGTCCGGTTTGGAGTGTCACTGTCCCGGACGACCTGGCACCGCCGCTTCGCGCCCAACCCGTTTCTTCGGCGATGCCGGACGACACGGCGATGTCGCGACTCGTCGGCGCCGAGTTCGTTCGAACGCAGAATGGCTTGCCTCTGGGTACGAAACTGTTCGACTCGAACCTAGCGCTCTGGCACGACACACGGAACGAGGCCGTCCACAGCGCCTGGGAGACCCGTTGGGACTCGACCGACGGACGAACTCAAGCCACTGTGCAGGTGATACAGCTCAAGACAAAGAGCCCATTGACCTCGGCAATCCACGGCTGCAATCCAGCGACCACTACACAACCATCCCCCGGGCCGCCAGTGCTCCGAGCTGGATACGTCGCCCATGATAAGAACTCGGGCCTATACTGCATGACCGGGTTCGACAAGCAAGCTCTGATATTCATCGCTCTTCGCAGCCTCGACGGCAGTGTCGTCGCACGCATGCCCGACAGTACCGCGGCGACTTGGCGCACGATCCAACAGAAGCTGCCCTCGCCAGCATTCTCGGTTAAAGATGGAATCAGCACCCCGATTTCCACCGCGCTGCTCAACCGCGGCCCGTTCCTCGCCGTACTGGGCTTGATATTCCTCTGGATGCTTCCCACCCTGCTCTTCGACCGCGCCACGTGGCAGCGCCTGTGGTCGTTCGTGAACCATCGACGTTACCGTTCACGAAGTCTTCCAGGACTGGACATCGACGCCGCAGTCCGAGCACAGCTGTCCAGTGCAATGGCGCTTTCGGCTACTCAGTTGTGCGCGGCCATCTGGATGCTGAGGCTGACCTTCAAGCAAGGCATGCTCATCACCAGCGTATCGGTTCTCGGCATCACCTTTATCATCGGCGCGATCCCCAGGATTCTCCATTTGCGGAGAGTCGGCAGTCAACGAGGCTTCCAGGTCCGGAGAAGTGTGGTCTGGTTGACCGGAATACTTCTCGGGGTAACCGCGGTCGGTTTCTCCGTCGTGCTCATCTTGCTCGCCAACACGCTGTCCACCACCGGAGCCGGCTACGACGTGCCCGACTACCAGCAATTGCGATTCAACACCGTCCTGGAGATCATGGCCATTCCAACGGCCATCGTCGCGATTGCGCCGACAATGCTCGCACGAAGAATCGCCATGCGAACTCTCCGGAAACGACGAGGCGAAGACCCTCGGACGCCTGTTCTCCTCCTGCGTTCGTTCGCAGACGACGGCCGCCGGCTTCGTTCGCGCTCCAGCCATCGCCGTGCCCTTCCCGACCGACTCAGCCTACGCAGGTGGGAACGCTTCGAGGAGGTCATCGCGGCCTCCTTGGGAGCACACGGGCCGGTATACGCTGTGGGTCAGGTCGGCGAGCGCCTTCCACCACCGCTGGGAGCAGTCCGCCGCCAGTTCACCAACGACGAATGGCAGAACCGGATCCAGGGGCTAATGGCCGAAGCCTCAATCATCTGCGTGACCCTGGGTCGTTCCACGGCTCTTGACTGGGAAATTCGGCGCATCGCTGAGCTGGGGTTCCTGCCGAAGGCCGTCTTCGTCCTGCCACCGACCAGCAGGCGCGAGCACATCAAGAGGCTGGCCGTTCTCGCCGCGGCCTTGAAGCTGGCTTGGGCCGATCTTGATGTCCGCCCTACTGGCGGCTGGGCGTTGGCGATCCGGGTTCCAGCGGTGGGAGCCCAGCCACAGGTCATTCGAGCCCGTGCGCAAGAAGATATGGGCTACGACATCGCACTCGACTTGACCCGGCTCGCCGCTGACGGCGTCGACCTACTGAACTTACCGTCGCTGGCAGCCGACGACAGATCAGCCACACCGAAGGCCGAAGTCTACCCGCCAGGGAAAACTCCCATCTTCAAGTCACTGTTCCGGCGAAAAGGAACTCGGCTGCTCTTACTGTTCAACGGGTCGGCGATCGTAACGCTGCTCTTTGCCTTCCTCACCGGCGAGGTCAAGGACACCAGCGCCGTCATTACGCTCGCCGAAAGCTCAGGATGGACGGCGGTTGCCGCCGACCCGGACACTTCTCACCTATACGGCATCGCCGACGCCACTCGACTGGCCACCTTAGACTTCGACGAAGAGAAGGCCAGTTTTGTATGTGAAATCGAGGCCGCCGGAAACCTCACCGCTGGTGGTGGGTGGTTGTTCGCGTCGAACACCTTCACCGGGACGTTGCAGGCGATCGATCCGGCGGATAGACGAGTTGCGTGGACTCGGCGCGACCTACCGGGAGTTCGCGGGGTCGTCGCGACTGACGCCGCGGTCTACCTTCTGCTTCCCGCGGCGAGAGAAGTTCGCGAACTCGATCGGCGCACCGGTGACCCGATCGCGAGCCGAAAGCTCGACGGTATTCCATGGGCGGCCGCCCGTAGCGATGACGGCGTACTGGTCAGCTTGCTGGACTCTTCGTCAATCGTGCGCGTCGACCGGACGCTAACCAAGGTCACGCAAACGGGTTCTCGGATAGACGCGACCCAGGTTGTGTCCGTGCGGGGGACCGCCTGGGCGTACTCACGGGACAGACACGCCGTCGTCGCCGTCGGCGGATCTCCGCAGGTGATCTACGCCCGTAGCCAGAGCCCCCACATCGCATCCAACGGCTCGGTGCTGGCCATCGAGGGTGTCGAACAGACCAGCACGTTCTGGCCCGACGGCTCCGTCGTCCGCAACCGCCTGTCGACGAGGCACGCGGACAGTCTCGCAGTAACATCGACCGGCGACGTCCTAGCCATGGCTGACAACGAGGTACTTCTCATCCGAGCCTCGAAGAGGTGAGGTCGGCCGACCGGACGCGGAAGCTGCGCTGGGTTCATAGCACCGCGCACACTCCGGCCGGGAGACCGAGGCTACACGCATGAACGGATAACCCGGTGATGATCGAATCGCCGACGTGTTGACGGGAGAACTTCTTCCGGCGCCGCAGCATCACGCTTCGGCCGCTCTTGGCCGAGAGGTCGGCAGCTGTCGAATCCCGCATCCGACCACCGCGACGTCGCAATCCCGGATATCGGACATGCGAAATACTTTTCTGGGCGGACGGCCACGCACAGCCTGTCGTCACCTCACCTTGCGGTCCTGCCGTCGGGCCGCTCAGGACCGAGCCGGGCGCCGACCGTGCGTGGCCTCTTGGGAAGAGGCTCGGAAGAGCCGTGTCAGCCGGGAAAGATCGTCCGCATAATCCCCAAGACGAGGGCCGCTGCCAGTACAAACAGCAGGAACTTGCCGTACGCGGGGAGGGCACTCCCGCCGATCCTGTACAGGAGCCGCTTCCGCACGCCAATGCGAGCCAGCGCGGCCTGCAAAGCGCACGCGACGTAGAAGGCCGGGGTGCCTCGGACGTTCGTCTCGCCGGGCGCCGGCCCCACGGCCTGCACGTGCGGCGTCCAGTCGTCGTCGAACACGATCACCGATGCTGTCCACTTGCCCGGCTCCGGCTTCGAGCCGGAAGGCTTGCAGAGGAGCTTGTCGAGCCGCGCAGCCAGGTCCCATCGACCCCCTGGCAACAAGATCACGAGTTTGCGCGGCTGCCGCATCGCGATCGCCTGCTCGACTTCCCACCACACACTCGGGCCCTCGCCGAGCCGCAGCACGATCAGCTGTGACACCGTCATCAGTTCGAGCACACCGGCTCGCCAGTCGTCCTCCGGCAGGTAGAACCGCGCCGCGCCGAGGCGGGGAAGCCGCTCGCCCGGCCGGCCCACCGCGATCACCGGCCCGAAGGCCCGCAGCGCACCGATCAGCTGTTCCTCGCGGGTGTGCACGGTGAGCAAGCTCTGCATCCACGTTTCCGAGGGCAGCCTGTCGACCACCGCGGACGCCGGATCATCACCGAAGCCACGCAGGTATAGTACGGGTTCGCGGTCTTCCGAACGCAGAACGGCCGCAGCGCTTCGCGCCGTCCGCGGGCGGGCGTACCGCAGGCCGTAGTAACCGGCGGGCAACGTCGGAAGGACAGCCGCCAGCCAGTCGATCCGACCTCCTCGGGCGATGGGGTAGATCGCCAGTGTGCCTCCGAGCAGCAACGCCCAGCACAGACCGGAGACGAGGAGGAACACCGGGCGCAGCCACCAGCGCTTCGCGAGCGCGTATTGCCTGATCAGAGCCACAGTCTTTGCGTTGACTGTCCGTCTGCGCAGCCGGAAGACGAGCGCGGCCGCGGCCAAGGGCACGTCGGTGACCAGCCACGGCAGAGCACGACCCCAGGACTCCGCGCTCCTTTCCTCGAGCGTTCTCTGACCGGCCATCACCTCGGTGTCGATATCGCGAATGTCGCGACGAGCACCGTCGAAGTCTCCCGTCGTGGCATGCCCATAGGCGCGCGAAATCGAGGCGCGCGCGGCGGAGTCGGGCGCGGCGTGCTTGTTGAACCAGTTGCTCACCGGCGTTGTGTCCGCCCGTTGGTCGAGTGCCGCGCGGAACGCCGCCACCTGCGCGGGAGCGTCGAGGAAGGCGTCGCGATCATGCAGTGCGGCGCCCGCCGCGATGGAGAGCCACGCCGCGATATAGCCCACTGCCACTGCCGCCGCTGTGACGAGCTGGGCCAGAGTCCGCATCCGGTCATCCGATCAGGCCCGGACGGGCGACTGGCGCGGTCCAGCGGAAATCACCCGAAGTGAGCAACGACGACACCTGGTCACGGACCGAGTGCTGGCCGAGGTGGCGAGCACGGCTGCGGCTCAGCTCCGGCTTCGCAGAACACCAAGTCGCCCAAACCCCCTCGTCAGGCAGCAAGCGAATCGCGGCAAATGGCCACGACCCGAGCCGGCGCTGACCTGGGCTACGGCCTGCGGCCCGTCGACGAGGTAGTCGCGGAAATCGTGGCCGGACTGGGAGAGCGCCGCATCGACATCAACACCCAGCTGCCCGAACGCCGTGCCATGCAGGAACTCAACGCCCGCGATCCGCTCGCCGTCGACGCCGCGCTCGCACCCAAGCTCGCCGAACTCCGGGCGGCTGTCAGGACCCACCGCAGCATCTGAACCACAGATTCCTTGCCCGTTTCGGATTTCCACGCGGTCATGGACGACAACCTGGTCCACTTATCGTCGCCATTACCTGAGGCCTCCGCGAGGACCTCGCCCGCTACTTCCGGCTACGCATCAGGCGACGGTCAACGCGACGCGCCCCCATAGAAGACACCGGCCGCGTTGCTGGAACGCCTTACCCGCTTCCCGGCGCGAGCCGCTCGACTTCCCGTGCTCGGCCACGATCGGCGACCAATTCCGCGACAGGTCGTATGGATGAGGACATCCGTTACTCCCTTTTGGTTGCGGCGGATCTACTTGCAGGCTGCAGTCTGGCCGGCCCCATAGGCGGCCTGGGCCTTCGTGAAGCCGTCACCCGCCGACGATGACAGCTGCTGCTTCAACCCCGAGCAAGAGAACGACGTGAAACTCAAGTAGTTCTCCGCCGACTTGACCGCCTGCGCGTTCCAGTCCACCGACAGGCTGTCGACGGCCTGGGTCGCCACATCCTTCGGGAACCCGTCGCCGGCCGACGAGAACAACTGCCGGATTAGGCCGTTGCGCGAGAACGCGGTGAAGCTCAGGTAGTTCTGGGCGGAGGCGCGGGCCTGCTCGACCTGCGGCGGGAACTTGGGTGCTTCGCTGGTGGTGGGTGCCGGCGGCTCGACCGGAGCAGCGGCCGCGGCCGAAGCGGCGGCGTCGTTCAGGGTGGGGCTGGTGGTCTGAATGTGGTCGGGCGCGGCGACCGAGCTGGTCAGGGCAGCGGCGGGCATCCCGTTGGCGGCGTCATTGACCGCCTTGCCGAAGGCCGCGGTCCAAAGCACGCAGATGACCAGCCCAATCGCCGACAGCACCACGGCGGCGATGGCCAGCCCCTTGTTGCTCGCCTGGCCCCGGTTCGCGCGCAGCGTCCCGACGATGCCGAAGATCAGCCCGAGGATCGTCAGCGGCCACGCGACGATCCCGATGATCGGGATGAACGCGAAGATCAACCCGATCAGGCCGAGCACGAACCCGGCCGTGCCGAGGCCGTTCTTGTACTGGTTCGCCACCGGCATCGGCACCGACGGCGGCATCGGGGCATAAGACACGAGGCTGCCTCTTTCAGTCCAGCGGCGACGCAACGGAACGCGTCACGCTCTGTGCATTCGTCGACATCAGCATCCCGCGCGTAACAGTGCCCGAAAGCCACTTCCGGTCACGAAGAGGACTCAGCTGACGATGTTTACGATCATTTCCGCTGGTGACTGCAGTGAGCGACTGACGCACCATCGTTACCTAGGGTAAGAAATTGAAACTTCAAGTTCACTCGTTCGGAGCAAGAGGAGACGTGGGACGTCGCCCCGAGCTGAGTTACGACATGAGCGCTCACTGTAACTGGCTGCGGCGAGCCCGCGAGACGACGACCCAC
The DNA here is from genome assembly GCF_013364075.1 of Amycolatopsis sp. Hca4. Classification (GTDB taxonomy): domain Bacteria; phylum Actinomycetota; class Actinomycetes; order Mycobacteriales; family Pseudonocardiaceae; genus Amycolatopsis. The sequence continues at coordinate 2,154,576 of NZ_CP054925.1, forward strand.
CCTCACCTCGGAGCTGGGGAAAAACGCGCGCGTCGGGAGCGCCGCGGGCTAGATGTGATGTTCAGGGACGTTGTCCCGAGGTGAGGTGACCGGTGGCGGCCTGTCGTGCTGACAGGTGAAGGCCTCCGGTTGTGAAGTGGAGCTGTCTAGGAACCGCTTCACGCCTCCGGAGGCCTTCGTGTCCCACCCTAACGCCACCCTGACCCCACGCACCCGGCTGCGACTCGCCCGGCTGGTCGTCGAGCAGGGCTGGACCTGCGCCGAAGCGGCGAAGATGTTCATGGTCGCGCCCAGGACCGCCCGCAAATGGGCACAGCGCTACCGCGCCGAAGGCGTGGCCGGGATGGCTGATCGCAGCAGCCGCCCGCACCACAGCCCAACCAAGACCTCGCCCCTGCTCGTGCGCCGGATCGTGCGGCTGAGGTGGCGGCAGCGCCTGGGCCCGGTCCAGATCGGCGGCCGGCTCGGCCTGCCCGCCTCCACGGTGCATGCGGTGCTGGTGCGCTGCCGGATCAACCGCCTCACCCGCATCGACCGGGTCACCGGCGAACCCCTGCGCCGGTACGAACACGATCATCCCGGCTCGCTGATCCACGTCGATGTCACCAAGTTCGGCAACATCCCCGACGGCGGCGGGCACCGTTACGTCGGCCGGGCCCAAGGCGAGCGCAACAAACGCGCCACACCCGGCCTGCCCCGCGGCGCGGACTACAAGCCCCGCACCGGCACCGCGTTCGTGCACACGGTCATCGATGATCACTCCCGGGTCGCCTACGCCGAAATCCACACCGACGAAACCGCGGTGACCGCCACCGCAGTCCTGCGCCGGGCCGTGGCCTGGTTCGCTGAGCTGGGCGTCACCGTCGAACGAGTCCTGTCCGACAACGGCTCGGCCTACCGCTCCCACGCTTGGCGAGACACCTGCACCGAACTCGGTGTCGTCCCGAAACGGACCCGGCCCTACCGGCCACAGACCAACGGCAAGATCGAACGTTTCCACCGCACCCTCGCCGACGGGTGGGCCTACGCCCGCTTCTACCCCAGCGAAACCGACCGCCGAGCGGCGCTACCGAGCTGGCTGCACTTCTACAATCATCATCGACCCCACAGCTCAACCGGCGGCAAGCCGCCGGTCACCCGACTGACCAACCTCCCCGGACATCACAGCTAGATGACGCGTTGACTCCGCTGATCGGATGAACCGCTCAGAGCGCGCCGTCATGACCCAACGGCCGCGACATCCGTCCAGCGTGATCCCACCGCACCCGCCCTTACCTCAGGTGACCGCACCACCTGCCGGCACGGCCGACCTGCTGGCGCAGTGGATGAACGGCAGGAAACCGACAACCACCACCGCTACCCGCCCCGACCACGGCAGTGGCTTGCGGTTCGCCTTCTACGGGCGCACCTCGACCACCCGCCATCAAGACCGCGTCTCATCACAGGGCTGGCAACGCGACATGGCCGATGAGTTGATCGCGGGCCACGGCCAGGTCGTCGACTCCTACTTCGACGCCGGCACCTCCCGCCGCGTCCCATGGAGTCAGCGACCACAGGCTGCCCAGCTCATGATCGAGACCTCGAGTCCGGAGTCCGTGATCGATGCGATCGTGGTCGGCGAATACGAACGCGCCTTCACCGGCACACAGTTCGCCACCCTCTACACCTGGTGCAACCGGCACGGTATTCAGCTCTGGCTGCCCGAAACCGAGGGCCCGGTCGATCTCGGCAACTCCGATCATCGGGCGCTGATGTCGCTGCTGGCCACCCAGTTGCAGCGCGAAGTGCTGCGCGCCCGGCACCGGGTATTGGCGGCGATGCACAACCAGGCCACCCGGCAGGGCCGCTACCTCGGCGGACGCCCACCCTACGGCTACCGTCTCGTCGACGCTGGCCCACATCCCAACCCCGCCGACGCCCGCTGGGGCCGACGGCTGCAACGCCTCGCTCCCGATCCCCAAACCGCGCCGCACGTGAGCTGGATGTTCCGGCAACGTCTCGCTGGGCACAGCGTCGCCAGCATAGCCCGGCATCTCAACGAACGCGGTGTCCCCTGCCCGTCCATTGCCGACCCGGACCGCAACCGCCATCGGACCCGCGACGCCTGGACACTACGCACCGTCGCCGTCATCCTGGCGAACCCGCGCTACACCGGCCGCCAGACCTGGAACCGCCGCGCCACCGACACCAGAGGCCCAGCCGCAACGCCGGCCCTGTCAGCGAAAGCCGCCCATCCGGCGCTCGTCACCGAACAGGACTTCATCGCCGCCCAGCAGATCCGAGCGGCGCGACCAGCCAGTGACGGCCGGGCTCGCCGGTTCGCCTTGGCCGGCCTGATCCACTGTGGTGTCTGCGACCGGCGGCTGGACTCGCACTGGAACCACGGACGTCCGACCTACCGCTGCCGCCACGGCCACACCAGCACCCAACGCGCGAGCGAGCGACGGCCGAAGACGCTCTACATCCGCGAGAACCACCTCGTCGAGGAGATCAGCATCTGGCTCGAAGATGAAGGCCGCGACGGCCACGCCACACCGAAGCTTGACCGACCACGACACAGACGCGTGGCAGCAGCGCTGCGCGACTCAGGGAAGATCATCATCTATGACGGCGCGGGATGGCGACTTAAAGCGTCGCGGTCGGCAGCGGTGCGTGTCCAGCGCCTCCAGGCTCGCGATCTCCATCATCATGTACTGGTCGAGGCGGTTGCTCCCCCTCGCCCTCGAGCACGTGGAACCGCCAGTCCGGGCAGTCCGGTGAACCACACGACGCAGTGACAGTTGCAGCCCTGACTGTCGGCAATCCAGCCTCGTTCGACGAGTACGCGCGCCACCGGGCTTGCCATGACTCACTCAGCGAGGCCTACTCAACACTGAGGGCTCACCGCGTGCCTCGAAGACAGCGTGTGGAAGCCTCGGCCTGTCCCGTGAGAACCGTTACGATCCGCACAACGACTTGCACGCAGCCACGGCGCATCGGAAGAATGTTACCGAAGACCGCTTGGCCGTCGAAACCTGCTTGGTAATCCGTGTCATTCGGAGTGTCGTTTCGCCGTTGAGCTGTAATTGTGACGACCGCACCGGTGAGTCGCACAGTGCCATCAGCCGGAGTGAATCTCCCCCATCCGACGTCGCACTTCGGGGCGTATCGCAGCTCTATCGTGCCAAGGTAAGTCTCGTCGGAAGAGTTGACTTCGACGCTGTCGAGCGTCGTCACATTCGGGTCCGCGGCACAAGACGAGCGTTTCGGATCCGCCCCATCCACGATGGGTTGTGGGCCCAGCGCCCCGGTGGGAACGAAACGCGCGGTAAGTGATTCAGCCGGTGCCGAAGACGTCGACGGACCGGCAAGCATCGGCGCGCTTGGTGAACTGGCGTCGCCTGCGAGCCAGATGACCAGTGCAGCAGCGAGCACCAAGCAAGAGATCGCGCCGAAGACCACGACGGAGCGTGGCCGGCGGAATCGACGCGGAACGTACGACGGTTCCGGCACTGTTTCCTCGGGCTGGGGTGAGCCATCAAGTGCAGCCCGCGTCTCTTCCCATCGGCGCCGCCACGTCTCAAGGTCACCTCCGCACGCCTGCGCGTAGGCCAGTGTCACATCCAGCGTCGGAAGACGGCGACCCTGCGCGGCCGCGGACAACGTGGCCTTCGAGAAATGCGTCGTCTCCGCCAGGGCCCGATAGGTCGGAGCGCCCGCCTCGTCGCGAAGCTTGCGCAGTTCGAAGGCGAAGCGCTCGCACGGACCGCCTGCTGGATCCACGGGACTTGGCTGCCTCGACACCCGACTCCCCTTCCCGGCGATGTTGTCCACACTTCGTTGTCCACTGCCAGACAGGCTGTTGGCCAACGAACCGATCCATTACACCTGGTCAGAGGCGGTGTTTCAGGCTCCGTTCGGGTGACGAGACGCCTGGGCCGGACGAGCGGCCGCCGCATGGGAGGAGAACAACATGCAGGTCCATCGCAGACTCACACAGCTCGCGACGGCATTGCTGGTCTTCAGTTCGACCATCGGAATCAGCATGGCCACTGCGAGCACCGCGGGCGCCGCCACCTGCTCGGGTTTCGGATGCACCTACCAGGATCCCCAGCTCAGCGGGTGCTCGGCGGACGCCGTCACGGTAGCTCACTACCAGCTTCCTGCCGTGGCGCAGCGCCTGGAACTCAGGTGGTCACCGAGTTGTCAAACGAACTGGGCACGGATGTACCTGGACACCTCCCCGGTCTGGCTGCGTGCCGTGCAACCCGACCGGGGAGACGGGCTGCCGCGAGTGACTCAGCTGAGCGGGCACAGCGACACCTACAGCTGGTCCGTGATGATCTACTCGCCGACTCTCTGCGTATATGCGGACGTGCAAACCAGCATCTGGGGCAGATACCGCACGGCATGTGTCTAGAACGCCACTGGAGTCATCAACTCAAGGAGTGAGGATGAAGAATTCGCTGCAAAAACTGGCCGCCGCCACCGCTCTCGGACTGGGTTGCGTCGTGTGTCTACCGGAATCGGCATCGGCGGGCGGAGGCGTCGATATCTCAGGTTGGTGCCAGACCTACTACGGCAGTCCGTATTTTCACGGCGTCGTGGTCAGCAACAACGTTTATGGATGGCGCTGCCAGTACGGCACCGACGCCGCCGCGCGCTTCAACGTGGACATGAACGCCGCCTGCGCGCGCCAATACGGGAATCCCGGCACAGCCAGGTTCACCGACTACAACAACCCCTATTCTTGGTATTGCGTCTGACATGAGTGCGTTCTGATCCAGGTGGCGAGCACAGGGCGGGGCAGCGCATACAGGTTCCCGCGCTCCGCCCTGGACTCGCCGACAGTCACTATTCCGATTGACCACAACACGGCGGGAGATGGTGGGCTTGCAGTGCCCGGCACCCTTCATGACAATCACTCTCGACGCAGCGCAGAACAACGCCCTAGCGGCCGCGCTCGCCGCCTGCGAAAACAACGACCCTGTCACCGAGACAGAAGCCTACGTACTTGAGGCACAACTGATGGCCGACCACATGCCACGGCACGTCCGCGCGGCCCTCTTGGGCCTGCGTGCGCGAGGAAGTGCTGCGGGTGGGCTACTGATCCGCAACGTCCCACTGGGCGAAGTTCCGCGCACGCCAGAGCGCGCTGACTTGGGCGTGGGAATCCAGCTCAAAGCCGCGAAGGCACTCAGCGTCCTGACAGCCCCGCTGGGTGATCAGTTCGGGTTCCTGTCCGAACTCGGCGGGCAGATCGTCCAGGACATCTTGCCGGTTGCTGGCTACGAGCACGCTCAGCAGTCGATTTCGAGCAGCTCACTGCTCGAAATGCACTCTGAGACCGCGTTCACCGACACCCGTGCCGACTTCGTGGGCCTGCTCTGCCTGCGCGCAGACTCGGAAGACCGGGCCGCAACACTGCTGAGCCCTGCCTTGGACGTACTGGCGCGCCTGGATCCCGGAACTCGCAACGTGCTCCGGCAACCGCGGTTCGCAACGGCAGTCGACGAGTCTTTCCTGCGTGGTTCTGGCATTCCCGGCCCCATACGCGTCCAGCCCATCACCGTCCTGTCCGGCTCCGAAGACGCGCCGCGGCTGCGGTGCGACTTCGCCGAAACGATCGGCGCGGACAAGGGCAGCCAGCGCGCGCTCGACCTGCTCCACGAGGCGGCGAGCGCCGTAGCCAGGTATGTCTGCCTCGAGCCGGGCGACCTGCTAATTGTCGACAACCACGGTGCGCTCCACGGACGCACGCCGTTTTCGCGACGTGGCGACGGGCGTGACCGCTGGCTGCTCCGCACCTTCGTCGCACGAGACCTTGCACGTAGCGCTAAAGACCGACCCGGAAACGGACGTATCGTGCAGATCGACTATTCCGGATTTGTCTCCGCCGGATCAGAACTCGATCTGGCCGACGACTTCGCGGGCTAGCAAGGTGGATACGCTCCCCTCGCCGCGTAGCACACTGCCGCGCCGTTTGCGGCCAGCAACATGTCCACGGTCTGCTGCCCGTCCGAGTACAACGCCCAGTGCCGGGCGGCGACTCGGTGGCGAAGTAGACCCTGCCGGCGAACTCGATCGGGCATCGCGGGGCCTGGCCTGCGCGCTGGAACTGGCGCAGGCGGGGAACCTCGGTGGGTGCTGGTCGGGCCGCACAGCGGCGAGCACGCCGGGCAAGCCAGCCGCGCGGTTGGAGCGGTGCTCACCGTCTTCTCCGAGGCCGAAGCCACGCACTCGTCACAGCGAGGCGCACGCGTCGTAGCCTCGGCGGACGCCATGCATTTGCGCCCGGCGTCTGAGGGCGACGAACCGGCTGAGCACCCCCGGCACGGCGTACCGGCCTTTCGCCCGAGCAGGTCGACGACGACGCGTCATTCATGCGCTGATCACGTCATCCTCATCATATAGATCGATATATGGCCTGCGAGCACTCGATCTGCTGGGCCGAACGGGCGAACGAACTCGAACACACCGTCATAAGGCGCCAGCCTCACCATCGGTCCAGCGTGCATCCGCATCAACCACACCGGCCCCAGTTCCCTCCTGCGAACGACGCCGCAGACTTACTCGCACAATGGATGAACAGGAAGATCCAGACCGACCCAGCATCCACAGACCTTCGGGGCAACCCCCTGCGGTTCGCGTTCTACGGCCGGACGTCGACCACTCGCCATCAAGATCGCGTGTCGTCGCAGGGCTGGCAGCGCGACATGGCCGATGGGTTGGTCGCGGGCCACGGCCAGGTCGTCGTCGCCTACTTCGATGCCGGCACCTCACGTCGCGTCCCGTGGCGGCAACGACCGCAGGCTGCCCAGCTCATGGCCGCGGCCTCGAGCCCGGGATCCGCGATCGATGCGATCGTCGTCGGCGAGTACGAGCGAGCTTTCACCGGCACCCAGTTCACCACCCTCTACGCCTGGTGCACCCGGCACGGCATCCAGCTGTGGCTGCCCGAAACCGGCGGCCCGGTCGATCTCGGCAATCGGGACCACCGGGCACTGCTGTCACTGCTGGCCACCCAGTCGCAGCGCGAGGTGCTGCGCGCCCGGCACCGCGTCCTGGCTGCCATGCACAACCAGGCCACCCAGCAAGGCCGCTACCTCGGCGGACGCCCACCGTATGGCTATCAGCTCGTCGACGCAGGTCCTCACCCGAACCCGGCGGACGCCCGCTGGGGCCGACGGCTCCAACGCCTTGCTCCCGACCCGCGCACCGCGCCGCATGTCGCGTGGATGTTCCGGCAGCGTCTGGCAGGACACAGCGTTGCGAGCATTGCCCGGCACCTCAACGAACGCGGCGTCCCCTGCCCGTCCAGCGCCGACCCGGACCGCAACCGGCACCGAACGCGCGGCGCTTGGACCCTGCGCACCGTCGCCGTGATCCTGGCGAACCCGCGCTACACCGGACGACAGATCTGGAATCGCCGAGCCAGCGCCACCGATGGGCCTGCCTCAACGCCCGCGCTGTCGGCGAAGGTTGTCCATCCGGCCCTCGTCACGGAGCAGGCCTTCGTCGCCGCGCAGCAGGTTCGGGCGGCGCGACCGGCCAGCGACGGTCAGACTCGCCAGTTTGCGCTCGCCGGGCTCATCCACTGCGGTATCTGTAACCGGCGGCTGGACTCGCACTGGAACCACGGGAGACCCACCTACCGCTGCCGCCACGGCCACACCAGCACCCAACGCGCAAGCCAGCCCCGGCCGAAGACGCTCTACATCCGCGAGGACCACCTCGTCGACGAGCTCACCATCCAACTTGGAGATGAAGGCACCGACGGCTACGCCGAGCCGGAACTTCGCCGGCCACGCCACAAGCGCGTGGCCGCAGCACTGCGCGGCGCAGGGAAGATCATCGTCTACGACGGCGCCGGATGGCGACTGGAGGAGATCGATTCGAGCTAGACTACGAACGCCCCAAGTTTCAAGATCGCGTTTCGCGATCCGTGGGGTAATACTGTGTCCGAGGACTTGAACCCCCACACGTGGGATATCTCCCGTGTTTGGGGAGATCATCCGCTCAGTGTAGCGCAGAGTCACCGGTCCCGATCGCTCACGACAGCGGTCCTGGCCAAGGCCCAATTTCGCTCAGGCGGCATCCAGCGCGGGAAGACGAGCCATCAGCAGCTCGTACCCCACGGCCTCCTGCGGGATCCGCGTACCGGCCGTCAGCACGTCCTGGGCTTGCCCGGCCAAGGGTCCCATCCAGCCCGCTACCTGCGCGGCGACGTGCTCGGCCACCGGCTCAGCAGGACGTCGGTAGGACGTCGCGAACAGGAGGTCGTAGAGCGAGTACGCGGGCTCAACCACCGGAAGCCCCGCACGCTGGGAGTTAAGACTCGCGGTGGCCGGGATCTGCAAACCGTTGAGATCGACGTCGCCGAAATAGACGATCCGGTCCGGCGGCGGAGACAGGAGCGGGACGGACAAGACCGCCGACGGAAACTGGCTACCCGTCCCGTAACCGACGTACCGAGCCGGGCCGCCGGCGGCAGCGCTGAGCCGCGTGGCTTCGAGCAGCGACGTGTAGGTGTGATGGTTCTCCGCGATCAGCAGCGCGGTACCGCGCGGGTCCGGAGCCCCCGCCACCCACTGCGAGACGAAGGGAATAGGCACCTCGTGGCAGCGCAAGAGGTCCATCGTCAACGCGCCCGAGGTGAACAAGCGCGTCGACTTCAGGCGGTCCAGCCGCTTCTCGTCACCAAATAGCTCCAGCGAACGTTCGCGAACCGGCACGCTCGGGCGCGACGCACCTTTGTCGCGCAGGAAAACTGCGGCGATCTCGAGTACCCCGATCTCGTTGTCGCGGGCGGCGATGCGTCCCGCGGCCTCGAGCGCCGCCGGCCAAACTCGAACGTCCCGCGGCGCACGACCAGGGCGCCGGCGGGGCGGGAGACGTACCCATTTCGGCAGCGGAGGCTCCTCCCGCGTGTCGAAATGCTGACGCGACACGGGGAACACCACCTGACCGGCCGCCACCAGCTCGTCCAGTGCCTCGCGGATTTCGCTTCGGGCGCTCGGCGTCGTGGCCAGGCTTCGGTCGAAGGCGACCGCGGCCGCATAGAGGTCAACCAACTCCACTCGCTGCACCGGTGACGCCGCGATGTGCTCGGCGAGCCGCTCGGCCAACGCGTTCACGAGTCGTCCTCGCGCAGGACTCGGGCGCTGGTGATACCGTCGTCATCCGCGGTGGCTTGCTGGTCTAACACCACGTAGCGCCGGTTGCGAAGCGAGCCGGGCGCGTTGCGCATGCGCAGCACGTTGGGGAACTGGCCCACCGCACCGAGATCCTCCACGCCGGTCGTGTACACGAGCTGGACACCGTGCGCCGCCGCGACGTCCCGCTGCAGGCGCAGCAGGGCAACGTGGCTGGCCGTGCCGAGCGGGTTGTCGAGCACGAGAGTGCCGCCGATGGCCGCCCGTCCGCGTCCGCGGTTGACCGCCCGCAGCCGCGCGAGCGTGCAGTAGAGCGCCACGCACACGGTCAGCTTCTCACCGCCGGAGAACTTGCCGAGGTGGGTGACGTCGACCGGTTCGACCGCGAGATCACTGTTGGGCTTGAGCACCTTGACCGTGAACCCACGCGGCGCGACCGCCTCGTGCACGCACTTCTTGAGAACCGCGAGCCCCTCCGGTTTCGTCTTCTTGTCCGCGACGATCCGGTCGACAACCGCGTCGATCCGGGCATGCAGGTCCTCGTCCCCGGCCGGACGCAGGAAGCTGATCCGCAGAAAATGCTCGTTCGCCCACCGCCCCAGCGTGCCGGGTAGTTTCGAGTGCCGATGCGCGGACTCGAGGGTCGCGAGCACGTCCTTCACCAGGCCCGCGATCTCCCCGACCACGAGCCGCTGATCACGCCCGATCTCGGCGAGCTGGCCGTCGATCGTCCGGTACCGCACCCGCATTTCTTGCGCGCGGGCTTCGGCGCGGTCCGCAAGCACGTCCGCGTCGTCCCCCGTGAGACGGTCGCGGATCGCGCCGGGCACCTCGGCGAACCGGGCCTCAGCGGCGATCCTGCGGACCTCGGCGATCGACCTGTTGACACGGTCGGCGGTCTCCTCGGCCTCCTTATTCGCCGACTGGAGCCGACTGAGCAGCGACTCGAGTTCGGCTTCCGGCTCGTCCCCGGCATAGGCCGGGACGTCTCCGGGCACCTCGACCGGAGTGGCGGCGCCAGCGAGCCTTTTGGCTTGCTGAGCGAACACCTGGGCCGCCGTGTCAGCTTCGGACGCGAGTTTGCCAGCATCCTCGGCCTCGCGGTTGAGCCGGGTCACCTCGCTGCTCATTTCGGTCGCCCGCTCGGCTTCCGCCGCCGCTCGTTCCCGGGCCTCCGCCTCGGTCTCGGGCTCGTCGTCGAGCGGGGCGTGCCGCAGCCGATCACGCGGAGTGCGCTGCTTGACCTCTTCCGATGCCTGGTTGAGTTCGGTCTTCGCCTCGCTCAGCTTCTGTTGTGCCTCGTTGGCCACTTCGCGGGAGCGTTTCCGCGCTGCTGCTCGCCGGTCCGCGTCCTGACCGTCGCCGGTCTCGAGCAGCTGCTGCGCGAGCTCGCGCGCGGATTCCGGGTACTCGGCCAGCGCCCGGTCCGCCCGTTTGCCTCGCTCGAGGTGTGCGGTGAGACGCTCGGCCAACACGGATTGGGAAGCCACGGTCTGCCATTGCGAGTCCAGCTCGGCGAACCGGCTGCTCAGCCACGACAACGGATCGCCGTCGCCGGTCACGACGGCCTCCCGATCGCCGTCGAGCAGGGTGACCTGGGTGGAATCCCGTTCGTACCGCTTCCAGTTCGCCTGGTGCTGTGAGGCCAGCGAACGAGCGGCTCGCTCCGTCTCCTGCAATTCCGACACCCGGCTTGCGGCCTCGTCGGCGATGCCGGTGCAGACCTCGACCTCCTTGTCGAGCTGCGCGATCGCCAGCTGGATCCCCGGCCGTTCGGCGGTCCGCTTCGCCAGCGCGTTCAGCCGCTCGATCCGCTGCGCCAGCCGGTTCAGCTCGTCGCTCATGCCGACTTCGGTTACCGCGTCCTCGGCTTCCTGCTCGTCCAGCTCATCGATTTGCGCCCGGACGACCTGATCGTCGTCGGTCAGGCCCGAGATAGCCTCGTCACACTCTTCGACGGCCTTCTCCAGCGCATCGAGGTGCCCCGCCGGGCAGTCTTCGAGCAGCGACTCCAGCGTCGCCAGCAGCGCCCTGTCCGCCTTCGCCTGTTCCTGCAGCTCCGAGATCCGCCAGTCCTGGTCACGCCTACGTTCTTCACGGTCCGCTCGCGCGTGTTCCGCCGCATCGCGGTCATAGAGCGCAGGTTCGCTGGGGAACACAAGGTGTGCCGGCGGCGCCGCGGCCACCGCTCGTTCGAACTGCGTAGCTGTGGATACCGCGACGTGCGCTACGGTGTACCACGGCTTGGAGGCAAGAGCACGGCGGGCGTTCTCCGCGTCGCCGTCGGCGACGACCACACCAGCGGCGAGTTCCGCGACGCGAGGATTCTCCAGCACCGATGCGCGCTCGGCTTCGGTGACCAGGTCACGGAGGGTCTGCCAGCCCGGTGTTGCCGGTACCTCGGCCGCCACAAGCACTTCCGCGGCCCGTTCGGCGTCGCGCGTGGTGGGCAGGAAGTCGTCGGTCTGGAGCCCGTCCAGCGCGGGGTTGTCCTCGGCGGCGTCCACGCGGGTGGCCACGACGGCCGACTCGGCGGCCGACGCCTCCCGGGTCAGCACCGCCCGCAGGTCCGCGGCCTCGGCCCACAGGTCGAGCCGGGTCCCATCGGCCAGCTGGGTCAGCTCGGCGAGACGGACGTCCGTCGCGAGTGCGTCGCCCCTGGCCGCGAGCTTGCGCCGGTCGCCATTGAGGCGATCGCGTTCGGCGGTCTTGGCTGCGCGATCGGTCGCCAGCTTCCGGCTCTGCGCTTTTAGTGCGGCGCGAACCGCGGGCCGGGCCTCACGGCGCTTCCGCACCTGGCCGAGCAGATCCTCCTTCTCCCGGCGGTTCTGCTTCGTCTCGGCCAGGACGATCGCAGGATCGGCCTCGTCATCCGGAAGGTCGCCGAGCCGGACAGCGGCGACCACCTCGTCGTGGATTTCGATCAGCCGACCACGAGCGTTCTCGGCGCGCACACTCGCTTCGGTCGCCAATTTCCGGTTCTGCCGCTCGCGAAAACCTTCCGTCCCCGCTTCCGCTTGCGCCTCCCGTGCCGCCGTGTCCGCCATCGTTTCGGCTTCGTGCTCCTCCTCGGAGAGCTGCGCGTAACGGGCCTTGAGCGTCGCCGCGGCGTCGTCGCGGGCTTCCCGCAGCGGAGCCGTCTCCCGATCCTCCTGGGCGATCTGCTGCCGCACGTCTTCCGCGTGAAGGTGAGCTTCGACCTGATCGGCGAGGTGCCCCACCGCTTGCCAAGCGAGGTCCTCGTCGTTGGCTTCGTCCGCGGTGGTGGTCGCCCTTGCCCACTCAGCCTTCGCGGTCTTCTTCCGGTGGTTCGCCGCGACCCGGTACAGCTCGCTCGCGATGTCGTTGACCCGGCTACGCTCCCGATCCAGCGTGCGAGCGCTGTCCCCTAGCCGCTTCGCTTCCTCTGCCAGCCACTTCCGGTCGTCCTCCCGCGCCGAAGCCGCGGTGCGAAACGCTCCGGCGAGCCGAGCAGCGGACGAGCGGGCTCCCGTGGCCGCCTCGGCCGCCGCCTTCGCCAGGATGTGCCGTTCGGCGAGCCGCTCCAGCCTGCCTTCCAGCTCCCCGCAGAATTCCCGGTCGACGAGCAGGCCGGGCTTGCGCGCGAGCACGTCGACGACCTTCCGCAGGTTGTTCGCGACGAGGTCTGGCTGCGTGCTGTCAACTGTCAGATCGATCAGGAAGTCGATGAACTTGTCCGTGGTCGCGAATTCGAACAGCCCGGCGACGCCGCCCTCGGAATGGTTCATCTGCTTCTGGTAGGCGAACACCGCCGGGTCGAGGTTCCGCGCGGTCAGCGCATCCGTCCACTCGCCACGCTGGCGTGTGATCACGAATCTTAAGTGCTGGGGATTGGCCGCCGCGATCTCCTTGAGCACGTTCACGAACTCGGCCATCGTTCGGGTCCGGCCGGATTCGTCGCGCACTGGCAGGCCGGGCAGGTCCAGTACACCCGGGACGGCGAAGAAGCTGTAGTACCAGCCCTTGAGCTTTTCGCGGTCGCGATCCGGGTCGGCGGGCTTTCGCCGTTCGTCCCATTCGTAGACGGCACCGGTGACCAGCCGGGCCGGCTGGCTGGCGTCGCCGCCGGGCTGGGCCACCCATTCCGCCACTGTATGGCTCGTGTCGCCGGAAGACACGTAGTCCTCGAGGTGACGCTTGACCGTCTTGCCCATGAAATCTTTGCGCAGCGGGAGCAACAGCGCGAAGAAAAGCGACAGCAGGCTCGACTTCCCGCCGCCGTTGCGCAGCCAGAGAATCGAGTCGACTGGTGCTCGCTCGCCCGCCGTCGAGACGTCCAGCGTCAGATCCGTGAAGCGAGCGGCACGGTCCCCGACGTTTGCGAGGCGGAAGGACGAAAGCTGGTAGGTCACGTCCCCACCACCGGAGTGTGGTCGCCTCGGCGCCTCGCGGCCAACAGCTCGTAGGTCGCGTTGCCCGCCAGCTCACCGACCTGGATGCGGAAGCGTTCGAGGAGTTGGAAAGTCTCGGGACCGCGGTTCGGCGTCAGCCGCGCCAGGCCTTGGTCGACCATCCAGTTCAGGACGTTCGCGACCCAATAAGTGGAGGACGCGGCCGAGCGACGTCCCTGTCCCTTCCCCCTATCAGCCTTGTAGCCGGGAGACAGTCGGTCATACGTCCGCCATGCTTCTTCGAACGACACATCCTCCGGTGTTTGGGGTTCCGGTGCGCGCTTGAGCCGATCGCACGCGTCGCGGACGAACCGTTCGATCTCGTCGACCGACACCCACCGGACGCGGTCGTCGTCGAAGTCGGCCGGGGTCGGGAAAACGTAAGCCGCGATGGCCGCGCTGATCAGCCCGACCAGCAGTCGGTGGGGCACCGTGCCCACATTGGGCAGATCCGTGAGCCGGTACGCGAACACCGATTCACGGCGCGCGCCCAGCACCAGTCCTAGCTCGCCGGCGGACAGCACCTGCAGGTCCAGCCCATCGAGGACGCTGTTCACCGCGTTGTGGAATTCCGCGTCCTCGCGGTAGCGGCCGAGCAGCGTCCGGTAGTCGGAATCGGCGCCGGGCCGCTGCTTCGGGCGGAGCGCGCAGCCGATGAGTATGCCGACGTCCGAAAAATCCTGCTGGCCGAGCGTCATGACACCTCCTGAACGGAAGTCGCGGCCCAGCGGGCGAGTGTTTCTTCGTCTTCGGCCACGATCAGGTCGTCTCCCGACCAGCCGGGTAGGTCGATCAGGCGGCCGTCGGCGTCGACCACTGCGGCCGGGCCGAGAATGTGGGCAGCGGTGTCCACTGCGGTGGAGAAGTCTTCCACGGTCTCCGGGGCGTACGTCCAGAGCGCCGCGAGCACGACGAGCCGCTCGACAGCACCTCGATCGAGTTCGCCGGGCAGGTCGGCGGTTTGGACGGCGAGCAGCAACGCCGACAGTCGGGCGGGCAGCGGGACGGAGTCGACTACGGCCGTAGCGGCCGCCAGGATCTCGGGCGAGACCGCGGGCGGGTCCGGGTCGCCGAGTTTTTCGTCGAGCGGTGGTTCGTCGATCCGGGGTTCTCGGCGCGGCGCGAGCAGGTCGTCGACCAGGTCGGCGAACCGCACGATCCGAGGCACCTGTGGCCCCGCGGCGAACACGGCGAACGCCTCGGCCGGTTCCGCCGCGTCTTCGGCGGCCATGGTCAGCAGCGGCAGGAACACGCCGTCGGCGATGTCCGGGTTCCGCAGCCCTCCGATCGGCCGGAAGGACTGGCGAAGCTGTTCGTCGAGGAAGATCGTCCGCGCGCCGACCAGCCTGCCATGCAGTTCGGTGTGCCGGCGACGGCATTCTTCGAGCAGACCCGCGATCCGGGCGGCCGCCGCGGTGACGGCGGGATCTGCCTCCGCCGTGTCGAGGGCGCTCCGGACGTGGTCGAGCAGCCTGCTCTCGGCGCCGAGCCGCTCCTCGAGGTGCACCCGGTTGCGCTCGAACTGCGCCGGGACGTCCTGGGCCCAGCGGTCGAGGACCGTTCGGATATCCCGCACGGTGTCGGTCAGGAGCGCGCGCAGTTCGTCGCTGTAGCGCACCGACAGCAGCCGCGACCGCTCCGCAGCTCTCTCCGCCTGGCCGAACGCGCCTCGCTTGAGCTGCCGATCGAGCATGAGCTCGACTGCGGCCTGCTCGTCCTCGACGTCGAATTCCAACCCGCCGACCAGCGCGTTGATCGCGTCCGCGGACGCCCGGAGCACGTTCACCCCCCGCTGCTGGTCTTCGTGCTCGCTCAGCAACCGGAACTCCACCGGAATCGCCCGGTGGTGCACGGATCCGTCAGGTTCGAGTGAGAAGTCCGAGACCTCATAGGCGAACGGGGCCTCGCGTTCCCGGCGGTTCAGCAGCGCGTCGATGACGTACCGTGCGACCGCTTCGTGTTCGTCGGAGGACTGCTCGGGATGTGCGCTCGCCGCGAGCCTCGCCAGTCCGCTGACGGCTTCGTCGTACGTCACTTCCCCGTCGAAACCCTGCCGGGAGATCACCGTGTCGATGGCGGCGAGCGCGAGGGTGACGACGTCGTAGTCGTGGGTGCTCCAGGACTGCCGGCTCGCGTTGTCGCCCATATCGGCGACCGGCCGGGCTCGCAGGAGCGCCCGCACCCGCCCACCGAAGGACTCGTCGAACACGGCGCGGCCCACACCCCCCGGAGCACTCACCCGGTTTCACCCCCTCGGTTGTGTGAATGCCAAGAAGATCGGCTACGAACGCGTCTCTGTTACGCCGCGGGCACAGGTCAGTCGACGTCGGACGGCAAAGCCTCGAGCGACGGCTGGGGCGAAGACCTCGAACGCCGCGGCAGATCCGCGGCGGCGGTGGCCTGCGCCCGACGCGGCCGAGCGCTCCGCTGGCCGCCTGAGGGCAGGTCACCTAATCGTTGCTGTTCAGGAGCATCGCCTGAGCGAGTCGGATGTTCCCGAGCGCGTTGAGCGCGAGCGCGACCGTGCGCAAGAGCTCGCGCTCCTCCTGCTCATCGCGGGTATTCTCGAATCTGGAGTTCGCGTGGTCGAACGTGCGCGCCGCGTACTCAGCCTCGCTGTCGAGCCGTCCGATGCGGTTGCTCAGATCTCCCACGAGCGCCTCCTCATTCATTGGTTGCGAACGTCTACTGACGAACGTCGAGATCACTGGGGCATGCGGTATGTCCTCCCAGCTCACCGACGCCTTTTGGAACCGGATGAACGTCGCCGGTCGTCGCCGGGGGTTTTGAAGAAGCTGGACGTCGGCTCACGCGCGGAAGCCGCGGCACTGGCGCTGACCGCCGGGATCAGCGCGCCAGGCTGAGCCCCGGCCCGGCCCAGCCCGGAAGATTCCGCCTTCAGCAGCAGTGTCGAGCAGGCTGAAGACCTACATTTATGCGAGATTCTTCGCTGCCGAGTACCGGACGTGCCCGTCCGCGTCGAGGCTATCCCGACGTCCTCGGTCTCCAAGCTTGCGATACGGCCCTGCCGGAAACATGGCTGTGTAAAACTTCGCCGCATAGGACGTTATACGGTGCTCGATGACGAGATCGCGACTGCGCTGATCGGATGAACCGGTCGGAACCCGCCGTCATGTCCCAGCGGCCGCGACATCCGTCCAGCCTGATCCCACCGCACCCGCCCCCGGCTAAAACGCCTGTACCACCCGCTGGTACGACCGACCTGATCGCACAGTGGATGAACGACCAGAAACCGACAACCACCACCGCCCGTCCCGAGCACAACGGCGGCTTGCGGTTCGCATTCCACGGCCGTACCTCGACCACTCGCCATCAAGATCATGTGTAGTCACAGGGCTGGCAACGCGACATGGCCCAGCACCTCATCGCCGGCCACGGCCAGATCGTCTACGCCTACTTCGACGTAGGCACCTCACGCCGCGTCCCGTGGCGACAGCGACCACAGGCGGCCCAGCTCATGGCTGAGGCGTTGTCGGCCGGTTCGCTTTCGTCCACCCGGGAACCACGATCGAAATGGTGCGCCAAGTCCTCGACACCACCGTCGAGCCCGTCGGCCGGGATTCGGTTGCCGAGCCCGCGGCGCACGACCGGTGAAGGAATTATGAAGAACTCCGCCGCAGAATGGTGATGTCAGACACAGTTTAGCGAGGCGGTGGTCGAGATGACCGATGAGCCGATTCAGTTGAGCAACCGCGAGTGGTCGATCCTGCGAGCTGTCGCAGCCGGACGCGGCGTCCTCGTCGCCAGCGGCGAGCCCGATCTCCGGGTCGACGGCTGCTGGTGCGATCGCGTCGCGGTGCACAACCTGGTGCAGGCGGGGTTGATCGCCGCGGAGTGGCAGGTGGCGTACGGGCAGCCGACTCCCGCCGTGGCCACCAGGCGGGGAAGGGCTCTGCTCGCCGAGGGCACCGGTTCACGCCTGCACCACGCCGGAACGTCCTGAAGCCGGCGACGAACCGCTTCCGGACGGCCGGGCCACCACGGACCGGCTCATCCCGCGCGTCGAGCCGGTGCGTCGACGGTCGCACCGGACGGCGACGGCACCGGTCCGGTGGCGTCCGGGTACCGGTAGGGCCCGAGGAACCGGAGCACGACCGTGGCGCCGGCCAGCGCGGCCGCCGCCGCCGACAGGGCCGGCCCGTAGCTGCCGAACCCGTCGAACACCAGCCCGAACATGATCGTGCCGAGCGCGCCCCCGAGGGTGAAGACGCCGATTCCGATGCCGAGCACCGCGGTGTAGGCCCGTGCGCCGACGTACCTGCGCACGAGGAACGGCACCAGATCGGCTTCCGCACCGAACGCGAAGCTGCCGGCGAACGCGCAGATCGCGTACACGGCCACCGGTGACGGCGGCAACGCGGCGGCCACCACCAGGCCGGCCGCCGCGATCAGGAACACCACACCCCCGAGCCGCGTGGCGGCTACGCGGTCGAGCAGGGCGCCGGTGACCAGACGGCCGGCGGCGACCCCGATCCCCGCGACGGCGGACGCGCCCGCCGCCGCCTGCGGATCGATGCCCTGATCGATGACGAACGGGACGAAGTGGGCCGCGGCGCCCGCCGTTCCGATCGCAGCGAGAAACACCGCGCCGAGGAGCAGCGGGAGCCGGGGCCAGCGCAGGGCCTCCCGGACAGCGGGCCCGTCCTGGGGGGCCGTCTTCGCGTCGGGCCGCGGTCCGGTTCCCGGCGGGAACCCGAGCAGTGCCGCGACGCCGAGGAACACGACCGCCACCCCGGCGAGCAACAGGTAGGTCGATCGCCAGCCGAGATCGGCCAGGGTGGACCCGATGACGACCTGCAGGAGGGCCGTACCCACCGCGGCACCGCCCATGACGGCACCGAGGGCGAGCCCGAGCCTGCGGTCGAAGAACCGCGGCACTACGGCCAGCAGCACGGCCGGGGTCGTGCCGACGGTCAGCAGGCCGGTGAAAAAGGCCAGGACCGCGAAGTACGCCGGCTCGCCCGGCGCGACGGCGAACGCGACGAACGCGGCCGCCAGGAGCGCACCGGAGAACACGAGCAGCGACCGGGACCCGAACCGGGGCACGAGCCGGCCGGCGAACGGGGAGCCGATCGCGGACCCGATCGTCGCCGAGACGACCACCAGGGACATCTCGGCCCGGCCCCAGCCGAATTCGCCGGTGATCGGCCGGACGAACTGACCGGCCGACGCCAGGAACGTCGTGGTGAACCCGCCGACCAGACCGAGTGCCGCGCCCGTCAGGACGCGCGATCGCGTCGCAGGGGCGGCGGTGCGCTCGCCGGACATCGGTGCTCCTGGGTGTGAGGTGGGTGAGGCGGGATCCACGCCTCCTTCGCGAAAGATACTTGCGTCATCCCGCGGCCGCATCCGGAGACGCGCGGCGGCGGACGGACCACCTCGCGAATTCGCCCACCAGGAACCAGCCGGACAACTTGCGTTGACGTGTGCGCCTTTGTCGAGCAAGTCGGCCCCTTCTCCGCTTACCCCGAACCGCTTCGGCGCAGAAACTGAGGGCTGTGACGGACGACCTCCTGCTGAAACGAGTGCAGCAATCGATCATCGGCGCGGACCTGGTGCTGCCCGGTCCGTACGGTCCGCGCCGGATGGTCTACGCCGACTACACCGCCTCCGGCCGCGCGGTGGGCTTCATCGAAGACTTCATCCGCGAGCGCGTGCTGCCCTGGTACGCCAACACCCACAACGATTCTTCGGCCACCGCCGCTCGGATCACCGGGTGGCGCGAAGAAGCCCGGCGGACGATCCGGGACGCCATCGGCGGTGACGAGGACACCGTGGTGATCTTCACCGGCTCCGGGAGCACCGGGGCCATCGCGAAACTGATCGACATCCTCGGCCTGCGCGTCCCGGCCGTGCTGCAGGACCGCTACCGGCTGGCCGACGCCATCCCGGCACACGAGCGGCCGGTCGTCTTCCTCGGTCCCTTCGAGCACCATTCGAACGAGCTGCCCTGGCGGGAATCCGTCTGTGACGTCGTGACCATCCCGGAAGGCGCGGACGGCGGGGTGTCGCGGCCCGCCCTCCGGGAAGCGCTGATCCGGTACGCCCGGCGGCCGTTGAAGATCGGCTCGTTCTCCGCGGCGTCGAACGTGACCGGCATCCGCGCCGACACCGACGCGATTTCCGCGCTCCTGCACCGACACGACGCGCTGGCGCTGTGGGACTGCGCGGCCGCCGCACCGCACGGTGGGGTCACCATGAACCCCGTCGCCGCCGCGGAACCCCACTCGCACAAGGACGCCGTGTTCCTTTCCCCGCACAAGTTCGTCGGTGGCCCCGGGACGCCGGGCGTCCTGGCCGTCCGCCGGGACCTGCTGCGGAACCGGGTACCGAGCACCCCCGGCGGGGGCACGGTCACCTACGTCAGCTCGGCGGTGCACCACTACCTGCCCGACGCCGCCCATCGTGAAGAAGGCGGGACGCCCGCGATCGTGGAGTCGATCCGCGCGGGCCTGGCCTTCGGCCTGCAGCAGGCCGTCGGCGCCCGGACCGTGCACGAGCGGGAGCAGTCCTTCCTGCGCCGGGCTCTGGCGTCCTGGTCCACCGACCCGAACCTCGAGATCCTCGGGGACACCGGCGCGGACCGGCTCGCGATCGTCTCCCTGGTTTTCCGCGGGTCCGGCGAGCGCCAGCTGCACCACAACTACGTGGTGAAGCTGCTCAACGACCTCTACGGCATCCAGGCCCGTGGGGGCTGCTCCTGCGCCGGCCCGTACGGACACCGGCTGCTCCACATCGACGAAACCCGCTCCCGGCTGCTGCAACGGGAGATCCTGACGGGCCGGGCCGGGATCCGGCCCGGCTGGGTCCGGTTGAGCCTGCATTACACGATGTCCGACGAAGTCGTCGACTACCTGGTCGAGGCGGTCCACCGCGTCGCCGCCGACGGCTGGAAACTCCTCGGTGACTACCGGTTCGACCCGGCTTCCGGGGCGTGGCGGCACCGGCGCGAGACCGGGCTCCGGACCACGCTCGCCGACCTGTGGGACCCGGCCGCCCCTCGGCTGCCCGCCGCCGAAGCCGGCGTCGACGTGCTCCCCCGGCAGCTCGCCGAGGCCGCCCGGATCTTCGCCGCGGCGAAGGTGGCCGACCCGGAACCGGGCCGGGTGGCCGACGGGTTCGACGAGCTGCGCTGGTTCGACCTCCCCGCCGGCTGCCTGCGCTGACCCGGGGGCAGCTGCTCGGCGGCCCCGAGCTCCGGGCCGGCGCGAGCGCGCCCCTGCGGGCGGGAGCTGCCGCAGCGCCGTGAGCTCGGTCCGCGGGCGTCTGCGCGACCGGAAGAACGCCGCCTCCATCTCACCCCGGCCGGAGCTCGCGGCCGCCTTCGGTGTCACGCCGGGCGGCCGGCTTGTGTGCCGGCGCCGGCCCGGCTCACCCCTCGGCGCGGCGGCCGAGCCGGCCCAGCACGCGCTGCAGTTCCTCGGGATCGCCGAGCTTTTCGAGGTCGACGTCCTCGGCCGGAGCGGCGCGGACCTCCGGCCGAGCCACGACCGGGCGGCCCAGGACCGGCGCGCCGTCCCCGGCGGAGGTCCACGCTTCCCGTCGTCCCGCGAGGAAGTCCGCCGGATCGCGGTCCCGCTCCTCGTCGTGGTCCACGGCACCGCCGAACATCGGTCCCGCGTACCCGCCGGCGGAGACGTGGTCCCCGGGCACCCGCGGCGAGCCGGGCACCCCGGACACCATCGGCGGCATCCCCGTGGCGGCGGCGTCGAGGCTTCCGGTAACCGGCTGGAACGCCGGCGAGGCGGGCAGGGCCCCCGGCCCCCGCGGTATCCCGGCAGCGGGATCGGACCCGCCCGGGGCGGGTGAGCCGGGCAGCGGCCCATGCCCCGGCGCGGCCGGGGCCGTGGGGAAGCCCGGGCCCGCGTGGGCCCCGGAAGAGGGGCCGGCCGGTGCGGCCGTGGGTGCGGCTGCCGGCAACACCGGGGCGCTGGGCGCCGGCGCGGAGGCGGCCGGAACCGCAGCTGCACCCGGAACCACCGGAACCCCATGCCCACCCGGCACCGACGCCGAGGCAACCGGAACCGCGGACGCACCCGGAACCACCGGAACCCCATGCCCACCCGGCACCGAGGCGCCGCCCGGAACCGGGTACGCAGCCGGGGCCGACGTTGCGTGCGGGCCCGCACCCGGGTGGCCGGGCTGGACCGCGGACGGTTCAGCCACCGCCTCGACCGTTCTCTCGGACCTGGCCGCCGCTCCGGCGTGCTCGCCCTCGGGAGCGGAATCGGGAGCGGAGGTCGTCGGCACCTCACCCCTCGCCGGCTCCGGCGCGCACCGGGCGGCGTTCTCCTTGCGCTTCGCCGGGCTTTGCCGGATCGCCCCCGTCCACGGCCGTCCCAGCACGGCTGCCGCTTCCGGTTCCGATGGCCGAGGCTCCACGGCCTCTCCCGGCGACGGTGCCCGGCCGAGCACCCCGGACGCTCCGGCGCCCACGGGCGTCACGGCCGGGGCGGACACCGGCTCCACCCCGACGATCCGGCCCTGCGCCGCCGGGTGCGCCAATGCCGCCAACGCCGCCGTCGGCGTGCCGCCCGCCCCGGATGTCCCGGCGCCACCGCCCGGATACCCCGCCGCGGCCGGCTGCGACCCGGGCGCGGCGCCGGCCGGAACTCCACCGGGCGCGGCCACCGGGGCCACGGCGGCCGGGACCCCGGTTCCGGCGTCCGGCACCGGAGCAAGGGTGGCACCCAGGTCCCGGTAGGCGGTCCCCAGGTCGTACAGCACCTGACGAGCCGCCTCGAGGTCGTTCTGCCGGTTCTGCGCCCGCAGGTCCTGCATGCGCCGGCGAGCCTGGGCCAGTGCGTCGCCGGCGCGGCGCAGCACCGCCCCGTAGCCGGGTTCCGCCATGGCCTGCACGACGGCTCCGGTGCGACCGGACACCTGCCGGACCACGTCGTCGAACGCCTCCGCGATCCGGCCGGACCACGCTTCCCACAGGTGGCGGGTCTGGGTGCCGAGGTCGTCCCGGAGGTGCTCGAACCGCGCCATCGCGGTGTCGAACGCCGCGGCGCGCTCGTAGAGGGCGTCCGGGCTCACCTCCTCGACCAGCTGGGCCAGCTGGTCGAACGTCAGGGCCTGCAGGTCGGGGTCGACGACCGGCGGCGGTGGTTCGGGCGCACCCACCGATCAGCCCCGGCCCAGCACGTGGCTGCGCGGCTCGTCGCTGTCCTCGCCGCCCCACGCGCCCTGCTCGGCCTGCATCCAGATCTGCGGCTCCCGTTCCTTCTCGCCCTGGGCACCGCCGCCACCACCCATGCCGCCCATGCCGCCCATGGGGGTCATCGGGGCGCCCCCCGACGCGGGGACCTGCGCGGACGCGGCCGGGGCGACCAGGCCGCCCTGGGTGCCGGCGCCCGGGCCGCCCTGGAACGGCTGGGTGTCGAACTTGCCCGGCGTCGGCCCCTCGCCGGCGGAGCCGACCCCCGCACCGCCGCCGGTGACCGGGCCCGCCGAGGTCGCGGGCAGGCCCGCACCACCCCCGGCGCCGCCGCCGAGGCCGCCCCCGGCACCGCCGCCCAGCCCACCCGGAGGGGCCTTGACCGCGGGTTCACCGGGTTTGAGGAAGTCGTGGAGGGCGGAAGAGCCCTCCGTTTCGCCGACGCCGTCGAGGGCCTTGTTCACCGCGTCCTTCGCCTCGGCGAGGGCCTGCCGCTCGGCGGGGGTGTCGTCGGGCCGGCCCAGCGCGTCGATCGCCTTCGCGGCCTCGTCCTTGGCGTGCTGCACGGCCTGGTCGTGCTCGGGTCCGTTCAGCTGCGGGGCGTCGTTGAGCTGCCCGATCGCCTCGTTCGCCGCATTCTTGGCCGCGTCGAGGGCGTGCCGGCGCTGGTCGTCGCCCGCGCCGAGCCCGTCGATCGCCGCGTCCGCGGCGTTCTTCGCGTCCTGGATCTGCTGGAAGTGCTCCGGCGCGGCGGTTTTGTCGATCGCGTCACCCACCGCGGCCTTGGCGTCCTGGAGCGCCTGACGGCACTCGGGGTCGTCGGTCCGGCCGATGAGGTCGTCGATCGCCTTCTGGGCCGCGTGCTTGGCGTCGAGCAGCTCGGCGCGCTCCGGCGTGCCCGCGGCTCCGGGCCCTTCGGTCGCCGCCGGGTCGCCGCCCAAGCCGTCCAGCGCGGCGGAGGCGGCCTGCTTGGCGTCCGCCAGCGCCTGCTGCCGGGCCGCGGAGTCGCCGGGCCGGGCCAGGTCGTCGATCGCCTTGCCGGCCGCGTCCTTCGCCGCTTCCACCCCCGTCTCGGCCGGGCCGCCGGTCAGCTGCCCGGGCGCGCCCGCCGGGCTCCCGAGCCCGTCGATGGCGTCTTCGGCCGCCTGCTTCGCGTCGTCCAGCGCCTTCTTGCGCTTCGGGTCGTCGGTCTTCCCGGCGAGTCCGTCGATGGCCTTGCCCGCCGCGTTCTTCGCGTCGGTCAGGGCCTGTCCGGCCGTCGGATCGATGCCGCCGACCGCGCCCGGGACCGGCGCCGCCGCCGGGCTGCCGGCCCCCCCGTCGAGCCCGCCCGCCAACGGTGAACCGGTGAGCCCGTCGATCGCGCCCTGCGCCGCCTGCTTGGCGTCCTGCAGCGCCTGCTGCCGGGCCGGGTCGTCCGTCTGCGCCGTCAAGCCGTCGATCGCGGTGCCCGCGGCCTGCTTCGCCCCCGCGAGGGCCTGCTGCTGATCCGGGGTCGTCCCGGTCGAACCGGGCGCGCTCTTCTGCTCCGCCTGCGGGTCACCGGCGGTCGTACCCGGCACGGCGGACTCGACCGACGGCACCGGCATTCCCGCGCCCGGAGCCGTCGTCCCCGGGGCGGCCGGGTTCACCCCGGTGTCGGTGTCCGGAGTGGGCGTGGCCGGCACGGTGTCCGCGCGCTGTGCATCCTGCTCGGAGTCCGCCACCTGCGGCTGCTGCGGCTCCGGTCCCGGCCGCACGAGCCGGCCCGGCTTGGTGTCCGGGTCCTGCCCGGCCCCGATCCGCTGCTGCGCACTGCCCTGCGGCGCCGCGGTCGTGGTGTCGCCGTCGGAGATGTAGAGCGGCACGAGGTCCGCGGCGCGGCTGTTGTACTGCCCGCCGAGCGCCCCCAGCGCGTTCTGCAGGTCCTTCAGCAGGGCCGTGTCCATGTTGGTCGTCATGGTGTCGAGGTCGACGGTGACCTGCGCCGAGATGGTCTCGACCTGCTGGGCCGTCTGCGCCGCGGCGACCTGGTTCTGGGCGTTCGCCACGATCGAGTTGGTCAGCTGCGCGCGCACCGCCTTGGACGCGTCGTGGATCTGCCACCAGCCGTCGGCGAAGGCCTGGATGGCGTGGCCGACGTTGCCCATCGTCGTGCCGAACTGCTTCTTCATCAGGGTGTCGTAGACCTCTTCACTGGTCTTGAGGATCGCGGTGGCGTACTCGCCGAACGCCTCGCCCGCGGCCCCTTCCAGTGCGTCCTTGACGGCCTTGACCTGCTTGGCGAAGTTCTCGTTGACGGTGGCCAGCGCCTGCTCCGCGCTCTTCACGTCCGTTTCGAGGGCGTACCACGCCTCGGCGACGGTGGACCTGCTCGCCCCGGCCTTCGAACCGTCGGCGTTGTACACGAGGTCGCTGACGACGGACTCGATCGAGCCCACTGTGGAGAAAAAGGCCGGGTCGAGCGCGGGCGCGGCCCCGGCGTACTGACCGACCAGCGGAGCACCTGGGGAATCGGACATGAGGAGGATCCTTTTCTGGCCGGCCGGAGGGCTCAGGTGGTGACCGGGGTGGTCAGGTTGTCGTTGTACCCGTCGCCGTCGGTCGGACTGTCGGAATTGGCGCCGGTGTGCGTAGTGTCCGGCGTGTAGTTGTGCTGTTCGCTTTCGGTCTTGCCGTCGAAGGTGTGGACCGCGCCCACGACCGCGCCCTCGAGCTCGGACATCGCCTTGCCGATCGCCTGGGCGTTGTCGCCGTCGGCGTTCTGGAAGTCCGTCGCGATCCCGTTGAGCTTCTTCTCCATTTCGTCGAAGGCGAGCTTGAGGTGCTCGGCGTGCGCGACGATCGCGTTGCGGCGGTCGTCCACGACCCGTTCCAGCCACACCGCGAGCTTGAACTTGCCCGCGTTGGGCCAGTGGTGCTTGAGCGCCTCGAACGCGCTCATGTCGTCCAGGAGACCGCCGATCTTGCCCGCGGCGGTCTTGATGGCTTCGGCATCGAACTTCGTCGACACGGCAACTCCTTGCTTTCCGCGCGAAGGCCGCCGGGGCGGCCGGGGCCGCGGTGTGCCGGGCGGGACGCGCCCGGCACACCGGCGGGTCTAGTGCATTCCCTTGGCACCGCTGGCGTCGGCCTGCTTCATGCGCTCGGCCGCGTCCGTCAGCGACTTGCGCAGGTTGTCGAGGTTCGCCTTGTTCGCCTCGATGTCCGAGCGGAGGTCGTTGGCCAGCTGGTTGTAGGCGTCGGCCGTCGTGCCCTTCCAGTCGACCATGATCCGCTTGACGTCGCCCTCCAGGTCGCTCGCCTGGTTTTCGATCGCGTTGGCCTTGCTGACCATCATCGAGATGCACTCTTCGATGACGGGGTAGTCGTAGGTGATGGTACCGTCGGACATTCGATTCTCCTTGGGGGTTCGGTGTTCGCAGCCGGGCTCAGACGCCGAGGAAGTTGCCGGTCTCCATGGGCACGTTGAGGATGCTCTGCATGGAGTCGGAGTCCATTGCCTCCTGGTTGTTGGCTTCGCGGCGCATGTTCTCGGCCATCGCGTGCATGTGGTCGAGCACCGACTTGCGCACCGATTCCACCCAGCGGTCGGTGGTCGTGCTCAGCGCCCGCGTGGCGGCACTGGGGCTGGCCGCCAGCGTGGCCTCGATCTGCGACTTCAGCGTGTCGAGCTGCTGGCTGATGTTGTCGGCCGTTTCCTCGTGCCGGCTCGCCTGCTGGTTGATGGTCTGTGCGTTGAGCTGAGTGGAATGCGACACTTCGAGTCCTCCTGCGATGAGTGCTACGACTTTGGTGAGCGCTACGTTTCCTGAAGTAGCACGACCACGATTCGAGGGTAATTGCGTCGGCCGGCCGGAAAGCCGTTTCCGCGGCCCGGCGGGCGACGGTAGGGATTCCCCTTACCAATGCGCCGTCACGGCCCGGCCGCCTCCGGCGTGCGGCGGGCGGCGTCCGCCCCGAGCACCGGCCCGGTGGGCAGCAGGTCGAGCAGCGGCATCGGCACCGGGACCGCCGCGGCCGGGGAGTAGCCGAGCGCGGTGACGGTTTCCGCGTCGGCCAGGGGAAACTTCTCCCTCGCTTCGGTGACCAGGTACACCACGCCGCCCGCGGTGCCCGGCGCGGGCAGGTTCCGGGCGAGCACCCCCCGGCCCGCCGGGATCGCGACGAGGTCGGCCGTCGTGCCCGCGCGGTGAATTCCGAGGGGAACCGAGCTCTGCGCGACTTCGTCGCCGGGCAGCAGTTCGGCCACCGGTGGCGGTGCGCCGCCGTCGCCCGGGTCATGGCGGATGCAGGGCTGCCGGTCCGCCGGGGGTGTCACGACCTCCGGCGGCACCGACGGCAGGTCCGGGGCGATCCCGGCCGACGCCGCGATCGGCAGGCCGGTCAGCGCGTCCGGGCCGACCCGCACCGGCTCGATCGCGCCGTCCGGGTAAGCCTGCCGGGTGCTCGGCGCGGCCAGCAGCAGCGCCGCCCCGGTGCGGCTGAGCACGGCCAAGCCGTCCTGGCGCACGAGGTAGTCCTGCTCGGTGCCGATGGCCGGGTTGCGCACCTGATAGACCTGCCCGATCCGGCTCGGCCGCCCCTCGATCACCGGGCCCGGCTGCCCGAGCCCGGCCACGGCCGGCGCGGCGAGGTCGGGGCCCTGCGGCAGCGTGTTCAGCCAGGCCGCGGGCACGGCGAACGGGTGCAGCGCGCCGTAGCCGAGCGCGGCCGCGACCGCGCTGCTCGGCAGCCGGAACCGTTTCCCGCGCGACACGAGGTGGAGCGCCCCGTCCGGCGCCGAGACGAGGAACGCCTGCCCGTCGCCGAGCACGGTGCCCGCGGACTGGCCGAGCAGAAGCGTCACCACTGCCGCCCCGGTCGGTGTCGTGGCACCCTGCAGGCACACCGTCCACGCCATACCGTCCACTTTGTCCGGTGCAGGCAGGGAGTCCGGGGCGCCGGCGATTCCGATCGGCGGGCCGACCGGGGTGCCGGCCAGCGCGTCGGGCGCCACGGCGGTGAGCTTGCCCCCGGACTGCGTCGCCACCAGCCGCGCGGAGGAGTAGTTGAGCACCGGCCGCAGCAGGCCGCCGAGGTAGGCGTAACGGGCTCCGCTGGTCTTGTCCATCACCAGGGCGCCCTCCTGCCGCCAGGAGGAGTCGCCGCCCGAGGGGACGAACATGCCGAAGATGCCGAAGACGCCCATGATCACCGCGGCCAGCACGAAGCCGAGCACGGTACCGGTGGTCATCCGCTTGCTGGGCGACTCCAGCACGTCCGGCTTGCCGTGCGTCACCGCGGCCGCGAGCCGGCCGACCACGAAAAAGTACGCCTGGACCTGGTCCTTGCGTGATTTCATCAGCCCGCCAGGTTTCGCATGAAGGTGTACACGTGCAGCACCTGCAGCAGGATCGGCAGTACCGCGATCGCGGCGATCAGCTCGCCGATCTCCACCGCGCGTCCCCAGTAGGGCCGGAACCGCCGGCCCGGCAGCCGTTCCCCGCCCAGCAGGAGCAGTCCCCCGGCGAGCGCGAGCGGGACGACGACCACGAACCGCGCCGACGGAGGCAGGCCCAGCCCGAGCGCGGTGACCACGACCAGCACGGCGACCGCGGCGGGCACCAGGACCGCCCAGCGCTGCACCACCCCGTTCGGGTGGCGCGAGCGCAGCACCAGGAGCAGCGCGACGACCAGGCCGAGTGTCAGGTGCCAGACGCTTCCGCCGGCGAGCAGCGTCGGCAGCAGGAGCGCTTGCGCGACGCCGAGTCCGATGTGGAGCGCCGTGGCGTAGCCGAACGCCGCGGCCCCGCGCTCGACGACCACCCGGTGCGGCACGGCATCGATGTCCTCGTGCAGTTCTTCGGCCCCGGTGGGCAGCATCGGCAGCGTCAGCCCGGAAAGGCGGAACGCGGCCGTCGGGATGAACAGGCCGAGGACCATCGACAGCACCAGGCCGATCGCGGTGGCCTGGGCCGGATCGGCGGGCGTAACCGAGCCGACGAGCCCGGTGATCAGCGTCACCACGCCGCACAGGACGGCGCCGGTGAACAAGAGGGCGGCGTCGGCGACCAGGATGACCCCGGCCACCAGCGCGAACAGCGCACCCGCCGCCGCTCCGGTGAGGGCCGCCATCGGGCTCGCCGCCGGATCCAGCACCCACACCACCGACCAGCCGGCGACCGCGGCATAGCCGGCGCCGCCGGCGGCCAGGATCACCGCCGTGGCCGGCTTCGCCGCGCCGCGGGCGACGAGCGCGGCCGCCACCAGCAGCGCGAACGCCAGCCCGGCCGAGAGCAGTACCTGCTCGGCACGGGCGGGTCCGGGCAGCAGCACCACACCGCCGAGCAGCAGCGCCGCCACGGCCGCCGCGCGGAACAACCACCGCAGCCGCAGCGGCGTCACCGCACCGGCGTGTTCGCGCACCTGTTCGGCGACCCCGTCGACGAGGTCGTCGTAGTCGATCGCGGCGAGCTGCGCGGCGCGGGGCAGCAGGTGCAGGCTTTCCCCGTCCAGCACGCCCAGTTCGGTCAGGGAACGGTCCTCGTCGAGGGCCGGCTCGCCGATCCGCTGCACCACCCAGCCTTCGTGTTCGGCACCCTGCTCGATCGTCTGCGCGCCGAACTGGGTGAGAACCGCGGGGAGCAGGTCGGCCAGCGGAACCTCCGCCGGCAGCGCCAGATCCCGCGTCCGGTCGCCCAGGACGAACCGTAGCCTCGCCGAGCTCGTTGTGCGATGCTGTGTTTGCTCTTCCATCGAAGCATCAGGCCCTTCCTGCCAGGTCCAGCCCTGAGACCGGCCCCGACCGTAGTGACCGGCGCGCCCCCGCGGTGCCCGGTCGCCCCGGCGGGAGCCGAAAGAGGGGAAGACCACTCACCAACGGGAGAGCCTGTGAGCACCACCCTGTTCGCCCGGCGGGCGCGCCGGCCGAAACCACCCGCACCCGACACCAGCATCGAACTGCAGCCGCCACCCGGGGTGCCCGAAGACACCGGTGGCGGGATCAGTGCCGTGCTGATGTACGCGCCGATGGGCCTCGGGTCCCTGGCCATGGTCATGATGTTCGTCCGGCCCGGCGCCGGCGCGTTCGCCTACGTCGGCGGTGGCCTGATGGTCGTGTCGGCCCTCGGCATGCTCGTGACGCAGATGCTGCGCGGTTCGGTCACGCACAAGCAGAAGCTCAACGGCCATCGGCGCGACTACATCCGCTACCTCGGCCAGCTGCGCAAGCAGGCGCGCGAGGCGCTGAGCGCCCAGCAGAAGGCCGCGCGCTGGATCCACCCGGACCCGGGCGCGCTGTGGTCCACCGCACTGGGCTACCGGCTGTGGGAGCGCCGGCCCGCCCACGACGACTTCGGCGAAGTCCGCCTGGGCCTGGGCACCCAGCGCTCGACCTTCAAGCTGACCCCGCCGGACAGCAAGCCGATCGAAGACCTGGAGCCGCTCACCGCGCACGCCCTGCGCCGGTTCATGCGCGCCTACAGCACCCTGCCGGACGCCCCGATCGCGGTGTACCTGCGCGGCTTCGGCCAGGTCCAGTTCAGCGGGGACGACGAAGCCGTGCTGGGGCTCGTGCGGGCGGTCCTGGGCCAGCTCGCCACCGCCCACGCCCCCGGCGACGTGCGGATCGCGGTGTGCGCCGGCGAATCCCGGATGCCGCGGTGGGACTGGCTGAAGTGGCTGCCCCACAACCAGGACGCCGAAAGCCGGGACGCGGCCGGTGCGCGGCGGCTGGCCGCCGGCGACCTCGCCCAGGCCGAGCTGCTGCTCGGGGGTCCCGCCTTCACCGGGCGGCCGCGGTTCGAAGCGGACACCCCGGTCACCGCGTCGGAACCGTTCGTGGTCCTCGTCCTCGACGGCGTGCCGGTGCCCGCCGACCACCGCATCGCGGACGAGGGCTACCGCAACGCCGTGATCCTCGACGTCTCCGGGTCGCTGCCGTGGCAGAGCCGTCCCGGCGTGCTCTTCCTCGATGTCGACGCGGACGACCTGCGGACCGTGTCGTTCGACCGGGTGGGCAAGCCGGAAACCGCTTCACTGGGCCGCCCCGACCGGCTGAGCGAGACCTCGGCCACCGCGCTGGCCCGGATCATGGCGCGGTTCCGCATCGGCGAGGCCGTCGAGGAGGACGAGCCGCTGGCCGGCGACTACGACCTGGCGTCGCTGCTGGGCATCGGCGACGTGGCGACCTTCGACCCGGTGCGCTACCGCCGCGACCGGATGACGGGCAAACGCCGGCTGCGGGTCCCGATCGGGATCGCCGGCGCGGGCTCCCCGCTGGAACTCGACATCAAGGAAGCGGCCGAAGACGGCATGGGACCGCACGGCCTGTGCGTCGGGGCCACCGGCTCCGGCAAGAGCGAGCTGCTGCGCACCCTGGTCATCGCCATGGCCACCACGCACTCCTCCGAAGACCTCAACTTCGTGCTGGTGGACTTCAAGGGCGGCGCGGCCTTCCTCGGCTTCGACCAGCTGCCGCACACCTCCGCGGTGATCACCAACCTCGCCGAGGAACTCGAACTGGTCGACCGGATGCAGGACGCGCTGACCGGCGAGATGAACCGGCGCCAGGAACACCTGCGCGCGGCCGGGAACTACGCCTCGCGGCGGGACTACGAGGCCGCGCGCGCCCAGGGCGTCCCGCTGGAGCCGATGCCCGCGCTGTTCATCGTGGTCGACGAGTTCAGCGAGATGCTCTCCAGCAAGCCGGAGTTCATCGACGTGTTCGCCATGATCGGCAGGCTCGGCCGCAGTCTCGGCGTCCACCTGCTGCTGGCGTCCCAGCGGCTCGACGAGGGGCGGATCCACAAGGTCGAGACGCACCTGTCCTACCGGATCGGCCTGCGGACGTTCTCGGCGATGGAAAGCCGCAGCGTCATCGGGGTCCCGGACGCCTACGAGTTGCCCAACAGCCCCGGCAACGGGTACCTGCGGCCGGACACGCAGACGCTGGTGCGGTTCAAGGGCGCGTACTCGTCCGGCCCGTACCGGGCGAAGCAGAAGCAGGCCGGAGCCGCGGTTGAGCAGCACATCGTGCCGTTCGGCACCGCCTACGTCGAGCCACCCGCCGCGCCCGCCCCCGAACCGGTGGCCGAAGCGGACGACGCCGATGAGGCCACGCAGACCGTGATCGACGTGCTGATCGCCCGCCTGCGCGGCATCGGCCCACGCGCCCACCAGGTCTGGCTGCCCCCGCTGCGGACGTCGGCGACGCTCGACCAGCTGCTGCCGCCGCTGGTGGACGACCCGGCCTACGGCCCGCGCCCGGTCGGGGACCTCGACACCGCCAGCCTGTCGGTCCCGGTCGGGCTGATCGACCTGCCCGCCCAGCAGCGGCGCGAGCTGCTACTGGCCGACCTGTCGGGCAGCCAGGGCAATGCCGCGGTCGTCGGCGGCCCGCAGAGCGGCAAGAGCACCCTGCTGCGCACGCTGATCTGCGCGCTGGCCCTCACCCACACCGCCGAGCAGGTGCAGTTCTACTGCCTGGACTTCGGCGGCACGCTCTCGGCGCTCGCGGCGATGCCGCACATCGGCAGCATCGCCAACCGGCTCGACCGCGACCGCGTCACCCGCACGGTGCTGGAGGTGACGAACCTGATGGCCCGGCGCGAAGCCCTCTTCGCCGAGCACAACATCGACTCGATGGCCAGCTACCGGCGCGCTCGCGCCCAGGGCAAGTACCACGACCTCGACCCCTACGGCGACGTCTTCCTCGTCGTCGACGGGTGGTACACGATCCGCCAGGACTTCGAAGACGTGGAGGAGAAGTTCACCGAGCTGGCCGCGCGGGGGCTGAGCTTCGGCATCCACCTGGTCATCGCGTCCAACCGGTGGTCGGAGATGCGGCCGTGGCTGCGGGACGTGATCGGCACGCGGTTCGAGCTCAAGCTGGGCGACCCGGTCGACTCGGAGATCAACAGCCGGTTCGCCGCCACGGTGCCGGCCATCCCCGGCCGCGGTATCACCCCCGAGCGGCTGCACTTCCTGGCTGCGCTTCCCCGCATCGACGGGGACTCGCGCACCGACGACCTCGCCGAGGCGACGGTCGAACTCGCCGAAGCGCTGGCCCCGGCCGGGGTGTCCCGCGCCCCGCAGGTCCGCCTGCTGCCGCAGACGCTGTCGGTGCGGGAGCTGCCGGGCCCGCGCGCGCCGTCGCCCGCGGCCGAGCTGCGGATGGCCCTGGGGCTGGAGGACCAGCACCTCGAACCCGAGTGGCACGACTTCGACGCCAGCCCGCACCTGCTGATCTACGGCGACGCCGAAACGGGCAAGACCAACCTGCTCAAGCACATCGCGCGGTCGATCGTGGCGCACCACGGCTCCGACGAAGCCCGCATCATGTTCGGGGACTTCCGCCGCGAGCTGCGCACCTGTGTTCCGGCCGAGTACCAGCTGGAGTACGCCGTGGGGGCCGAGGCCCTCACCAAGTCGATCGCCGGCGCGGCCTCGGTGATCGAAAAGCGCATCCCCGGCCCCGAGATCACGCCCGACCGGCTGCCGCTGCGGGACTGGTGGACCGGAGGGCGGCTCTACATCATCATCGACGACTTCGAGCTGACCGAGTCCAGCGGCAGCGCCGGCCCGCTGCAGTCGCTGATGCCGGTGCTCGCCCAGGCGGCCGACGTCGGGATCCACGTGATCCTGGCCCGCAGCACGGCGGGGGCGTCCCGGTCGATGGGCAATCCGGCGATCCGCCGGATGTGGGAGCTGGGCACGCCCGCACTCCTGCTGTCCTGTCCCAAGACCGAGGGCGCGTTCCTCGGCAACCTCAAGCCGCGGGTCCTGCCTCCGGGCCGCGCGCAGTTCGTCAACCGCCGCCGTTCGGTGCGGCTGGTGCAGACCCCGCTGGTTGACGACGAACCGCAGCCCGCACGCTGAGCCCGCACGCACCCGAGCCGAGGGAGGCACCATGCCGGAGAAGCTGACCGTGGACCTGCACCCGGTGTTCCGGGACGACCGGGCGATGCGGAGCGCGCTCTTCCGCGCGGCCGGTACTCGGGTTCCGCTGCTGGAGATCATCCCGGGCAAGGGTTCCAGCAAGCTGCGGGAGCGGGTACTGGCCACCCTGCGGCAGCCGCACCTGAAGAAGCTGTACCGGCGGGTGGAACTGGCTCCGGGCAACGACGGGAAGGTACTGGTGCACCTGCGGTGACGCTCCCGGGTGCGCCGCAGCTCAGGCGGCCGCGGCGCACCCGGTCAGGACGCGGCGTTCAGCCGGGCGAGGAACGCCTGGGCCTCCCCGGCTTCCTCGCCGTCCAGCTGGACGAAGATGTCCAGCGCGCGCTGGGCGCGTTCCCGGGCGCGGGCGTGGGCGCCGGCGCGGCGTTCCAGTTCCGCGATGCCCAGCAGGGCCAGACCTTCGTGGTAGCGGTCGCCCAGCTTCGCGCACAGCTCCAGGACCGCCTCGTACTCGCCGAGAGCCGTGGTGGTGTCACCGAGGTCGCGGTGCGCGTGCGCCATGCTGACCAGGATGTTGACCTCCGTCAGGCCGGTGTCGCTCGCGCGGGCCGCCCGCAGGCCCGCCGCTCCCGCTTCGAGCGCCCGGCGCGGCTGCCCGGACTCGACGTAGAGTTCGCACAGCGAGTCGAGGCAGGAGGCCGTGCGGAAGTCGCGGCCCACCGCCGTCGCCAGCTCGACCGCCTCCTGGGCGCGGCGGATGCCTTCGTCGTAGCACTTCATCTCCCGCAGTGTCGAGGCCAGGTTCGCCAGCAACGCGATCTGCAGGTCCGGGTCGCGGACCGCGCGGGCCAGCGCGAGCCCGCGCTCGAGGTGGTCGACGGCGAGCCCGTTCTGCCCGATCCGGGAGTAGGCGATGCCGAGCATCATCAGGATGCGCGCCCGTGGCTCCGGGTCGTCGATCTCGCCTGCCGAGGTGAGCCCGGCTTTGAGCAGCTGGATCCACTCGGTGAGCAGGCCTGTCGCGTAGTAGTGGTTGTAGGTGAAGAAGGCCAGCTGCCAGGCGATGGCGTGCTCGCCCAGCTCCGCGGCCCGCTGGATCAGCGGAAGCGTGTTGGGTGCCTCGGCCGCATACCAGGCGTACACCGCTTCGCGGCCGTCGAACACCGGCAGTTCGTACCGGCCGTCGGGCACGCCCGCGGCCACCAGCGGGTGGTCGGGGATGAAGCAGGCGAAGGCCGGCCGGGCGGCCGCCAGGTACCAGCCGAGCAGGGCGCGGGCGGCGGCGGCCCGGTCCTCCGGGCTGTCGTGCCGTTCGGCCAGCTCGGCGGCGTAAACCTGCACGAGGTCGTGGAAACCGTAGCGGTCCCCGTTGCGCTCCAGCAGGTTCTGCTCGTACAGCACGGTGAGCAAGGCGGTCGTTTCGTCGACCGGCCGGTCGAGCAGGGCCGCCGCGGCCGCCACGCCGACGTCCTGTCCGGGCAGCGTGCCCAGGTAGCGGAACGCACGGGCGACTTCGGGGTCGAGTGAGTGGTAGGACCAGGAAAACACCGCCCGCACCGACGACATCTCGTCGTCACCGGCCTCCAGGGCGTCCAGCCGGTCCTGCTCGGCGGTCAGGTTCGCCACCAGGTCCGCCAAGCTCGCACCGGGGTTGACCGAGATCTTCTCCGCGGCGATCCGCACCGCGAGCGGGATGTACCCGCACAAGCGCGCCAGCTCCGCGGCCGCGGCGGGTTCGCCGTCGATCCGCGCCCGCCCCACCGAGGTGCGCAGCAGCTCCAGGGCCTCGGCCTCGGTGAGCACCCCCAGGGTGAGGCGGTGCGCACCGTCGCGCACCACCAGGCCGCTGAGCCGGTTGCGGCTGGTGATCAGCACCAGGCTGTTCGACGGACCCGGCAGCAGCTCGCGTACCTGCTCGGCCGACGCGGCGTTGTCCAGCAGGACGAGGACCCGTTTGCCCGACAGCAGCGTCCGGTAGGTCGCCACCTGCGCGTCGCGGTCCTGCCTGCGGCCGCCCGCGCCCAGTGACCACAGCAGCTGCCCCAGCGCCTCCGGAGCGGACAGCGGCGGGCGGTGCGGGTCGAACCCGCGCAGGTTGAGGTACAGCTGCCCGTCCGGGAAGTCCGCCGCGACCTGCCGCGCGAACCGGACGGCGAGCGACGTCTTGCCGACGCCCCCGAACCCGTCCACCGCGGAGATCACCAGCGCCCGGCTGTCGCGCCCGGCCGGGGCACTCCACTGGGCCAGCTGCTCCAGTTCGCGAGTCCGGCCCACGAACTCCGGCACCCCGTGCGGCAGCTGGGCCGGCACCGGCGCGGCCGCGGGCGCGGCGGGGGCGTCGAGGCCCGGGTCCCCGCGCAGCACCCGCGCCTGCAGATCCGTCAGCTCCGGACCCGGGTCCAGCCCCAGCTCCGCCACGAACAACCGCCGCGCCGCCTCGAACTCCGCCAGCGCATCCGCCCGCCGCCCACTCCGATAGAGCGCCAGCATCAGCAACACCCGCAACCGCTCCCGGAACGGCTCCGCCTGCACCGCATCCGCCAGCTCACCGACCACCTCACGATGCCGGCCCAACCCGAGCAACAGCTCCGCCCGCTCCTCCACCAGCTGGAACCGCAGCTCCGTCAGCCGCACCCGCTCCGCCTCCGCCAACGGCCCCGGCACCCCGAACAACGGCACCCCGCGCCACAGCGCCAGGGCCTCCCCGAGCGCCTCCACGGCGCCGGAGCGATCCCCCGCCGCGGCCAGCTCGCGCGCCCGGCGCGCCCCGGCTTCGGCCGCCGTCACGTCGAGCGCGGCCTGCTCCAGCACCAGGCGGTAACCCGCGCCGGTGCGCACCAGGACGTCGCCGCCGGCCTCCGCCAGCACCCGGCGCAACCCGTGGATGTAGGTGTGCACGCTGCCCTCGACCGACGCCGGGGCCGCATCACCCCACACCCCGTCGACCAGCTCCGCGCGCGAGACCGTCTCCCCGGCCCGCAGCGCGAGGACCGCGAGGACCGCCCGCCGCCGCGGCGGCCCGACGGCGATTTCGCCCTCCCCCACCCGAGCCCGCACTTCGCCCAGCAAGTCGATCCGCAACACCCGCTCAGCACCACCCACGGCGACCCAATCTCCACCCGATCCCCGCGAGGGCACTCAAGAACCGGCGCGGCCGTCACCCGGTCGGCGGTGAGCCGCCGGCGCGCGGCTCTGCACTCTTGATAACGCCGCGTCCGCGTCGGTACGCCGTTTGTTGCCCGAGCTTGGTGGCTTCCTGCCCGAAATGCTGGAAACCCGCGACGAGCCGCCGCGGACGCTCACTCAGGCCTGCCGGCGCAGCGTGGCCACCACCTGGGGCAACCGCGCTGCCGGCCCTTGAGGGATCGAGACGGCCCCGGGCTGCCCTCAGCCCTGCCCGCGCAGCTCGGCCAGCAGGTCCGGGCCCGGGACGTGCCCGGCCGCCCCGACCGCCTGCACCGTGTCCACCAGCCGGCCGCTCGAGGCCGCGACCCGAGGCAGCACCGCGCGCACCCGGCAGCGGGCCAGGACGTTGAGGTCAGCCTTCTCGATGCGGTTGGCCACCAGCACGGCGGGCGCGTCGAAGCGCCGCGCCGACGTGCGCAGTGCCTCCACGAACGCGCGGTCCACCCGCTCGGTCGCGTGCACGCAGACGTCGACGGCCGGGTGGGCCGGGCCCCGGTCCCCGACCACCAGGAGGCCGGGGGCCTGACGGAGGCAGGCGCTCAGCCCGGTCAGGGTGAGCGGCTCGACGGCGTTCGGCAGCACCCGCACCCGCCGTGCGGGGGCCGCCGCCCCGTTCGGTTCGTCCGGGGCCGCCGCCGAGCGCCGGATCCGCCGGTCGAGGACGGACCAGCGGTCCAGCAGCAGGTCGCTCCAGAGCTGGTGCAGCCACAGCCGCCCGGGCTCCGCCGGCGAGCGGTGCCGCCGGATGTAGCGCCGGACGTCGAGGAGCTCGGCCTCCAGGCTCCGCAGTTCCCCGGCTCCCTCCACGGCCGTGCGCACGTGCCCCACCTCGTCCCCCGTTACTCGTCGATCCAGGCGTGCTTGCGGGCCGGCGCCGGGCAGCTCGGCCGCACGGCGACGAGCTGCTCCACGGTCGGCGGCGGCACGTCCGCCGGGACGGCTCCGCCGGACCGGAGCACCTTGCCCGTGACCACGGCGAACCTTCCCCTCCCCACCGGTGCGAACACCACGGCCGGGGCCGCGGCGAACAGTCGAAAGCCCGATGCTAGCCGCGGCGGGGAACCGCCAACCAGGCCGCAGCGCGAAG
Source organism: Amycolatopsis sp. Hca4 (assembly GCF_013364075.1). Taxonomy (GTDB): domain Bacteria; phylum Actinomycetota; class Actinomycetes; order Mycobacteriales; family Pseudonocardiaceae; genus Amycolatopsis. Next base: position 2,192,436 of record NZ_CP054925.1, read on the forward strand.
GGGCACTCGATGCTGTCCGAACGCCCCCGGATCCGGCCATCCGTCCTAACCGGACTCACCCACCCGGTCGGCGGCGGGTTCCCACGGGACGATCCGCAGCCCGGAGACGTCGTGCTCACCCGGCCCGTGGAGTTCGGCGACCCGGGCCTCGTCCATCGCCAGCGTCTCGCGCAGGAAGTCGCCGGTCAGCCGCACCGCGGCCGGGCCGCCCGGGTTGAACAGCACGTCGACGCCTTCGGCGAGCAGCCCGGTGAGCTCCCCGAGGTCGACGCGCCGCCACCCCGGCGAGGCGACCCGCCGCCGGTGCGGCTCGCCGGTGGCCACGACGATGCACGGGACGTCGTCCGGCGACCGGGTGACCAGCGGGCGACCGTCGCCGTTCATCGCGACGTCGACGAGCGTCTCCCGCACCACGAGCTGGATGTGCGAGGCCTCGGCGCGTCCCTGCAGGACCAGCCGCAGCACCGCGTCCAGCGGGTCCGACGGCGAGTGCTCGTCGGCCGGCATGTACTCCGGGTTGGCCCGGAACTTGCCCAGCCGGCCGTCCTCGGCCACCGGCCACAGCCCGACGACGGCTTCGACCGGCGGCGCGGCGTCTTCGGTGGCCGGGCTCCAGGCCGGGTCCATCAGCAGGAACCAGTTCTCCAGCGGTCCGTCCGCCGGTGCCTCGTTCGGTTCGGTCGTGGTGGCCATGACGGCCCCTTTCTCATTCGGTTTCCGGTTCGAGGGCGGCGAACGCGCGCCGGATCTCCCCGGGATCGCCCGTGGCCAGCGCTTGCTCGCCCAGTTCGTGCACGGGCAGGTCGGCCGACACCACGACGTCGGCGGGCGGCGGGCCGCCCGGCACGTCGGCGAAGGTCCGGGCGGTGATCTCGACCGGGGCCGGCGCCGGGACCGGCAGGCCGAGCCCGGCCAGCCGCGCGCTCTGCGCCGCGAATTCCGCGCGGAAGACGCCGGCGACCTCGTCCGCCCGCTCCCGTCCCCGCTCGGTGGTGTCGCCGAAGCCGGCGATCCGCACCGACGGCGCCGGGGCGCCGAGGCGGGCCCGCCACGCGGCCGCCCGGGCCACCCGGCGGGCCGCCCGGCGCACCTCGGTGGGGTCGGCACCGTCCGCCCGCTCGATCCGGCTCGCGGCCAGATCGCTCAGCGGGATGGGCTCGGGGGGCGTGGCGGCCGGCTCGAGCACCTCGCGCAGGTGTCCGCCGTCCTCGACGTACCGGGTCCCGTCGGCGTCCAGGGCGGCGTAGCCGTCCGGCGCCACCACCCGCAGCGGCCGGCCCTGATCCCACGCCTGTTTCAGGAGGAAGGCGGAGCTGGGGCGGCCCGGCCCGGGACGGACGTCGGCCAGGCAGCTGAGCAGCGTCAGCTCGACGGGCCCGGCCGGCCCGGCGCGCCGGAAGGCCGCACTGCCGAACAGGGCGGCCGCGCTCGGCGCCCCGGCCAGCGTCACGCGGTCGCCCAGCCGGTGCGGAGAGCCGGCGAGCAGCCGGAAGTGGAAGCCCTGGCCCGCGGTGCCGTGCAGCACCGCGTTCCACGACCGGCTCGCGTCGGGCCGCACGGGCGCGAGGTAGGGCCGCCACACCTCGCGGTGACCGCCCTCGCCGTCCGGCTCGGTCGTGCCGGAGTAGTAGATCCGGCTCTGCGCGGTCGTGTCGTTCACCGCGCCCACCGCCATCAGGGCGCGGTCGAAGTCCCCGGCCGGGAAGTACTGGCCCCGCGTGCCCAGCTTCGCGTTCGCCCGTTCGTAGGCAGCCAGGTGCCACGGCTGCGGCACGGCCGGCACCGTCCGCTCGAACCCGCCGCCGGCCAGGCCGAGCACGCCGTCGGGCCGGAACTCCAGCGCGCCCAGCGGGCCGTAGAAGGTCCGGGAGTAGCCGGCGGTGACGAACTCGCCGGCGAACCCGGCCAGATCCGTCGCCGGACCGCCGAGACTGGCCAGCACGATGCCGATCTCCTCGCCTTCCGCGCCCGCCACCGCGCCTTCACCGCCGAGCATCTCACGCAGCTCCCGGCCGTCCCGCAAGGACTGGCCCAGCACGCGCGCCGGCAGGTCCAGCTCCCGGCCGTCCCGGCGAAGCGCGCGGTAGCCGGTCTCGCTCCGGTGCGCGAACAGCAGCACCGGACGCCGGGACCAGGGCGGGAGCGCCCAGGTCCCCTCCCCGGTGAGGAACGCGGTGAGGGCACCGGTGTCCTTCGCCGCCCACCGGCGGACTCGCGCGAGCACGTCGCCGTCCCCGGGGAACCGGACGAACTCGCCGATCGGCTGCCCCGCCGGGCCGGTGATCACGGTGGTCTGCAGGTCACCCGCCCGCGGCACCGACACCAGGGTCAGTGTGCCGTCCGCGGCCCGCACGTGGACGTCGTTGAAGAAGCCCGCCGCGCGCAGCGCGCCGGCGAAGTCGAAGCCGAGCCCGCCGGTGCCCACCCGCACGGCACCGGCCGCGGTGGCGAGCACGACGGGCCGCTCGCGGGCGAGCTGCTGCCGGAACCCGGGATCACGCAGCAGCAACTCGCCCAGTGCGGTGCCGCCCAGGTCGGTGCGCACGCCGTTCGCCAGCTCGATCCGGGCGGAGGTCTCCGTCCCCGGCACCGCCACGACGAGGGATTCCCCTTCCCCGACGGGCTCCTCCGCGGTCCCGGCGAAGACGATGCGAGCACCGTCCCGGTCGTAGCGGACGTCGGCCGGGGCCAGGGCCGGCCCCGCCCCGAACGGGTGGTCGACGACGAGGACGCCGTCCTCGCGCAGGCTCAGCGGTCCGGCGTAGTGGTACGAGACCCACGGGCCGGTCAAGGCGGCCAGCCTCGCCAGGAAGGCCTCGTTGAGCGAGTTGTCCCCCGGCGCGACGTCGTCGGCGTAGGTGACCACGGCCAGCGGCGGACGCACCGGGCCGGCGGTCAGCCGCCGGAAGGGCGCACTCGCGGCCACGCGCTCGGCCAGTTCGCCGGGCGTCAGCATGGCTTGCCGGCCGTCCCGCAACCGCGCGAAGTACCGGCCGCCGGCGGCGCTCAGCAGCAGGCGCACCGGGTTCGGGCCGTCGGCCCAGTCCGCGGTCACCTCCACGGTGGTGACCTCCCCGGTGGCGCCGGTGCGGTTGAGCCCGAACAGGCGGTCGCTCTGCTCGGTCGTCCACTTGAAGGTGCCAGCGAGGTAGTCCGCCTGCTCGTCGCCGTCGGACACGGTCAGCACCGTCTCCCGGCCCTCCGCGTTGCGGGTGGCCAACCAGCGCACGTCGTCCGCCGCGACTTCGTGCGCGGGTACCGGCGCCGGAGCCGGGGTGACCGGCGGCGGCGTGCCGGGTGCGGCGGGCGCAGGGTCGCCGGCCAGGGTGAGCAGCGGCGCGCGGGACGGACCGGCGCCGAAACCGGATCGCACCGGCGGCGCCGGGGGTTCGTACCGGCTCAGCCAGGCGAGCGCCGTCCCGAGGTCGGTCAGTCCCGTGTAGACGGCCGGCCCGCCCTCGGACAGCTCGATCCATTCCGAGCCGGCTTCGACGCGGCCGTCCCCGGTGATCCGCACCGGCCCGCCGGTCACCACGACCGGCACCCTGGTTTCGGCCACCACGGCCGGACCAAGCCGGGCCGCCCCGCCCGAGACCGCCAGCACCAGGCGCGGGGCGACGTTGTCCGGCGCCGCATCGGCGGCGTTGGTCAGCACCTCACGGGTCGCCAGCACCTTCGCGAACGCGGCGAACGGAACCGGGTCGGCCGACCACAGCTCGACGGTGTCCTGTCCGGGCGTCACCGTCGCGGCGACGATCTCCACCCCGTCGTGGACCGGCAGGCTCCCGACCGTGCGCAGGGCGTCGCGCACGCTGTCGCCCCGCACCGGGTACAGCCATCCGCGCGCCCCGGCGCCGATGACCACCTGCGCCCGCAGGTGGTGGTCGTTGTCGCCTTGCGGCCCCCAGGGGCCGGTCCAGGCGTAGAGCTGCACCGCGAGCTCCTGCGCCGCCGGGCTCAGCGGCAGCAGCTCCAGGAAGTCCAGCAGCAGGCCGAGCCGCGCCTCCCGCGTCGCGGCCACCGGCCCGTGCCCGATCAGCCGGGGGTCGGCCATGAGCTCGTCGAGGCGGCGGTGCAGCGACGGATCGTTCGCCGCCAGTACCATCGCCGCCGAGATTTCGGCGCGCACCTGCCACACCGAGGCGTCCAGGCTGCCGGCCCAGAACCGGAACTCCAGCCAGTCGCCGTCGTCGCCGTCCACGTGCTGGAAGTTGATCGCGTCGGACCTGTCGGTGCTGAGGGCCTGGACTTCGTCGATCGAGGTGATCGTCTCGGGGTCCGGCGGGAGCGGGTTGGGCCCGACCATCCACAGCTTCCGCTGCAGCGGGGTGGTGCCGTGGTGGTTGCCCAGCCGGTAGAGCAGGTCTTCGAACGCCTTGGCCAGCTGCGCGACCCGGCCGTACACCGGCAGCTCCGGTTGCTCGGCGAAGCTGAAGTTCACGTGCCCGCCCACGTAGGAGGCATCGGCGCGGCCACCGTGCGGGCCGCGGTAGGCGTGGATGATGTCGAGCACGTGCACGAGGTCGGCCCAGCTCTTCGCAACCCCCGGGAGGATCGGCGAAACGACTTCGACGCCACCCTCGTGCGCTCCTTCCCGCACGATCGTCCAGCCGGGGAAGCCCGCGGCGTCCAGCGTCGAGCGCAGCGCCGCCGCCACGTCGACGAACTCCTCGCCCACCACCTGGAATTCGAGCTCGAAGCCGAACCGCGCGTCCGGCCGGTTGCTCACACCGCCCGGGACGCCGCCGGGGTGGAAGGTGAGCGGGTTCTCCTCGTCCTCCACTTCGACGACCGCCGCGGTGTAGCTGCGAACCAGTTCCTCCAGCCGCAGGTGCCGCAGGCGGGCGGTCAGCCGCCGGGCGCCGGCGAGCCGGCCGGCGAGCGTGACGACGTCCACATCAGACAGTCCGGCGGCCCGCAGCCGGCTCGCGTGCCGGCGCCACTCCCGCACCCGGCCGCGCAGTTCCGGCTGGAACGACGCCGGGAAGGCCGCCAGGTGCCGCTGCATCTGCACGATCTCGTCGGAGAGCTCCCCGAGCAGAGCGGGCACGTCCGGCCGCGCGTACCCGGGGTCGCTCTCACCGTCGGCGTCGCGATCGGAGCCGTAGTCGGAATCCGTTTCACCGTCGGCATCCCGATCGGAGCCGTAGTCGGTCATCAGGACGTCTTCGCCCGAGCGGGGCGCCGCGACCGCGGGGCCGGTCGGTCCCGCATGGTGGATCGCCGGCGCGCCCGTCCCGGCCGGGAGCGGTTCCGGGGCCAGCGCCCGGAAGGCTTCGTTCAGCTCCCCGATGGCCCGCCTCGAATCGTCGCCACCGGCCACCCGGCCGACCGCCTGCTCGCCGAGCTCGTGCTTCGGCAGGTGGACCTCCAGGTGGGCGACCGGCCCCGCCTGCGGAGGTGCCGCGGCGCCGAGGACGCGGACGGCGAGGTCGCCCGGCCGGACGTCGAGACCGAGCCGGGCCAGCCGCAGCGCTTCCTCCTCCAGCTCGTGACGCAGCACCGCGGCCACCGCGTCGGCGCGCGCCCGGCCGGTCGCCGCCGCGTGTTTCGCGCCCAGCAGACCGACCTGCCCGAAGCCCCGGATCGTCACTTCCGGCAGGCGGGCGTGGTTGCGGCGCCGCCAGGCCGCCGCGCGCGCGACCTGCCGCGCGACCCGACGGACGACGGCGACCGCCGGGCCCGGCAGGGTCTTGCTCTTGGACGGGAACGCGAGCACCTCCGGCGGGATCCGGCCGGCCGCGAGGTCGGCCAGCGGCACCTGGGGGGTGCGCTCGTGGTCCGGCAGGGCCTCGAGGACCGTCCCGCCCTCTTCGACGGTCCGGATGGCGGTCGTGGTGCCGACGCTGATCACCTGGGTGGCTCCGAACACCGCGCCCGGCCCGACGATGCGCCGCCACTCGAGCTTGAACCGCTCCGCGTGGGCCAGGCCGAGGCCGTTTTGCGGCGCCATCGTCCAGCACTGTCCCAGCAGGATCGACGCCCACGGGTCGAGCCCGGCCCGCCGGAACGGCTCGGTGCCGGCGACGAGCCGGGCACCGTCTTCCGCGGTCAGCGCGACGGTGTCGCCGATGTGCAGCGGCCGGTCGGTCTTCAGCGCGAACGGCATCAATCCGCGCGGGCTGACGTGGCCGTCGAGCAACCACGCCGGGACGGTGCTGCCGGCCCACGGCGACAGCAGGGGTTCGTAGCGCCGGCTGCCGTCCTCGCCGTTCTCGAGCGCGCGAAGGTAGTACTGCTGCCGCACAGCGGTGTCGTACCGCACGGGCAGGTGCATGTCCTGGGCGTCGATCTCGTTCAGCGGGAAGAACTGGCCGTGGGTGCCGAGGGCTTCGTTGGCCATGGCGTAGGTGACGACGTCGTCCGGCCCGGGCTGGGGGGCGAGTTCGGTCGTGAAAGCCGTCCCGTTCGTCGCGAAGCGGCCGTCCGCGGACAGCGAGAAGCCGTCCGGTACGTGGTGAACGACCCGCGAAAACCCGCCAGGCAGCAGCGACTGGCCGAATTCGGCGGCTCCCGTGGTCGCCCCGTCCAGCGCGGCGAGCACGAGTGAGCGGTCGCGCCCGCGGTCTTGTCCGCGGCCGAGCGCCGTGCGCACGCGGGTGTCGGTCCGCACGATCCGGGCCAGCTGCGCCGCGGTGAGGTGCTGGTGCACCCCGTCCGCCCGGATGGCGGTGTAGCCCCGCGGACCCGCGCCGGCGAACAGGAACAGCGGCACCAGACCGGCCGGCCACGGCGAATCCGCCGAACCGGTGCCGGTGGCGTAGGTGCGCAGGCGCTGGGCCGTGGCGTGGCCGGCCCACTGCCGGGCCAGCCGGAGGGCCTCGTCGTCACCGGGGAAGCGCACGAACAGCGCGATCGGGTTCCCGTCGGCGTCCGGCAGGACTTCGGTCCGCACGTCACCGGCCCGCAGGTCCGACACGAGCCGGAAACCGGTGGGGGCGCCGATTCCGTTGCGCTCGACCATCGCCAGCCCGTCCGGGGCGTAGACGTCGGGGAAGAACCCCGCCGAGCGCAGCGCACCGGCGAAGTCGAAGCCCAGACCGCCGAAACCGGCCAGGGTGCTGCCGTCGCGGGCCACCAGCACCACCGGGCGCAGCGGGTCGGCCGCCAGGTGCTCCCGGAAGCGCGGATCGGCCAGCAGCATCTCCCCGAGCCGGCGGCCGTCCAGTTCGAGCACGGCGCCGGAGTGGGTGGCCAGGCGGGCGAACCGGCCGTCCGGGGAGTCGACGGTGACGACGATCGGCTTCCGTGGCGCCCAGAGCCCGTCCAGGTCGGCAGTGCCGTTTTCGACCGCGTCGAGGAAGGCCGACAACACCGCGGTCTCCGCCGCCGGCTCGCGCACCGCCCCCGGCACGGGGAAGCCGAACACCCCGCCGCCGGCGACGTGCACCACGTCCGCCGTCGACGGGGGCGGGCCCTCGGTGAACCGGGTGCCCCGCGGGACGGACACCATGGCGATGTCGCTGACTGTGTAGTGGCCGGTGTAGTGGTAGGTCTCCCAGGGCCCGGTCAGCGCGCGCAGCCCGGCCAGCAGCCGCTGAACGGCTTCGCCTCCCGCGGGCACTGCCCCCGGGGGAAGCGTGCCGAAGACGATCAGCGGCGGGCGGGCCCGGACCTTGGTCAGCCCCCGGAACGCCGAGGACCACGCCAGCAGCCGCGAGCTGTGCTCGGGGTCGAGCCGCCGGGTGCTGCCGTCGGACAGCGGGACGAGGAAGTCGTCGCCGAGGACGTCGAGGAACAGCTCGACCGGGCGGGTCCGGCCACCCTCGGTCGCCGGGGCCCATGCCTGCGTGGCCGACCCCGCCGGCTTTCCGGCGTCGGTCTCCTTCACCGCGCGCAGGCTGTGGTCGGTGGTGTGGATGAGCTTGCCGGCCAGACCGTCGTCTTCCCGCGCAGCCGAGGCGAAGCCCATGCCGATGCGCCGGCCGCTCGTGTCCATCAGCCGCAGCCACCGCACGTCGTTCGGCCGGATCGACGCCACCGGTTCGGCGGCGCCGCCGTTCTCCGGCACCGCCGAGCCGACCGCGTCCAGCACGAGGTGTTCGGTCAGGGCGGTCACCGAGCGGTACGGCCCGTCGCCGCGCAACGCCTCCGCGAACTCCTTCCCGGCCGCGATCGTCCGGTCCGGGTCGGCGGGATCGGCGCCGACCAGGCGGACCGGCACCGCGGCGTCGGCGGCGTAGCGCCGGAACGCCGGGGAGTTCCGCACGTGCCGCGCGAGGGTGGCGCCGTCGATCAGGACGCCGCCGACCAGGAACTTGCCACCGCGCCCCTCGACGTAGACGAAAAACGGTTTCTGCCCACCGGTCTCCGGCGGCAACGCCTGGTGCAGGCGCTCCCAGCCGGCCCGCTCCGACGCCGCGCCTGCGTCGAAGCTGAGCCCGCCCGCCGCGTTCGCCGTGGGGGCGTGGTCCGCCCCCCGCGGCACGACCGGGACCGTCACGTCGACGGTGACGGGCCCCGCGGTGCCCGGACCGATCGCGATCTCCGGTTCCGGCAGGCCCGGTTCCAGCTCCGCGCGCAGCAGATCGGCGACGACCCGGGCGTCGCGCGGGGTGCCGGCGACGCGGACGCGCGGCACCGGCAGTCCGTTTGCCCGCTGGGAGCGCACCGCCGAGGACAGCGCGGCCGCCAGTGCCCGCAGGTCCGCCGCCGCGGCCGGATCGGTGAGGCGGGGCCGGGCCGCGTCGACGACGTAGTGCCGCGGCGCAGCCGGCACGGGCGGGGGGCCGAAGACGACGGAGTCCTCGTCCGGCGTGGCGTCGTCCGGCAGCTCCCGCACGATGCCGTCCCGGTGCACCGCGACCCGCATGCCGGGGCCGCGGACTTCGCCGCGGTAACCGGCTTCGCGCAGGAGCTCCCGCAGCGTCACCAGCCGGTTGCCGTGCCGGGGGCTGCTCACCCGGCAGCTGAGGAAGGCCAGCGCCGACCAGTGCCGCCAGCCTACGACACCGGGCAGCTGCAGGCCGGTCAGGAGGCGCACCACGCCCCGCTCGTCGAGGCGCACGATCCGGCCGCCGCGCGTGCGCACGGAGAACCCGCCCTCGTCGTGGTGGAGGGGCACCCGGAACTCCCCTGCCGCGCCGGCTCCCCTGGCGAACGCCTCCCGCAGGACCTCCCGCTCGCGGTCGGTGTGCGGGAACCCGACGCCCAGCACGAGGCCGCCGCGGTCGCGCAGCACCACGTGGTCGACGTCACCCGGCTCGACGTGCTGCGGCCCGAGCAGGTCCGCCAGCGGCACGACGTCCGGGCCGGCGGGCCCGGTCCCGGTGCCCCGGGTGTCGATGCGCACCACGATCCCGGGCGACGTCGTGTCCAGGAGCTCGTGCACCTCCGCATCCACCCGGGCGAGGATCTCCTCCGCCGTGTGGCCGGGCGCGGTGTACTGCGCCAGCCGGTGCCGCACGGCTTCCTCGACCACCGCGCGGAACGGCGCGAGGCGCGTCTCGTCGCCGACCAGCCCCCGGCTGAGCAGCCGCGGCAGGTGGGCCGTCAACCGGAAGCGCGAGTCCTGCCCGGCGACCACCGCGTCGGTGAAGCCTTCGGCCACCCACCCGAGCCGGCGCCGGTCGACGGCGGCGAGCCGGCGCACCCCCGCCAGCGGCGCCGCGAAGCCGCTCAGGGCCCGGTAATAGGCGATCGGGCGGCGCGGGCCGTCATGGCGGGTCAGTTCCCAGCTGCCGTTGGTCTCCCGGTCGCCGGGCAGCTGCTCGACGGTGAACTCCCACTCCGCGGGCCGGCCGGGGAACCGTTCGGCGGGGTAGAGCTCGTCCAGCGCCGCGGCGAGCTCGGCGCGGGCCTGCTCGGTGAGGAACCCGCTGACGTCGGCGAAGCGTCGTTCGAGATTGCTGCCGCCGCTCAGGCGCAGGCTCAGCCCCAGGTCGAGTCCTTCGCGCCCGGCAGGGGTGCCGGCCATCGCGAAGCGGACGACGTCCCGCGCGGCCTGCCGCAGCCGAGCTCGTTCGAGCGGCGGCAGCAGCAGGTCCGGCCGCAGCCGGCCGGAGGTGTCGGCCCGGCCGCGGGCCAGCACCACGGGAGCCGGCCTCGCCGGAATCCGGGCGCCGGCACCCGCCGCGGCGTCCGCATCCCGCCGCGGGGCGGCCGCCGCACCCGGCCCGGTCCCGAGGTCTCCGGCCACCGGCCGGCCCCCGCGACGCCCGGCGGGCTCGTCCCGGTGAGGTTCGCCCTGCCGCTGCATCCGGACACGTTCGGCCTCCAGCCGGGCTTGCTCCTCGTGCTGGGCTCGGGCCCGCTCGGCCTCGCGCCGGGCCACCTGCTCGCCCCGGAGGCGCTCGGCCTCCAACCGGGCCCGCTCCTCGTGCTGGACCCTGGCCCGCTCAGCTTCCTGCCGGGCCACCTCGGCAATCCGGGCCTGCTCGGCCTGCCGCCGGGCCCACTCCTCCTGCCGAACCCGCGCCTGTTCAGCCTCGCGCCGGGCCACCTCCGCGGCCCGGACCCGCTCGGCCTCCAGCCGGGCCTGCTGCTCCCGCTGGTCGCGCCGGCGTTGGGTTTCGCGGTCCCACCAGTCGGTCTCGCGCTGGTTCTCGCGGTCCTGTTCCGCGCGCCGGCGCTCCGCTTCGCGCTCGGCCATCCGCCGGTCGTAGCGCTCGACCTCCACGCGCGCGAGCTCCGCGGCTTGCTCCTGGAGCCGGCGCAGCCGCTCCTCCGGACCAGGCTCGGCCGCCGGAACCGGCGCAGCCTGAGCGCCCGCCTCCGCAACCGACTCGGGCCGAGCGGCCGGGGCACCCGGCTGCCGGGGGGTCGCCGGGTCTTCCGGCCGTCCCTCCGGCTCGGGGGTCACGTCGTAGAGGCTGTCCCAGTCGTGCGGGCGGTCCGCCTCCTGCGCCGCGGCTTCCGGGGCATCGGCTTCCGGGGCATCGGCTTCCGGGGTGACGGGGCGGAACCGCAGCTCCCACCCGCCGAAGTCGTCGCGCGAGGGGTCGGACTCCGCCTCGCCGCGCCAGCGCACCTCCAGCTCGGCCGTCGAGCGCACCGGGAATCCGCCGCGGGCCAGGATGGCGTCCACCGACTGCCGGAGCGTGTCGGCGATCAGGCCGCCCATCCGGTCGTGCAGGGCTTCCGGTGCGTTCAGGTCCAGCCGCAGCTCGAACGTCCGGTGGCCCTGGGCCACCAGCCCGGCGAAGCGGCCCGCCGCGGCGCCGATCGCCGCGCGTTCGGGCGGGGACAGCACGAGCCCGCCCTGCTCGGTGAACCGACCGCGGACCACCGGCTCCCCGGTCGCCGGCGGCTCCGGGACCGCAGCCAGGCCGGGTGGGGTGTCGAGCGGCAGCGCCGGAGGCTCGTCCACCGGGGCGCCGAACGCTTCCGGCGTACCGGGGAAGAAATCCGCCGACCACTCCGGGAAGCTGTCCCAGTCGAACTGCTCCAGCAGGTCCGAGAAGCTCACCGCCGGGGTCCCGGGCTCGCGGCCCTGGTTGCCGTCGAAGTCGATCAGGTCGTGCACCAGGTCGTCGAACGCCGCGTCGTCCGCCGGGAGGACGCCGTCGTCCGCCGGCTCCCCATCAGCGGGGTGGGTGAGGCCGGCCCACTGCGGTTCTTCGCCCGGGCCTTCGTCGAGCTGCTGTTCCAGGTCGTCGAACACCGAGCCGCCCCGCGGGCGCACCGGGCTCGGCGACGCGTCGGGCATCGCCAAGTCGGACATCGGCGAGCCCATCTCCGGCGCCCCGGCATCCGGCACCACGGCGATCTTCTCCGGCGCCGCGGCATCCTCCTCCGGGACGGCGGCGGCCGGAGCGGTCTCCACGAGCCGCACACCAGGGCCGGGCCCACCCGGCTCGGCGGGTGCGATCCGGACGTGGTCGCGCAGCACCTCCGGCACCGTGGCCGGCGCGAACCGCGCGCGGTCGCCGGCGTTCAGCGCCGTCCGCACCAGCTCCTCGACCCGGGCGAGGCGTCCGGGGAGCACCTCCACCGTTCCGGCGACGGTGATGTCGAGCGTCGGGGCGTGGTCCGGGCCGGCGGCGGCCAGGCGCGCGGCGAACCCTTCCAGGGCCCAGCCCAGCCGCCGTTCGACCGTCGCCGGCAGGCGCGTGCTGTGGGTGACGAAGGCGCCGGTCAGCTCACGGGCGTCCCGGTACCAGCCGGGCGTCCGCCGGGGCCCGGCGAGCGCCCGGACCACCACTTCGCCGTCGTACCCGCCGCCGCTGCTGTCGTACCAGGTCCAGGTGATCGGGAGCTGCTCCCGGGTCGCTTCGTCGACACCCGCCGCGCGCAGCCCGTCGTGGAGGAACCGGCGGAGGTCCGCGGTCAGGGACTCCCGCAACGCGGCGTCCCGGGCGGTGAGCCGCGAGCGCACGGCGATCCGGACGTCGGGCAGCTCCAGACCGGGATCCGCGGCGATCTCGGCCCCCTGCTGCCGGCCGAACTCGGTGAAGGCGGCCTGGTCCGGGTCGAACACCCGGATGCCACGGCCGAGGGTGCGGAAGTGGCCCGTCACCCGCCCGGGCGACTCCGGGTCGGACACGTCCAGCAGGACCGCGGCGGGCGTGCCCCGGTGGACGTACCGCTCGAACCGCACGAAGCCGGGCACGAGCGCCACGACGCGGGGATCGGCGTCCGGGTGGCCGGTGAGCACCTCGGCGACGGCCCCTTCGACCAGCTCCCGGACCTCCCGCGTGCGGGGTTCGTGGTTCACCGGCGACGGGTGGACCACCGCGATCCGCAACCGCCGCTCGCGATCCGGTTCGGCCAGCAGCTGCGTCACGAAACCCTGCACCAGCCACACCACCCGCCGGCGAGCGGCCTGCGACAGAAGGGGCAGCTGGGGCAGGAAGAACGCCGTGAGCTGCCGCGCCGCGCGGTGGTTCGCCGCCGTGAGCGGAGGCGTCTCGTGCACGGCCGCCCGCAGGATGACCGGCGCCCCGTTGGCCGGGAGCTGCTCGGTGGTCAGGGTGAACTCCAGCTCCGGCGGCACGGCGCCGTGGGCGGCGACCGCGGCGATCAGCACGTCGCGCAGCCGGCGGTGCTGGTCGGTCAACGTCCGGTGCCCGGACCGGCGGCTCTCGCGCACGGCCAGCCGGATGTCGGGCAGCTGTTCCCCGCGCGCCGCGCGCTCGGCGACTTCGCGGGCGAAACCGTCCGCGAAGCGGTCCAAGTCCGCCCGGGCCGCGCCGGACAGCTCTTCTCCGGGCTCCAGCGTGGCCGTCCACTGGTCGAGCACCGGGTCGTTGCGCCGCATGACGCGGGCGGCGTCGGCCCGCGTCAGCGTGTCGGCCGGCGGGAGCTCGAGCTCCGGGCCGGTCTCCGGAGCCCGCCGGACGGGAGCCTGCCGCCGGACGGGAGCCGGCGCGGGCGAAGCCCCATCACCGGTCCACCGGACGTGCCCACCCGGTTCCGGCGGCGTGCGGTCCAGCTCGTGGTCGGGCCCGGTGATGTCGGCGAACAGCTCGGCGTGCTTGATGGACGGCTGGTGGCGGAATTCGATGTGGCCGCGGATCACCTGTTCCGCCGTCAGCACCGAGTCCGGGCCGAGCAGCGCCCGCACCACCGCGTTCACCTCGGCGGTGAGCTCTTCGGTCCGGGCCGGCACCGGCCCGGCCGCGGACCGCAGGTCGAGCAGCAGGCGCGGCTGGTCGCCGGTGCCGTCGGCATCGCGGATCCGCTCGACCAGGCCCGCCAGCATCAGGGCGAGGCGGCGGCGCGCGGCGTGCGGCAGGGCGGTCGCGCGGGAGCTGTAGGCCGCGTTGAAGCTGCGAGCGGCCCGGTAGGCGTGCCGCGTCGGGTGCGGCGATCGGTGGACGGTCACTTCGAGGCGGCCGGCGCCCCGTCCCTGCCTGCCGTCTTCGACGTGGTCGAAGGCCGGCTCCGGCGCGGCCACGTCCCGGTCTTCGAGACCGGACCGGAACTCGTCGTCGAGCATCGCGAACAAGGCGGGCCCGTGTTCCTGGCGCCGGGCCGCGGTGTCGAAGAGCCCGAACCGGACGTCCGGCAGGTCCCCGTCGTTCGCCAGCAGGAGGGCGGTGTTGCGGGCGACGAGGTCGACGAGCGCGCCGAGCGACGCCTGGTCCTCCGGCGCCAGCCGCAGCGGGCCGTCCTCGGGAGGTCGACCGTCCACCGGAGTTCGACCGGATCCGTCCGCGCCACGGTGCCCCCGACGCCGCGCCGGGCGGCCCCCGTGGCCGCGGGCAACGGGATCAGCTCGGGCTCGGGAGCGGAACCCGCGTCGGACATCGCCGCGTCGCCGGATCCCGGCCGCGGCCCGGGATCCGGCGACGGGATCGACGGCAAGGTCACCGTCGCCGAAGCCTGCCCCGCCCGGAACGCGTAGTCGCCTTCGGCGGTGACGTGCAGTTCGGGCATCAGCTCCTCGACGGTCGGCAGGTTCCCCATGCCCCGGGCCGAGCCTTCGGCCAGGGTCTCGGTGAGCGCCTGCCGGACCAGGGCGGTGAACCCGGCTTCGCGGTCGCCGTGCGCGGCCGCCACCTCGTTCACCTGGCCGCGGACGGCCACTTGCATCGGCGGCAGCCGGCGGAGCCCGGCCCGGATCGCCCGGACCGCCGCGCCCTGCACCGCCCACCGCACCCGGTTCGCGTGCGCGGCGGGCAGCTCGGCGGACCGGTGGGCGAAGTCGACGTCCAGGGTCTCCGCCGCCCGGTAACTTCCGATCCGGCGCCCGGGCCCGGGGTGGACCCACAGTTCGACCCGGCGGTTGGTGCCGACCGAGAAGGTCGCCTCGGTGACCGTCAGTGCGGTGCTGTCGGCCGTGTGCTGCGGCTCGCCGTCCTGCCGGGCCCGCAGCTCTTCGTCGATCGCGTGGCGGATGCGGGCCGCCAGTTCGGCTACCGCTTCCCGCTCCCACAGGGAGCCGACGTAGCCGGTCAGGCGGAGGTCGAGGCCCTCCCGGCCTTCGCGGGCGAGCCGGAGCAGCTGCTCGGCGAGGACGCGGACGCGCTCGGCCAGCGCGGCCTCGTCTTCGGCGGGCAGCCGCCGGTTCCGGTCGAACCGGCCGGTCCACTCCCGCACCGGCTCGGACGGCCGGTCGCCGGCCAGCTCGACCGACCGCACCGGCGCCCCGTCGGCGCGGGTGCCCGCGGGCCGGACCTCGCCGTCTTCGAACACCTCGATCCGGGTGCCCGGCCCGGCCACGCGGCCGCGGTAGCGGTGCTCGCGCAGCAGGGTGCGCAGGCCGGCCAGCCGGCCGCTCAGCGCCGGGTCGCCCACGGCGCAGGCCAGGAACACCAGCTTCGGCCGCGTCCGCCACGCTTGCCCGCCCGGCAGCCCGGCGGCGACCAGCAGCCGCAGGACGCCGTGCTCGTCGAGCCGGACCCGGGTGCGGTCGGACCGGCGCCACACGGAGAAGCCGTCCTCGCCGTGGTGGAGGGCCATGGTGTAGGCGTCCGGGTCACCCGCGCCACGCTCGAACGCGCCCCGGACGATCTCCGCCTCGTCGCCGCCGGGCCGGGGGAAGAAGACGCCGGCTGTCCCGCCCGCGCCGTGCGCGAGCGGCACCATGTCCACATCGGACAGATCGACGGGCGGGGCGATCTCGCGGAGGTAGCCGCCGCCGGTCACGGTGACCGTGCCGCCCGCGTCGACATGCACCGGCTGGTCGGCGCCGAACAGCGCGACGGGCCGGAAGTCGCGCTCCCACGCCGTCTTGATGCCGAGGCCCACCGTGGCCCGCCCGGGGCGCTGTCCGTCGACCTCGCAGTGGCCGAGCAGGACCAGCCCGCCCGCGCCGCCGGCCCGCGCGAAGATCTCACTGGCGTAGATCGCGCGGGCCGCCCGGTCCTCGTCCCACGTCAGCTTGTCCCCGGCGACGTGCGGCCGGCCGGTCAGCATGGCGAAGACGAGCCCGTCGCGGCCGCCGTGCCCGTCGACGCGCCACGGCGTGCCGCCGAACCCGGCCCACGGCAGGCGGGCCTGCACCACGCCACCGGACAGCTGCCGGCCGTAGGTCGCCTTCTCCGTGCTCGCGTACCGCAACCCGTGCAGCGCTTCGCTCGCCGCGTCGAAGGCCTGGGAGGGGAAGAACTGACCGTGCACGACGCCGTCGAGCGACACGTGCGGGTAGCTCAGCAGGTCACCGGGTCCGGGCTCGGCCGGGTCGACGGGCGCGAAGCCCGGGCCGTCGACTCGCAGCGTGCCCGAGGCCGAGAACGAGACCGGGCCGAGCGGCCGGAACAGGGGGCGGGCGTACCCGCCCGGCAGCAGGCCGGCGGAGAACGCCGCCAGGGACGAGGTGCCGGCACCCAGCCCGAGCACCAGGAACGGCACGTCGGGCCGGTCGCCGGCCATGGTCCGCAGATCCTCGTCGTCGCGCAGTACCTCGCTCAGCCACAGCTCGTCGAGCAGGACGTGCACGTCGTCGCCGCGCACGCCCGAGTACCGGCCCGGAGCCGGGCTCGTCGCGACGACGAGCACCGGCGGGTGCCCGGGGTCCCAGGGCACGGCCTGGCGTGTGCCGTCGCGGTCGAAGAACTCCGCGAACGTCTCGGCGGTGACCCGGGCGAGCCAGTTGCGCAGGTCCGCGACCAGCTCGTCGTCGCCCGCCGTCCGCACGAGCCGGAGCGAGAGCGAACCTTCGGGATTGCTCAACGAGACGGTCTTCAGGTCGCCCGCGCGCCAGCGGGACACCGGCACGAACGCCGATCCCGGTTCGAGCGTGAGCCCGGTCCCGCCGGCCCGGACCCCCTTCGTCGGGGCGAAGACGTCCGGGAAGAACCCGGCGGCCCGCAGCGCACCCGCGAAGTCGAAGCCGAGCCCGCCGAAGTTGACCCGGGCGCCACCGGCGGCGGACACCAGCACGATCGGCCGGTCCGGCGCGTTCTCCAGCACTTCGCGGAACTCGGGCACGGACAGCAGCAACCGCCCGAGCGCGCTTCCCGTCAGCTCCACGTCCGGTCCGTCGGCCAGGCCCAGCTTCGCGTGGTCCGCCGCACCGTCCAGCACGACGAACACCGGGCGGCGCGGTCCCCACGGCCCGGGAACGGGGGCCGCGCCGGCGTCGGCGAGCTGCCCGAAGGCCCACACCGGCCCGAACGAGCGAGCGCGGTCCTCGCCCGCGAGGAAGCCGAACACCGAACCGAAGAAGGCGGGGTCGAAGCCCTCGACCGGCATCGGCACCTCGCGGAAGGCGCTCCCGGCGGGCAGGGTGAGGAACCCGTGGTCCTGGTCGATCCCCACCGGGCCGGTGAACGTGTACGCCGGCCAGGGCCCCGTCGCCGCCGTCAGCTCCGCCAGCAGCGCGTCGTTCGGGTCGGCGGCCGGGGTCTCCGCCGGTCCGGCGGTGGCGAGCACGAGCGGGCGGCGGACCGGGGCGGCGCTGATCCGCCGGAAGACCGGCGTTTCCCGGATCAGCCGGGCCAGCTCGGCCGGGCTCACCCGCACCCGGGCGTGGCGCTCGGCCAACCCGATGAGGTAGCCGCCCGACCGGCTGTCGAGCAGCAGGTGGAACGGGCGTGCCCGCCCGGGGCCGGTCGCCGCCCAGGACGCGACGACTTCGGTCCGGTGCTCGTCGCCGCCGTCGGAAGCGGAGTCGTCCGAAGCGGAGTCGTCCGCGTCGTGGCCGGGCTCGAGGGCGAGCACCCGCTGGGCGTGGTCGGTGGCCTCCCGGACGGCCTTCTGCGCCAGCTTCCCGGCCCACCGGCTGGCGGGGAAGCCGAGGCCGTGGTCCCGCTCGTGCGCGTCGGTCAGCGGCAGCCAGTACACGTCGGCCAGGTGCAGCCGGGAGAGGCGGGAGAACGGCCCGTGACCCGGTTCCCCGTTCACGAACCGGTCGGCGACGTCGACTTCGCGGTACGGTCCGCGGCCCCGCAGTGCCTCGGCGAACTCACGCAAGGCGGCGACGGGCCGCTCCGGTCCGGCGAGCACGACGCTGACCGGGAAATCCGGGTTCGCGTGCCGGGCCCGCCGGTACGCCGGGCTGTTCTTGACCACGGCCGCGAGGGCGGCCCCGTCGAGCAGCCGGCCGTCGACGTCGAACCCGCCGTCTCGGGCGGTCACGAACACGTACAGCGGCGAGCCGTCTTCGCGCGCCGGCAGGTTTTCGTAGACCTCCCGCCACCGCGCCGATTCCCCGGGTCCGGCCGCGAACGCCAGCGCACCCACCGTGCTCCCGGTCGGCTCGAACGCCTCGCTGGCCGTGGTGTACCTGGCCCGCTTGGCCGCCGGCTCGGGGGACGGCACTTCGCGCGGCGGGGCCAGGTGCTCCGGCGCGTCGAGCCCGAGGCGGGCGGGGGCGTCGTCGGGCACGGGCAGGTCGTAGGTGGCGGGTTCGGTCCGGCCGCCCGGGTGCTGCCGCACCCAGGGCTCACCGTCGGCGGGGACGAAGCGGGGGCTGCCGTCACGGGCGAAGCCCAGATCGCCGACCCGCACGGCCGGACCCGGTTCCTCGACCCCGGCCCACAGCAGCTTGGCCGGCCGGTACACGACCTGGCGCAGGGCGTCGGCCAGGTCGAGGGTGAACCGCGCCAGCCCGTCGACGTTGCAGGCGTAGAGCCGGACCGGACCGGGCCGCTCCCAGCCACCGCGCCGCAGGGCCTCGCGCGCCGCGGCCACGTCCCGCAGCCCGTGGCCGGCGAGCACCAGGGCGAAGACGCCGTCCTCCCGCGACAGCCACCGGGCCGCGCGGCCCCACGCCGAGCCGGGATCACCGAGCACCACGCCGGCCCGGATCGGCGTCACGGCCACGCCGCCCGGGAGGTGGGAGGTGGTTCCCCGGACCGGGGCGAGATCACCGGCCGTCACACCGGCGCGGGTCGGCGTCACGGCCGGGCCGGCCGGGAGACGGGAGGTGGTCCCCCACGCCGAGGCGGGGCCGCCGGGCACCACGCCGGCGCCGATCGACGTCACGGCCGGGGCGTCCGGGAGGCCGGGGGCCAGGCCGCCGGGCACCACGGCGGCGCGGATCGGCGTCACGGCCGGGCCGTCCGCGAGACCGGAAGCGGTCTCCCGCGCCGAGGCCAGGCTGCCGGGCACCACGCCGGCGCGGATCGGCGTCACGGCCGTGAGGCCGGAAGTGGTCCTCCGCGCCGGGGCGAAGCCGCCGGGCACCGGGCGGGGTCGGCGCCGGGTCGGCACGCGGTCGGTCAGCCCCGCGGCCTCGACCGCCTCGTCGAGGTCCGCCGCGGCCACCCGGCTTCGCTCGGTGCCCTCGTGGTAGAGCACCCACCCGGCTCCGCTCGCGGAGGCCGGCGAAGGCACCCCTCGGGCGCCGAAGGCGACCGACTGCGCCCGTACCCGACCACGGGCGGACAGCGTGGCCCCGCCGGCCGGGGCCAGCACCTGCGCCCGGCTGTGCTCCGAGATGGTTCCGGCGAGCGTGCGCTCCCCCGGCTCCGGGTCGGCGGCCGGGGTGGCCGCGCCGTCGGCGAGGAGGACGAACTTGAGGTGCTCGGCGACGTCCCGGTAGCGCAGGTGCAGCAGCTGCGCGTATTCGCGGAAGGTGCGGGTGCCGCCGTCCCACAGCCGCACGTGCCGGCCGTCGGGCGTCAGCGTCACCTTGACGACCTGGACCCCGGGGTACCGCGGCAGCAATTCGGCGACGCGCACCGCGGACGCCGCGCTGTCCCCGGGCGCCGGGAAGACGAGGCCGTTGCCCGGCGCCGCGACGGTGGACAGCCGCTTGCGGTCGTCGGTGTAGCCGGTCGGCTGCCACGGCCGCGTCGCGGCGTACAGCTGGACGACCTGGTCGCGCGCGGCCGGACTCGGCTCCAGCAGGTGCAGCAGCTCCTGGAACCGCGCCCACCGCTGCTCCTCGTCCAGCGGGGCGGCGTCCGGGCGCCACAGCAGGTCGGCGCGCCGCAGGGCGTCGGCGATCCGGCCGGCCTTGGCCGGGTCGGCCGCCGCGCGCAGCATGGCCAGGCTCAGTTCGGCGCGGACCTGCCACACCGCCGGGTCGAGGCTGCCGCTCCAGAACCGGAACTCGACGCGGTCGGTCGCATCGTCGCCGTGCACGTGCTGGAAGTTGACCGCGTCGTACTTGCCCAGGCTCAGCAGCCGGACGTCGGCCGCCGTGCGCACCGCGCCGGGGGCCAGCGGCCATGGGTTCGGCCCCACCGCCCACAGGTTGCGCTGGCGGTCCGACCGCACCGGGTTGCCGAGCCGGAACAGCGTGGCCTCGAAGGCCTTGACCAGCTGCGCGAGCCGGGCGTACGCGGCCGGGGGCGTGTGCCCGGCGAAGCTGACGTTCACGTGCCCGCCGGTGGCTTCGGCGGTCGCGCCGTGACGGCGCAGCACGCCGGTCGCTTCGGCGACCTGCCGCCACGGCCCGAGCCGCGCCTCGAGCACCGGGGAAACGAACTCGATCCCGTTCTCGTGTGCTTCCTCCGAGAGGAGGTGCCACCGGCCGGTCAGTGGGACGTCGTCCGGGTCCATCAGTGAGCTGGAGTCGTCCGGGCTGATCAGGTCCAGGCGGCGGACGGCCGCGTTGATCTCCTTGACCCGCTGCCGGAAGCCGGCGTCGGGCAGCTGCGCCTCGACCTCGATGCCGAGCCGGGCGTCGGGGTCCGAGCTCACCCCGCCGGGCACGCCGTCGGCGTGGTAGCCGATCGGCTCGGCCGCGGCCGGCGCCGCTTCGTACACCCGCCGGTCCGTCGGGCGGTGGGACAGCTCGATCTCGGCCCGGCGGCCCGGCGCGCTGCCGCCCGACCGGCCGCCCGAAACGGC
This sequence comes from Amycolatopsis sp. Hca4, assembly GCF_013364075.1. Lineage (GTDB taxonomy): Bacteria > Actinomycetota > Actinomycetes > Mycobacteriales > Pseudonocardiaceae > Amycolatopsis. The sequence goes on from NZ_CP054925.1 coordinate 2,213,064, forward strand.
TTCCACCTCCGTCGTCAGCTCGGTCAGTGGCGGCAGGATCTCGCCGTTCGCGGACCGTTCCCGGTGCTCGGCCGCCATCCCGGACAGCAGGACGTCCCGCACCGCGGTGGCTCGTGCCAGCCCCGACTCGTGCGCGGCCAGCAACGAGTTGCCGTAGCCGGTGATCCGGACCGGCGTGCGGGGGCGTCCCTGCCGGAACTGGTCGAGCCGGTCGGCCAGCAGCCGCCGGCCGAGGTCGGTGACGACGTCGCGGTCGGCCGGCGACGGCGTCTTCACGCCCTTGCCGAAGGGCACGGTGACTTGCTCCGGGGCCGCCGGCATCGGCACGAACCCGCCGTCGTCCGGCGCCGCGGGTTCGAGGTGCCGCGGGGCGTCCGCCTCGGTCAGGTCCGGCAGCGCCGTCCGCGCGGGCATCGGGTTCCACCCGGCGACCGGACCCAGCTGGCCGGTCATCGTGCGCTCCAGCAGCCACGCGTGCCGCGGCTTGAACGCCGCACCCGTGTGGATCGCCGTCGCCATTGGCCCGTCGTCGGCGGCGACCCGGCTGCGCCCGGTGTCGCGCAGGAAGACGCGGCCGGCGTCCAGGTTCTCGTCCACCAGGCCCAGGAAGTGCAGCACCTCGTGCGCGAGCGCTCGCCCGTCGCGGACGTTCCACCGGAGCTGGTGGCTCTCGCGGGGGTCCTCGGCCCCGAGCAGGACGACGCCGGCGTGTGCGGGCTCGTCCGCGCCGACGAACTCGACGCGCACGTGCAGCTGGTCCCCACTGGGCAGCCGGACCCCGCGGTTGCTCCCCACGTCGGTCAGCCCGGCCCGCACCTGCTCCTCGACGGCGCGCCGCTCGGCGTCGGTCACCGCGGCCGCGTCCGGCCGCAGCTGCACGGTGTACTCCTGCACGAACCGGCCCGGACGCACCTCCATCCGGCGCACGTCGTAGCGCACCAGGTGCGGGTACCGGTCCAGGCGCAGCCGGGGCCCGTCCGCCAGGTCCGCCCGCACCTTCGGGTCCGCCAGCTCGGTGTCGACCGTGCGGACTTCCGCGCCGGGGCGGAGGTGCTCCCACTCCGCCGGCCGGAGGGGGTCGGCCGGCGGGTCGAACCACCCGGCCGACGGCGCCTCGCTGTGCCGCCAGGTCTCGTCGGCCGACGGGTCCGCGTCCCGCCGGGACGTCGCGGACGTTCCGGCCACGGGCCCGGTTGGCGGACCCGCGGGGGACGGCAGGGGAACGAAGTCCGGGGAGGCGGTCCGCTCCGCTCGCGACTGACGCCGCCGGTGGGCGCGAGCCTCCTCGGCCTGCCGGCTGCGGCCGGCGGGCACCCCGGACGGCCCGGCGAGGGCTTCGACGTCCGGAGAGGCGCCCCAGCCGGGGGCCGGGTCCGCGGAAAGCCCCAGCTCGGCCAGCAGCTCGCCGAACCCGGGATCGTCCTGCGGGAGGTCGGGCCACGCACCGAAGTCCACCGTGTCGAGGTCCGCCGCGTCGAAGTCCGGCCAAGGGTCGAAGCCTTCCTCGGTGGCCTCCTCCGGTTGCCCGGCCTCTTCGCCCTGGAAGATGGTGTCGAGCAGCTCGGTCAGCTCGTCGTCGGCTTCCGGGTGCCCGGGTTCCGCCGGGGAGCCGGGGACGTCCCCGGCCGGCGTCGGCGGTTGCCGCCGTACTTGGTCGGCGATCTCCCGCTGACTCACCACGTGCCACATCCGGCGCACCCGGTCGGGCCGGATCGAGCTTTCCCCGGACCAGTGCGCGACGTCCGCCGCGGTGACGGTGGACCCGTCCGGCGCCGCCACGCCCCACATTCCGAGCAGCCAGAACCTCAGCAGCTTCGCCGTGTGCCCCGAGACCGGCTCCCCTTCCGCCGGCGCCGCGAACGCCGGTGACAGCAACCCCTGCCGCCGCAACGAATCGAGCTCCGCCAGCCACGTCTCCGACCCCGATGTCCACGGCCGCCACGATTCGAGCTGGGCTTCGGCGGCATTCGGGTTCGAAGCGGGTTCGTTCGCCGGAAGCGACTTCTTCCAAATCTGCAGGGTTCGCTTGGTGATCGTGGTCGGACCGGCCAGTCTCGCGATCTCGCCCGGGGTGAACGCGGGCCGGCCGGCCAGCTTCTCCCCCAGCATGCCCCGTGCCCAGTTCCGGAACACGCCTCGGATCGCGCCCTGCGGCCACGCTCCCGGTACCGGCCGATCCTCCTGCAGAAGCCCCTGGTCGTGCAGCCGCGCCCACTCCTCGCGCCAGGTCGCCGAGTCCGACGTCCACGGCCGCCACGAATCGAGCGCCGACGACACGGCCGGCGGTATGGCGGTACGGGACCCCGGAACCGGCGACTGATGCTCGCGCTGCCTGACCCATCCCCACATGGCGCGCAGGTGGGCCGGCTCGAACGGGATTCCCGCCCACCGCAGGGTTTCCGCCGCGGTGACGCGGCTGGAGTCCGGCTTGACGACGTCCTGCATCCCCAGCAACCAGAACCGCAGCAGCTTCGCCACGGGCTCCGGCACCCGCTCGCCCTCCGCCGGCGCCGTGTACGCCGACGGCAACAACCCCCGCTCCCGCAACGATTCCAGCTCCGCCAGCCACGTCGGCGACTCCGACGCCCACGGCCGCCACGACACCAGCCCACCGGCCACGGACTCGTCCGCACCGGCCCCGGTGTCGTCCGCGGGGAGCAGCTTCTTCCAGTCGTACACGGTCCGCTTGTTGACCATGGCCGGACCGGCCAGCTGCACGATCTCGACCGCGGTGAACGCGGGCCGGCCGGCCAGCTGCTGCCCCAGCATGCCCAGACCCCACCTGCGGAACACGGCCGAGGCCGGTCCCTTCGGCCGGTCGCCCGGCTCCGGCGCCGGGTACCCCGAGGGCAGCAGCTGCTGCGCGTGCAGCCGTTCCCACTCCTCGCGCCACGTCGCCGACTCCGACGTCCACGGCCGCCACGATTCGAGGCGTTTCTCGGCTTCGTTCACCGGCGTGGCGGAATCGGCCGCCGGGCCGGCCGGGTGGCTCCCGGTCGCGGCCGTGTGGTCGTCGTCGCCCGGCAGGCCCGCCTCCGGGCCGTCTGCGGCGAGGAGGTCGCCCAGGCCGAAGTCGTCGATGCCGAGGATCTCCTGGTAGTCCCGGAGGAATTCGGCGAAGTCGTCGTGCTCGGCGTCCGCGGGCTCGGTGCGGGCGGGGTCGCGGTCCGTGCCGGGGTCCGTGGTCACCTCGTCCAAGCGCAGTTCGACGCCGGGAGCCCACGGCACCGAACTGATGACGTCGCGGTACCGGAGGTGGTCTTCGACGAACCGGGGCACCCCGCCGGGCCGGGCGCTCAGCTCCGGCACGTCGCGGAGCACGGACTCGATCAGCTCCGTCAGGTGGGCGCGCCGCAGCGATGCCTGCTGGGCGTTCAACCCGACATACCGGATCAACAGGAACGGCCCGTCCCCTGCCCGGCCGGCCGCGAGCGCGCGTTCGACGAATCCCCGAAGTCGCCACGAAACCTGCTGGCGCATCACCGCGGACAGGCGGTTGATCTCCGCCCGGGAGACCGCGCCGGGGGACAGCGGGGTCCAGCTGTTGAACCCGCCCTGCCAGGTGGTGGCCGCGCGCGCCTTCGCCTCCGTCATGAGCGGCGTCGGCAACGCGGTCACCTGCACCTGCGCTTCCGGTGCGGTGGCCCGGTGGACGAGCCGGGAAGGCGTCCAGTCGCGGGCGTCCGCGCCACGCTCCTCCAGCGCTTCGCGCAGCACCTCGGTCACGCGGTCCGCCACGCCGTCGGTGTCCTTGCCGGTGGGCACGCTCACGCGGATCAGGACGTCCGGTGCCTGGGTCCCGGCCGGCAGCGCCTGCCACTGGCCGGCGAGCCGCTCGGCGAACCCGACCAGCTCCCGCTCGCCCGCCTCGTCGAGGGCGAACGCGGCGCGTGCCGTTCCGCGCCCCTCGGAAGCCGCCAGCCCGCTCCGCCACGTCGGCAGCACCAGCCGCGCGGGTGCGGCGGACGCGTCACCCACGGGTTCCCCGTCGCCCACCACGATCCGGGCGACCGCCATGCCCCGCAGCCACACCGGCTCTTCCGCCGCTTCCGCCTGCAGCCGGACGCTCACCGCGCCGTCCGACGCCCGCTCGACGACCTCTTCCGCCAGGGCGCGCAGGTGGCCGAGCCGGCCACCGCCGAAGATGTCCTCCCCCGGCCCGTGCAGCAGGTCGACCGACACCGTGATCCGGTCCACGCCGTCGGCGGCCGCCCGGGCCGCCGACCCTTCCAGCAGCCACGACACCCGGCGCCGCACCGCGACCGGCAGCTCTTCGGCGTCCGGCTCGAACACCGCGTCCAGCGCGCCGGCCGTCCGGTAGGCCCGGATCGGCAGAGCGGGATCGTCCCGCAGCCACACGTCCATCCCGACGAGCGCGGTCGAGCGCCCCTTCCGGACCACCACCGGGATTTCGACCGCCGGAGCGCCGACGGCCTTCAGCGCCGCCAGCACCCGCTGCCGCGCCCGCTTTTCCAGCGACGCGCGTTCCTCGGCGCTCCTCGAAGCCCCCGACCGGTAGAGGATGAAGATGTCGTGCGGTTCGATCGCCGATTCCGCGCGGGCCCGCATGAGCGGCCGCATGGCCGTGGCCCAGCCGTGCAGGACCGCCAGGTCGGCGGTGTCCGCCGGGTTGTTGCCGCGGGTGATCTTCGTGCGCCACTGCAGCCCGGGCCGGCCCGGTTCCTGCCGGGCGACGTCTTCCGACACGATCGTCCTGGTGCCCGGGCGCGGCCGGGGCTGGGCCGGGCGCGGCCGGGACGAATCCGGACGCGCGGCCGCGCCACCGGTGGACGAGCCCGCCTCCGGTTCCCGTTCGGGTGCGGCAGCCGGCTCTTCCGGCGGCTCACCGACCGAAACCCGCACGGGAACGGCGGACGTCAGGAACTTGCCCCGGTACCGGACGTCCACCCGGGGGGAAAGGTCTTCCCGCCCGAACGGGGGGAGGCCGGCGGCCTCGTGCAGCAGCAGGGTGTCGCGCACGGCCGTCTCGACGAGCGCTTCGAATCCCGCCCGGTGCCGTTCCCGGATTCCGGTGGGCTCGCCGGCCAGGGGGTTGAGCACGAACACGATCGGCTGCATCGGCCGGCCCTCCGTGGCCGCACGCCACGCTTCCCCGGCCACCAGCCACTGCACCCGGTCCGCGTGCGCGACCGGCAGTTCCCCGGCCCGGCCCGTGAACTGCACGTCCAGCGACGTCGCCGCCCGGTAGTGCTCGACCGGGAGCCCACCCCCGTCGGCGAACCGGACCAGTTCCACCCGCGCCGCGCCGCCCTTGTGCGTCACCAGCTCCCGGCTCACCTTCGACGACACGGTTCCGGCTTCGGCCGCGCTCTCCGCCAGCACCGCGGTCACCTGCGCGTGCGATTCGGCCAGTTTCGCCTCGACCGTCTCGGCCTTGACCCCGCTGGCGACGTGCAGGACGAGACGCAGGTCCTCGCCTTCGAGCCAGCTGTCCGACCGCCGCTGTGCGCGCGCCACGACGTCCGCCGCCGTGCTCCGCAGCCCGTCGAGATCCGGTGCCGCGACGAAGTTGCGGTGATGGGGGAACCCGGCCTGCCACAGCACTTCGGTGCCGGCGACCGCGGTGGCGGCGGGCGCCGCGGCGCCCCTGGCCTCCTGCCACCAGCGCCTCGGCATCTGGCGGCTGAACACGCCACCCGCCAGGTCCGCCACCGCCGGAGCCGTGACGGCGGCCCCGGTCCGGGGATCCTGGACGCCCTCCATCCCGGCCGCCCAGGCCTTCGCCAGTTTCGCCGTCGCTCCCGTGGCGCTCTTGCCCGCCTCCGGCACGACGTACCCCGGCGGCAGCTCACCCTGCCGCCGTTCGAGCTCGTCCCGCCACGTCCCCGGCCCGTCCCAGTCCGCGGGGCGCCAGTCCCGCAGCTGCTCCACGGCCGCGTTGACCGGGAACGGCGGGGCGAGGTGCTCCGGCTCGGCGAGTCCCAGCGCGGGCGGCGCGTCGGCGGGCACGGGCTCGGTGTAGTGCGGGAACCGGTTCCGCCTGCCGAACCTGCGGCTCTTCGCCGCGCGGCGCCAGCCGTCCGGCTGCTCGCGGAACCGCGGCCGGCCGTCGGCGGTGAACTCCGTGTCCCCGACGCGGACCGCGGTTCCCGGCGTGTCGATGCCCAGCCACAGCAGCCCCTTCGGCCACGCGACGTCGACGCCCACCGCCTCGTGCAGCGCGGTGCCCAGGCCGTCGAGGTCGTTGACGTTGCAGGCGTAGAGCCGGATCCGGTCGAGGCCGTTCCAGTTCGCCGCCCGCAGCGCCGCCACGGCCGTGGGGACGTCCCGCAGCGTGTGCTCGAGCAGGACGAGACCCAGGACGCCCCGCTCGGCCGGCAGCCAGCTCGCCGCCCGGCCCACCTTCGAAGCGGGGTCGCCGAGGATCGCGCCCACCCGGGCCCGGGCGGCCGGGCGGCCGAGGCCGAGGGGCCGGACGAGGGCGGTGGCCGGGTCGGGGCGCGCCGGGCCGCGGGACGTCGCCGGGGCCGAGCCCGGCCGAGCGGGCCCGGCGGCGGGCGCCGGGCCCGTGGCGGTCGCGGGACGCGCCGCCGCGGGATCGAGCCCGAGCGCCCGGGCCCCGGCCTCGTCGACGCGGAGGCTGACGGTCCCGTCGGGGCCGAGGTGCACGGGCGCGGAAGCGGTGCCGTCGTGGGCGTGCAGGGTGATCGTGGGGTTGAGGGTGGCCCGGACGAGGTAGACCCGCCGGTTCTGCTCCGGCCCCGCGACGTCGGTGCGGTCCGCTTCGTCCGCGGGCAGCTCCCCGGTCTTCTCCTTCGTGTAGGTGGCGAGGTCGCCGGCGAACGTGGCGGGCAGGCCGCCGAGCGGGGTGGCGGTGAACTTGCCCGAGGTGGCGACGGCGGTATCGGCCTCCTCGCCCGACTCGTGGTGGCTCGCCACCGTGGCGCCGGGGATGATGCCCACCAGTTCCCGGTCGGTGAGGTCGAAGGTGATCGCGACACTGGCCACCGTCTTGCTGTCCACCGACACGCCCTTGCTGTCCACCGACACGCCGTGCCCGGTTTCGGTGAGCGCCGCGGCGAAGTGGGAGCTGAGCCGGTCGGCGCGGCTGCCGGCCAGCAGGCCGTACCCGCGGCGGGCGTTGAGCCTGCCGAGCAGCGTCATCAGCTGGTTCTGCAGCCTGGGAGCGGGGAAGGGCCACGCCGAAACGACGGCGTCCTCGGGGATTCCGGGCGTGCTGCCCTGACGACGCCAGTGCTCCCGCAGCGAGCCGGGCTGCCGGTCCAGGGCACTGCCGCCGGCGGGCAGGGCCGGGACCGTCGAGCGGACGGCCGTCGCCACGTCGAGCCCGGGCAGGGTTTCCAGGCCGGTGACCGGGGCCTGCCGCAGCAGCGGGATCCGCCGCCGGTACACCCCGGACCGCGCCCAGGGCCGCAGGAGGATGCCGACCTTCAGCCCGTGCTCGTGCCGGTCCGACCGGCCGGTGTGCAGGTACACCGTGGTGTGCTTTTCGGTCCGCACCGGGCCACCGCGCTTCGTGCGGCTGCCTTCGGCGGTGACCGTGGGGTCGACCGCGCCGCCGAGCAGGAACCCCGCGCCCCAGAAGCCGGGGGTCGGGATGGTGGGGGTGCCCTTGCCGGTGAAGCCGTAGCTCACCGTCGAGACGACCCCGTTCCGCACCAGCCGGTTGGTGGTGACCGTCGAGCGGTGCGTGTGCCGCGTGCCGCCTCGCGGCCGGGTGGTGGTCCGCTCGGCCTTGAGCACGACGAGCTGCTCCAGCTTGCCGGACTTCCCGGTCCGCGCGGCGAACAGCTCCTCACCGCCGTTGAGCATGTTGCGCAGGGTGCCGTCGAACCCGCCCAGCAGCAGGCGGTCGCCGAACGCGCGCGCCATCGCGTCGTGCAGCACCGCGTAGTCCGCAGCGACGTCCTGGTCGGCGATGGTTTTTTCCCAGTCCCGCAGCCGCGACCGCAGCCCGTCGACCAGTTCGGTCACCAGGTCCGGCCGCGCGGGCTCGTAGCGGCCCAGTTCCGACCCGCCGGCCGGCTGCGCGGCGGGCGTGACCGGGGCCGAAAGCGGCCGGTCTTCGGGGAAGAGGTTCTTCCGCACGTCGTGCGGCGACAGCTCCCCGATCGACGGCAGCTCACTCGCCGGAACCCAGACCCGGACGGCGCGGGGGACGAACTTCACCCGCTCGCCGGTGACGGCCGGCCGGTCGTGCCGGCCGCCGAGCGGGCCGGTGAGGCGCTCGTGCACCGAGGTCCCCAGCAGGTGCCGCGCGTCGAACTCCACCAGGTACGCGCGTTCGACGCGCCGGTGCTCGTCGCGGGTGCTCACGACGTCGATCTCGTTCGCGACCGGGCCGCGGTGGTACCCGGCCGACACCTCGCCGCCGCCGGTGAAGGCGTCACCGGCCGACGCGGACACCCCGAAGGACGCCGGTACGCCGAGCTGCTTGCCGCTGTCGTTGGTGAGCACCGTCTGGGTGCTTTCGGCGGCCCCGAAGGCGTGGTCCAGGTCGCGGTCCACGATCCGGGGGTTGCCGTAGACGGTGGACAACGCCGCCGTGCCGGTCAGGTCCCGGCCGCCCAGCCCGACGTCGCTGCCCGCGTTGTAGCTCTCCAGGGTCAGCACGTCCGACGGCCCGGCCGCGAGCCCGAGCCGGCCCTGGCGGCTGGTCCAGCCCGCCCACGTCTCCAGAGCCTCCTGCGAAGCCGACGCGTTCTCCGCGTCCTCGCCGCGGTCTCCCAGCGGCGCCGAAGGCGCGCCCAGCAGCAGCCGCTTCGCCACCGCCGAGAGCGTGGCCGGAGTGCCTTCGGCGGCCGGGACCCGCAGCAGCTCCGTGACCGCGGCCTGCAGCCCGCGCACCGGCGCGACCGCGTCCAGGTCGTAGTCGACCGGCAGGGTGCCGGGCCGCATCGACGGGATCAGCCCCGCGCCCACCGAGTCCGCGTCCAGCCACCCGGTCTCCTCGGCCACGGGCGCCGGGTCGGGCTCGGCGCCCAGCCCGGTCCGGGCCGCGATCTTGATCCCGAGGCGTCCGCTCACCCCGGCCCGGTACTCCGGTTCGGCGCCGGCCGGGGTTTCGGTACGCCACCGCAGGGGCGGGTCGAGGTGGGCGCGGTCGGTGCCCAGGCGAGCCTGGATGACGACGGGGTAGGTGAACTGGTGGATGTCGGCGTCGCCGCTCCAGGCCTGTTCCCGCTGCACGGCGCGCGAGACGAGCCCGCCGCGGTTCTTCTTCTCGGCCAGGGCGAGAGCACCCGAGAGGGACACCGGCCCGGCCTCGCCTTCGACCGACACGCCGAGCTTCTTCTCCCGCCGCCGGCGCTGCTCCACCCGCTTCTCGTCGCGGGCGGTGATCGTCCCGGTCAGGTCCTTGCTCGGGACCGGCCCGAGGTACTGGCCGCGCTCCGGATCCAGTTCCCCGACCAGGAACAGGTCCTTCTCGGCCCCGTCGAGCGGGAACCGGACGCCGTCCCCGCCGTCGAGCAGGGCGCGGGTGTGGCGGTCGTCGAGGAATTCGATCAGCTGGTCCCGGACCCGCTGCGCCGCCGTCTCGGGGACGACCTCGTCGAGCACCAGACGGCGCGCGAGGCGCCCGGCCAGGTCGACCAGCGTGTTCTCGGTCAGCCGCCACGCGCTGCGCACGGAGTCGAGCACGTGCTCGCGGGGCAGCCCGGCCGGCCCGCGGGAGCCGGAATCCGGGCGGCTGCCGGAGCTCGCGGACCGGTCGGTGTCCGGGTCGGTCCGCTCGGCCAGCACCAGCCGGGCGCCGGCGGCGAAGGTGAACGCCACCCGCGGGGACTCGTGCCGGTGCCACAGCTTCCGCCGCCGGCTTTCCTGCTCGCGGTAGGCGGACTGGTCGACTTCGGCCGCCGACACGACGAACGTGAACGGGACGCCGTACTTCTCCACCTCCCCGCTCGTGCGCTCGGTCGCCTCGTTCACGACCTCGCCGAGGTGCTGCTCGGCGTGCTCGGCCTGCCGCCCGTAGGACATCCCGACCGACAGCTTCCCGCCGGCCAGCCCGAGCAGGTCCTCGCCCAGCCCGACCGAGAGCTCCCCGCCCCAGCCCTGGGTTTCGCGGTGCTCCACGCCGTGGCTGCTGCTGGCCCGCCGCCGCCGGCCCACGCTCAGCTCGGTCCGGCCCACGAACTCCGCCACCGCGTCCGGATCGAGCCGGCGGGCCAGCATGATCTCCACCGGCCGCCGGTGCCCCGGCAGCTGGAAGGTCCGCCGCGCGACCCCGCCGGTGAACAGCTCGACCCCGTGCTCCGGGCCGATCCGGTCCAGCCAGCGGTCCAGGTCCGTGGCCACCTCACCGGCCCGGTCGAGCTGCAGCTCCTCGACGAGCCGGTCGTACAACCCGGCCAAGCCGGTGAACCGGACCGACCCGATCGCCTTACGGGCCCGACGGAAGGCTTCGAACATCGCCGTCAGCTGCTGCGGGCTCGCCGACCGGGGCGCCTGCGGGTAGGCCAGCGGCACCATCCGCCCGCTCGCCCCGGCCGCCGCGTCGTGGTGCGGCCACTCCAGCCGCATCGGCACGGGCACCTCCCGCACCACGCCGGGCCGGTTCCGGTGCCGCATCCGGCCCGGCCGGGGACGCACCAGCACCCGGTGCACCACCACGTGGTCCGACCGCGACAGCTCGCCGCGCTCGCGCACTTCGGTCGTCGAACCGACCTCGCTGCCGGCCCGCATGCGCCTGGCCGACGTCACGCCGGGGTCCTTCAGCTCCACCCCGACCGTGACCGGCCCCGCCGGGATGCTCTGCTTGGTCGGGTTCAGCGGGGTCCGCGTCGACTCGGCCTGAACTTCGCTCAACCGCCGCTCGCCCCGGTACTCGTGGCCGATCTCCCCGACGCCCCGGACCTCGTCCATCGGCGCGCCGATGCGCACCGCCTGGATCTCGATCTCGACGTCACGGTCGGCGTCGTGGATCGTCTCCAGCGTCCGGTCCAGCTGCCGCAGCACCTCGTCGGGGAACGACCCGGCCACCCAGGACTGCCAGTCCTCGCGCCGCTCCCCCACCTGGGCCAGCTGGACCAGCACCGCTTCCCGCAGCCGCGCGAAGTCCGGTTCCCCCAGCACCACGGGATGGTCCAGCCGGGCCCGTTCCGCGCGCTCCAGCCCGTCCAGGACCGTGGCGTCCGCCGCTCCCGCCCCGGTGTTCGCCGCCGTCTCCTGGGACCACGCCGAGGCGTCCGACAGCGCCCGCGACCGGCGCAGCCGGAGCCCGTCGGCCGGGGGCGGCAGGGACTCCGAGCCCGCCCGGCCGTGCCGGCGGGCCGGGGACGCCCGGTGCCCTGCACCGGCGGACGAGCCACCCGAATCGGACACCGTCGATCCGGTGTCCACGACACTGACGGCGTCGGCCGGCGCGGTGCCGTGCCCGGCCGGCTCCGGCGAGCGCCCCTCGGTGGTGCCGCCCGCGTCCGGCCGTTCCGGCGCCGCCGTGCCGCCGGAGCGGCGGTCGGCATCCGGCAGCGAAGTACCAGCCTGGCCGGGCCCGGCCAGATGCTCCGCCCGGGTCAGCCCGAGCCTCGCCGGCGCATCGCCGGGCACCGGCAGCTCGTAAGAACCCGGCTCGGTCCAACCAGCCGGGTGCAGCGCCTCCGGCGGGTGATGCCACACCCACCCAGCGCCCGAACCGGCCGGGTCGAGCAGCGGACGACCATCCGCGGAGAACCCACCGACCCGCACCGCCGGACCCACCTCATCGGCACCCAGCCACAACAAACCGATCGGCCGGGCCACCGGCACCCCCGCCAACCGGCTGAGACCATCGGCCAACACGGCCAAACCATCGACGTCGCATGCGTACAGCCGCAGCGCGTCCGTCCCGTCCCACCCCGCGTCCACCAACACGTCGGCCACCCGCTGCGCCCGACGCTCGGTGTGATCCACCAACACCACACCGAACACCCCGGCCTCGGCCGGCAGCCACCCGGCCGCCTGCGCCACCGGTAACGCGGGATCCCCGAGCACCACCCCGACCCGCACACGACCCGAACCGTCCCCCTCCTGCACCGGTCGCGACAACGCCCGAACCCGCGCCCGCGCCCGCTCGGCGCTTTCCGCCCGGCCCGGCGAAATCTCCCCCGAACCACCCACCTCGAACGACACACCCTGGTCACCGAAAGCGGCCGCGAAGAAGTCGTCGACACCGAACCCGGCCGTGTTCCCGGCCATCACCTCGAGATTGCGGAGGAACTCATCGCCGGTCAGCGCCGGCGCACCGTCCCCGGCGAACCCGGTACCGAAAGGCTCCTCGTCGAGCAGGAAGTCGCGGAAACCACCGTCGGGTTCCCCGAGGTCACCCTGGTAATCCCGCAGGAACGCGGCGAAGTCGTCTCCTCCGGCCACGACAGCGGCCGGCCCGCTTTCGCCCACGGGCGTGACCGCGCTCGTCCCGCCCTCCTCCACGACGCCCGGTACGGCCGCGTCCGGCACCGGCAACAACGACGGCGACGGCGACGGCGCGTCCAGAGTGCCCGGCTCGGTCTCCGCGGTGCTTCCCTCCGCGCTCTCCACGACCCGCAGATCCACACCGGGCACCCACGGCAGCTTGCTCGAGACCGCCCGGTACCGGACCCGGTCGCGGAGGAACGCGGCCACCCCGCCCGGCCGCGCGCCGACCTCCGGCACGCCGTCGAGGGCCCGCCGCACCAGCGGCTCGAGGACCGCCTGCCGAACCCGCCCGTGCCCCGCATTGAACGCGATGAACCCCAGTTCCAGCACGAGCCCGGCGCCCCCGGAAGCCAGCGCCCTGGCGGCGAATCCCTGCACCCGCCAGGCCAGCTGCTGCCGCATCGCCGCGGACAGCTCGCTGCCCTCCGGGCGCCCGCCCCCCGCCACCGTGGCGGCGCTGCGGCCCAGGAAGCCGCCCTCCCAGAAGGAAGTCTCGCGCACCCGGGCTTCGGTCGTGAGCGCCGCGGGGGTCACCGAGAGCGACACCTGCGTCTCGATCCCCGGTGCCCGGACGACCAGCTCCTCGAACACCCAGCCGCGAGCATCGGCTCCGTGCCGTCGCAGCAGCCCGCGCAGCGCGGTCGAGACGTGGTCCAGCACCGCATCCCGGTACTTGGCGTCGCCCTGCGGCAGCTCGATCCGGAGCCGGATGTCGGGCATCGCGGTGTCCGCGGGGAGCCGTCGCCACTGCTCCGCGAGCCGTTGCGCGAACTCCTCCAGCCCCCGCTGCCCCGTCACGTCGAGCGTGACCCGCGCCGGCGGCGCTTCGTCACCGTCGCGGCCGACCGCCGTCTTCCCGCCACGCGGTTTCGGCAGCGGATCGATCCCCAGCTCGCCCGACCACGACGGCACCACCAGCCGCACCGGCCGGGCCGGCGCGATCCCCGGACCGGTCGGCGCGGGATTGCCATCCCCGACCACCACCCGGCCGGCAATCATCCCCTGCGGCCACGCCGGTTCCGGCGTCACGCGGGATGCCCTCAGCTCCGCGATGACGGCGTCACCCGCGGCGTCCCCGACGGTGTCGTGGATCAGCGACTCCAGCTCACGCAGTCCCGTCTGGCCCAGTTCCTCCTCGCCCGGGCCGGCGAGCAGCTCCACCTCCACCGGGAACCGGTCGACGCCCGCGGCCGCCGCCCGCTCGGCCGCGCCGGCGATCATCCACCGCAGCCGCTGCTCGACAACGGGGTCCGGCTTCGCCGCGCCGGCGGAGAACACCACGTCGAGCGCGCCCGCGGCGCGGTAGCCCGCCATCGTCCAGTCAGGACCGGGGAGCAGCCACAGCTCGAACCCCCGGGTCGTGGGATGCCGGTGGCGCAGCACCACCGACACGGCCGGGTCGGGATAGCCCACCGGGCGACGCAGACCGTCCTCTCCCAGCGCCCGCGACAGCGTGTCCAGCACCAGCTTCCGCGCGGTCTTCTCCGCCTGGACCCGCGTTTCCGGCGCGCGAGGCGTCGGCACGTAGCTCACGAACTGCAGCTCGGGCGGTTCGATACCGGCTTCCGCCCGGGCCCGCAGCACCGGAACCACGGCCTCGGCCCAGGACCACAGGGTCTGCAGGCTCGCCGGATTCATCCCGCGTTGGCCGCCCCCGCGAGTTCCCCGCCACTGTAGGCCCGGTTGCCCCGGCTCGCCCCGCAGCGGCCACGGCCGCTCCTCCCGCGGAGCGGCCGGCTTCGGCCGGCCGGCATCGCGTCCGACGGCCTCCTGGCCCACCGTGACCCGCAACACCGTCGGCCCCGGCCCGCTCTTCCCGATCTCGACCGCCACCGGCGGCGGGGTGACCCGCACCCCGCCGGCGAGCATCCCGTCCGGCCCGCGGTGCGCGGCCAGAGCGGCGCTCACCAGCGCGTCGACCAGCGACGGCAGCGCGGCCACCCGCTTCCGGTTCGTCTGCTCCGACTCACCGACCTGCCGTTCCAAGTGCAGGGTGATCCGCTCGACTTCGGCCGTCTTGCCGGCGTCGGCCCCGGCCCGGTCGACCGCGCGCGCCACCGCACCCGCCACGACCTGCCGCAGCTCCCACCCCGCGGCGTCGACGAGCGCGGGCCGCCCCGGCACGAACGGCAACCCCGCCAGCTCCCGGGCGTCGCGGTAGTCCGCCGCCGTCCAGCCGGGCCGCGGGTCGGGGTGCACAGTCAGCCAGTAACCCTCGGGCACCGTGGGGTCCTTGGCCCGCATGGTGTGAATGTTCCGGATTCCCACGGGGAATTCCTGGCCCAGGTCCGCCGGAGTCAGCTGGTCCGGGCGACCCGGCTGCGCCGCCTCGAGCGCCCGGGCGAAAAGCTCGCGCGCGGCCGCACCCACCGAAGCGTCGGCACCGTCCAGTCTGACGACCCTGCCGAAGAACGCCTGGGTGACGCGGACGTCCAGTGGACGCAGGCCGAGGCGGTGCCGGCGCAGGAACAACACCACCAGCCGCTCGAACTGCTCGGCCAGCGCCGCCCGGTCCTCGGCCAGGACGCCCGCCCGGCCGCTGGCGAAGGTGATCGACCACATCCGCTCGACGACAGCGGGATAGCCGTCCGGCAGGGGCCCGGCCTCCGGCTCGGAACTGACCCGGACCGGCAGGTCCGCAGACTGCAGCTTGCCCTCGTACCGCACCTTCACCGCCGGCGCGAAGCCGGCGAGGCCGGGCACCGGGTGCCCCTCCTGTCCCCGTTCGCCGAGGGCGTTGGCCACCCCCGCTCGACCAGGGCGGCGAACTGCGCCTCACGCCGGCCTCGGGCGCCGTCGGGCTCGTCGCGCATGGGAGGAAGCGTGAACCGCACGGGACGCATCGGCCGCCCCTCCTCCAGCGCCTGCCGCGCCTGTCCCTCCACCCACGCCACAACCCGGTCCGCGTGCGCGAGGGGCAGGTCGCTGAAGCGCCCCATGAACGCCACGTCCAGCACCGCCAGCCCGCGGTAGTGGGCCGCCGGCCGGCCACCGCCGTCCGGTACCCGCAGCAGCTCCAGCTGCGCCCGGCCGCTCGCCTTGACCATCGCGACCGGGCTGACCTTCGGTTCCTGTCCCGCCGTCGCCCCGGCTTGCCTGAGCACTTCCAGGACCTGCGCGTGCGCCTCGTCGAGCCTTTCGAACTGGCCCTCGCGATTCTTCGTGAAACTCGAGGACTCCACGTACAGCACGAGCCGCAGGTCCGCGTCCTCGCGCCCGTCCGCTCGCCGCTCTTCGTGCTCGGTCACGATGTCCACGGCCGCTCCGGTACGCAGGTCCCGCAAGGCGGCCGGAACCACGTCGAACCCGGGCCCGCCGGCGAAGTCGCCTCGCCACAACGGTTCGTGCGCCGTCGCGGCGGCCGCGCTCCCCGGTGCCGTCCGCGCCTTGTGTTCCCGCCGCCACTCCCCCAGGAGTCTCCGGGCGACCATTCCGGGGCCGGCCAGGCCGGCCACCACCTGGCCGGCGACGGCGCGGCCGGTTCTCGGGTTCGTCACCCCCTCCATGCCCACGACCCACGACTTCAGCAACGCGGCTGTGGCGCCCGACGGCTTTTTCCCCGCTTCCGGCACCTCGTACTCCGCCGGCAGCCGGTCCCGCAGCTCGCGCAGCCGGTCCAGCCACGTCTGCGACCCGCTCCAATCCGCCGGCCGCCACGTCCGCAGCTCCTCGACCACCGGGTGCCTATCCGCCGCCCCGGTTTCCGCTTCGGCCACGGGGGCCGGTCCGGCGGTCCCCTGCGCCACCGGCACCGCACCCGAGCCGGCGCCCCGGTCGGCCTGACCGCCGTCCGGCAGCGGAGTACCAGCCTGGCCGGGCCCGGCCAGATGCTCCGCCCGGGTCAGCCCGAGCCGCGCCGGCGCATCTTCGGGCACCGGCAGCTCGTAAGAACCCGGCTCGGTCCAACCGGCGGGGTGCAGAGCCTTCGGCGGGTGATGCCACACCCACCCGCTCGTGACCGGCCCCAGCTGCGGACGGCCATCGGCGGTGAACCCCCCGACACGGACAGCCGGACCCACCTCGTCGGCCCCCAGCCACAGCAAACCGGTCGGCCGCGCCACCCGCACACCCGTCGCACGGCTCAGGCCATCGGCCAGCGCGGCCAAACCATCGACGTCGCACGCATACAGCCGCAGCGCGTCCGTGCCATTCCACCCCGCCTCGTCGAGCGCGTCGGCCACCCGCTGCGCCCGACGCTCGGTGTGGTCCACCAGCACCGCACCGAACACCCCGGCCTCGGCCGGCAGCCACTGGGCGGCCTGCGCCACCGGCGAAGCAGGATCCCCGAGCACCACCCCGACCCGCACACGACCCGAACCGTCCCCTCCTGCACCGGTCGCGACAACGCCCGAACCCGCGCCCGCGCCCGCTCGGCGCTTTCCGCCCGGCCCGGCGAGATCTCCCGCACAGGAGTGAAGCCGCCCGACCCGCCCGGTGCCCCGAGGTCGTCGAACGCGGCGAAGAAGTCGTCGACACCGAACCCGGCCGTGTTCCCGGCCATCATCTCGAGATTGCGGAGGAAAGCGTCGTCGGTCAGCGCGGGCGCGCCGTCCTCGGCGAAACCGGTACCGAAAGGCTCCTCGTCGAGCAGTACGTCACCGAAACCGCCGCCGGATTCGCCGACGCCGGCCTGGTAATCCCGCAGGAACGCGGCGAAGTCGTCGTCTTCGGCCACGAAGGCGGACGGACCGGCTACAGCCGCGGATGCGACGTCTGCCGTGCCGCGTGCCTCTGCGGTGCTCGGCCCGGCCACCGCTTCCGGTGCCAACACCAGCGACAGCGACGGCGATGGCGCATCCAGGGCGGCATCGGTCCGCTCGGTCGCCGGGGCGTCCTCGGCGGCCGAGGTGGTTTCCGCGAGCCGCAGATCCGTTCCGGGTGCCCACTGCTGCCAGCCCCCGAGCGGCCGGTAGCGGACCCGGTCGCGGAGGAACCCGGCCACCCCGCCCGGCCGCGCCACGACCTCCGGCACACCGCCGAGAGCCTTCCGCACCAACGGCTCGAGAGCCGCCTGCCGGGCCTGCGCCTGCGCCTGGTTGGCCGCGAGGAACCCGAGCTCCAACACAAGCCCGGCGTATCCGGAAGCCAGGGCCCGGGCGGCGAATTCCTGCACCCGCCAGGTCAGCTGCTGCCGCATCGCCGCGGAAAGCCCGTTGCCCTCCGGGCGCATGCCTCCGGTGACCGTGAGGGCGCCGCGGCCGACGAAACTGCCCTGCCACAACGAGTCCGCGCGCACCCGGGCCTCGGTCGTCAGCACCGCGGGGGTCACCGACACCGACGCCTGTGCCTCGATCCCCGGCGCCTGAACGGCCAGCTCCTCGAACACCCAGCCGCGGGGATCGGCCCCGTGCCGGCGCAGCAGACCGCGCAGCACCTCCGACACGCGGTCCAGCGCCGCATCCCGGTACCGCAGCTCGTTGGGCGGCAGCGCGAGCCAAACCCGGATGTCGGGCATCGCGGTACCGGCGGGAACCTGACGCCACTGCTCCGCCAGCTGCCGCGCGAACTCCTCCAGCCGCACCTCGTCGAAGGTGACCCGGGCCGGCGGCGCCTCGTCACCGTTGCGGCCGACCGCCACCTTTCCGTCCCGCGATTTCGGCAGCGGCTCGACCCGCAGCTCGCCCGACCACGACGGCACCACCAGGCGCAGCGGCCGGGCCGGCTCGATCCCCGGACCGGCCGGCGCCGGAGTTCCGTCCCCGACCCTCAGCCAGCCGGCCGCCATCCCCCGCGGCCACGACGAGTCGGGGGCCGCCGGAGCTGTCCTCGGCTCCGCAACCACGGCATCGCCCGCGGCTTCCCCGACGACGTCGTGGATCAGCGACTCCAGCTCACGCAACCGCGCTTCGCCCAGTTCCTCCTCACCCGGGCCCGACAGCAAACCCAGCTCCACCGGGAACCGGTCCACACCCGCGGCCGCCGCCCGCTCCGCCGCACCCGCGATCATCGACCGCACCCCCTGCTCGACAACGGGAGCAAGCTTCGCCGCACCAGGCGGGAACGTCACGTCCAGCGCTCCCGCGGCCCGGTAGCCCGCCACCGTCCGGTCAGGGCCGGGAAGCAGCCACAGCTCGAACCCCCGCGCCTTCGGGGTCGACTTGTGCAGCACCACCGACACGGCCTGGCCTGGATACCCCACCGGGCGGCGCAAGCCGTCCTCTCCTGCCGCCCGCGACAGCGATCCCAGCACCAGCCGGCGCGCGAACTCCTCCATCCGAGTCCGGTTCGCCGGGTT
This sequence comes from Amycolatopsis sp. Hca4, assembly GCF_013364075.1. Lineage (GTDB taxonomy): Bacteria > Actinomycetota > Actinomycetes > Mycobacteriales > Pseudonocardiaceae > Amycolatopsis. The sequence goes on from NZ_CP054925.1 coordinate 2,231,677, forward strand.
GCGAGACATCTTCACGTAGCCCACGAACTGCAGCTCGGGCGGTTCGACACCGGCTTCCGCCCGGGCGCGTAGCATCGGGGCCACGGCCTTGGCCCAGGACCACAGGGTGCGCAGGCTCGCCGGGTCCAGCCAGCGTTGGCCGCTCTCGCGGGTGCCCCGCCACTGCAGGCCCGGTTGCCCCGGTTCCGCCCGCACCAACCAGTTCCGTTCCGTCAGCGCAGCGGTCGCGCGCGGCTGCGGGGCAGCCGTCTCGGCGGCTTGCTGGCCCACCGTGACCCGCAGCGCCGTCGGCCCGGGCCGGTTCTTCCCGGCCACGACCGTCACCGGGGGCGGACTGATCCGTACCCCGCCGGCGAGCGTCCCGTCCGGTCCGCGGTATCCGGTCAGGGCCGCCTCCACCAGCGCGGGGATCAGCGACGGGAGAGCGGCCACCCGCTTCTCGTGCACCTGCGCCGACTCCACTCCCTGCTTCTCCAGGTGCAGGGTGATCCGCTCCACTGTGGCCGTCTTGCCGGGCGCGGCGCCGGCCCGGTCGACCGCCCGCGCCACCGCGCCCGCCACGACGTGGCGCAGCTCCCACATCGCGACGTCGACGAGCACCGGTTGTCCGGCCACGAACGACAGCTCGTCCAGCTCCCGGGTTTCGCGGTAGTCCGCCACCGTCCACTCCGGACGCAAGCCGGGGTGCACGGTCAGCCAGTAGCCCTGGGGCAACGTGGAATTCTTGCCCTTCGCCTGGATGTTCCGGACACCGACCGGGAACTCCAGTCCCAGGTCCGCCGGAGTCACCTTGTCCGGCCGACCCGGCTGCGCCGCTGCCAGTGCCTCGGTGAAGAGTTCGCCCACGCCCTCGCGCACCACGGCGTCGGCAGGGTCCACGTTGGTGCTGTGCATCGAATACCCGTGGACGACGCGGATGTCCAGCGGCCGGCGGCCGGTTTCGTGCCGGCGCAGGAACAACGGCACCAGCCGCTCGAACTGCTCGGCCAGCGCCGCCCGGTCCTCGGCGAGAATGCCGGCCCGGCCGCTGGCGGCCGTGATCGACCACACCCGTTCCTCGACGTCACCGGGGTAGTCGTCCGGCAGGGGCCCGGCCTCGGTTTCGGAGGTGACCCGGACCGGCAGGTCCGCGAGCTGCGGCTTGCCCTCGTACCGGACCTTCACCGCCGGGACGAAGCCGTCGAGGTCGGGCACGGCGTGTCCGGCCCGTTCCCGTTCTTCGAAGGCGTTGCCGACCCCACGGTGAACCAGGGCGGTGAACTGCGCCTCACGCCGGCCTCGGGCGCCGTCGGGCTCGTCGCGCATGGGAGGAAGCGTGAACCGCACGGGACGCATCGGCCGCCCCTCCTCCAGCGCCTGCCGCGCCTGTCCCTCCACCCACGCCACAACCCGGTCCGCGTGCGCGAGGGGCAGGTCGCTGAAGCGCCCCATGAACGCCACGTCCAGCACCGCCAGCCCGCGGTAGTGGGCCGCCGGCCGGCCACCGCCGTCCGGTACCCGCAGCAGCTCCAGCTGCATCCGGCCGGCCTTCTTGGTCATCAGGATCTGGCTGACCTTCGGTTCCTGCCCCGCCGCCGCCCCGGCCTGCCGCAGCACATCCAGCACCTGCGCGTGCGCCTCGTCGAGCCTCCTGGTGTGCCCCTCGCGGGTCTTCGCGACGCTCGAAAGCTCCACGTGCAGGACGAGCCGCAAATCGGCGTCTTCCAGCCCGGCGGCTCGCCGCTGCGCGTGGTCGGTCACGATCCCGGGGGCCGCTCCGGTACGCAGGTGCGCCAAGGCATCCGAAAGCGCGTCGGACGAGGCCGAGCGGGGGAACTCACTCTGCCACAACGATTCGTGCGCCGTGGCGGTGGCCGCACCGGCCCGCGGCGCATCCGGCTTGGCCTGCCGCCACCACCTCGCCGGGAGGCTCCTGGTGAGCATTCCGGGGCCGGCCAAGGCCACAATCCCCGGGCCGGAGACGGCGCGGCCGGTGACCGGGTTCGGCACCCCCTCCATGCCCACGACCCACGACTTCAGCAACGCGGCCGTGGGCCCCGACGCCTTCTGCCCCACCTCCGGCACCACGTACTCAACCGGCAGCCGGTCCCGCAGCTCGCGCAACCGATCCAGCCACGTCTGCGACCCGCTCCAATCCGCCGGCCGCCACGTCCGCAGCTCCTCGACCACCGGGTGCCTACCCGCCGCCCCGGTGTCCGCCTCGGTCGAAGCTTCCGGCTGCGCCGGACCATCGGCGGGGTCCCCGTCGGTTTGACCGTCACTCGGCAGCGGAGTACCAGCCTGGCCGGGCCCGGCCAGATGCTCCGCCCGGGTCAGCCCGAGCCTCGCCGGCGCATCGCCGGGCACCGGCAGCTCGTAAGAACCCGGCTCGGTCCAACCAGCCGGGTGCAGCGCCTCCGGCGGGTGATGCCACACCCACCCAGCGCCCGAACCGGCCGGGTCGAGCAGCGGACGACCATCCGCGGAGAACCCACCGACCCGCACCGCCGGACCCACCTCATCGGCACCCAGCCACAACAAACCGATCGGCCGGGCCACCGGCACCCCCGCCAACCGGCTGAGACCATCGGCCAACACGGCCAAACCATCGACGTCGCATGCGTACAGCCGCAGCGCGTCCGTCCCGTCCCACCCCGCGTCCACCAACACGTCGGCCACCCGCTGCGCCCGACGCTCGGTGTGATCCACCAACACCACACCGAACACCCCGGCCTCGGCCGGCAGCCACCCGGCCGCCTGCGCCACCGGTAACGCGGGATCCCCGAGCACCACCCCGACCCGCACACGACCCGAACCGTCCCCCTCCTGCACCGGTCGCGACAACGCCCGAACCCGCGCCCGCGCCCGCTCGGCGCTTTCCGCCCGGCCCGGCGAAATTTCCCGAACCGGAGTGAAGCCGCCCGACCCGCCCGGTGCCCCGAGGTCGTCGAACGCGGCGAAGAAGTCGTCGACACCGAACCCGGCCGTGTTCCCGGCCATCATCTCGAGATTGCGGAGGAAAGCGTCGTCGGTCAGCGCGGGCGCGCCGTCCTCGGCGAAACCGGTACCGAAAGGCTCCTCGTCGAGCAGTACGTCACCGAAACCGCCGCCGGATTCGCCGACGCCGGCCTGGTAATCCCGCAGGAACGCGGCGAAGTCGTCTTCCTCCGCGACAGCGGCGGACCCGCTTTCGCCCACGGGCGTGACCGCGGTCGTCCAGCCCTCCTCCACGACGCCCGGTACGGCCGCGTCCGGCACCGGCGACAGGGCCGGGGACGGCGTGTCCAGCGCGCCGAGTTCGGCATCGGCCAGCTCGGTCTCCGTGGCGCTCACGGCCGCCACCGTGCTTTCCACGGCCCGCAGGTCCACTCCGGGCGCCCACGACTGCGAGCTCGCCAGCGGCCGGAAGCGGACCCGGTCGCGGAGGAACCCGGTCACGCCCCCCGGCCGCGCCACGACCTCCGGCACCCCGTCGAGGGCCTGCCGCACCTGGGACTCGAGGGTCGCCTGCCGCGCCTGCGCCTGCCCCGGGTTGACCGCGAGGAACCCCAGCTCCAGCGTGGGCTCGTCGTTCCCGGGAGCCAGCGCCCGGACGGCGAATCCCTGCACCCGCCAGGCCAGCTGCTGCCGCATCGCCGCGGACAGCTCGTTGCCCTCCAGGCGCCGGTCCCCTGCCACCCGGGCCGCACTGCGGCCCAGGAAGCCGCCCTGCCACAACGAGTCCGCGCGAACCTGGGTTTCGGTCGTCAACGCGGCGGGGGTCACCGACACCGCCACCCGCGCCTCGATCCCCGACGCCCGGAAGACCAGCTCTTCGAACACCCAGCCGCGAGGATCGACCCCGTGCCGGCCGAGCAGGCCGCGCAGTGCGGCCGAGACGTGGTCCAGCACCGCGTCCCGGTACTTGAACTCGCGCCGCGGCAGCTCGACCCGCACCCGGATGTCGGGCATCGCGGAGCCCGCGGGAACCTGACGCCACTGCTCGGCCAGCTGCCGCGCGAACTCCTCCAGCCGTACTTCGTCGAGCGTGACCCGCGCCGGCGGCGCCTCGTCCCCGCCGCGGCCGACCGCCACCTTGCCGCCACGCCGTTTCGGCAGCGGCTCCACCCGCAGCTCACCCGACCACGACGGCACCACCAGCCGCACCGGCCGGGCCGGCTCGATCCCCGGATCGGTGGGCGCGGGTTTGCCGTCCCCGACCACGACCCGGCCGGCCGCCATCCCCTGCGGCCACGACGGCTCCGGCACCGCGGGAGCCGTCTTCAGCTCCGCCACCACGGCGTCACCCGCCGCTTCCCCGACGGTGTCGTGGATCAGCGAACCCAACTCACGCAACCGCGCTTCACCCAGCGCCTCTTCGCCCGGGCCGGACAGCAGACCCAGCTCCACCGGGAACCGGTCCACGCCCGCGGCCGCCGCCCGCTCCGCCGCGCCGGCGATCATCCACCGCACCCGCTGCTGCACCGCGGGATCCGGCTTCGCCGCGCCGGGCGGGAACGTCACGTCCAGTGCTCCCGCGGCCCGGTAGCCCGCCATCGTCCAGCCGGGGCCGGGAAGCAGCCACAGCTCCAACCCCTTCGCCCACGGCTGCTGCTGGCGCAGCACCACCGACACGGCCTGGTCGGGATAACCCACCGGGCGGCGCAGACCGTCCTCTCCCGCAACCGTTGTCAACGTGTCCAGCACCAGCCGCCGCGCGGTCTTCTCCGCCTGGACCTGCGACTCCGTCGCACGAGGCGCAGCCACGTAGCTCACGAACTGCAGCTCGGGCGGCTCGACACCGGCTTCCGCCCGGGCCCGCAGCACCGGAACCACGGCGTTGGCCCAGGACACCAGGGTCCGCAGACTCGCACGGTCCAGCCCGGCTCGGCCACGCAGGCGGGTTCCCCACCACTGCAGGCCCGGTTGCCCCGGTTCCGCCCGCACCAGCCATTGCCGCTCCTCCCGCGGAGCGGCTTCGCCTCGGGCCGGCACAGCGGTGGCGGCCTGGCCCACCGTGACCCGCAGCACCGTCGGCCCGGGCCGGTTCTTCCCGGCCACGACCGCCACCGGCGGCGGGGTGATCCGCACCCCGCCGGCGAGCGTCCCGTCCGGGCCGCGGTGCGCGGCCAGAGCCGCGCCCACCAGCGTGTCGACCAGCGACGGAAGAGCGGCCGCCCGCTTCTGGTGCACCTGCGTCGACTCGTTGGTCTGCCGTTCCACCTGCAGGGTGATCGGCTCGACCGTGGCCGCCTTGCCGGCCGCGGCGCCGGCCCGCTCGACCGCGCGCGCCACCGCACCGGCCACGACCTGCCGCAGCTCCCACCCCGCGGCCTCGACGAGCTCGGACTTCCCGGGGACGAACGGCAGCTCGTCCACTTCCCGGGCCTCGCGGTACTCCGCCGCCGTCCAGCCGGGCCGCGGGTCGGGGTGCACGGTCAGCCGGTAACCCTCCGTCGCCGTGAGGTCCGTGGCTCGCGTGTTGATGGTGTTCCAGACCCCGATCGGGAGCTCCTGGCCCAGGTCCGTCGGAGTCACCTTGTCCGGGCGACCCGGCTGGGCCGCCTCCAGCACCCGGGCGAAGAGTTCGCGCGCCACTTCACCCACCGAAGTATCGAGAACGTCCGAGTCGGTGATCTTGACCACGAACGCCTGGGTGAGGCGGACGTCCAACGGGCGCAGACCGAGACGGTGCCGGCGCAGCACCAACGGCGCCAGCCGCTCGAACTGCTCCGCCAGCGCCGCCCGGTCCTCGGCGAACACGCCCGCCCGGGCACTCGCGAAGGGGGTCGCCCACACCCGCTCCACGACCTCGCCGGGATACCCCTCCGGCAACGCCACGGACTCGGCCTCGGAACTGACCCGGGCCGGCAGATCCGCGAGCAGCGGCTTGCCCTCGTACCGAACCTTCACCGCCGGGACGAAGCCGTCGAGGTCGGGCACGGCGTGCCCCGCCCGTCCCCGTTCACCGAGGGCGCTGGCCACCCCCTGGCGGACCAGCGCGGTGAACTGCGCCTCACGGCTGCCCCGCGAGCTTTCCGGATCGTCACGCAGAGGATTGAGTGTGAACCGGACGGGCCGCATCGCCCGTCCCTCGTCCAGGGCCTGCCACGCCTGCCCCTCCACCCACGCCACGACCCGGTCCGCGTGCGCCAACGGCAACTCGCTGTGCCGCCCCATGAACGCCACATCCAGCGCCGGCAGCCCACGGTAATGAGCAGCCGGCTGCCCACCACCGTCCGGCACCCGCAGCAGTTCCAGGTGCACCCGGCCGCTCGCCTTGACCAGCAAAACCGGGCTGACCTTCGGCTCCTGCCCCGCCGTCGCCCCGGCCTGCCGCAGCACTTCCAGGACCTGGGCACGCGCCTCGTCGAGCTTTCTGAACTGACCCTCGCGATTCCTGTTGAGACCCGAGGACTCCACGTGCAGCACGAGCCGCAGATCCGCGTCCTCCCGGCCGCCGGCCCGCCGCTCCCGGTGCTCGGTCACGATGTCCACGGCCGCTCCGGCACGCAGCTGCGCCAAGGCGTCCGAATCCACGTCGAACGAGGTCATGCTGGTGAAGTCGCCTCGCCACAACAGTTCGTGCGCGGTCGCGGTGGCCGGTTGCGCCGCCTGCTTGGCCTTCCGCCACCACTTCGCCGGGTAGGCCTTGGTGAACGCCCCGGGGCCGGCCAGGGCCGCCACCCCCTGTCCGGAGATGGCGCGGCCGGTTCTCGGGTTCGTCACCCCCTCCATGCCCAGCACCCACGACTTCAGCAACGCGGCCGTGGCTCCCCGCGGCTTCGTCCCCGCCTCCGGCATCTCGTACTCCGCCGGCAGCCGATCCCGCAGTTCGCGCAACCGATCCAGCCAGGTCCCCGGCGCACTCCAATCCGTCGGCCGCCACGTCCGCAGCTCCTCGACCACCGAATGAGGGTCCGCTGCTCCGGTTTCGGCCACCGGCGCGACCGGAGCCGGTCCGCCGGTGCCCTGCGCCACGGGCGCCGGGGCGGGGACGTCGCGGGCACCACGGGCGCCGCGGCGCCGCGGCGCGCCGACGCTTTCGGCCAGCCGGTGCGCCAGCTCGGTGACCCGCTGTTCGGCGCGGCGCACGTCGAGCCCGGCCACGTGGTCCTGGACCCGCTGGGCGGAAACGATGGTGCGGAACACGCGGTCGCGGGCGACCAGGTCGCGTTGCGCCGGGCTCACCGGGGCGACGAACGTCTGGGTCTGGTAGGCGTCCGACAGCAGCTGCCCGGCGCGGACGGCCAGGGCATCCACCACGGGCGCGGGCAGCTTCGCGGCCCCCAGCACGTCCCGCGCGCGCTGCCACTGCCGCACGACGTCGGCGGGCAGCGCGCCGGCCACCCCGGGGAGCAGCTGTCCCGTGCTCACCCCGCCGATGTCCGCGACAGCTCCGTCTTCGGCGAGCACGACGCCGTCGCCGGCCAGGTCCCGCAGGCCCGGGCGCACTTCCTGCGCCGGCGTGGCCGCGTGGGTGAACCGCTCGCCGAGGTCGTCGTGCGCGGCCGGGCGATCCAGCCACGACTGCCACTCCGCGCGGACGCCGGGCCCCGCGCCCGGGCCGGTCCGCAGCGACCCGAACCGGTCTTCGAAATCCTCTTCGCGCGCGGCGACGAACTCGTCGTGTAACTGCCCGACGGCTTCCTCGTGCAGCACCGCGTCCGGGTGCGCCGCCCGCCACCGCGCCAGCCGCTCGGCGAACTCCCGCTCCGCCGCGTTCAACGCCCCCGCGAGACCCTCGTGGTAGGTCAGCTCGACCGGCTCGTGCTGCCCTTGCGGGTCCTGCTCGTCCTGCTCGACCAGCCCGGCCTGCGGCGTCGTCGTGGCCGCCTGGGCGAACCGCTCGGCCAAGCCCGCCGCTCCCGCCGGATCGGCCAGCCAGGACTCCCACGCCGCCCGCACGTCGCGCCCCGCACCGCGCCCGGTCCGCAACGAGCCGAACCGGTCCTCGAAATCCTCTTCGCGCGCGGCCACGAACTCCTCGTGCACCCGCTCGACGGCCCCCTCCGGCAGCACCGCGTCCGGATTCGCCGCCCGCCACCGCGCCAGCCCCTCGGCGAACTCCCGCTCCGCCGCGTTCAACGCCCCCGCGAGACCCTCGTGGTAGGTAAGCTCGACCGGCTCGCCGGGCCGGGCGTCCGCTGGTTCCGGCGGGCGGGTTTCCGGCAGCCCGTCCGGCCGGTCCGTTCCGGTGCCGTCGCCGGCAGGCGGGGCGTTCGGGCGCGCCGCGCCCAGGTCGACGATCGGGTGCCCGGAGTTCGGCTGCAGCGGCGCCACCAGGTCGCGCAGCTGCTGTTCGGCCGCAGTCCGGGCCGGGGCGTCGCCCGCGACAACCGCGTCGGCGTACCGGATCACCACCTGCTGGACGTCCGGGTGCCGCGACAGCTGGTAGATCTCGTCCTTCGGCGACGAGTAGTACACGACCTCACCGCCGCCGCCGCTGCGGCCCGCCCGGTTCTCCGCCTGCACGTCGATGTCCGCGGAGATCTCCGAGTGCGCGGTGACCCGCACGAATAGGTCGCCCCGGGCCTTGGCCTCCGGGGTGGTGGTGATGTCGACCCCGCGCGCGCCCTGCATGTTGATCACCAGCACCTTGCCCGGTGCGCCCGCCGCGTCGATGATCGCCTTGAACGCCTCGTCGATGTTCTTGCCCTGCTCCAGCTGCCACTTCGCGTCGATCGCCTCGTGCTCGACCTTCAGCTCGTTCAGCAGACCCGACACCGTGGCCACCTGGTCGTTGCGGGTGGCCAGGATCAGCTGCGGCTGCCGGGTGCCTTCGGCCGACTGCATGGCCTGCACGTCGCGGGCCAGCTGTGCCAGCTTGGCGTCCTCGTCCGCGGCCACGATGTCGGCGGCCTTCTTCAGCCGCGATTCGTAGTAGCGCGGCATGTCCTCGACCACCGGCGACATGCCCTTTTCGGCGAACTGGTCGCCGTGGCCGTTGGCCGTGCCCGACGCCCCGGTCTTCTGCCCGTACTCCCTTTTGGACAGCAGTTCGTGCGCGGTGACGCTCTTGCTGCCGTCCGAGTCGCTGCGGATCTGCAGGCCGTGCTTGTGTTCCACCGCCTGCGCGAGCCCGCCGTTCCACCGGCTTTCGGAACTGGTTTCCGGGTTGAACAGCACGCTGTGAGTGGTCTGGTCGATGATGTAGATCTTGCCCTCGTGCTGGACGTAGTGCACGTTTTCGCGGTACTCCCACTGCGCGGCCGCGGCCATGTCGACCCGCGACACCTCGGCGTCGGTCAGGGGACGGCCCAGCAGCAGTTCCACCTTCTCCCGGCCCGGGCCGGTCAGCCGCGCGGGACCACCCGCCTGGCCGGGCCCGCGTCCGAAGTCCGCTTCCTCCAGCCAGCCGCTGTCCATGCCGTCGCGCACCAGGTCGTGCGCCCACTCGACGTGCGCCTGGACCTCGGGGGCGGCCACCCCCTGCACGCCTTCGCTGAGGATGTACTGCGAGTTGGAGTAGACCAGCGCCTCGTCGATCTCGTCGATGCTGACCGTCAGCACCGTCGGGTCGCCCGGTTTCTGTTGCCCCGGCAGGGTTTCGTGCCGCAGGTAGGTGAAGCCGACATCCTCGGCCGTGCCGAGGTAGACCGTGGGGCGGCCGTCGCGCGGTCCGGGCGGGGGTTTGTCGGGGTTGAGCCGGTGCACGTCGATCCCGAGCTTCGACATGAGTTCCCGGTAGTGCGGCAGTTCCCGGTCGGCCAGGTTTCCGCGCGTGGTGGTGACCTGCACGCCATCGACGTCCGGGCGCGCGGCGTTGACGGCGGCGTGGGCGAAGAAGAGCCACGACTTCCCCTCGCCGGCGGCCATGTTCACCACCTGGCCCTTGCCGAAGGCGTGCACCGCCGACACCTGCGTCCACCGCAGTGCGATCCCCTTGGACCGCCGGATCAGTTCGAACACCGCCGCGAACGCGTCCGCTTCCGAGCCGCGCGAGTACAGCTGCGCGAGTTCCGCGTCGCCGATTTCCGTCAGCCTCCGGTGTTCCGGGATTTCGGGGCCGGAGCGCGCCGCGATGTCCCACAGCGTCCGCGCCGCGTCGTGCGCCTTGTTCGCACTCGCCAGCCAGCCCTCGTACGCCACCGCGCCGGTGCCGTGTTCGGTCCAGCCGCCGCCTTCGGACGGCACGAACACCCGCGGCTGCGGCAGCCACTTCCCGGCGTCGTCCTTGAGCTGCCGGTAGGCCACGACCTTCTCGGCGCCGCCGTGGCGGTCGACCACCTTTTCGCTTTCCGGCGGCAGCTCGGCCAGCAGCGAACCGTCCGGGCGGTGCAGCGGCTCGGCCGCGTCGGTCTTGCGTGCCCGGACCTCGCCGGGCTGGGTCCGCGGCGGCGACCAGCCGCCGTCGAGGCCACGCTCGAAGCTGACTCCGTTCCCGAGCACGACGTGCCGCACGTCGCCGCCGGCGTCGAACACGGCCAGCGCGCCTTCGGGCACCACGGTCCGCTCGCCGCCGCGCTCGATCCCCCCGGGCGCCTCGGCGCGGTACCACCCGTCTGCTCCGCGCGTCCACGCCGTTCCCAGAGCTGAGGAGCGCTGCGGCCACACCACGCCCCCGGACGGGTCCGCGACCACGGCAGGCCGCTTCGGCGCCTCCGGTGCCGGGTGGCTTTCGGCGCGGGTGTCGCGGATCGCGGCGTCGATCGCCGCCAGGTCCGTGGCGCCCAGCCGCCCGTTCCCGTCCACCCCGACGAACGACAGCAGCTTGTGCATCGCGGCGTCGGCGTCATCCGGGCGCCAGGTCGTCTGCCCGTCCCGCGCCGCTTCGTCGACCTCGACCGGCACCCGCCGGAAGCCGTCGTGCTCCCAGCCCGGCCGCGGCGGCCCGTTCGGGGTCGCGGCGTCGACGACGACGTGCAGCCGGTCGCCGTCGGCGAACCGGTGGCGCCCGTTGACCCGTTCGTCCAGCAGCCCCTGCACGCCGTCGGCGAGCGCCCGGCGCGTCCCGGCGTCCACGCGGCCCGACGAGGAGACGAGGTCGACGGGCACGGACAGCTCGCGCACCCACTCGTTCGGCGCGGTCTGCCCCCGGCGCACGTCGAAGCGGAGCGGGGAGACGGTGGTGCCGTCGGAGGTGACCCGCTCCCCCCGGTGCCGGGTGGCGGGAACGGAGTCCCGCACGGCAGACCATTCGGCGGCGGCCGGGGCGGTGGTGCGCCCCCCGCCGGCCGCGGGCGCGTCGGGCGGGGTGGTGGCAAGCTGAGCGGCCACGACGGCGGCATGGGCATCGGCGGGATCGACGTGGTCGGTGGTCTGCGGGGTGGAGTCGTCCTTCGCGGGCCGAGCCGGTCCGGCGGACGAAATGTCGGTCCGCGGCAATTGCGGAGCGGCGGGGCGCGTCGTGGGGTCGGTCGCGTGGGATCGGTCGGCGGGCGGGCGCGGGGTGTCGGCGGTGCTCGGCCGTGCGGCATCGGTTGCGGGGCGGGCCGTGTCGTTCGAAGCCGAGCGGCTCGCGTCGCCCGCCGCAGGGCGGCCCGCGTCACTCGCGACCGGTCGGCCCGGGTCACCCCCAGCCGGACGACCGGCGTCACTCGCGGCCGAACGGCCCGCGTCATTCACAGCGGAGCGGCTCGCGTCGCCCGCTGCAGGGCGGCCCGGGTCACTCGTGACCGGACGGCTCGCGTCGACCGAAGCCGGACGACCCGCGTCACCCCCGGACGGACGACCGACGTCGCTCGCGACCGGGCGCATCGAGGTGTCTCCACCCGGGCGGCTGCCGTCGGCGCCCTGGCGGACTGCGTCGTTCGCGTTCGGCCGCCCGGTATCGGCACCCGGCCGCACCGGGTCGCTGCCGCCCGGACGGGCGGGCTCGGCGGGCCGGACGCCGTCGCCGGCGGCCGGGCGTGCCCCGTCGGTGCCTGGTTCTGCGGACGGACTCGGCGGCGGCGTGTTGCCCGACGGGTGCACGGGCCCGCTGGTGACCGGACGGGCCGGCACCGAATCGCCACCCGGAACGGGCCGGACATCGCCGGCCGGCGTCACCGGCCGCGCCCCTGAGCCACTCCCCTGGCGCTCCGCCGGCGCTTGGCCGGCAGACGCCGGTGTGCTCGTGGCCGGGCGGCCGTCCGCGCTGCCGGCCGGGCCGGCGCCCGGACGTCCCGCAGCCGAACCGGCCACGGGACCCGGCTGGGCGGGAGCGTTCGCACCGGAACGGACATCGCCACTGGCCGTAACCGGAGGCTGGCTGTCCGCTCCCGGACGGGCTTCTCCGCTCGTCGGCGCCGAAGGGGGGCCGGCAGGAGGAACTTCGCCGGCCGAGCCGCTCACCGACGGCCGGCCCACCGTCCCCGGACGGGTATCCCCGTTCGCAGGCACGGACGCCTGACCTGCACCACCCGAACGGGTATCCCCGTTCGCTGCCGCAGACGGCTGACCTGCACCACCCGGACGGGCGTCCCCGTTCGGGCCGCCCGCGGTGGTCGAGGGCTGTCCCGCTGTACCCGTCCCCGGACGGGTGTCGCCGCTCGGGCCGCTCGCGGCTCCGGAAGGTTGGGTTGCGGCACCGGTACCCGGGCGGGCGTCGCCGCTCGAGGTGCCGATCGGGGGCGAGGGCTGAGCTGCCCCCGGACGGGCGTCGCCGCCCGCGGTCGCGGGTGTCGGCGACTGGCCCGACGTGCTGGTACCCGGACGGGTGTCCCCACTCGTCGGCGCGGGGGACTGGCCTGCCGCGCCCGTACCCGGGCGGGCATCGACCGTCGCCGGACGGGTGTCGCCGCCCGATGTCGCCGGGCGGGTGGTGGGTTCGCCCGACGGCTGACCAAGCGCACTCGCGGCCGGGCGACCATCGGCCGCCACCACCGGACGCCCGTCCTGACCGGACGAACCCGCGCCCGGCGCCGACGGCTGACCAGGCGCACTCGTGGCCGGACGCGCGTCCTGACCGGGCAAACCCCCGCCCTGCGCCGACGGCTGTCCCGGCATGCTCGTCGTGGGACGGGCGTCGCCGCCCGGTGAAACGGATGTGCTGGGCCGTCCTGGGTCCGCTGCTGCCTGGCCTGCCGGGCGGGAGTCCTGCCTCGGTGCCGCCGGACCGCCCGTCGTGCCTGCGACCGGACGGCTCGCCCCCTCCCCCGCCGGGCCGCCGGTCGCCACCGACGCCGGCCCGCCCGGAGTACTCGCCGACGAGCCGGCTCCCCCCGGGGCGAACAGCTGACCCAACGGCGTCTTCCCGCTGGTCACGGGCTGCGAAACCACCCGCTGCTCGCTCGGCCCCACGGTGCCCTGTTCGTTCGCGCCCGTGCGGCCGCCCGTCGCCGGGGTCTGCCCGTTCACCGTGGGCCGGCCGGCCGTTCCGGCTGCCGCAGAGGCAGGCGCGTCGGCCGCCGTGCCGTCCGACGAACCCGACGGACCCGCGACCGAGCCGCCACCGGTCTGCTCTCCGCCCGGTGCCCCCGCCTCGTCCGGCGGTGGGATCACCAGCGCCGGCTGGTTCTCGCTCGCGTCCGGCTTCTCCAGCGTGGGTGGCGCCAGGTCCGGCACATCGGGGCTCAGCGCGGCTTCGCCACCGCCCGAGCGGTCCGGCAGGTGCGGGCGGCCGTAGCCCGACATCGCACCCAGGATGCCGCCCCAGAACGCGTCCGGGTTGTCCAGGGCCGCGTTCACGATCGGGTTGCTCCATGCGACCGAAGCCGCCTGGCCGGTGGCGTACCCGAGCTGCCCCAGCACGACCAGGCCGGGCGGGATCTTCTTGCCGAACTCCGCGGCCGCCGACTTCGCCGCGTACACCACGACCCGGGCGCCGCTGGTCATCACGCCCGAGGCCGCGCCGCCGATCGCGCCGCCGATCGCGGACTGGCCGACCGACCTGCCGTCGATGTGGTCGCGCTGGTGGTTCTTGTTCTGCCCCAGCTGGGTGAAGTAGTCCGCCGAGGCCATGATGCCGGCGCCGGCCGCCGCGGAAACGCCGACGTCGATCGCCGTCGACTGGACCCACGGCGCGATGCGGATCAGCAGCTGCTTGACCGCTTCCCAGGAGAGCTTCTCCAGGGAGAGCGACGTCAGCTTGGCGATCAGCTGCTGCATGATCATCCGCAGGGTCAGCTGCGCGGCGGCTTCCACCGCGGGCGCCATCCACGCGAAGATCACCGAAGCCAGCAGGAAGATGACCTGGGCCAGCGCGAACGTCGCGGCCACGATGATGAGGATCTGCGCCTTCTCCACGTCGGCCGCGGCGTTGCGCAACGACGCCGAGAGCTGCTTGGTGTACTGCTCCAGCTGCTCCAGCGCGCCGGCGACCGTTCCGGTCAGCCATTCGGACATCGCTTCGGCGTACTCGCCGTCCATCGCCCGGTCCAGGTCGGCCGCGCGGGCCCGCACCTTCGCCGCGAACTCTTCGGCGGCGTGGGACACGTCGGTCCACCCCTGGGACATCGCCCGCATGCTGCCGACGTTGCCCTCCGGCCACTCCATCCCGAGCGTGACCTTGAGGAACCGCTGCAGGTCGGCGGGCGGGTGCACCGGCCCGTCACCTGATTCGAACACCGCCCACCTCCCTTCGGCGAAACGACGGCTGACCGCTTGTTACTTCTGGCTTTCCTGCTGGTGCACGGCGTCGGCGAGCTGGTGGTCGTACTGCTTCGCGTTGGCCTCGTCGAGGTCCTGGAATCCGGTGACCGTGCTGGTGATCCCGTCCCCCAGTTCGCGCACGTTCCCGGGCAGGTCGTGCAGCCCCTGGCGGATCTTTTGCGCGTTCTCCACGTAGCCTTCGGCGAACTTCTTGCCCGCCTTGTCCTCGCCCCAGCACCCGTCGTACCGGTCCAGGACGTGTTCGAGTTTCGCCACCGCGTCGGCGAAGTCGGCACCCGCCGCTCCCAGTTTCGCCACCACTTCCCGAGCGGCGGCGGGATCGAGCCGGAACTGGTCAGCCATTGCGCTCACCCCGGTCGGCGCGCGGCACGCCCACGCTGTCGAGCATCGGCGAAATCAGCGAATCCAGCAGTTCCCGCGGATCCGCCTTCCCCGACGCGACCGCGCCGTAGTCGAGGCCCGACGTGCTGCCCGTGCCCATCAGTTCCGCGACCTTCGCCATCGACTCGGCCTTGCCGCGCTGGAGTGTTTCCACCACGACACTCGCCAGCTGCGCGGGCGCCAGTGAGCGGTACTTCCCTTCGTTGAACGCCATTTCGACCAGTTCGCCACGGCCGTCGAACGTCATGGACAGCGACTGGTCCTTGGCGCGCACCGTGGTCCGGCCGTCCCGCCACAATGCGCTGAGCTTGTCGAGTTTTTCGCGTTCGCGTTGCAGCGCGGCCATCGCCTCTTCCACGCCGCCGCCGTCGAACAAACCGTCCGGGAACATCACTCACCAAGCCCTTCCGCCGAGTGCTTTCGCCACGTTCTCAAACTCCCGCCCGCCACCCCAGGGGATCCGGGGCCGGGACGGCTCTTCGTCGAAGGTTCCTGCCCGGGCGCACCAGCGATCTCGGCGACGCGCGCCGGCCGCCAGCGCCGCGTGCGCGCCCCGCGCAGGAGCCGGGAAAACCCCAGGGCCAGCAGGGCGGCCACGGGAACAGCGCTCGCGGCCGCGAGCGCGATGGTGGTGCCGGAGCCCGCGGCCGGTGCGGCCGGCGCCGCCGGTGCGGGCGCCGGGGTGACGACCGGGCCGAGGCCGCCGGTCTCCTCCGGCAGCACGGTGGTCACGGCCGCCACCGGATTCACCGTCCCCCAGCCGAATCCGGGGTCGGGCAACGCCGCCGCCGGGTGGTCGGCGGTCAGTTCGAGGCGGCGCTTCACCTGCGGGGCGGACAGCTGCGGGTGGTAGGCCCGCACCAGCGCGGCGACACCCGCCACGAACGGCGCCGCGTAGCTGGTGCCGCTGCCCAGCCAGTGCCCCGCGCCGCCGGGGCCGACACTCGTCACCCCCACTCCGGGCGCCACCAGGGAAAGGAAGGCCCCGGTCTGGGAGAAGTCCGCTTTCTTGCCGGTGGCGTCGACGGCGCCGACCGCGAGCACGCCGGAAAAGGCCGCGGGGTAGGTGACCGGGTCGCCCTGCTGGGCGCTGTTCGCCGCGGAAGCCACGACGAGGACGTCCCGGTCGGCCGCGTGGCGGACCGCGTCCGCCAGGTGCGGGTCGGGAGTGTTCGTGCTGGCCGAGATGTTGATCACCCGTGCGCCACCGTCGACCGCGGCCGTGATCCCGTCCGCCATCTGGACCGCCGTCAGCACCGGCGGCGAGCCGTCCGGGGTGGGGGTCGCGCACCGGATCGGCAGGATCGTCGCTTCGGGGGCGATCCCGCTGAAGCCGGTGTCCGGCCGCGGGCCCGCGGCGATGATGCCGGCCACGAAAGTGCCGTGCCCGAAGCAGTCCGTGTCCGCCGGGCCGCCGCCGGGGTTCGCGACGTCCAGCCCCGGCCGCACCCGGCCACCGGCCAGCTGGGGGGTCTGGGCGTCCACGCCGGTGTCGACCACGCCGACCGTCACACCGGCACCCCGGGTCAGCGGCCACACGCGCTCGGGCACGAGCCGCTGCTGCGCCCACGGCACCCCGGGTTCCGCGCTGCCCGGCGGCGGCAGGCAGCCCTTCTGCTCCGCGGGCAGCGGAGCGGGGGTTGCCTGCTGCGCCGAGGCCGGCGCAGCCGGCAGCACTGTCCACAAAAGACCGATCGCCAGCAGGCAGTGCGCCGGACGCCGTCCGGTCTTCGCTCGCATCGTCGCCACTGTCCTTTCCGGATCGCTCAGGACGCCAGGGTGGCGGTGTGGTTCGCGCCGGTCTTGGCCGCGGTGTCCGCCCGCCACTCGAGCAGGGAGGTCGTCATCCGGGCCGCGACGCCGGGATCGTCGACGACCCGCAGCGCGCCGCGGCGGCGCCGTTCCAGCGCCTGGTCGAGCTTGGCCAGCGCGGCGAGATCGCGTTCGTCGAGTTCGGCGGACGCTTGCTCACCGGGGGCGAGCTCGCGGAACAACGCGGCCGCCCGGGGTGCGGCCACAGCGTCGTCCGGCCGCTCGCCCTCGGCTTCCACGGTCCGCACGGCCAGCGCCTTGAAGCGCGCGCCGGCGAAGAACACCACCTCGTTCACCGCCGGTCCGATGCGCAGTTCCGCCGTGCGCCGGGCCGACGCGGGCCAGATGAGGACGTCGAGACCGGCGTCGGGCACGGTGATGTCGAGATCGGTGCTGCCGACGAGGAACCCCGGCTCGACGAGCACGGTGCCCGGCGCGGCCGCCGCTTCCGGCGGCTGCCCGGCGCGGCCCTGCCGGAGCACCGCGCGCCGGTGGGTGGGCAGCCGCCGCAGCCCCGACACCAGGCACGGCAGCTGGCCGTCGAGCTCACCGGCACTGCCGGAGCGCACGGCGGCGCCGAGGTCGGCGGCACCGCCCGCGCCGCTGCCGAGGTAGAGGCAGACGGCGACGTAGTCGGCTTTCGCCCCGGCTTCCTGCCGGCGCATGGACGGCCAGGTCGCCAGGGCGGCGTTGACGGTGGCAAGCGCTTCCCCGTAGGCATCTCCGGCGGCGGCGGTGAAGCGCGCCTGCTCGGCGGCGGTGCTGGCGCGATCGGCGACGGCCAGCTCTTCGCCGGACACCACCGCCGCCGGTTCGGCGACGGGAGCTTTGCGGGCCTCGGCCTCGGGTTCCCGCGGAGCGGCGGGTTCGGTCTCGGCAGGCGGCGCGGGGGCGACGGTGGCCGAGGGTGGACCGGAGACCAGCAGCGAAGGCGGCGCGATGGGGCCCGGTCGCGGCTGGTCCACGGGCGGGGCTCCGGCTTCGGCTCCGGCTTCGGCTTCGGCTTCGGCTTCGGACGTCACGGGGGCCGGTGCCTCCCGGCGGGGTGGCCCGGCCGGCTGCGGCGCCGCCGAACGCGCAGTCACCACCGGACCCGAAGGCGGTGAACCTCCCACCGCGGCACCGGACCCGGCCGCCGCGCGAAACGGCTCACTCGGCTGCGGCGCGCCTGAACCCGAAGCCGCCGGACCCGAAGGCAACAGCGGCCGTGGCAGCTCCACCGTGGCCTCGGAAACCGCCGCCGGACGAGGCACCTTCGGGACCACCGAACGCCGGGCCGCGGAAGTCGCGTCCTGCTGCGAACCCGCTCCGGCCGGAGGCCGTGTGGAACGCGAACCACCACCCGCAGCGGCACCCCGCAGCGGACTCGCTGCGCCCGGGACCGCGGGTCCCGCCGCCGCGGGGCCGTCCGCGCGCACCGACCCGAGCGGGTTCGGCCGCTCGCCGCGCGGGATCTCTCCCGTGGCGGGATCCGCCGCCGTTCGCGGCCGTCGGGCGCGCGGGTTTTCTCCGGCGGCGGATTCCGGCGCCCGCGCGCCGTCGCCCGGCGCTGTCCGGGGCTGGGCCGACAGCAAGCTTCGCGCATCGTCGTCCAGCTCGCCCGCCAGCACCAGCCGGGCCGCGGCCCGGGCCTGCGGGGTGAGCTCGCCGAGCACCTCTTCGGCCGCCGTCAGCAGTTCCGGGGTGAGCCGCTCGCCCGGCGTGCCCAGGTGGAGGGTCCAGCCGTGCGGGTCGGCCGGGGGCCGGGCCGCCGCGGGGTCGGGGCGGCCCGTGTGCAGGGCCAGGCCCGACGGCACCACCTCCGCCTGCACCATGCCCAGGCGGTAGCCGGTTTGGCCGCGGCGCTGCCACCGGCCCGGCGGGGAGGCGGCCGCCGCCACCTCCTGGCCACCGTCCGGGCGCTGCCGCAGCAACGACGCGAACAACCCGAACGAGCCTTCGCCGTCGGGAACCGCCGCCACGAGCACGTCGCGGCCCAGCGTCTTCGCGAAGTCCCGCAGCCATGCGCTCGTGCGCGCCGCGGACGGCAACGCGACCAGCTGCACGGGCACTTCCGCCAGGCGGGCCACCGCCGCGGCAACCTCGGCCGGCGGTGGGACGCGGCCGTCCGCGCCCACGACGACGCGGGCCACGGCCGGGTCGGCCGGGATCGCGAACGCCGGGCCGCCCGGCGCCGCCGCCGGTTCGGTGGCGCCGCGGACCTGGACACCCGCCGGAACCGGCTCCAGCACCACCCCGCCCGCCGTGACCGCCTCGGCCGGCAGGCCCGGTTCCCACGGCGGCACCGGGTGCCGGTGGCCGCCGGCGGACGGTGCCGCCCCGGGCCGGAAGCGCCGCCAGCCGCCGGGGGCGTAGAGCGCCGCGCCGGGGCGGGTGCAGAAGTTCCCCACCGGGGCGAAGATCTCGACGTCCAGCGCGTCGGCCAAGGCCTGCGAGACGAGCGCGTCCGCGCCCAGGTCCGGCACGCCGACGTGGACGGCGCGCACCTCGCCCCCGGCCACGAGGTGCCGGTGCAGCAGCGCCGGTAGGGCCGTCACCAACGCCGGCTCAGCGGCCGCCGCGGCCGACACCCGCACGAACGCGTGGCCCGGCACGGGCGTGGGCAGCCCGGCCGGCTCGGCTTCACCGGGCTGCCGGATCAGCAGGCCGGGACCGCGCCGGTCGACGGCGAAGGCCGGTGCGGGGCTGGTCATTTCGCCTCCTGCTTCGGGATGCGCCGCCCGGCGGCGGGCCCCCCGCGCGCTGTCGGTTCAGGCACTGGGTTCGAGGTCCTCGACCGTGAGCAGGGTCAGGTCGGCCGCGGTGACCGACGGGGCCTCGGCCAGCCGGGACGCCTGCCGGTCGGTCATCCGCTCGAAGACGCGCCGAGCCGTGCGGCCGTTGCCGAACGTGCCGTCCTTCGGGATCGCTTCGAAGTACTCGAGCAACGCTCCGGCGGCGGCGTCTTCGAGGTGGTAGTCGTGCTTGGCGCACTGCGACCGCACGATCGTGACGAGCTCGTCGGCGGTGTAGTTGGCGAATTCGATCGTCCGGCTGAACCGCGATTCCATGCCGGGGTTGGCCGAGAGGAACACCTGCATCTCGGTGCTGTAGCCGGCCGCGATGACCACGACGTCCTCCCGGTGGTCCTCCATCAGCTTGACCAGGGTGTCGATCGCCTCCCGACCGAAGTCGGGCCCGCTGCCGCCCTGCCCCGAGCTGAGCGTGTAAGCCTCGTCGATGAACAGGACGCCGCCGAGGGCGGTGGTGAACGCCTCGGTCGTCTTGATCGCGGTGCCGCCGATGATCTGCGCGACGAGGTCGGCGCGGGCCACCTCGACGAGGTGCCCTTCGCGCAGGACGCCCAGTTGCGCGAGCACCTGCCCGTAGAGGCGGGCGACCGTCGTCTTGCCGGTGCCGGGAGCGCCGGCGAACACCAGGTGGCGGGCCATCGGCGGGGCCGACAGCCCGGCGTCCCGGCGCCGTTTCGCCATCTTGTTCAGGTTGATCAGGGACGTCACTTCACGCTTCACCCCGGCCAGTCCGACCAGGTTCTGCAGGTCGGCGAGCGGGTCCCCGGCGGGCTTCGGGTGCTCGGGAGCCACCGGGACGGCGGGTCCGGCGGCTTCGGCGGACGCGGAAGTCCCGTAGGCATCCGGTTTCGCGTTGCCGGTGGTGATCAGGTCGAGCACCTCGATCGCCGTGCCGGGCCGCAGCTGCCGCACGCCGCTGCCGCGGTTGTCCCGCACCGTGCAGGACGCGATCCGCACGGCTTCGCCGGTGTCCAAGGTGATCCCGTCCGACTCGCCGCCCGAGAACTCGGACTCGGTCACGGTGCCCGACGCACCGTCGTCCACCCGGCAGCCCGTGCCCGCGCTGCGGTGCACGCGGCAGCGCAGCACCGACAGCGTGGCCCCCGCTCCCGCGTGGACACCGTCGCCGCCGGCGCCGGCGATCGCGCTGTCCGCCAGGGACAACGTCGCTTCGGTGACTTCCACGCCGGCACCGGTGGTGTTGCGCACGCTCAGGCCACTGGCCGACAGCCGCGAGCCTCCGGCGACGCGCAGTCCCGTCCGGCCACCGTCGATCTCGGCGTTCTCCATCGTGCCGCGGCCGCCACCATCGACTTCGACGGCGGCACCGTCCGAGCCGCGCACGCGCAGGCGGCGGAAGAACGGATCGGCGGCGTCGGTCACCTTGACCCCGGCTTCGGTGCACCCCGAGATCGCGAGCTCGTCGAACTCGGGCGTGGAGCGCTCGGTCACGTGGACGCCGATCCCCCGGACGTCCGAGACTTCGCAGCCGGTGACGGAGCCGCCCGACCGCGTGGCGAAGTGCACGCCGCGCGTCCCGGTCGCGTGGACCCGGCACCCGGACAACGCCGGCTTGCAGCCTTCGGCGACGAAGACCCCTTCGCCGCCGATGCGCTCGGCCGTGCAGTCCTCCAGCGTGACTTCCCCGGTGCTGGCCAGGTAGAAGCCGATGCCGGTGCCGTCGGAGACGGTCAGCCGCTTCGCGGTGATCGCCGCCTGCTGCTCGACCGCGACCGCCGGCTTGGCCGAGGCGCGGATGGTGGTGTCCTCGACGGTCAGCCGGCCACGGCCGTTGAGGCAGATGCCGTTGCCCGCCGCCTTGTCGACGGTGCACGCCCGCATCAGCAGCGTGCCGTCGTCGGCCACGACGACCGCGGAGGTCCCCATGGCGTCGAACCGGCAGGACTCCAGCACCCCGCCGTGCGGGGAGGTGACCACGACGCCGGCGCCGGTTCCGTTGCGGACTTCACAGCCGCGCATGAGGATCGTGCCTTCCCCGGAGGCGAAAACGGCGGACCAGCCCGCGGATTCCAGGGCGCATTCGGTGAGGCTGAGCTGCCCGCGGGCCACGAAGACCGCCGGGTTGTCGGCGTCCGCGGAGACGGCCGTGATACCGGACAACGCGGCGGAAGCGGCGTTGAGGGTCACCGCAACGCCGGTGCGGGCGAACACCGTCACCGTGCCGGCACCGTCCTCCGCGGTGATGGTGACCGCTTTGGACAGATCCAGGTTTTCGGCGTACCGGCCCGGTCCCACGACGATCAGAGCGCCCTCGGGTGCTCCGGCCACCGCGTCACCGATGCGCCGGTACCCGTGCCCCGGCGTCTGGGTGACCATGATGACGTTCTGGCTCACGCTGCGGCTCTCCTTGGTCGTCACGCCGGTCCGGGTACCAGCCGACCACTCGCGACTCAACGAAATCTTCATCTCGGCCCGCGGCACCGGAATCCGGGGACCTTCGGGCACGATCGGCGGCGAACGCCCCTTCCCCGCCCCGGTTCCCGGCGGCCGCACGCCGATGATGGCGGGGTGGAGCACGTTCTCGACGCCGTCGTCGCGGCCGAAACCCCGCTGGTCCTGCTCACCGGGTTCGCGGGCACCGGCCGCACCACCTTGCTCGCCCGGCTCGGCGAACGCCGCGAGGCCGACGGCCGGCACGTCTCGGCGCTGCGGTTCACGTCGGCGGGCGACGTCGTCCCGGCGCACTTCGCCGTCCTCCCGGACGGCCGCGGCGCGAGCTCGGCCGCTCGCCTGCGCGGCCCGGTGCGCGGCGAACCCGCGTGGGCGACGATCGGTCCGGCCGACGGCGCGGCCGACGACCCCGCGGTGGCCCTGCGCGCCGCCCGGGCGGCCGCCGCCGCCCTGCGCCGCACGGGCGAGGACACGGTCCTGCTGCTCGACGACCTGCAGTGGATCGACCGGAACTCGCTGGCGGTGCTCGAGGCGCTCGTCCGGCTGCCATCCGGGCAGAGCCCCACGTGCGTCGGCGCGCTGCGGGTGCCGCTCACCGGAGCCGCCGCGCGGTACGGAGCGGAGGTGCTCGCCCGGCTCCGGGCGGAGCACCTGGTGACCACCCTGCGCCTGCCGCCGCTGACCGGACCGGCGCTGGCCGGACGGCTGCACGAGACGCTCCGGGCCGCCCCGGACGCGGCGCTCGCCGACCACGTGCGTGCGGTCAGCCGGGGCGTGCCGGCGGCCGTGTCCGACGCGCTGGAGGACCTGCGCCGGCGGGAAGCGATCCGGGTGGTCGACCGGACCGCTCGTCTCGTGCCCGCCGCGGTGGCCGGGGAGCCGGAGCCCGCCGGGGAGTACGTCCGGGTGGTCCGCGAACTCGGTCCCGAAGCGTGGGAGGCGGCGAAGGCGATGGCGCTGCTGTGCCCGCTCGGCCCGGCCGCGCCCCCGCTGGCCGCCCAGGCGCTCGGCACGAGCCGGGAAGAACTGCTGCGGCGCCTGGAGGTCCTGCGGGCGGCCGGGGTGGTGCACCGCGGCCGCGTGGCCTGGCGGTTTCCCGTCCCCTGGCTGGCGACCGCGCTGGCCGCATCCTGTGGGCCGTACGAACGCCGGCTGCTGGCCGCGGCCGCCGTCGAGGCTCTGTGGTCCGGCGACGCCACCTGCGCCGACGCCGGGTACCGGGCACACCTGCTCGCCGACGCGGGCCCGCTGGTCGATCCGGGGCGAGCGGCGGCCGAACTCGTCCGCCACGCCACCGAAGCTCCGGAGGCCGGGGCGGCGCCGCGCTGGCTCACCGCCGCGGCCGGGCTCGCGGGCGACCGGGTCCAGCGCGCCGGCGTGCTCCTGGCCCTGGCGGCAGTCCACGACCGGCACGGCCGCTACGAAGAGAGCCTGCGCATCACCCGGCTCGCCTCGGGTGAAGGGGCCGACGGGTTCGAAGCGGGCTCGCTGCTCGTGCGCGGGCTCAGCGGCACCGGTGACGTCACGACGCTGCGGGCCATCGCCGACGGCGACGAGGAGCTCCCCGGCGGCCTCACCGCCAGCACGGCACTCCGGGCGCTCGCGTGCGCACTGCTCGACCGCTGGCCCGAAGCGGAAAAGCTGGCGGAGGCCGCCGGACCCGCGGAGAGGGCACCGGCGTCCTCCGGCGGTACCCTCCGAGTCCCGGAGCCGTGGGCCGTGGCCACGCACCTGATCCGGACGCTGGGTGCCCTCTGGCAGGGCCGTGCGGAGCCGTTCGAGCGCAGTCTCCTCGACCGGGACCGGTGGCCGGCTGCCGAGCCTGACCGCACCCGTCAGCGCGAAGCCCACCTGACCGGCCTGCTCGTCAACGGCGAACTGCACCGCGCCGAACAACTGCTGGCCGCGGAACACGCTTCCTGGTCCGACACCGACGTCGCCAACCGGACGATGGCCGCGGTCCTGCACGGGAACTTCCGGGACGCGGCCGAGCTCGCCTGCCGGAGCGTCGCCCGCCGGTCGGCGCCCGGCTCCGCGGCCTCGACGGCGGGCATGGTGCACGGCGCCGTCTCCGCGCTCGTCCGCCAGGCCCGGCTCACGACCGCGCGTGAGCTGCTGACCGCGACCACGCGGCCCCCTTCGGTGCTCGCCCACCTGCCCGCCTTCGCCGAGGCCCAGCTCGACCGTGCCCTCGGCGACGCCCGCGGCGCCGCGGGCCGGCTCACCGCCGCGCTGGCCGCCGCCGCCGAACGCGGTCTGGTGGCCGGCTGCGACGCCGCCTACGCGGAGCTGGCCGACCTCGCCCTCGACGCCGGTGACCGCAAGACGGCGCACCGCTGCCTGGTGGCCGCGGAACGGCTGGCGCGGGCCCTGCCCACCGGCCGTGCCACCCTGTCCGCGCGGTTCGTCCGGGCGGTGGTGGTACGCGATCCCGCCGCGGCCACCGGGTGCCTCGAGCTGGCGCGTGACCGTGGTCAGCCGTTCGAGCTGCCGGTCGTGCTCGCCCGGCTGGTCAAGCACGGGGTCGCCGAACCGGCGCTGCTCAGCGAAGCCTACGAACTGATGGGCGGAACCGGCGACCTGCTGCACCGCGCGAAGACGCGCACCCTCATGCGCGAGCACGGCGTCGTCGTCCCCGGCCGCCGGAACACCGTCGCCGAGAACGAACGGCTGCTGGCCACGCTGGCCGCGGAAGGACTGAGCAACAAGCAGATCGCCGCGGCGCTGCGCACGAGCGAGAAGAGCGTCGAAGGCCGGCTGAGCCGCCTGTTCACCCGCAGCGGGTACCGCTCCCGGATCGAGCTGTCCGCCGCGATCGCCAACGGCGAACTCGCGTTCTGACCGGACGGCTCAAGCCGGTCGCGCCAGTGCGCGGACCACGTCCGCGAGCAGCCGCATCGACGCGACCGAGCCCGGGTTCAGCAGGACGTCCACCCCGTGCGGGGGAAGAGCGGCGGCGAGCTCCTCGACCGTGACGTCCAGCCAGCGGGCGGCGGCCGGCGCCCCGGCGCGGTGGCCGGGGGACGTGGCCACCTGGACCGACGGCACGCCGTCCGGAGCCGGACGCACGAGCGCGGTGCCGTCCTCGGCCGTGGCGATGCCCAGAACGGTGTCCCGCAGCACCACCGGCAGCCGGTCCGCGACGTCTTCGCCGGCGGAGAGGGCGCGCAGCACGGCGTCCACCGGGTCGAGCGGGGAATCCGGCGAGCCGGGCCGGTAGTGCGGGTTCGGGTGGAAGCGGCTCGGCATTCCCGTTCCGTCGAGGAGCCAGGCTCCCAGCACGACGTGCTCCGGCACGGCTTCCTGCCCGGCCAGGGTGAAGGCGGGATCGAACAGCAGCAGCAGCTCGCCGGACGGCCCGGGCCCGCTCACGCCTGCTCCTCCGCCCCGGGTACGCGGGCGAACCGGGACACCTGCGCCGCCGGTACCGAGACCGTTGCCCGCGTTCCCCGGTCGGTGAACGTGCGCAGCGCGGCCCGGACGAGGTCGTCGCGGCCGGTGGCCGTCTCGGCTTCGGCGGGCGCCAGCTCGCGCAGCAGGATCCGGCCGCGCTCGGCTTGCGTGGGCCGGACGGCTTCGAGGACTTTGAAGCCGGTCCCGGGCAGGAACACCACGCGGTCGGCGACGCCGCCGTCCTCGGGCTCGAGCGACGCCGTCAGCCGCCCGGTGAGCGACCAGACCACCAGGTCGGTCGAGCCGGCGCCGGCCGGGCCGAGGGCCGTGCGCGCGTGGCAGAACCCCTGTTCGCGCAGCACAGTGCCCGGTTCGAGCAGCGGCCACGCCTGCGGGTCCGGGTCGAGCACGATCGCGGCCGGCTTGCGGTGCCCGGGGAGCTTCTGCAGGCCCGCGGCCACGCACCGGCCGAAGTCGAGCGGTGGCCCGCCGGCCCCCGACCGCAGCCCGGCGTCGACGTCCGGATCGGCCGAGGCCAGGTAGAGACCGGTGGCGACGGCCGCGGTCAGGGCCGTCCCGGACACCGGGCGATCGGGCGAGAACCGGCCCATGACCGCTTCGACGCGCTCGGACAACGCGTCGAAGGCGGCCTCTCGACCGGCGCGGACCACGGCGCGCTCGGCCCGGAACCCCTCCGGCAGCGGCCAAGCGTGCCCTCCCGGAGCCGGCTCGGCGGGGGTGGTTCCGGCCTGCGCCGGCACGGTCACGACGGCGGGGTGGCGGATCTTCGTGGTGACGGCCACGGGGTCGGCCACGGGGTCGAGGCGCGCGCCGCTCGAGGACCGGCGCTCCGGCGCCACGGCGACGGACCCGGCGGCCTGGCGCTGCAGCAGCCGCGACAGCCGGGGCAGCGGGGTCAGCGGGCGGGTCAGGTCGGCGCCGAAGGGCACCGGCGGCGAACCGACCGGGCTGGTGACCGCCACCTGCCGCACCGCGGCCCGGACCTTGCCCGGCAGCAGGTCGAGCACCCGGGTCACGAGGTCGTCGTCGGCGGGGTCGTGGAACACCAGGAGCGCGGCCGGGTCGAGCGGGATGGCCCGGACGTCGTCGGCGTGCGCCGACACCTCCGGCGTGCGCACCCACAGTCCCGCCTGGACGACCTCGACGACCGCGAGGGACTCGTGCCGGTAGACGCCCGGCTGCAGCTCGGTCAGGCCGTCGCCGGGGCAGCGCGCGCGCCGCACCCGCGGCACGGGCGCCTCGGCGCCGGGGTCGCGCCGGGGCCGGAAGGCCAGCTGCTCGGCGAAGGTGCGGACACCGTGGGATCCGTCTTCCCGCAGGGCGTAGACCTCCGGCGCGTCCAGCCGGCCGGCGGGCAGACCGCCGTGGCACACGACCTCTTCGCCGAGCACGTCCGCCAAGGCCTGCCCGGGTGCCCCGGACCCCGCCCCCACCAGTTCGCCGAAGCAGAAGAACCGGGTCCTGGCCCGCATTTCCGGCGTGACGCCGGCCCACCACCGGGCGACGTCGGCCGGCGGCAGCGGCGGTGTCCCGGGCGCGCCCAGCACGACGGTGAACTCCCGGGGTGAAACCGACAGCCAGCGGGTGAGCTTCGCGCGCCCGGCTTCCAGCCAGTCGTCCCGGCCGTCGGTGCGCAGCCACACCCCGGCGGGCAGCGGTTCGGCCGTCACCGTCTCCCCCACCCGGACCGGGTCGGAGTTGACCGGTTCCTCCCACTCCGGCACCGGGAACCGCCGCCCCCGCCACTCCGGCTCCCGCTCCGGCGCGCACACCGCCCAGCCGCGGCCGCCCGACGGTGGCAGGAACACCGCACCGGTCGACGCCGGCAGCGCACCGTCCGGGCAGAGCACGGGCCGGCCGATCCGCTCGGCGAGCCACTGCACCGCCTCCAGCGGCAGTCCGCCGGTCTCCTCGGCGGGGAACAGCCGGACCGCGCGCCGATCGGCCGCCACGGCCGTCGCCAGGGCTTTCCAGTGCTCCGGCGGCGCATCGGCGGGAAAGTCCACGACGACGAGCGTCCGGCCGGCTTCGGCGGGCAGGCCGGCCGCCAGCCGGCCTGCCTGCGCCGTCATGCCGCCCACGCCGTGCACGACCAGTGCTTCACCGACCCGCCGGGTGGCCACGCCAGCCTTGCGCCGACCGAGGCACGGCACCTTGAGAAGCGACATCGGGTTCGCCTTCCTCTTCCGCCGCTCTCCGGCGACTGACCATTGTGGACCGGTTGCGGGCGCGGCCCGGCGGGCCGGACTCCACTGTGACCCGCGGAACGGCCGGCCGGTGGACCGGAAGCCCGCGGGGCGCCGTTCCTGCCGGGGATCCCTCACGAACCCCCGCGGGCCGGGGGAATCAGGCTCCGACGGCGTCGGGGTGGCGGCCCAGTTCCGAAGTCGCCAGGCCGTAGCGGGTCCGGCAGCCCGCCTTCGTGAAGAGGCGGGAAAGGTGCTTCTCCACCGTCTTTTCGCTCATCCGGATGGCGCGGGCGATCTGCCGGTTCGTCCGGCCGGTCCGGATCAGCTCCAGGATTTCCCGCTCGGTCGCCGACAGCTCGGCCAGCCCGTCGGCCGGGGACGTGCGCCCGGTCTCGCGGGCGGTGCGGGCGGCCCCACCGGCACGGGTGTTCTCGTAGGCTTCCCGCAGCCAGCCGCGCGGCCGCCGGGCGGACGACCCGCTCAGCAGGACCAGCTCGTGGTCTCCGCGCCGCCGCACCAGCCGCTCGGCCTTGCCGATCTCCGTCTCGTCACCGGCGGCCAGGCCACGCACCGCGGCCAGGACACCGAACGAGCGCGGGGAATTGCGCCCCTCGTGGAAGTTCTCGGCCACGTCGACGACCACTCGAGCGGGTCCCGCGTCCCCGGCGCGGCCGGCGAGCCACGCCAGGCGGAGCAGCAGCCGGGACGCCCCGAGTTCGTCGCGGGTGGACGTGTGCGCCACGAACGCGCGCCGCCCCGCCTCGAACGCCTGCTCCGGTTTCCGCGCGTGGTGGTACAACCCGGCCTGCACCCAGGCCCTCAGGTGCGGGAACCGCCCGGGATCGGGCACGCGCGCCAGCCAGTCCGCCGCCCGGTCGGGTTCGCCCAGCCAGCCGCTCACCTCGGCGGCCAGAAGGCGCGCGTGTTCGCGGGCGAAATCGTCGGCGGTCTCCTGCGCTTCCAGTTCCGCCACCGCGGCCAGGGTTTCGGTCCAGCGTCCCTCTTCGTACGCGGTGCACACCCGGTGGTGCGCCGACAGCGGCCCGGCCGCCGGCACCCGGTAGTCCTCGCCCAGCACGGCGGCCAGCACCGGGACGAGGTCACGCACCGCGCAGGCGTCGGCGAGCAGAGCCTCCTGTCGCCGTCCGGACCAGGCGGGCTGCCCGGTCGCGCCGAACCGCTGCCACACCGGCAGCAGGGCGGCGACGACGTCGGCCGGCCGGATCCGCTCGCCCGCGAACCACCGGTCGGCCAGCGTCAGCACTTCGCGCGCTTCGGCGCACCGGTTCAGCTCACCACGAACGGCGGCAGCCACAGGGTGTCCACTGTGGATAGCCGCGAGCACGGCCGCGAGCGCCAGCCCGGCGCGCTCGTCCGCCGCCGGGTCCGGCCGGACGGCAACCGCTTCCTCGCCACCGACCGGTCCACCGCCCGTCGCCGCGGCAGCTGACCGAACCCGCTCGTCCTCAGCCGGTACCGCAGGTTCCGGCGCGAAACCCGGATGCTCGTCGTGGGTCGGTTCGCCGTCCTGCACCGCCTCGGTCACGAAGGCCGCCATGGCCGGATAATCCGCGGTGCGGACCAGGTGCCGGATCACCTCCCCTTGGCGGGCGATGCGGTCGGCGCCGGTCGCGGCGTGCCACCACGCCGCCTGCAGGTGACACGTCCGGAGCGGCGACTCGGCACTGAGCGCGTTCGCCGCGTCGCGGAGCAGCTCCGCGAACTCCGGCCGGCGCGGGACCGCCCGGCCGGCCGCGGCGAGCTGCCTCGCCAGGGTGTCCGCCCGGGATCCGCTTTCGAGAAGGCTGGCGACGAGCCGGCGGTGCACCCGCCGGCGGGCACCGCTGCCCGCCGCCTCGGCCACCGCCGCGGCGAACGCCGGGACGCGGCAACGGAAGTTCCCGGCCGGGTCGCCTTCGAGGAGTCCGGCCGCCACCAGTGCGTCGACGGCCTGCCCGGCCCGCGCACCGGCGTCCGCCACGTGCGGGAGGTCGTGGGCGGGCAGCCCACCCGGCCCGGAGGCGAGCAGGACGATCCGCCTGCCCACCTCACCGAGCGGAGCGAGCACCGCGAACGCCGGGTGCGTGGTGGGCAGGGTGATCGGCACCGCCGGCCCGCT
The DNA here is from genome assembly GCF_013364075.1 of Amycolatopsis sp. Hca4. GTDB lineage: Bacteria > Actinomycetota > Actinomycetes > Mycobacteriales > Pseudonocardiaceae > Amycolatopsis. The sequence continues at coordinate 2,261,289 of NZ_CP054925.1, forward strand.
CAGCCGGACCAGGCCCTCCACCGTCTTCCAGCGGCCGCGCTCGCGCAAGCCGGCGACGGTCGAGACCACCGTTCCCGGATTGCCCCACAGCGGGCCGAGTGCCTGCCGGACGGCCGTCTCGGCGGTGGGGGCGACCGGCGCCTTCCCCTGGCGCCGCAGCAGGTTCGCGGCGTCCTCCGGCGGCAGCGGCCCGAGCTCGACCAGCTCCGGGAACGCGGCGCCGAGCGGGGCGGCGGCCGACGCGAGCACCGAGTGCCCCGCCCGGTGCGCCGGCGCCGCGGCGAGCGCCGGTTCGGCCAGGCGGTCGACGTCGTCGAAGACGACCGTCACCGGCGCGGCGGCGCTCAGCCGGGTGAACAGGGTGCTCATCGCGTGCAGCAGGCAGAACCGCGTCCACGGGCCGGCGTAACCGTCCTCCGTGCACAACCGGCTCACCTCGTCGAGCGCGTCGGGGAGCCGGGGGTCGGCGTCGAAGCATTCGTACTGCTCCCGCACGGCCGCGAGCACCGCCCGGAAGCCGAACCGGTCCCACGCCGGTCCGCCTGCGGGCACCGGCACGTCCAGTACCGGCGCTCCCCGGTCCGCCAGGACCCGGCGGGCTTCCCGCAGCAGCGCGGTCTTCCCGCTGCCGGCCGGGCCGGTCACCAGGACCGGACCGGCGCCGCCCGCCTCGAGGACGGCGTCGAGCTCCGTTCGCCGTCCCACCAGCCCACCACGCCGACGTGTCATCACCCGTCCCCTTCCGTCCCGGCCCGGGAGCAGGCCCGGGGCGTCCGATTCCACTCGGATACCGCGATCCCATCAGGGCCGGCTCAACGAAATCTTCATCCCGGGGCAGGGGAAGTGCGCCGGACGTGGAAATCCCGGGCCCCGGCGTCGCCGGGGCCCGGGACGGTTCGGGCGGGCCATGTCTGTCCGAACAGGACAGGCAGGAGGATCAGATGACCCCGGCCTGCACGGCGTAGGCCACCGCGTGCGGGCGGTTGCGCAGGTTGAGCCGGCTGGTCAGCTCGTAGATCACGTTCTTGACGGTGCGCTCGGAGTAGCAGAGCCGCCCGGCGATTTCGCCGGTGTCCAGCCCCTCCGCCATGAGCCGGAGCACGTCCACCTCACGCGCGGTCAGGCCCGCCGCGCCCAGGCCGCGCGGGGTGAGCACCTCGTGCTGCAGCCGGCGGACGTTGTCGAGCAGCCTGCCGAGCAGGTCCGGCGGCAGCACCCCGCGGCCGGACGCGGCGGCGACCACGGCTTCGACGAGCGCCTCGCCCGTGGTCCGGCTGCGCGGGAGCACCACCACGACCCGGCATTCGACCGCGTTCAGCACGTCGGTGTCCCGCACCTCGTCGATCAGCAGCACCTTCGGCACCGAAGCCTGTTTCTCCGCGCGCAGCTCGGCGGCGACCTGGGGCGTCATCCGCTCGGCCTGCACGACCAGCACGTCCTGCTCGGTCAGCTCGGCGGGCTCGACGACGCGGACCTGCGCGTCCGTGCGCAGGAAGCTGGTCAGTCCCAGCTGCGTGATCGAGTCGGCCGCCTGGACCCCCACTCGCACCGGTTCCACTTCGGACCTCCACGATCGGCGACGACCCCGCGGGGCCGCCGGTTCTTCGGTGTTCTCATTCGCCGCCCCGGGGCCGCGAGCGGTCAGATGACGCCGGCTCGCATGGCGTAGGCGACGGCATGGGCCCGGGAGTTCAGCCGGAGCCGGGCCATCAAGCCGTAGAGCACGTTTTTGACGGTGCCCTCGGAGTAGGTGAGCCGGTCGGCGATCTCGTCGGTCTGGTAACCCTCGGCGATCAGCTGGATGACGTCGCGCTCCCGGGTTTCGATCCCCGACAGCGTCAGGCCCGCGGGGGCGAGCACCTGCGAACGCAGCCGGCTGATCTGGTCCAGCAGCACGCCCTGCAGCCGGTACGGCATGAGGGCGGCACCCCGGCTCACCGCGGTGACGGCGGCCGAGAGCGTGCCCTCTCTGAGCTCGTGGCGCGTCAGCAGCGCCGAGACGCCGCACTCGACGGCCGGTAGGAGATCCTCGGACCTGAACCGCTCGGCCACCAGCACGACGCGCGGCGCCGAGCCACCGGTGCGGAAGCGGCGAAGGCGGGCGAACGTGCTCGTGCCGACGGCCCCGTCCACGACCATCACCAGCACGTCCGGTGGCCGTTCCGGGTCTTCCCGGACCAGCCGCAGCGAATCCCGCCCGGCCAGCATCGCTTCGACACCGGCCGCGCTGATCTCGTCGGTCGCGTGCACCAGGACCTCGACCACACCCACGCGACCGCTCCTTCCGGACTGTTCCGACTTCGGCACCCAGCGTGGCCGGTGCTTCTTCACAAACCCTCTATTCCCTGCGCCTGCGAGCATCCGTGCAGGTCAGAGCGGCGAGGGTGGAGACGGGAAGTCCGGTTCGGAAATTCGGGCGGTGGCGGGAGTCCCATGGGGACGAAGCCGCCGTCAGCACCCCTGGCGAGGCCCCACGGGGCGGCGCGAACCGGCCCCGGGATGCCAGAACTCGCCGAACGCGCTGGTGATCTTCAGCTCCGTCAGCTCCCGGCACGTACCCGGCCAGATCTGGACCAGCGCGGCCACGTGCCGGAGCGAGTGGGCGCCCGGCCCGGCGGCCGCCCGGACGTGGTAGCGGACGCGGTAGTCCCCCGGTCCGTCCGGCAGCAGCGGCAAGTCGCTCACCAGGGCACTCGACCAGTCCAGCAGCGCGCAGGCGCCGGTGGCCGAGGGGTAGCCGAACTCGATCGCGTCGTCGAAGTCGTCGAGAGCCGCCGCCGGCGCGGCGCAGTGGACCTCGATCGCGACGCACGCCCGGCTCACCCGGGCCGGCAGCAGTAGCTTGACCTTGCCCGCCGACGCGGCGACCATTCCGGACCAGGCGGGAACGCCACGGCCGGTCGGGGAAATGTTCTCGCTGAGGTAGAAATAGGGGTACTCGGCGTCGAGGTCGTACTGCGTGCGCCCCGGGCGGGGCGGCGCGCTTTCATCGGCAGACATGAGGATCGGTTCTACCGGACGCGCACGGGCAGCCGCGCGGCCCTGGAGCAGGCCGGGGACTTCCGTCACGCTTTTCTGCCCTGGCGCACCGCGTCCACGAATGGCGTAACAGGTGCCGGATGAGGGAATCACGATCCGAATTCTTCGAGCAAGGCGACTGCGTCGAGCAATTGCAGTTCGGCCATTTCCGGATCGCCGCGGTCGGCCGAGCGCAGCGCCTCCGCGGCGCGGCAAAGGCCGTCCGCGAAGCGGGCATTGCGGCGGACCGTCGCGGCGTCGTCCGCTCGTAAGACCCTGATCAGCAGGGTTTCGGCACACCTGTCGAGCCGGGCTGCGAGCTCCAGACCGGGTACGCGCGCCGCACCGATCGCCGACGCCCGCCGGCCCGTTCCGCTGCCATCTCCTGCTGCCACGACGCCCACCTCGATTGGTGCAGTAACCCGGGAAACCCGGTCAAGGAGGCCCGGTTCTTCCGGACAACACGAAATTTTTGCACCACTCTCAAGCCGTCGTGCACCGCCGTTCCAGTGGATCCGCCCCGGCTTACCGGTCGATTCACGACAACCGCACCGAACCGTCCCGCAGTTCGCGGCGGCCGGTGATCCCCAGTTTCCGATACACATTGGACAGGTGGAACTCGACGGTTCGCACCGCGACGTAGAGCTTTTCGGCGATCTGCTTGTTGGCGTAACCCGCGCGCGCCAGTTCGGCGATCTTCGCCTCCTGCGCGGTCAGGGCACCCGGCTCGGCGGCGTGGGCGAGGTCCTCGAGCGCGGCCTGGGCCTTCGCCGCCAGGGACCCGTTGCCGATCTGCCGCGCCCACTCCCCGGCCCGGTCGAACTCCCGCTTCGCCGCGGCGTGGTCCCCCGCGGCCAGCGACCGCCGGCCGCGTTCCCACCCGGCAGCGGCGAGCACGACGCGGGACCGGGCGAACTCGAGCAGGTCGATGGCGTCGTCGAGGAGCGCGGTGGTCGCCGTCGACCCGTCGACGACCGCCCGGACGTACAGCGCCCAGCCGACGTAGGCGGGGGATCCCCAGGCCAGCGCTACTTCGTGTTCTTCCGCCGCCAGCGCGGTGGCGCTCGCGACGTTCCCGGCGGCCACCGCAGCCAGCGCGGCCAGGCCCCGGCGGTGCAGCACGGCGAAGTGCGCCGACAGCTCCGCGGCCGGGAACCGCAGGCAGTCGACGTAGTCGCGGGCGGCTTCGGGGAAGCGCCCGGCCGCCAGGTGCGCGGCGCCGCGCGCGGCCAGCAGCAGCGGCCGGGTGACGCGGGTACCGCCCGGCCGGCCGGCGAAGCGGTGCTCGGCCAGCAGGGCGTCGGCCGCCTCGGCGTCACCGGCCGCGGTGAGCGTTTCCACGAGGAACGGGACGGCCAGCCGGCGCACGAACGGGGTCTTCGCGGCCGACACCGACGCGGCGAGCGCCGCCCGGGCCCCGCAAAGATCGCCGGCGAGCCGCGCGTGCTGCGCCCGCAGCACCCCCACCAGCTCGGCGGCCGGACCGGCGCAGGTGGCCTCGAGCCGCCGGAGCCGCGCGTCGGCGGCGACCAGCTCACCGGCGCAGAGCAGAACGGTCACCGCCCGCCAGAGGCAGCGCGGGTGGGCCAAGCAGGCGTCGTGCTCGAAGGTGAGATCGGCGTACCGCACCGCGGTCGGACGATCAGTCCCGAGCACGAGCAGCGCGAGTGCCTGCCCGGCCGGGCACCGGCCATCGTGCGACCCCGGAACGGCCACGGCCGCTTGCGGGGCCGCCCGGTCCTCAGCCACTCCCACCATCCTCCCAAACTTCCCGGCCCCGGACGCTACCGCCACGACCGGAGCGGCGTTCCCCGACCCGGATCGATCCGGGTCGGGGAACCGGGATTGAGAAACTCTGAAGACCGCTGCCGGAGGGTGGAGTCGCACCACTGCCGCACCGGACCGCACCCCGCCGCCGAGCCACCCGGATCAGACCGGGCACCCCGGCGGACGGCCGCCGCCCGACCAGCCGGAGGAACGCCGAGAATGCCCGCTGACCCAGCCGGCCGAGGCGACGGCTTCTCCCCGCACCGGCCCGGTGGCCGGCTCCCGCCTCATCACGAGCAGAGCCGCCGCCGGGTTCACCGGGACGTGCACCCCGGCCACCCGGCGCTCCGGCCGGGACGGGCCCGAGCCGACCTGCTCCGTCACCACCCTGGGGACGAACCACAGGTTCTGGCCGGTGATCTCTTCTGGCTTGCCGTGATCATCAGAGAATGCGCGTACCCCGACTGGCCGGTTCGGGTGAACCGGCCGCACATCGGGTCGCCACCGAAGGAGGGACGGCGACCACGTTCGGTGATGGCAGAGCAGAACCGGGGAGGCGATGATGCGAGTGCAGTTCGAACTCTTCGGGCCAGTCCGCGCATGGCGCGGCGGCCGTGAGCTGGCGCTGGGCTCGGCGCAGCGCCGGGCGCTGCTCGCCGTTCTGGCGCTGAAGGCCAACCAGTTCGTCCCCCGCGCCGATCTCGTCGACGCCATCTGGGGTGACAAGGCTCCCGCCAGCGCCAACGGCAGCATCTACACCTATGTCTCCTCGCTGCGCGCGGCGCTCGACCCCAACCGGTCCGCCGCTCGTTCCGAGGTGCTGACCTCCGGCAGCTCGGGGTACTGCCTGCAGGTCGATCCCGAATCGATCGACGTCGTCCGCTTCGAGAACCTGCGGGAACGCGCCCGCCTGTGCCAGCGCGCGAACGACCTCGCCGGCGCGCGCACCGCGCTGGAGAGCGCCCTCGCCCTCGGCCGGGAAGAACCGCTGGCCGGGCTGCCCGGACCGTATGCCGCCACCCAGCGCCAACGGCTGCGGGAGCTGCAGCTGGAGCTCGTCGAACGGTGGGCGCGGATCGCGCTCGACGAGGGTGGTCACCAGCGGGTCCTCGCCGACCTGGGGTCTTTCACCGCGCAGCACCCGCTGCGGGAGGGGCTGCAAAGCCTTCACCTGCTCGCGCTCTACCGCTGCGGGCGCCGTGACGAAGCCCTGCGGTTGTTCGAGCGGCTGCGCGCCGCCACCGTCGACGAGCTCGGCATCGAACCGGGCCGCGAGCTCACCGCGCGTTACGAGCAGATCAAAGCCGATGACCCCGCGCTGTGGCGGCAGCCGGCCACCGCTCCGTGCACGGCCGCGCCCGCGCCGGACCGGCCGACCGGCCGGTCCGGCGCCTTCGTCGGCCGCGAGGAGGAGCTGGCGCTCCTGCGGTCGGTGACCGACGGCCTTGCGGCGGGCCGGGGCACGTCGCTCTGGTTCGAAGGGGAACCCGGCATCGGCAAGTCCGCGCTGGTCGCCGCCGGCCTCGCCGAGGTGTCGGGCTACACCGTCGCGTTCGCTCGCGCCGACGAGCTGAGCGGGCACGCCCCGCTCCAGGTGCTGCTCGACGGCCTGGACATCACCCCGGCCTCGGCCGACCCCCGCCGCTCTTCGGCGGCGCAGGGCCTGCAGCGGCTGGCCCTCGACGACGATCGGGACCGGTCCACTGCGGTGGACCTCCTGGTGGAACTGGTCACGACGCTGTGCCGCGAACGCCCCCTCGTCCTGGTGCTCGACAACCTCCAGTGGGCCGATCCCGCCACCCTCGCGGTCTGGGACCGGCTCGCGCGCCGCTGCGCCCGCCTGCCGCTCGCGCTGATCGGCGCGGGCCGCCGCCCGGCCGGGCACTCGCCGCTGACCGAGGTGCGCGGGGCACTGGTGGCGCACGGAACGCACGTGCGGTCCCTGGGGCCGCTTTTCCCTCCGGAGGTCCACGACCTCGTCACCGAGCTCACCGGCGCCGAACCCGGGCCCGCACTGCGGGAACTGGCGAGGACCGCAGCCGGCAACCCGCTGTTCCTCCGCACCGTCCTCGAGGCGCTCGCCGACGGCGCGGTTCCGGAACCTGCGGTCGGTGCGGCCCGCCCGGCCGTGCCCCCGGCCGCGCTGGAAGCCATCAGCCGTCGGCTCGGCTTCCTCTCCGCCCGCGCCTCGGAGGTGCTGCGGTGGGCGGCCCTGCTCGACCGGAGCTTCACCCGCGGCGACCTCGCCGCGGCGCTGGGCCGTCCGCCCCGGGAACTCGACGACGTCCTGGGCGAAGTCGTGGCGCTCGGCCTCGTCGTGCGGGCGCGGAGCAAGCTCGCCTTCCGGCACCCGGTCGTGCGCGAAGCGTTCTACGCCCGGACGCCGGCGGCTTTCCGCCTCGCATTGCACCGGCAGCTGGCGGAAGCCTTGGCCGACGCGGGCGCGCTCGTGGAGCGCGTGGCCTTCCAGCTGCTCGCCGCGCCCGTGCCGGTCGACAAGTGGCAGTGCGAGTGGCTGACACGGGAGATCTACCACCTGGCGGCCCGAACTCCCCTGTCGGCGATGCGGCTGCTGCTCCGGGTCACCGCCTCGCACAACGTGCCAGCCGCCGCGCGCGAGCCGCTAGCGGTCGCCACGGCGCGCATCACCCTCTGGCTCGAACAGGACCCGTACGCCTGCACGAGGGCGCTGGCGTCGCGGACGAACGATCCGGCCGGTACCACCGGACCCCACACCCCCGAGCCCACGGTCACCGGCCTCGCCGAGACCCGGCACGACCACCGCACCCCGGCGGAACGGCGCAGCGCGGCGCCGGTGCGGGCCGGCTGGTGGCCCGCCTGCCCGACCGCCGCCGAGCCGGCGGCGGCGGAGGTGCCCGCGCAGCGGATACCGGCCGGCGACGGCCCGGTGGCCGCCTACTGGCTGGGCCGCTGGGACGCCGCGCTCGCCGAGCTGACCAGCCTGCTGCGCGGTGGCCCGGCTTCCGTCCGGCCCACTCCCGGCCGTCCCGGGGCGTTGCGGCAGGCCAGTGCGATCGCCGCGGTGATCGCCGCCCACCGGAGCCGCCCGGACGACGCGCGGACGCACCTGATGTCCGCCTGGAGCCTGCCCCCCACCGGCGACCCCGGCGCCGACGGCACGGACTTCACCCTCGCGGCCGATGCGCTGCTCACCGAGCTGGCGGGCCGGCCGGAACAAGCGCTCGCCCGGTTCACCGACCTGCTGGTGGCTGGGGACGACCTCGCTCGGCCGTGGCTGCCCCACCTGGTCCGGCTCGCCATCGACCTCGGCGAGCCCGGCCAGGCGGAAGCGGCCACCCTGGTGTGCGAGCGCACCGCGGGCCAGGAGACCACGGCGCTCCGGTGCCGTGCGCTGCTCGACGGAAACCACCTCACGGCGCTGGCCGCGGCGCGCCGAGCGCGCGACTCCGGTGACCTGCTCGGCACCGCGCAGGCCATGGAGGACGCGGCCGCGCTGCTCGCCGCCCGCGACGAGCCGGTCAAGGCCGCCGCGGCCCTGCACACGGCGCTGAACGCCTACGAACGGCTGGGCGCCGTGCTGGACGCCGAACGGGCCGAACAGCGGATCCGGCCCGTGCGATCGCGAGTCCGCCGGTGAGCGGGCACCGGCTCCGGGTCGCCGTGCTCGGTACCCTGCGTGCCTGGCTCGACGACCGGGAGGTCGCCCTCGGGCCGGCCCGGCAGCGGGCCGTCTTCGCCGCGCTGGCGATCCGCGCGACGGCGGCGCGGCCCGCCACACGGGGCGAGCTGATCGAAGCCGTCTGGGGCCAGGCTGCGCCGGCGAGCGCGGACGGCAGCATCCACACCTACATCTCCGGGCTGCGCCGCACCCTGGAGCCGGGCCGGACGCGGTGGTCGACCGGCGGACTGCTTATGTCGGACGCGGCCGGGTACCGCCTACGGCTGGACGGGGACGCCCTCGACGCGCGTCTCTTCGGTTGCCTGCACGAGAAAGCACGCTCCCGGTGGCTGGCCGGCGACGCCGGCGGCACGATCGAGATCCTGGAGCGGGCGTTGGCGCTGTGGAGCGGTGAAGCCCTCACCGGCGTGCCCGGCCCGCACGCCGAAGCGTTGCGGACCAGCCTGACCCGGCAGCGGGTGCTCGCCCAGGAACTGCGCGCCGAGGCCCTCCTCGCCCACGGGGGGCACGAAGACCTGGTACCCGAGCTGACCGTGCTGGTCCGGGAGCACCCGTTGCGCGAACCACTGTGGCGGCTGCTGATGACCGCGCTGCACCGCGGCGGCCGGACCACGGAAGCGCTGGACACGTTCCGCACCGCTCGTGAGGTTCTGCGGCGGGAGCTGGGCACCGTGCCCGGCCCGGAACTCATCGAGGCCCACCGGCGGATCCTGACCGGCGACCCGGCCGCCACCCCGCCCGCGGAAGCCGGGCCCCGGCACCGGGCGCGGCCTGGCGGGGTCGCCCACGTCTCGGTCCGCCACGGCGACGACGCGCCCGATTTCCGCGGACGCCGGCCCGAGATCGCCCGGCTGCGGCAGTTCGCCGACGACGTCGTGGCCGGGCGCGGACGCACGGTCTGGGTCGAAGGGGAGCCGGGGATCGGGAAGTCCGAGCTGCTCGCCGCCGCCCTGGGCGACGTCGCCGGGCGCGGCTGCCACCTCGCGTGGGCCGCGGCGAGCGAGCTCGGGCCGCCGGTCCCGCTGCAGGTGTTCACCGAGGGCCTCGGGCTCGCCTCGGCGGCCGGTGCGGAACAGGCGCTCGCGCACGTGGAACGGCTCTGCGCGAGCGCACCGCTGGTCCTCGTGGTCGACGACCTCCAGTGGGCCGACGAAGCGAGCGTGCTGCTGTGGAACCGGCTCTCCGCGGTCACGCACCGGCTCCCGCTGCTGCTCGTGGCCGCATCCCGGCCGTCCGGACGGCGGGAGGACCTCGCCCGGGTGCGCCGCGCGGCCGAGCTGCGCGGCCTGGAAGTGCTCACCCTGGAACCGCTGGCGCCCGCCGACGCCGAGGCCCTGACCGAGGACCTCGTCGGCGGCCGGCCCGGCCCCCGGCTGCGCTCGCTGACCGGCAGGGCGGCCGGCCACCCCCTGTACTTGCGTGAAGTGACGACCGCGCTGGTGCAGGCGGGCGCGATCGAACTCGAGAACGGCGTCGCCGAGCTGCGGGACGACACGGCCCTGACCGTGCCCGGCTCGCTGCTCGGCGCGGTGGACCGGACGCTGGCGCAGCTGGACGAAGTGACCCGCGAGGCGGCCCGCCGGGCGGCGGTGCTGGGCACGGAGTTCGGCCTGGTGCCGGTGGCCGCCTCGATGGGTTTGCAGCCGTCGGCGCTGCTCGGCGCGTTCGGTGCGCTGATGGAGCTGGGCGTCGTCGTCGACGCCGGGACGCGGCTGGCCTTCCGCCACCCGCTGCTGCGCTGGGCCGTGTACCACGAGATCCCCACCGCCGAACGAGCCGCGTGGCACCGCCGCGCGGCCGAGGTGCTCGCCGACACGGGCGCGGGCATCGAGCCCGTCGCCCGGCAGCTGACGGCGGTGCCGGCCGAGGTGGACGACTGGGTGACCGGCTGGCTGGCCGAGCACCACGCGGCCCTCGCGGTCCACGCCCCGTCGGTGGCCGCCACGCTGCTGCGGCGGGTGCTCGACGAGAGCCCTCCGGCCGGCCCGCACCGGGAACAGCTGCTCGCCGCGAACGTCCGGGTGCCGTCCGGGCCGGCGCGGGAACCGCACGATCCGGCGCACGACCTCGAACGTGCGGCGCAGCCGCACCCCACCGCGCCGGGGCGCACGCCCCGGCGCGCCGACCCCACCCGCGCGGCTGCCAGGCCCGGGTGCGACGACGCACCGGGCACGCCGTCGTCGTGGTCGCCACGGCGGCCGTCGCCGAGCCTCGGCCGCGGGGTCCCTGGCCGGGCCGCCCGGCGCACGCACCGCGCCACGCCGATCGGCCACGCCGGTGAGCCGCCGTGGCTGGTCAAGCCGGCCGAAGGCGGCCACGGGGCGGCACGGGGGCACGGCAAGCACGCCCACCCACCGGTCGAAGAGCGGCCCGAGCAGGCGGGGAACCCCCGCGTGCCGCCGGGCGGCCGGCCGGCCACGGCCACCTGACCGGCACCGGGGAACGACGCGCCGGCGCCCGGGATGCCGGAGGCGGACCCGGACCCGGACCCGGACCCGGTCTTACCCGGGTGCGCCGCGGCCGGCGTGAAGACAGCAACGGAAACAGCCACCGCCCGACCGCGGTACGGCGGTCGGGCGGTGGTCCTCGTCGAGGCCAGGGGTCCGGAGTGGACACCAGGAAGAACCGGCGGTCCCCGAGGGGGGAGGGAAGGGACCGCCGGTTCAGATCACGCCCGCCCGCATCGCGTAGGCCACCGCGTGCGGCCGGTTGCGCAGGTTGAGGCGGTTGGTCAAGCCGTAGACGGTGTTCTTCACCGTGCGCTCGGAGTAGCACAGCTTGTCCGCGATTTCCGCGGTGTCGCAGCCGTCGGCCATCAGCCGCAGCACGTCCACCTCGCGGGCGGTCAGCCCGGCGGCGCCGGCTCCGCGCCCGGCCGGGACCGCGCGTTCGAGCCGCCGCACGGTTTCGAGCAGCCTGCCGACCAGCTCGGTGGGCAGGAGGCCGCGTTCGGGCACCACCGACAGCACGGCTTCGACGAGGCGCTCCCCCGACGTCCGAGCCCGGGGAAGCACCGCGACCACCCGGCATTCGACGGCGGTCACGATGTCCTTCTCGTGGACTTCACCGGCCAGCAGCACCTTGGGCACGCGGGCCTGAACGCCCTCGCCCCGCAGCTCCGCGGCGACCTGCGGGGTCATCCGGTCGGCGTGGACCACCAGGACGTCCCGCTCGGTCAGCTCGCCCGGCTCGACGACCGACAGCTCGGCGCGGGTCCGCAGGAAACTCGTCAGCCCCGCGTGCATGATCGGGTCGGCGGTCCGCACCGCGACTCGTACCGGTTCCACTGTGCGTCCTCCCTGTCTCGGGTGTCCCCGGGATCAGCATCCGCGCACCGGCTTCACGATCTCTCAACGCCGCCGGATCAGCTCGCCCGCAAGGGGTGGGTGCGCAGCAGGTAGGCCGGGGAAACCAGGCCCACCGGCAGCGGCAGCCGGCCGACCCGCATGTTCACCCGCCGGAAGTGACCCGCGCGCGGCGGGCCAGCGACCAGCGTGTCCAGGGGGTCGGTGTAGGACCCGCCCACCGTCAGCGCCACCTCGGCCGCACGCTGCTCCAGCGGCTCGTCGGCGGTGCGGAAGGTGACCAGGCGGGGCACCGACAGCCCGAGGGTGCCGAGCACGTTGCGGAAGGGCTGGTCGAAGATCGGTGGCAGCGACGACGCCGGTTCCCCCGGAACGCCGTGCAGGCTCAGCAGTTCCACGCCGCGGCGGCGCACGGTCGCCCGGACGCCGCTGTCGTCCTCCACCCAGTCGATTTCGGCGATCTTCTTCGGGAAGCCGAGGGTTTCCCGGCCGCCGATCAGGGCGGTGTCCTCGTCCACGACGATCCACGGGCAGTGCGCCGCGCGGAAGGGCCCGTGCTTGACGTTGAGGAACAGGGCCGCTTCGCGGTAGACGCTGTTGAAGTTCGTCCAGGGGTAGTCGGCGACGAACAGCAGCGCGGTGGCGTCCTCGCCCATCCGCAGGCCCGTGGGCAGCAAGGCGTCACACCGCTGCCGGTCGACCGGCACCGTGACCGACAGGAACTTCGCGTTCCGGTACTTGAGGGTGCCGGGCCCCTGCCGCCGCCGCAGGTCGGCCAGCCCCTCGGCGAAGGTGAAGTCCGGCCGCGCCCCCTCGGGCGCCACTCCCGTTTCGGACATCCGGTCCCGCGTGGCCATGCCGCCTCCCGTCTGCTCACTCACCGGTTCTGTCTACCGGGCGGGCAACGGCAGGCCGGCTGCTTGGCGGGATTCCGCCGGAAGACGGGGGAAATCCTTCACCGGCGACGGCTTGTCACCCGGGCTATGGCCGCAGCAGCAGGCGAAGCAGGTCGCCGTCGCGCTCTCGCATCCGCTGCAGCCCTTCGGCGACACGGGCCAGCGGCAGGACGGCGCCGATCGATGCGGACACGTCGAGGCGGCCGCGGCCCACCAGCCCGACCACGTCCTCCAGGTGCCTGACCCGGTAGCCGGTGTGCGCGACAACGGTCTGGTCGTGGCGCATCGAGGCGAACTCCGGGACCGCTTCACCCACGTCGAGCGAAGTACCCACGACGACCAGCCGTCCTCGGTCGCCGAGCACGGCACGGGCCTGGCCGAAGGAGCAGGCCCGGCCGACGAAGTCGAAGGCCACGTCGAGGCCGCGGCCGTCGGTGACGCCCCGGATGTAGGACTCCAGCCGCGTGTTCGCCGGGTCGAGTGCGAGGTCCGCGCCGCGGCCCAGCGCGAGTTCGCGGGCCGCCGGCCGGATGTCGAGGGCGATGATCGGCGATGCACCGCACAGGCGGGCGAGCTGGACGAGGTGGATGCCCAGCCCGCCGAGGCCCCAGACACCGACCCCTTCGGCCGGGCGCAACCGGGCGGTCTCGATCGCGCCGTACGGGGTGGCCACCGCCCCGGACAGGACCGTGGCCTGCTCCAGCGGGATGGCATCGGGCACGGGAACCAGCGCCGTCTCGGACGTGACGGCGTACTCCGCCCACACGCCGTCGTGGTGGGTGGCCGGTAGCCGCAGGTCGGTGCAGCTGTCGGCACCGGCCCCGCCCCGGCAGGCGGCGCATTCGCCGCACTGGCGTCCCGCGGCCAGCACCACGCGGTCGCCGGGGGCCCAGCGCCGCACACGCGATCCGGCGGCCGCGACCACGCCCGCTGCTTCGTGGCCGGGCGTGTAGCGCGCCAGCCGGGGCTCGATCTCGCCGTCGATGCGGCGCACGTCGGACTGGCAGATGCCACAGGCCGCGACCTTGACCAGCACTTCGCCTGCGGCCGGTGCCGGGGTCGGCACCTCGGCGAGCCGCAGCTCACCGGTCGCCCGGTCGAACCGGACTGCCTGCATCGTCGCGGGTGGCTTGCCCGCGGTCGGCCCCATCCCGCGGCTCACCCGTGCGAGCTGGCGCGCTCCGCCGGAACCCGGCACCGGTCGGGAAGTCGCATTTCCAGTGCTCCAGTCGCGCTCGTCGGGCGGGCCACGCCGCGCCGCCGCACGGGCGCACCCCGATTGCGAGCCAGGGTACGGGTCCCCCCACCGGGGGGTAACGGTCCCGCAACCGGGGCTGCGCCTTCGGCGAACGGGACTGCCCGAAAGTACCGAACCGGGCGATGCGTTCCGGGCGACGCCTGGCATCGTCCACATCGGACAAGCGGGGCCGGCCAGGGCCCCGGCGATCACCCGGCGTCGAGGGCGCCCTCGCCGTCCAGCGACCTGAGGAACGCCCGAGCGTCCTCGGCTTCTTCGGCGCCGATGCTGACGAACGCCTCCAGCGCACGGGTCGCGTGCTCGCTGGCGGCGGCGTGGTCCGCATCCCGCCGCCGCAGCTCCGCCACGCCGAAGCGGGCCAGGGCTTCGTGGTAACGGTTGCCCAGCCTCGCGCAGAGGTCCAGCGCCGCTTCGTAGTGCTGAAGGGCGGCCACCCGGTCGCCCAGGTCGCGGTGTGCGTGCCCGATGTTGATCAGGAGGTTGACCTCCATCAGGTCGATCATCCCGGCGCGCGCCGCCGCCAGTCCCGCCGTACCGCACTCCAGGGCTTCCGCCGGGCGGCCCGCCTCGACGTACAGTTCGCACAACGCGTCGAGCGAACCGGCGTGCTCGTAGTGCCCACCAGTGTCGGCGGCCAGTTGCACGGCCTCACGAGCGTGGGCTATCCCGCGCTCGTAGTGCTTCATCTCCCGCAATGTCGAAGCCAGGTTGACGAGCAGGCGGAGCCGGAAGTGGTGGTTGCCCGTTTTCGCGGTCACCTCCAGAGCGTGCTCCAGGTGCCGCACGGCGACGTCGTTGCGGCCCAGCCGGGAGTTCGCGATGCCGATCTGGTTCAGCACCTGCAGCTGCGGTGCCACATCGGCCAGCTGCTGCGCGGACCGGTAGGCGATGTCGAGGACCTCCACCCACTCGGTGAGCAACCCGGCCGAGTAGTAGTAGTTGTACATGTACCAGGGCATTTGCCAGGCCGCCTGGTGGTCGCCCAGCTCCGCCGCGCACTGCGTGACCGCCCGGATGTTCGCTGCTTCGGCGTGGGACCACGCGAAGGCGTCGTCGCTGGTGGCGAAGTCCGGCAGCTCGTACGGTGTCTCGGGCACACCGGTGTCGAACACCGTGTCGACGGTCATGATGCGCAGGTAAGCCGCCCGCACGGCGTAGACGTACCAGCCAATCAGGCGCCGCAGCGCGGCGATGCGCTCCTCGGAGCTGTCCTCCTGTTCGGCGAGTTCGGCGGCGTAGACGCGCACGAGGTCGTGGAAGCCGTAGCGCTCGCCGACGCGCTCCAGCAGGTTCTGTTCGTACAACCGGGCGAGCAGCGCGCCCGCGGTGGCGGCGCGGCCGTCGGTCAGGGCCGCTGCGGCCCGGGGCCCGATGGTCGGGCCGGGCAGCGTGCCCAGGTAGCGGAACGCACGGGCGACTTCGGGGTCGAGTGAGTGGTAGGACCAGGAAAACACCGCCCGCACCGACGACATCTCGTCGTCACCGGCCTCCAGGGCGTCCAGCCGGTCCTGCTCGGCGGTCAGGTTCGCCACCAGGTCCGCCAAGCTCGCACCGGGGTTGACCGAGATCTTCTCCGCGGCGATCCTCAACGCCAAGGGCAGGTACCCGCACAACCGCGCCAGCTCCGCGGCCGCGGCGGGTTCGCCGTCGATCCGCGCCCGCCCCACCGAGGTGCGCAGCAGCTCCAGGGCCTCGGCCTCGGTGAGCACCCCCAGGGTGAGGCGGTGCGCGCCGTCGCGCACCACCAGGCCGCTGAGCCGGTTGCGGCTGGTGATCAGCACCAGGCTGTTCGACGGACCCGGCAGCAGCTCGCGTACCTGCTCGGTGGATTCGGCGTTGTCGAGCAGGATCAGCATGCGCTTGTCCGAGAGCAGGGACCGGTAGATCGCCACCTGCGCGTCGTGGTCCTCGCGCTGGGCGCCCACCCCGAGCGACCACAGCAGCTGGCCGAGGGCCTCGGTCGCCGAGAGCGGTGGCCGGCTAGGATCGAACCCGCGCAGGTTCAGGTACAGCTGCCCGTCCGGGTATTCGCCGGCGACCCGGCGGGCGAACCGCACGGCCAACGCGGTCTTGCCGACCCCGCCGCCGCCGTCGACCGCCGAGATCACCAGCGCGCCGGAACTCTGCCCGCGCTTCTCCCGCCACCGGGTCAGCTCCGCCAGTTCGTCGGCCCGGCCGACGAAGTCCAGGATCTCGTGCGGCAACTGGGCCGGCACCGGGGCGGCGGAAGCCACGGACGGCGCGTCCAGCCCCGGGTCCGCGCGCAGCACCCGCGCCTGCAATTCCCTCAGCTCCGGACCCGGGTCCAGCCCCAGCTCCGCCACGAACAACCGCCGCGCCGCCTCGAACTCCGCCAGCGCATCCGCCCGCCGCCCACTCCGATAGAGCGCCAGCATCAGCAACACCCGCAACCGCTCCCGGAACGGCTCCGCCTGCACCGCATCCGCCAGCTCACCGACCACCTCACGGTGCCGGGCCAAGGCCAGCAGCAGCTCCGCCCGCTCCTCCACCAGCTGGAACCGCAGCTCCGTCAGCCGGACCCGCTCCGCCTCCGCCAACGGCCCCGGCACCTCGGACAGCGGCACGCCCCGCCACAGCTGCAGGCACTCGCCCAGCACGCCGGCCGCCGCCGCGGCGTTCCTGGCCACCACCAGTTCCCGGGCCCGCCGCACCTGCGCGTCGGCCGCCATCACGTCGACGAGCTCAGGGTCGAGCGTGAGCCGGTAGCCCGTTCCCGTGCGCTGGAGCACCTCGCCGGCCCCCGCGAGCACCCGGCGCAACCCGTGGATGTAGGTGTGCACGCTGCCTTCGACCGACGCGGGGGGTGTGTCCCCCCACACTCCGTCGATCAGTTCCGCGCGCGAGACCGTCGCCCCGGCCCGCAAAGCGAGGATCGCCAGCACCGCCCGCTGCCGTGGCGGCCCGACGGCGACTTCACGGTCCGCCACGCGGACCCGCAGCTCACCGAGCAGATCGACCCGCAACGCGTTCTCAGGGCCGGTCACGGCGCTGCAACCTCCACCCGTTTCCCCAGCAGGGCTTCCTGGACCTGCTCCACCTTAACAACAAGGCGAGCCGTGGCCCGGTCCGGCCGACGGCTCACGGGGTGGTGGAAGGGAAACAGCCGAGGCCGGCGGGTGGGCGGCTTTCAGGCCCCGAGGCGGTCCAGACCGGTTGGCCGGCCTCGGAGGGCCGCAGGGCCTCGAGTGCCCGCCCGAGCAGCACCGTGTCGAGGGCGGGCGGCGGCCCCTCGGTTTCGCGGAGGTGCCGGAGCAGCTCCGGATCGGGAGCCAGGTGGTGGTGGCGGAGGTAGTAGGTGACCGTGTCGGTCCACACCCAGCGGCCGTCGGTGCGGAAGTTCATCGGTACGACCGGGCCCTGCTCGGGGTCGAGGACGTCGGCCATGGTGCCGCTGGTCACGAGCAGTTCCGTGCCCGCCTCCAAGTAGCCAACGAGCGACGCGCGTTCGCCGTCGTCGGTGATCTTCTCGTGCTCCGGCGAAAACCGGGGCCCAGCTTGGGGGTCGACCTCGTCGAAGACCCGGGCGACGCCGACCTCGACGTCCTCGTGCGGCGACCACAGCAGCTTCCCGCCCTGCTGCGCGGCCCGCTGGTACCGGGGGCGGACGCCGTGCATCGAGACGACTTCGACCTGCGGATCGCGTTCCCCGGCCGCGCTCAGTGTTTCCTGGAAGCGCCCGGCCAGTTCGGCGGGTTCGTCGGCGTCGTCGGCGTCGTCGTCGACCTCCACCACGTAGACCACCCGGGGTTCCGGGTGGGAGACGTCCCCGGCGGGGCGGCGCACCGCGCTCCAGAAGCCGCGGATCCCGGGCACCCCCGTCACCTCCGCCAGCAGGTCCTGCTCCGCGAGCGCGGCGATCAGCAGCGCGCCGTCATCGCCTTCGGCGGCTTCCACGGCGCCCCAGTCGAGGGAGAAACGCCACAGCAGGGGCGGGTTGTCCGCGATGAGTTCCATCGCGTCCAGCACGGCGGGATCGGCCCCTTCGGACTCGAGCAGCTCGGCCAGCGCGTCGAGGTCGTCTTCGTCCAAGGGCAGCACCGTTCGCCGCGCGGCGAACGCCAGCAGCTGGGCGACCTCGGCGCAGCGGTCGGCGGCGAGCGCGCGGCGCGCATGGGTGAGCGCGTCGTCGGGCAGCCAGCCGGCCACCCTGAGCAGCATCTCGTGCAGCTGGGGGGTAAAGGGGTGGCCCATCCGTCACTCCTGGGGTTCGCGGCCTACTGGCCCATTTTCACCGAGTGCGCTCCCGCACGGGCCCGCCGAGGACGATGACTGCCCGAAGACGCAGGATTCGCTGGCCCGAATCCCCCGCACGGCCGTCACCGGGTGTCCCCGACGTCGAAGGTCTCGCAGCCACGGATGCGGACGAGCACGCGGCCGTCGGCGCTCAGCGCCTCTTCGACGTTCGCGTCGTCGACGTGGATCAGCCGGATGCCGTCCGGGTTCGACTTGCTCACCTCCGCGTCACTGCCCGAGGTGAAGAACTCGACGCGCTCGATGAACCGGGGCACCGCGATCAGGTGGACGCCGTTCTCGTCCGTGCGCAGCAGCCGGGTCCGGGCCAAGGCGTCCAGCAGCACCGTCGGGACCGGCGGGTTCTCCAGGAGAACCCGGTCGGCTTCGGTCACCGCCGGGACCAGCACCCAGCGGGAGCTCGTGCCGCCGGGGCCTTCCCGGCCGTCGGTGCTCGCGCGGTAGACGCCGCGCAGGACCACGGCGCTGTCGTCGCGGTAGTACGGGTCCTCGGACGGCCGGTCGGTGACGACGTCCCGGCCGATCGGCGGTTCCGGGAGCGCGCCCAGCACCACCTCGCACGAGAAGTGCTCGCGGTCGGCCCGGAGCACCCGGCCGCGCCGGTCGACGACGTCGCTGGTGATCCGGACCCGCACCCGGTCCGGGCCGGCCGGCCGCGCGGTGACCCGGTAGGGGTTGCCCGGCCCGGTCTTCGGTGCGACGAACGCGGAGAACCGCAGTTGTTCCAGGGACCGGACGGTCGCGCCGGGCACCACGGCGACCGCGGCTTCGGCCGCGATGGTGGCCAGCCCGGTGCCGTGCATGGTCGGCTTGCCGTTGACCGTGTGGTCGGCCAGGAACCCGGCGGTGCGCTCGCCGAGGTCCAGCAGCCACTGCGTGGCCTCCCCGGTGATCCGGTGCGGCACCCCGAGCATCCACCGGGTGCGTTCCGGCACCCGGTGCACGAAGCCGGGGAACTGCGTGCCGAACGTGTCCCGTTCCTTCGGGTTGAGGAACGCCACGAGCGGCTGCGCGACCGACGGCGTGCGCAGCTCGGCGGTGAAGTGCCGGACCCCTTCGGCCGGCGCGAGCGGCGCCATGATGCCCGCCCGCTCGTTGTTGCCCTGCATCAGCTCCGAGCCGCCCATGCCGATCTCCGCCCAGATCGGCCAGATCAGCGTGCGCTCGTCCGCGCCGCGCACCAGCGCGGCCCGGCGGGCCGCCCCGTGCAGGAAGTCGTTGCCGGGCGCGTAGTCGGTCTCGCCCGGCAACCCGACCAGCCCGGCCACCGAACCGAAGTTGCACCACTGCGCCGGCTGGGCGGCGCCGAACGCGGCCTTGAGGTTGCGGTAGCCCTCGATCTTGACCCCGCGGATGTGCCGCAGCCCGTCGAGGGACAGCCGGCTGATGTCACCGCCGTTGTGCAGGCCGGCGCCGTGCACGAGCAGGTCGACCTCGGGCGTGACCTCCCGGATTCGGGCGACGGCCTCGCGGACGGCCTCGGCGTCGGTCAGGTCGCAGGTGAGGTAGCGGACCGCGTCCTCGCCGCAGAGAGCACGCAGGTCCCGCAGGGTGCGGTGCGATTCCCGGGCGTTGAGCAGGCGGTCGAACCGGGCCATGACCTCTCGCACCGACGCGTCCGGGGTGCGGGCGCGCTCGGTCTTGAGGAACTCCGCCCGCAGGGCCGTCAGCCGGTCGTCCGCCGCCTCGAGCAGTTCGGCGGGCACGTCCTGCAGCCGCGACGACCCCAACAGCCACAGCCGCAGCGGCGCCCGGGACGCGAGTTCCTTCGCGCAGGCCGCGGTGATGCCGCGCGCGCCCCCGGTCACGACGACCACGGCCCCCGGCCGCAGCGGCGAAGTGTCCGGGCGCAGGTCGAGCGGCGCGGGCACGAGCTTGGTGCGCAGGCGCACACCGTCGTGGTGGAGCACCGCCGGGTAGCCGCGGTAGCCGGCGAGCTCCCGGTTCAGCGTCGTCCAGCCGCCGGCGGCCGAGCTGATCACCACGGCCAGCCGCGCCTCGGACAGGTCCCATGCGAGGCTGCTGACGATGCCGGTGAACAGGCCGGTGGCCGGGTGCGGGACGCCGCTGCGCAGCTCGTCGACGACGTGCACCCCGAGCGAGCCGCCGGCGGCGAGCCGGTCGCGACCGGACTTGGCCGCGAGGAACAGGGCTTCGTGCGCCCGGAGGGTGTCCGCCGGAACGGCCTCCCCGGACTCCGTGCCACCGGTGGAGGCGAAGAGGCGGATGTGGCCGAACCCGGCCGTCCCGGTCGCGTGGTGGGGGAACTGGGCCTCGATCGGTTCCGCGCCGGTCAGCACCTGCACGTGGGCCCCGGACGCGCGGACCTCGGCGGGCACCGCGTCCTCGCACCCGGGCTGGACGATGACCAGCCAGTCCGGGCCGGGCGCGGTGGTCCACTCCGGGCCCGAGAGCGGCTCCTCGACGAAGGAGCAGACGTAGCGCTCGTTGCGGGGCACGATCCGGCTCGCCGGGCGCGGGGTCAGCACGATCCCGGGCGCCGACGGCCCGGCGCCGATCACGCGGGGCGCGGGCCCAGGCCGGGCGAGCGCACCGATGAGGTCGCACGCGCCGTTGGCGCCGAGGTAGTCCCGCGGCCGCGCGGCCGCGGGCTCGCCGGTACCGGGGGCGATCGAGATGTCGCCGAGCACCGGCCACCCGGCCTCGGCCGCGGTGCTCTCCCGGGCCAGGGCGAAGAGGAAGGCGCCTTCGCCGAGCGGCCCGCGGCTGAGCAGCGTGCGCAGTTCTTCGGTGCTGTTGCCGTTGACGCTCAGCACGAGCGCGAGGTCGAGTGCGCCGCCCCGCAGGTGCCGCACGGCGGTCTGGATCGCGTGGGCGGTGGCGGCCGGTCCCGCGTCGGCGAGCTGCACCGGGCCGTTGAGGTTGTAGCGGTTGGCGATCCGCGAGGCGATCACGTTACCCATCAAGCCGGGCTGGGTGTCCGGAGTGGACGCGGCGGTCCCCGCCCGCACCGCTTCGCCGGCGGCCCGGGCGGCCTCGGCGAACTCACCCGGGTCGAGCTCACCCGGCGCCACGGCGAGCAGGTCGTCCGCGTAGCAGCGCAACGCCGAGTGGTACCAGGAGAGGGCCGGCCCGTAGTGCGCGGCGACGACTCCGGTCGTTTCTTCGCGGCCCTGCCACAGCGGTCCGTGCTCGGCCGCGAAGCGACCGGCCACGGCCAAGGCCATCAGCTGGGTGCGGTCGATCGCGTCCGACACCGCGGCGGGCAGCCGGCCGACCGCGAACTCCGGCGCCGGGTAGGGCACGGCGAACCCGGCGTCTTCCGACGGCGCCCGCCCATCCTTCAGCCGCGCCGCGACCTCGGCCGCCGACGGCTCGCCCGGCAGGTGCGCGCTCCACGCGACGAGGACGATCCGCTCGTTCTTCGCCGGTGGCCGCGCGGCGGGCACGGGCTCACCCGGCCGGGGCTCGTCCTGGAGCAGCAGATGCCCATTGGTGCCGCCGAACCCGAACCCGGAGACCCCGATCGTGCGCGGTCCGGCGGGCAGCGGCGTCTCCCGCGTGGGGACGGTGAGGTGCGCCGCCCGCACCGGAGCACCGGGCCGCGGCCGCTGGGCCGGGACCACACCGTGGCGCAGGCCGAGCAGCGCGTGGATCACCGAGACCGCGCCCGCCGCCCAGCCGGTGTGCCCGATCAGCGACTTGTTGCTGGTGCACAGCACGTCTTTCCCGGTGGTCGCCTGGTCCAGCGCGGCGAGCTCGACCTCGTCGCCGGCCCGGGTGCCGGTGCCGTGGCCGACCACCCAGGCCACCTCCCGGTCCGGGCCGCGCCGGGCGCGGGCCAGTGCGAGGGCCTGCCCGCGGGGATTGGGCGCGGCGATGGCTTTGCCGCGGCCGTCGGCAGCGGCGCCGAACCCCGCCAGCACCCCGAGCACCTGCTGGCCGTCCCGGCGAGCGTCGCTCAACCGCCTGAGCGCGACCACGGCCGCGCCGTCGGAGAAGAGCGTGCCGTCGGCGGCTTCGTCGAACGAGCTGACCGCGCCCCGGTGGCTGAGCCCGCCGAGTTTGCCGAACAGCACGGCGAATCGCGGCGTGAGCATGAAGTAGCCGCCGCACAAGGCCAGGTCGGTGCTGCCCTCCTGGAGGGCAGCCACGCCGAGGTCGATGGCGTACAGGGAGGACGAGCAGGCGGTGTCCACGACCGTGACGGGCGTGGTGTCCGGCAGCAGGCCGCGCAGCGCGTGGCGGACCACTCCATCCGGCAGGTGGCTCGCGGGGTCGCCCGCCGCCAGCCGGTAGCGCTCCCGCAGCAGCGAGCGCAACCGGTCCGCGCCGGGGCCGTGCGCCGAAGGCCAGTTTTCGGCCAGCAGGCGCGCATAACCCTCGACCACCATCGCCTGCTCGAAGTGCTGGTCACCATCGGAGCAGGCGCCGACGAACAGCGAGGGACGGGACGCCGGACCGGCAGGCAACGCCTGTTCCAATGCGTGACGCAGCCAGGACGACGACAGGCTGGCGTCGGGCGCGACGTCTTCGTGCCGGCCCATCCGGACGAACCCCGCGGTGCGCGCGTAGGTGCGGTCGCGGTCGCCGGGATCGGCGGCCCAGAAGGTGTCCAGCGGAAACCGGTCCCCCGGCTCGGAAAACGCCGGATCGCCGGATCGGAGCAGCTCCCAGAACTGCTCCGGGGACTCCGCGCCGGGCACGACCAGGCCCATCCCGACGACGGCGACGGCGTCGCCGTCATCTTCGCCGCCGCCCGAACGATCCCGGGAGCGCGCCGGGCGGCTCTCGGGCGCCGGCGCGGGTTCGGTGACCGGCGTGGGCGCCGGCGCGGCGGGTCCCCAGGTGCCCCCGGCGCGGATGAGCGCACCACCGAGCCGGATCCCGCCGTCGTTGACGACGTTCTCCCCCGTCATCCACGACGCGTCCGGCGAGGCGAGGAAGGCCACCAGCTTGGCGTGCTCCTCGACGGTGCCGAGCCGGCCGAGCGGGGTGCCCGCGACCGTCGCCTCGAGGACCTCCTCGCTGCGCGGGAACAGCTCCACCGTCTTACTGACCAGCATTCCGGCTGAGGCCATGTTCACCCGGATGCCGTGCGGCCCGAACTCCACCGCGAGGTACTTCGTCAGCTGCTCGAGCGCACCTTTGCACACCGCGACACAGCTGTAGTTGTCGATGACCACGCTGGTACCGATCGACCCCAGGTTCACGATGGCGCCACCGTGCTCCCGCATCAGCGGGAACGCGGCGCGCGAGCACCGCCGGGGACCGTGCACGTTGGTGTCGATCGCCCGTTCCCAGTCCCGGTCGGTCAGCACGTGGCCGGGCTCGAACACGCCGCGGGCCGCGTTGTTGACCAGGACATCGAGCCGTCCGTGCCGGCGGCCGACGTCGGCGAACATCTCCTCGATCGCGTCCGGCTTGGCCACGCTGGCCCGCACGTGTTCCGCGGAACCGCCTTCGGCGAGGATGTCGGCGACCGTCTGCCGGGCCGCCTCCAGGTCGTGGAACCAGTTGACGATCACGTGGCCGCCGCCGCGGGCCAGTTCGCGCGCGATCGCCCGCCCCTGCCCCTTCGAGCCGCCGGTGACCAGGCAGACCTTGCCGGTGAAGGCACCGGGGCGGGGCCGGGTCACGCCGTCACCCGCCCGGCTCCGAGGTCGGTGAGCAGGCCCGCGATCGACTCCAGGGTCGTGTAGTCGGTGATCCGGATGTGGTCGGCCTCCGGGACGTCGTACTTCCGGCGGGCCCGCTGCAGCAGCTCGGTCTGCCGGATGGAGTCGATGCCGAGGTCGGCTTCCAGCTCCACGCCGGCTTCGAACACCTCCTCCGGGTAGCCGATCGCGGAGGCGTACAGACTGCGCAGGTCGGCGAGGAGGTTCACGCCGGGCGCCGGGTCCGGCTCGGCCGGGCGCACGCCCGCGGTTTCCGGTGCCACCGGCTCGGGCTCGGCCACCGGCAGCGCGGCGGCCTCCGGCTCGGCCGGTCGCGGCTCGGGCACGTCCGGGCCGCCCGGTGCGGCGAGCATTTCCGCTTTGGCACCGGTAGGGGCAGGTGCGGTGGCCGGCCTGGCAGGGCCACCGGCGGGGACGGCGGGCGAGGTGGCCGGGTCGCTCCCCGCGGCCGCCGGTGCGTCCGCCAGCGCGGCGATTTCGCCGCGGAGCTCGTCGGCGCTCCAGCGCTGCCGCAGCGGAGCCGCGGTCCGGGCCGCCGGCAGCGCCGCGCGCACCAGATCGGTCAAGGCGCCGCGGGCGCCGCACTCCAGGAATCGGGTGAATCCGTCACCCCGCAGCGCCACCAGGGCGGGGAGGAAGCCGACCGGCCGCTCGAGGTGGCTCCCCAGGACTTCCCGGACGTCCTGCTCCGTTTCGGCGTAGCGACCCAGCACCGGCGAATACACCGGTGTGCGCGGCGCGCGCACCGCCACCGCGAACACGTCGTCTTCGAACAGCCGGTTCGCCTCGGCGAGCACGCGGTTGTGGAACGGGTAGGGCACGCGCAAGCGCGTCGCCTCGATGCCGTGCACGTCCGCCAGCGCGCCCACCCGGTCCAGCGACTCGCCGGGGCCGGAGACCACGACCTGGTCGTAGCCGTTGTCAGCGGCCACCGCCACCGTCCGGTCGGCCATCGAGTCGACGATCGCGCGCACCCGCCGGAGGCCGGCGCCCAGGGCGACCATCCCCCCGTCGGTGCCGGCCGCGGCGCGCAGCGCGCGGTCCCGGGCGATCACCAGCCGCACGCCGTCCGCCAAGTCGAGCGCCCCGGCGGCGGTCAGCGCCGCGAACTCGCCGAAGCTGTGGCCGACCAGGAGCCCGGGCGTGACACCGGCGAGGTCGCGGGCCAGCTCGAGCACCGCCAGCTCGGTGGCGAAGATGGCCAGGCTCAGCGCCGGGACGTCACCGGCCAGCAGGGTGTCCAGGGCCGGTGCGTCCGCGCCGGTCACCAACGGCGACACGCGCGGGCCGCCGAGCCGGAGCGAAATCGCGTCCACCCGGCCGAGGACCGGCGGCAAGGGGTGCCCGGCACCCAGGCGGGACAGCGCACCGGGCAGGTACCCGCCTTGCCCCGGAAAGAGGAACACCGTTTCGGGGGACCACGAAGACATCACAGAATCCTTTTCGCGGGGGACGGGAAGGAGTGCGCCGGCTTCGGCCGGTTCGCTCGGGAAGACGAGCACCGGAAAGCTCCGTGATCGTCTTTCCCACTGGAAGCTAGCCAGCCCGCGTGGTCACGGCAACGGCCCGTTCCGGGTTGTGGAACGCGTTCCACGGATGCCGCCGGCCGGCCGCTGTCCGTCCAATCAGGACTCAAACGTGCCCGGGTCTTTCGGGCACCGGAAGTAGAACATCTTCCTACGACTCTTCGTGCCCGGCCGGTCGCCGCTTAAAGTCGACTCGTCCAGTCCGTCGACCTCCTCCGGCCGTGGCCGCGGGGAGGTTCCCGCCTTCCACCCGGCACCGCGGACGAACACTGCACCGGAGGGCTCGCCATGCCGCGAAGCAACGTCCACCAGACCGGTGACACCGTCGAGTCACCGGGCCGGCCGCTCCAAAAGGCCTTCGCACTGCTGGAAACCGTCGGACAGAGCTCCCAGGCACCGTCCTTGTCGGCCCTGTCCCGGCTCACCGGTATCCCGAAAGCTTCGGTGCACCGCATGCTCCGGGTCCTTTCGAACCTCGACCTCGTGCTCCGCCGCGACGACGGGACCTACACACTCGGCGACCGCCTGTTCGACATGGTCGACGACACCGAACGCTCGGCCGTCGAACGGCTCCGGCTCCTCCTCAGTCCCTACCTGATGGAACTGCGGGACCGCACCGGCGCCGTTGTCGCCCTCGGGCAGCTCTCCGGGCACAACATCCGGGTGCTCGACACGCTGTACAGCCATCACCAAAGCGGGTACGTGCGCCCGGGGAACCACCTGCTGCCCGTGCACTGCACGGCACTCGGCCGGACCCTGATCGCCCGGCACCTCGATGTCTTCGATCCCACCCGGACGCCGCCGTTCACCCGGTTCACCCCGCACACCACCACCGACCCCCGGGTACTCGCCCGGATCCTGCACACGGTGTGCCGACTCGGGCACGCCGTCGTCGAAAACGAGTACCTGCCCGGCGTCGTGTCCGTGGCTGCGCCGATCGAACTGGGTTTCGCTGCCCCGGACCTCGCGATCTGCGCGTTCGGCCCGATGCCGTTGCGGAACAAGGCCACCTTCATCAACGCGGTCAAGGACGTGGCTGCGGCCGCCGGCGACCGGCTGGGCCCGCGGGCTTCCTTCTGCCGGCCCTCTTCCGTGGCCGGTTCCGGCGCGTAAGGCCCGGGCGCGAGCGACCACGGCGAACCCCTGCTCGCGCGGCCTCACCAGACGGGCATCATGAACGACCGCAGTTCGCCGCGGCCGGCGATGCCCAGCTTTCGGTAGCCGTTCGACAGGTGGAACTCCACCGTGCTGGTGCCCAGGCCCAGCCGGGCGGCGATCGCCTTGTTGGCCAGCCCGGCCCGGGCGAGGTTCAGCACCTTGCGTTCCTGGGCGGTCAGCTTGGCTTCGGCGCCCGCACCCGCCCATCGCCGCAGCACGGCGTCGATGCGGTTCACCCAGGCTTCGCTGTTCATTTCCGCCGCCGTGGCGCGGGCTGCGCGCAGCGCCGACTGCCCGTCTTCGTCCCGGGCGCGGACGCTCAGCTTGACGCCCAGTTCGTACCGCGCCCGCAGGAGGGTGGCGCGTGCGTTGCTGCGCACGAGGTGGTCGGCCGCCTCCTTGAGCAGCTTGACGTCCATGTCTTCGTCGGAGACCAGGGCGACCGCCCGCAGTGCGGAGCCGATCGCCTGCGGCGTACCCCAGTGCTGCGCGTGGAGCAGCTCCTCGTTCGCGAGCGAAAGCGCCAGGCTGCGGCGGTCGGTGGCCGCGGCGCACAGCGCGGCCTGCGACCGCCACGGGAGCACCGCGGGGTTCGTGACGCCCCAGCCCGTCAGCTCGCGCCCGCAGGCGGTGAAGTCCTCGTAGGCCAGGTGCGGCCGCCCGGTGGCTTCCCGCAGCGCACCGCGGGCCGCCAGCACCTCCGCGCGGTCGACCACGTCGTCCAGCGCCTCCGCGAACCCGTGCGCGAGCAGGAGGTCTTCGGCCCGGTCGACCTCGCCGAGGTCCACCAGCGCGGCGATCGCCCAGGCCACGGCGATTTCGGCGAACTGGTCCACGACGCCCTGCCGCAGCGCACCGTCGAGCAGCTGCCAGGCACGCTGCGGATCACCGCCGAGCGCGGCGACCCGGGCCCGCAGCACGGCGAGCCCGGAGCTGTGCGGGTGCGGTGCGGACCAGCCCGACCGCGCCATCGCCCGATCGAGGTGGTACCCGGCGGCACCCGCTTCGTCGGCGTAGGCCAGCGCGAGCACGGAGTACCAGAAAGTTCCGAGGTCGCGCCAGGCGAAGGACTCCAGTGCCCGCTGAGCCAGCTCCACCACAGTGTTCGGCTCACGGCCGCGGTTGACCAGCAGCATCGCGCAGGTGGCGTGCAGCCGGTCGGGCGGGACCGGCCCCCAGTTGCCCCGCAGCCTGCGGTGCCCGGGCCGGGGGCTGCCGGCCACGTAGACCAGCCCGCCGAGGTCCGTTCCGATGATCTCGTCCGAGGCGACCGCGAGGACGTCGCGCAAGGTGACCAGCACGGCTTCGTCCGCCTCGCTCCACCGGCCCAGGTGACCGAGCCGCTCGCGTTCGGTCCGGGCTTCGCCCAGCGCACGGCGGATCCGCTCGGCGTCTCCGGACTCGCCCGACCCCAGCACGCAACCTCCGATCAGTCCCGGCCGTGGCCGGTGAGCCACCGAACGCCGTGTCAGGAATCTAACCTTTGGTCAGCTGTATACGGCCGGATCCGTCGCAATCGGGGCATAAATTCACTCGTTTCGGTGAGGCACCTTTCACAGAGTGTGATTTCCGTCGCCGCAGGTGCTCACCGCGTGTTCGAGCCGTGCGCTGCCGTCATCCCGAGAGCGCCACCCCGCGTCAGCCGAACGGGGGTCGACGCGGGTGCGCGGGTGCACCGGACTGGTCAGCGCTCGCGGCGACCCAGCAGCGCGGTGAGGTCGTCCTCCGGGGTGAGGTAGCTGCCGGACAACGCGTCCGCCTCGCCGCTCAGCAGCCGCAGCAGCATCACCGCCGCGCGCTCCGGCTCCGTGAAGCGGCCGCCGTCACGCTGGTCGGCCAGCCAGTCGCCGATCCCGTTGAGGTGCCGGTCCCGAGTGCGGGCGCGCCGGAGCTGGTCGCCGGTGATGCCGACGTCGACCAGGCCCGGGTGGTAGCTGAACGCCGCCACTCCGCTGCCGGCCAGCTCCGGGGCGAGGTTGTCGGTCAGCTTGATGATCGCGCCCTTGGAGACCGAGTACCCCGACAGGGTCGGCCACCGGTGCTTGCCGGCGGAGCTGACCACGTTGACGATCCGGCCGCTGCGTCGGCTGAGCATGCCGGGCAACGCGGCGCGGATCACCCGAGCCGAGCCCCGGAGGTTGACCGACATGGCGTGCCACCACTCGGCTTCGTCGGTCTCCCACATCGGCCCGACCGGACCCGCCACACCTGCGTTGTTCACCAGGGCGTCCACCGCGCCGAACTCGGTCGTGGCCGCGGCGATCACCTGCGCGGGCGCGTCGCGGTCGGTGACGTCCGCGGACACGGCGAGCACGCCCGTCCCGCGCTCCTGCAGGGTGGACGCCAGCTCGTCGAGCTGCCCGCCGCTGCGGCCGGTGAGCACCAGGTTGGCCCCGGCGTCCGCCAGGGCCCCGGCGAACACCCGGCCGAGCCCGCCGGTGGCTCCGGTCAGCAGGACCGTCATCCCGGTCAGCTTCACCGAGCCCACCGGCTCGGGAACCACCTCCGCCACCACCAGCCGCGAGCGCAGGTACGCCGCCAGCGCGCCCGGCGTCGAGTGGTCGAACACCACCGTCGGCGGCAATGACAGCCCAGAGGCCTTTTCCACCCGGTTGCGCAGTTCCAGCGAGGTCAGCGAGTCGAACCCGATCTCGAAGAAGCCGCGGTCGCCGGGCACGGCGGCGGCATCGGCGTGGCCGAGCACCTCGGCCACTTCGGTCCGGACGAGCCGCTCGAGCGTCGCACGCCGTTCCCCCTCGTCCTGGCCGGCCAGGACGTCGGCCAGCTTCACCCGGGGCTCGGTCTCCGCGTGACCCGCCGGGCGGATCGGCTTGCGCACGTGGTTGCGCAGCAACGGGGTGAGCGGCGCGCTCGCGCTCTCGGACACGTTCCGCGTGTCCAGGCGGAACGGCAGCAGCACCGGTTCACCGAGGCGGACCGCGGTGTCGAACGCCGCCAGCGCGTCCCCGGTCGCCAGCGGAGCGAACCCGAGGCGGGACAAGCGCGCGAGGTCCGTGTGGTCGAGGTGGCCGCTCAGTTCGCTGCGCTCCTCCCACAGGCCCCACGCCAGGGACACCGCGTGCTCCCCAGCCGCGCGCCGGCGCACGGCGAGCGCATCGATGGCGCTGTTGGCCGCGGCGTAGTTCGCCTGGCCCGCGTTGCCCCACGCACCCGCGGCCGACGAACAGACCACGAACCAGGTCAGGCCCCGGCCTCGGGTGAGCTCGTCGAGGTTCGCCACCGCGTCGACCTTGGCCGGCAGCACCGCATCGAGTTCGGCCTCGGTCATCGCGGTGAACACCCTGTCGCGGGACACACCCGCGGCGTGCACCACGCCCCGCAGCGGGAAGGCGTCCGGGATGCGCTCCAGCACCGCGCGCACCTGGTCCCGGTCGGCGGCGTCGCAGTCCTCGACCGTCACCTCGGCGCCCAGGGCGCGCAGGTGCGCGGCCAGCTCCGGCATCCCGGGGGCCTGCGCACCCCGGCGGCTGGTGAGGACCACGTGGCCGACGCCGTACTCGGTGACGGCGTGCCTGGCCAGCGCCGAGCCGACGACCCCGCCGGCGCCGGTGACCAGGAGCGTGGCGGCCGCCCACGCGCCCGGTTCGCAGTCCGGGTGCGCCGCGTCCGCGGCGCGGACCAGCCGCGGCACCCGCGCGGTACCACCGCGCAGCTGCACCTGTGGCTCATCCGAAGCGATCGCGGCGGCCAGCGCCGCGTCGGACTGGGGCGTGCCGTCGACGTCGATCAGCTGCAGCCGGCCGGGGTGCTCGGTCTGCACCGTGCGCACCAGGCCGCCGAGGGCGGCCTGCACCGGGTCGGCCTGCGCGTTGCGGGTGACCAGCGCGAGCTTGCCGCCCCGCTCGTCGGCCACCCACGCCTGCAGGTCCGCCAGCATCCGCACCAGAACGGTGCGCACCTGCGGCGCTACCGGCGCCGCGGGGTCGAACGCGGGCACCGGCACCACCCGCGCCGAATGCCTCCCGCACGACGGCAACCGCACAGGCTCCCAGCCGACCCGGAACAACACGTCGTCGTGCCGCGCCGCGATGGCCCGCAGCTCGTCCGGTCCGACGGCGCGCAGCGCGAGCCGGTCGGCCGTGAGCACGGGCGTGCCTGTGGTGTCCCAGGCGGTGAGCGCGACCGAGTCCGGCCCCGTCGTGCGCAGCCGCACCCGCAGTTCGGACACGCCGGTCGCGTGGACCTCCGCGCCGTTCCAGGAGAACGGCAGCCGCAGCTCGCCGGTGACCAGCGGGTGCAGGGCGGCGTCCAGCAGAGCCGGGTGCAGCAGGTAACGCCCCGCGTCCGCCGGCTCCGGCAGCGCGACCTCTGCGTAGACGTCGTCGCCGCTGCGCCACGCCGCCCGCAGGCCGCGGAAGGCGGGTCCGTAGTCCAGCCCGGACTCGGCCAGCCGCTCGTACAGACCGTCCAGGCCCACCGGGACCGCGCCGGCCGGCGGCCACGCGGCCGGAGCTTCGGGGCCGGCCGAGGTTCGCGGCCGCACCACGCCGGTCGCGTGCTCGGTCCACTGCTCGCCGCCCTCGGGGCGGGAGAACACCCCGACCTTGCGCCAGCCGTCCGGCTCCGGCGCGGACACCTGCACCTGCACGCCGAGGTCCCGGCCGGGCGACAGGACCAGCGGCGCGAAGAACACCAGTTCTTCGACGCGGGCGCACCCGACCTCTTCGCCCGCCCGCGTGGCCATCTCCAGCAGGGCCGTGCCCGGGACGACGACCGCGCCGCCGACGCGGTGGTCGCCGGTCCACTCGACCTTCTGCCCGGACAGCTTGCCGGTGAGCAGCGCACCGCCGTCGGGCAGCGGCACGGCCGCGCCCAGCAGCGGGTGGCCCACCGTGGCCAGGCCCATCGACTCGACGTCGGCGTCCTCCTCGGGTACGTCCAGCCAGAACCGTTCGTGCTGGAAGGCGTACGTCGGCAGGTCGACGTCGCGGCGCGGGCCGCCGGGCAGGACCGCCGCCCAACCGACCGCGATTCCCCGCACGTGCAGCCGGGCGAGCGCTTCGAGCACCGTGCGGTTCTCCGGCCGGCCCTTGCGCAGCGACGGCAGCAGGGTCGCCGTGCCCGCGTCGGCGAGACAGCCGGCCGCCAGCGCGGTCAGCACGCCGTCCGGGCCGAGCTCGAGGAACGTGCGCACCTCCTGCGCCTCGATCGCCCGGACGGCGTCGTGGAAGCGGACGGCCTCGCGGACGTGCCGCACCCAGTACCCCGCCGTGGTGAAGTCGCCCGGTCCGGCGGGCCGGCCGGTCACCGTCGAGACCAGCGGGATCCCCGGCTCGTGGTATTCCAGGCGTTCGGCCACCGCCCGGAACGCGTCGAGCATCGGAGCCATCAGCGGCGAGTGGAACGCGTGGCTGACCGGCAGCGCCCGCGTCTTGTACCCGCGGTCCCGCAGTTGCTCCGCGATGCCCGTGACGACCGCCTCCGCACCGGAAAGCACCGTCGCCGACGGGCCGTTGACCGCCGCGATCCCGGCCGCGGCCTCGTGGCCCGCGAGCAGGGCGGCGACCTCGTGCTCGGGGGCCTGCACGGCGACCATCACCCCACCGGCGGGGAGCTGCTGCATCAGCCGGCCGCGTGCGGCGACCAGCGTGCAGGCGTCGGCCAGCGACAGCACCCCCGCGACGTGCGCGGCGGCGATTTCCCCGATGGAGTGCCCGGCCAGCACGGCCGGCCGTAGTCCCCCGGCTTCGGCGAGCCGGAACAGCGCGACCTCCAGCGCGAACAAGCCCGGCTGCGTGAACTCGGTGCGGCTCAGAGCATCCACGTCCTCGAACACCACGCCCCGGAGCGGCCGGGGCAGGTGCCGGTCCAGCTTCGCACACACCTCGTCGAACGCCGCGGCGAACGCGGGGAACGCGGCATGGAGCTCCCGGCCCATGCCGGCCCGCTGACTGCCCTGCCCGGCGAAGAGGAACGCGGTGCCACCGGCGGACGGACCCGCGGGGGCGGTCACGACGTCCGGGCCGGGCCGCCCGTGGGCCACGTCCTCCAGGCCGGAGACCAGGGCGTGGAGATCATCCCCCAGCAGGACCGCGCGATGCTCGAAGACCGAACGCGACAGCAACGCGTGGGCGACGTCGAGGATGCCGGTGGCCGGGTGGACATCGAGGTGCGCCAGCAGCTTGGCCGCCTGGCCGGCGACCGCCGCCTCGGTGCGCCCGCTGAGCACCCACGGCGCCACCGCGCCTTCGGACGGCCGCACGGAACTCACCTCTTCGGGCGCCGCGGGCTGCTCGATGATCACGTGGGCGTTGGTGCCGCTGATGCCGAAGGAGGACACCGCGGCCCGGCGCACCCCGCCGCGCCGCGGCCACGCCCGCGCCTCGGTCAGCAGCTCGACCGCGCCCGCCGACCAGTCCACGTGCGGGGACGGCTCGTCGACGTGCAGCGTCTTCGGCATCACACCGTGCCGCATCGCCATCACCATCTTGATCACGCCGCCCACGCCCGCGGCCGCCTGCGAGTGCCCGATGTTGGACTTGAACGAGCCCAGCCACAGCGGCTCGGTCCGCTCCCGTCCGTAGGTCTCCACCAGAGCCCCGGCCTCGATCGGATCGCCGAGTGCGGTGCCGGTGCCGTGCGCCTCGACCACGTCGACGGCGGCGCTGGGCAGGCCGGCGTCGGCCAGCGCCTGGCGGATGACCCGCTGCTGGGCCTGCCCGCTCGGTGCGGTGAGGCCGTTGGACGCGCCGTCGGAGTTGATCGCGGTGCCGCGCACGACCGCGAGCACCTGGTGCCCGTTGCGCCGCGCGGCGGACAGCCTCTCCACGACGAGCACGCCCACGCCCTCGGCCCAGCCGGTGCCGTCGGCGCTCGCGGAGAACGCCTTGCAGCGGCCGTCCGGCGCCAGCGCCCGCTGCCGGCTGAAGTCGACGAAGGTGTTCGGTGTCGACATGACGGTCACGCCGCCGACGAGCGCGAGCTCGCACTCGTCCTGCCGCAGCGCCTGAGCCGCCAAGTGCAGGGCGACCAGGGACGACGAGCAGGCGGTGTCCACCGACACCGAAGGGCCTTCCAGGCCCAGCACGTACGAGACGCGACCGGAAGCGACGCTGCCCAGGCTGCCGTTGGTGAGGAACCCGGCCAGGCCGGCCGGGATTTCCCGCAGCCGGGTGGCGTAGTCGTGGTACATCACCCCGGCGAACACGCCGGTGCGGCTGCCCCGCAGCGACCGCGGGTCGATGCCCGAGCGTTCCACCGCCTCCCAGGCGGTTTCCAGCAGCAGCCGCTGCTGGGGGTCGGTCGCGAGCGCCTCCCGCGGGGAGATGCCGAAGAAGGCGGCGTCGAACTCGGCGGCCTCGTGCAGGAAACCGCCGGCCCGGGCGTGGCAGCTGCCGGGGTGGTCGGGATCGCCGAAGAGGGTGTCCAGGTCCCACCCCCGGTCGGCCGGGAAGGGCGTCACGCCCTCCCCGCCGCGGGCGACGAGGTCCCACAGGTCCTGCGGCGTGGCGATCCCACCCGGATAGCGGCAGCCCATGCCGATGATCACGATCGGGTCGTCGTCGCTCCCGGCCGCGGCGGCAGTCACGGTTCCGGCCGCCTCCTCCTCGTCCCTCTCCTGGGCACCGAGTGCCGCGCACAGGTGTGCGATGACTTCGTTCGGGGTCGGGTGGTCGAACAGCACCGTGGGGGCCAGCGGCACGCCGGTCGCCGCGGTCAGCTCGTTGCGCAGCTCCAGCGTGGTCAGCGAGTCGATGCCGAGCGTGGAGAACGCCTGGTCCAGCTGGTCGTCCCGCAGGGCGGCGCGGCCCAGGACCGCGGCAACGCGCCGGCTCACGACCTCGGTCACCCTGGCGGTGTCGGCCGCGGCGACCGCGGCGGCCGCCTTGGCCCGCACCGGCTTGCAGCGGCCGGGGGCCAGGAACGGCGGCAGCGCGCCGGCCACCGCGTCGCGCACGTTCACCTCGGCCGGGGCCAGCACTTCGTCGCCCGCGGCGAGGGCCGCTTCGAAGGCCGACAGCGCCTCCGCGGTGCCCAACGGCAGGATGCCGACGCGGGCGAGCCGCTGCAGGTCCGCCCGGCCGAGGTGGGCGGACAGCTCGCTGCGCTCCTCCCACAGCCCCCACGCCAGCGACAGCGCGGGGTAGCCGTCGGCGTGGCGGCGGCGGACCAGCGCGTCGACCGCGTTGTTCGCGGCCGCGTAGTTCGCCTGTCCGGCTGTGCCCCACCAGCCCGCGACCGACGAGCAGGTAACGAACCACTCCAGGTCGAGGTCCCGGGTCAGCTCGTCGAGGTGGGTGACCGCGTCGACCTTCGCCGCCAGGACGGCGTCCAGGCCGGCCGGGGTCAGCGACCGCACGACCGTGTCGGCGACCGCACCCGCGGCGTGGAACACCCCGCGCAGCGGAAAGCCCGCGGGTACGCGCCCGAGCACGGCCGCCAGCTGCCCGCGGTCGGTGACGTCGCACGCCTCGATCGAAACCGCCGCGCCGAGGTCCCGCAGCTCGGCGGCCAGCGCGCCCACCGCGGCGTTGTCCTCGCCGCGCCGGCTGACCAGCACGACGTGACCGATGTTCCGGGTGCGGACGGCGTGCCGCGCCACAGCGGAGGCGATCACGCCCCCGGCGCCCGTGACCAGCAGGGAGGAGCCGGCCCACGACCCGGGTTCGGCCGCTGTGGCGGTGACCTTGGTCAGGCGCGGCGTCTGCGGCTCGCCGGCGCGCACGGACACCTGGGGTTCCGCGGCGGTGAGCACCGCAGGCAACGCCGCGAGCGAAGCCGGGTCCCCGTCCAGGTCGATCAGCCGGAATCGGCCGGGGTGCTCGGTCTGCGCGGACCGCACCAGGCCCCACACGGCGGCCTGCGCCGGATCGGTCTCCGCGTCCCGCGTCACGAGCACCAGCGGTCCGTCGTGCGGCTCCGCGAGCCACGACTGCACCAGCTCCAGCGTCCGGGCCAGCCCGTCGCGCACGGACGACGGCTCGACGTCCACCCGCCTGCCCGGCGCGCCGGCGGTGGTCAGCTCGGCGGCCTCCCAGGTCATGCGGTAAAGCGGTGCCTGCTGCACGGCGAACCGCTCGGCATCGACCGGGCGCAGGACGAGCGCGCCGTCCAGGACGAGGCCGCCGGCCGGGTCCCACGCCACCAGGGCGACCGAGTCGGGGCCGGTCGCGGTCAGCCGCACCCGCAGCGCCGAGGCCCCGGAGGCGTGCACCCGCACCCCGCTCCAGGTGAACGGCACCCGCGCCGTACCGGTGTCCGGCAGCAGGTGACCGGCGGCCAGCGGGTGCAGCACGGCGTCGAGCAACGCCGGGTGCAGCAGGTGGCCGCCGCCGTCCACCGGCAGCTGCGCCTCGACGAACAGCTCACCCTCGTCCCGCCGGACCGAACGCAGGCCGCGGAACGTCGGACCGTAGGCCAAGCCGCGTCCGCCGAGCTCCGCGTACAGGTCGTCGAGCGCGACGGCCTCGCCCCGTGGCGCCCAGGTGACGGGCCCGGTCGAGGCCGCCACGGACAGGGAACCGGTCGCGTGCAGCACCGACTCACCCTCCCGCTGCGAGTGCACTTCGACCACGTCGCCGCGCACCCGCACCCGCACGTCGGCGGGCACCACCAGCGGGGCCAGCAGGACCAGTTCGCCGACCTGGTCGAACCCCGCTTCCCCGGCCGCGCACAGCACCATCTCCAGCACCGCGGTGCCGGGCAGCACGGCGGTGTCACCGACGCAGTGCTCGGGGAGCCACGGCGCCCGCTCCTCGCCGAGCCGGCCGGTGAGCACGATGCCGTCCTCCAGCGGCACGGCGGCGCTCAGCAGGGGATGCCGGACCTCGGTCAGGCCCGCCGCGGTGACCGCGCCACCGGCGCTGGGAGCGAGCCAGAACCGCTCGTGCTGGAACGCGTACGGCGGCAGGTCGACGGGCTGTGCGCCGGCGAAGTAGGCCGTCCAGCCGACGTCGCCGCCGGCGGCGTGCAGGCGGCCGAGCGCCGCGGCCAGCGCGGCGGGTTCGTCGAGGTCGCGCCGCAGCGACGCGATCGCCACCTCGCCGTCCAGGCTGTCCTGCGCGAGTACGGTGAGCACGCCGTCCGGGCCGACCTCGAGGAAGCGGGTCACGCCGGACTCGCGCAGACGGTCGACGCCCTGGGCGAACATCACCGCGTCGGTGACGTGCCGGACCCAGTGCGCGGCGTCGAAGCCGGTGGCACCCGCCAGGTTCGAGACCACGGGGATGACCGGCTCGCGGAGGTCCAGTTCGGCCGCGACCCGGCCGAACTCCGCCAGCATCGGCGCCATGAGCGGCGAGTGGAACGCGTGGCTCACCGGCAGCCGGCGGGTGCGCCGGCCGCGAGCGGTCCACCCGGCGGCGAGCGCCAGGACCTCGGCTTCGGCGCCGGAGAGGACGATCTCGGCCGGTCCGTTCACCGCGGCCACGCTGACCAGTTCGCCCGTCTGCGGCCGGACTTCGTCCAGGGTCGCCTCGACGGCCACCATCGCCCCGCCGCCGGGCAGCTCCTGCATCAACCGGCCGCGCGCCGCCACCAGCCGGGCCGCGTCCGCGAGCGACAGCACGCCGGCGACGTGCGCCGCGGCGATCTCGCCGATCGAATGGCCCGACACGTGATCGGGGCGCACCTCCCAGTGTTCGAGCAGGCGGAACAGCGCCACCTCCACGGCGAACAAGGCGGGCTGGGCGAATTCCGTGCGCTCCAGCGCGTCCGCGTCGTAGCCCCACATCACTTCGCGCAGCGGCCGGGCCAGGTGCCGGTCCAGCTCGGCCACGACCGCGTCGAAAGCCCGCGCGAACGCCGGGTAGGCCGCGTGCAGCCCGCGTCCCATGCCGAGACGCTGGGCGCCCTCGCCGGAGAACAGGAACGCCGTCCCGCCCGGGCGGGCCACCTCGCGC
This sequence comes from Amycolatopsis sp. Hca4, assembly GCF_013364075.1. GTDB lineage: Bacteria > Actinomycetota > Actinomycetes > Mycobacteriales > Pseudonocardiaceae > Amycolatopsis. Next base: position 2,298,651 of record NZ_CP054925.1, read on the forward strand.
CCGGTGTCGTCACCCCGCGCGAGCTTCGCGAGAGCGTCGAGGTCACCTCCGGGGACGACCGCGCGGTGTTCGAACGCCGTGCGCCGCGTGGCGAGCGTCAAGCCGATGTCGGCCGTGCCGAGCTCCGGGTGGTCCTCGAGAAAGGCGTGCAGCCGCCGGGCTTGCGCAGACAGGGCCGCGGGTGTCTTGGCGCCGAGCACCCAGGGCACGGCCGTGGTGGACCGCGCACCGGCCGGGACGGGGTCGCCCTGTTCGAGGACGACGTGGGCATTGGTGCCGCTGATGCCGAACGACGACACCGCCGCGCGCCGGACGCCCCCGGTGTCCCAGGCCCGCGGTTCGGTGAGCAGCTCGATCGCGCCGCTGTTCCAGTCGACGTGCGGGGACGGCTCCGTGACGTGCAGCGTCTTCGGCAGGACGCCGTGGCGCATCGCCAGCACCATCTTGATCACCCCGGCGATCCCGGCGGCGGCTTGGGTGTGCCCGAGGTTCGACTTCAGCGAGCCCAGCCACAGCGGGCGGTCGCGGTCCTGCCCGTAGGTGGCCAGCAGCGCGTTCGCCTCGACGGGGTCGCCGAGTTCGGTGCCGGTGCCGTGTGCCTCGACCACGTCGACGTCCGATGCGGACAGTCCGGCGTCCGCGAGCGCGGCGCTGATCACCCGCTGCTGCGACGGGCCGTTGGGCGCGGTGAGCCCGTTGGACGCGCCGTCGGAGTTCACCGCGCTGCCGCGGACCACGGCGAGGACCCGGTGGCCGTGGCGCCGGGCGTCGGAGAGCTTCTCCACGACGAGCACCGCGATGCCTTCGGACCAGCCGGTGCCGTCGGCGTCGGCGGAGAACGCCTTGCACCGGCCGTCCGCGGCGAGGCCGGCCTGACGGCTGAACTCGGCGAACATGCCGGGCGTGCTCATCACGGTGGCGCCGCCGGCCAGCGCGAGCGTGCACTCGCCGCTGCGCAGGGCCTGCACCGCCAGGTGCAGGGCCACCAGCGACGAGGAACACGCCGTGTCGACCGACACCGCGGGACCTTCCAGGCCGAGCGCGTACGCCACGCGGCCGGAGACGACGCTGCCCGCCGCACCGGTGAGCACGTACCCGGCGACGGTGTCGGTCGCCTCGTGCAGCCGGGGACCGTAGTCGCCGGCCATCGCGCCGACGAAAACGCCGGTCCTGCTACCGCGCAACGATTCCGGGTCGGTACCCGCGTGCTCCAGGGCCTCCCAGGAGGTCTCCAGCAGCAGCCGCTGCTGCGGGTCCATCGCCAGCGCCTCGCGCGGGGAGATGCCGAAGAACTCGGCGTCGAAGTCCGCGGCACCGGACAGGAACCCGCCGCGGCGGGCGAAGTCACCGTCCACCGCGCCCGGGTCCCAGCCGCGGTCGGCGGGGAAGCCGCCGACGGCGTCGACCTCGCCGGCGACCAAGCGCCACAGGTCGTCCGCGGAGCTGACACCCCCGGGCAGCCGGCAGCCCATGCCCACGATGACGACCGGGTCGGCTTCGGCGGCCGGTGCGGTCGTGGTCGCCGGGGCGTCGGCGGGCGGGCCGTCGAAGTCACCGAGCACCCGGGCGAGGGTCGCGGGCGTCGGGTGGTCGTACACCGCCGTGGTGGGCAGGCGCTTGCCGGTGACGGCGTTGAGGCGGTTGCGCAGCTCCACGGCCATCACCGAGTCGAAGCCGAGCTGCTTGAAGGTGCGCTTCGGGTCGATCGCGTCCGCCGTCGTCCGCAAGACGACGGACGCTTGGGCGCGGACGAGGTCCACTGTGGACACCTCGGTGGCCTGCGGGCGGATGCCGGGGACCGGCGCGGGAACGGGGGCACCCGTGGCTTCGATCCAGTGCCGCGTCCGCTGGAATGCGTAGGTCGGGAGGTCGCACGCGCGCACCGCGGTGCCAGTCCGGGCCGGCAGCACGGTGTTCCAGTCGATGTCCACGCCGCGGACGAACGCCCCGGCGGCGGAGGTGAGGAACCGGTCCAGGCCGCCCTCGTCCCGGTGCAGCGAGCCGATAGCGGCCGCGTCCGCGACGCCGGCGGCCGCGGCGGTGTCTTCGATGGCCGCCACCAGCACGGGGTGGCTGCTCGATTCGACGAACAGCCGCGCACCGGTGTCCAGCAGGTCCCGCACCGCGTCGGCGAACCGCACGGGTTCACGCAGGTTGCGCACCCAGTAGGCGGCGTCGAGCCGGTCGGTCCAGGCGCAGTCGACAGTGGAGTAGAACGGGATGTCCGCGGTTTGCGGCCGGACGTCGGCCAGCAGTTCCAGCAGCTCTTCGCGGACCGTGTCCACCTGCGGGCTGTGCGAGGCGTAGTCCACCGGGATGCGCTTCGCCCGGACACCGGCCTGCTGCCAGTCGTCGACGAGGCGCTGGACCTGCTCCGGGGGACCGGCGATCACCGTGGCCGCGGGGCTGTTGACGACCGCGACCGCCACCTCGGAGGGCAGCTGCGCCCGCACCTCGTCGGCGGGCCGCGCCACGAACGCCATCGTGCCCCCGCCCGCGAGGCGCCGGGCGATGACCCGGCTGCGCACGGCGACGACGGTGGCGGCGTCCTCCAGGGACAGCACGCCCGCCACCGCGGCGGCCGCGATCTCGCCCTGGGACCCGCCGACCACCGCTCGCGGCACGACCCCGAAGGACCGCCAGAGCGCGGCTAGCGACACCATCACCGCCCACGTGGCGGGCTGCACCACGTCCACGCGGTCGAGTAGCTCACCGGTGCGCAGCACGTGGCCGAGCGACCAGTCGACGTGCGGCGCCAGCGCCCGCTCGCAGCGGGCCACCGATTCGGCGAAGACCGGCGCGGCGTCCAGCAGCTCGCGGCCCATGCCCACCCACTGCGCGCCCTGGCCGGGGAAGACGAACACGGGATCGCTCGCAACCACCTCGCCGACGACCGCCTGCGCCCCGGGGAGCCCCTGCGCCACCCCGGCCAGGCCGGCCAGCAGCGTCTCGCGATCCCGGCCGAAAAAAACGGCGCGGTGGCCGAACAGCGTGCGGGACGCCAGCAGCCGCTCCGCGACACCCGCAGGCTCGAAGTCGCCCGCAACCTCGAGCAGCCGGGCGGCCTGGGCGGTCAGCGCCGCCGGGGTCTTGGCGCTCAGCACCCAAGGCAGCAGGTGCCCGGCGGGATGGGTGGTCACCGGCTGCGGTGCCGCCTGCTGCCCTTCCCAGCCGGCGAGCACGACGTGGCAGTTCGTGCCGCCCATGCCGAAGGAGCTGACCCCGGCAAGCCGCCGCCCGGCCGGAACGTCCCATGTGGACAACCGGGTCTGCACACGCAGCCCCAGCTCCGCGAGCGGGATGCCGGGGTGGGGGTGCTCGTGGTGCAGCGTCGGGGGAAGTGCCCCGTTGCCGATCGACAGCACCGTCTTGAGCAGCCCGGCCATTCCGGCCGCGCCCTCCAGGTGCCCGATGTTGGTCTTCACCGAGCCGACGCGCAGCGGCTCGGTGCGGCCCGGGCCGAACACGGCGCCGAGAGCGCGGGCCTCGACCGGATCACCGACCTGGGTGCCGGTGCCGTGAAGCTCGACGTACTGGACTTCGGCGGGATCGACACCGGCACGCTCGTACGCGTGGCGCAGCACCGCCTCCTGGGCGCCGGCGTCGGGAACGGTGAGCCCGGCACCGGCACCGTCGTTGTTGACCGCGCTGCCGCGGATCACGCAGTGCACCGTGTCGCCGTCGGCGAGTGCCCGAGCGAGCGGCTTCAGCAGCACGACTCCCCCGCCTTCGCCGCGGACGTAGCCGTTCGCGCGGGCGTCGAAGGTGCGGCAGCGGCCGTCCGGCGAGAGGCCGCCGAACTCGGCCGCGGCGAGGGCGCTCTCCGGCACGAGGTTCAGGTGCACGCCGCCGACGAGCGCGGTCTCGCACTCCCCCGAGCGCAGGCTCCCGCAAGCCACGTGTACCGCGACCAGAGCCGACGACTGCGCGGAGTCGATCGTGAAGCTGGGGCCGCGCAGCCCCAGCGCGTAGGACAGCCGATTGGCGATGAGCCCGCGGTTCAGGCCGGTGACGGTGTGGTGCCCGATCGCCTCGGTCCCCTGACCGGCGGTCACGGTGGCGTAGTCCGCCGCGAACGCGCCGACGAACACCCCGACCGGCCGGCCGGCCAGCGTCGCAGGCACGATTCCGGCGTGTTCGAGCGCTTCCCAGCTCAGTTCCAGCATCAGGCGCTGCTGCGGATCCATCGCCGCCGCCTCACGCGGCGAAATGCCGAAGAAACCGGCGTCGAACTGGTCGACGTCGTCGAGGAAGCCACCCCAGCGGGTGCGCGCCCGGCCGGGGCTCGCGCCGTCTTCGCCACCGGCCGGACCCGCGTCCCAGCGAGTCGCCTCGGTGATCGCGTCCGTACCGCCGGCCAGCAGCCGCCAGAACGCGGCGTGGTCGGCTGCCTGCGGGAGCCGGCACGAAAGCCCGATCACCGCTACCGCGTCCGATCCTACGGGGCTCATCGACTTGTCGGACACTTCGCTCCTTCGGTGGATCGGGCGCTCTCCGCGGACGGGCCTGCTCCGCCGAACGTAGGTCCGTCGCGACAGCTCGACGAAAAGGCGTTCCGAGAACCGGAACACACCGTAATCGTGTGGTGACTTTTGGCCGACTCTGGAGAGGTCGCCACCCGGCTCGACGATGCGCGTTCCGGCGTGGCCACTGCGCCGAATGCCAGTCGAGACGGAAATCCGGAGGTCTTGCATGCCGATCATCGATGTCGTGCGCGAAACAGCGCTGGCCGGGCGGCTGGTGCTGTGGGAGGAGTCCGCGCGCGACGGCGCTCAAGGCAAGACGCTCATGAGCGCGGGCTTCCGCGTGGAGTTGGCGCGCGCCCAGGGCGCCGTGTTCGGGGCGGACGGGCCCCGTCACGTGGTGTTCGCGGCCGGCTTCCCCGCCGTGTGCCGGGAGGAGTTCGACGCCACCCGCCGGGTCGCGCTCGAGGCTTCCGACGCGGTGAGCCCGGCCGCGGTGTGCCGGGCGACGTCCGCAGACGTCCTCCAAGCGTGTCGTGCGGTGCAGGGCGCGGCGCACGCGCGCATCATGATCGTGGTGCCCGCTTCCGACGAAATCGCCGACGCGATGGTGCATCGCACCGCCGCCGAAGCGCTGCGCGACGCCGTCGACCTGGTGCGGCTGGTCCGCGACTCCGGCACCGGCGTCATCCCCGATGTCTGCTTCGCCGACGCACCTCGTGCCGACATCGCGTTGATGGCGGCCGCCGCCGGCGAGCTGACCGCCGCCGGAGCGGGCCTGATCATCGTGGCCGACACGACCGGGGACCTGTTGCCCGCGCGGGCGGGCCGGCTCTTCGCCCGGCTGCGCGCCCAGGCCGGGCCGGCCGTGGTGTTCGTCACCCACCTGCACAACGACCTCGGCCTCGGCCTGGCCAACACCCTGGAGGGCGTCCGCGCCGGCGTCCGCGGCGTCTCCTCCTCCTGGCTCGGGGTCGCCGAGCGCAGCGGCATGGTCGCCACCGAACAGCTGCTGTTCCTGCTCGCCCACCGCACCGCGGAACTGCTCGGCGACGACGCGGACCTGTGGCACACCGCCCCCGACCTCACCCGCCTGCCCGCCATCGCCCGTGCCGTCGCCGGCGAAACCGGCCTTCCCCTCTCCGTGACCACCCCGATCGTCGGCACCGGCGTGGGCACCATCTCCACCGGCACCCCCTTCGTCCGGCCCGCCACGTTCCAGCCGTTCGACCCCGAAGCCGTGCTCGGCATCGCACCGACGGTCCTGCTGACCCACCTGGCCAGCGGACGCGTCGTGCGTTCGGTGGCCGCCCGGCTCGGCTACGAACTGACCCGCGAGGAAACCACGACCGCGCTCGAATGGGTGAAATCGGAAGCCTACCGCCGCAACCACCCCGTCATCCCCGACGCGGACTTCGCCGAATTCCTCGCCACCCGACGCGAACCGGCGGCGGTGTGAACGCCACCGGCCTCCCCCCTGCGCTGGCCCGCACGCGGCAGGCCCTGACAACCGGCGAAGCGGTCGTGCTGCCCAACCCATACCCGCTCACCAGTGTCGTCGCCGCCACGCGGCCCGACGTGGTCAACGCCGCCAAAGGCCGACCTGCCGACCAGTCCGTCGCGCTGTGGATCACCGACGACGAACGGTGGGCGGAGCTCGCCCCGTGCCTGGCGCTCGACGCCCCGGCGCGCGCACTCGCCCACCGGCTGCTGGTGGCGGAGCTGGTGACCCTGCTGGTGCCGGTGGACGACCACCCCGCCTGGCTCGCCCCCGCCACCCGGCACGGGAAGGCCCTGCTGTTCGGGGCCCGGTGGCTGCCCCTCGTCCCCGTGCTCGACGGCGTGGGGCGCCTGCACGTCAGCAGCGCCAACCGCACCGGCCGGGCCCCCGTCGCTTCCCCGGCGCAGGCGCGGCGGACCTTCTCCGCCGACGTCCACGTCTTCGACCTGCACGACGGACGGCCCGCCGCAGACCGGCGGGCCACCACGACGCTGGAGCTGCACCCGGACCGCACCCTGACCCATGTGCGGGACGGTGCCCAGGACCGGGCGCACGGTGGCCCCGCCGCCTACCTCGCCCACCTCGCGAACACGTACTCACTGCCCTGATCCGGCCGGCTCCGCGGTCGTTTCGCCGCTCTTCGCGGCCGGCCCGGCGTGGGTACCGAACCACACGACACCTGAATCGATCGGAGAGTGCACAGATGACGGGAACCGCGCTGAGGATCTCGGCTGCCGAGCGCGTGCCGTTCGCCGGGAACGGCCTCGCCGCGGCCGCCGGCCTGTGCGCCGGCAGCCGGGAAGGGCACGTGCTCTACGAGAACGGTGGCCGGGTGCGCTGGGCCGAGGGCGAACTGGCCGTGGTCGAACTCCGTGCCGATGGCCGCGTGTCGGTGGCCGTGGACGGCAGGCGGTCGTCGTTCTCCGGCGGTGGGGCTCCGCTGACGGCCGTCGGTGAGGCGCTGGCCGAGGCGGGGACCGCCGTCGCCGGGGAACGGTGGCGCGCCTACGGCTGGGCGAGCTTCGAACTGAGCCACTTGCTCTCCGGCTCCTCGAGAGGCTCCGAGCCGGTGCTCCGGCTCACCGTACCGGAGCGGGAGATCGAGCTCGACGAGGGCGCGGCGGTGCTCCGGGCCCGGACCGAAGACGAGCTGGGGCCGCTGCGGGAGCGGCTGGCGACCGCCTCCGCCGCCGCGGGAACCGAGCTGGTCGAGGTGGACCTGGAGCAGGGGGCCGAGGCGTACCGCCGGGCGGTGTCCGACGCCGTGGGGGCCATCCGGGCCGGCACGCTCGACAAGGTCATCCTCTCCCGCCGCGTCACCGTGCCCGGCCCGATCGACCTGGCGGCCACGTACCTGACCGGCCGCCGGGCCAACGCTCCCGCGCGGTCCTTCCTCGTGCGCCAGGGAGACTGGGAAGCCGCCGGGTTCAGCCCGGAGATCGTGGCCACGGTGACCCCGGACGGGATCGCCGTCACCCAGCCGCTGGCCGGGACGAGAGCACTGGTGGGTGACGCCGAGCTGGACCGGGCCCGGCGGGACGAGCTCGGCCGCGACCCCAAGGAGGTCTACGAACACGCGATCTCCGTGCGTCTTTCGGCCACCGAGCTGGCGGAGGTCTGCGTACCGGGCAGCGTGCGCGTCGGCGACTTCATGTCGGTCCGGGAACGGGGCAGCGTCCAGCACCTGGGCTCCGAGGTCACCGGCCGGCTGCGACCGGGCACCGGGTGCTGGGCCGCGCTGGCGGCGCTGTTCCCGGCGGTGACCGCGTCCGGGATCCCCAAGGCCGCGGCCTGCCGGCTCATCGAAGAGGCCGAGCCGGGCCACCGCGGGCTCTACAGCGGAGCCGTGCTGACCGTCGACTCGGCCGGCGCCCTGGACGCGGCCCTCGTGCTGCGCAGCATGTTCCGGCGGGACGGGCGGACGTGGCTGCAGGCCGGCGCCGGGATCGTCGCGCAGTCCGATCCGGAGCGGGAGCTGGAGGAAACCCGGGAGAAACTGCGCAGCATCAGCCGCTTCCTGGTGCGAGCCGGTTCCTAGCCGGCCGCCGGGGCCACCTCACCGCGGACGCCCGTCCAGCCACACCGGCAACGACTCCAGCCGCCGGTCGAACACCATGCTCGTCCACACCAGTTCGTCGGCCGGGGTGGCCAGGCTCAGCCGCGGGAACCGGCGGAACAGCGCGGGCAGGGCCACCGACAGCTCCAGCCGGGCCAGCCAGGCACCCACGCACCGGTGCACCCCGCTGCCGAAGGCCAGGTGCGTCGGCTCGTTCTGCCGGTGCGGGCAGACCGCGTCCGCGTCCGCGAACACCCGTGGATCGCGGTTGGCCGCGGCCAGTGACAGCAGCACCGTCGCGTCCTTCGGGATGGTGACCCCGCCCAGTTCGACGTCTTCGGTGGTGAACCGCCAGATGGCGAACGGAAACGGCGGGTGGTGCCGCAGCAGCTCCTCGACGGTGGGCCGCGACCTCGGTCTCGTCGGCCAGCACGCGCTCGAGGAGATCCGGGCGGCGGCTGAGGACGATGGTCCCGTAGGCCAGGGTGGTCGCGGTGGTGGGCGGTCCCCCGACCAGCAGCGCCATGACCGTGCTCAGCAGGTCCCGTTTCCCGATCCGCTCCGGTTTGGCCACCAGCAACGAGATCACATCGTCGCCGGGCTCGGCGCGCTTGCGCTCGATCGTCGCCAGGATGAGGTCGATCAGCTCGTGGTACCAGCCGATCATCTCCGGACTGGCGGTGTCCCGGTCGGTCAGCAGTTCCCGCACCAGCCGGGCCACGTCGGGCCGCCGATCGGCGTCGATGCCGAGCACCATGCCGATGACCTCGGCCGGCAGCGGGTTGGCGAAGCCGGACATCAGGTTCACCGGCCGCTCCCCCGCCCGCCGCCCGAGTTCCTCGGGGCCATCGAGGTGTTCGCGCACCGCCTGCTCCATGCCGGCCCGCCAGCGGCCGACGGAGCCCGACGACATCTCGGCGTGGACCAGCGCGCGCAACCGCCGGTGTTCGGCGCCGTCGGTGTTGAGCAGGTCCCTGCCGGTCGAGCTCAGCGTGTCCTCGGGAACCCGCCGTCCGCCGAACTTGTGCTCCGGCGAACTCAGTGACCGGGGATCGACGGCCAGCCGCTCGTCGCGCAGCCCGGCCTTGACGTCTTCGTACCGGGTCACCAGCCACACCGGCATCCCCTCGGGCAGCATCACCCGGTGCACGGACGCTTCCTCGCGCAGCTTCGCTTAACCCTCGACGTAGTCGCGGTCGTGGGGCGGCCGCGGCAGCAACGGGGGTGTCACGAGCGGCCCCCCGCCTGCGAACAGGGCGGCCAGCTCGGCCACCGTCCGCACGCCCACCAGGTCGTCCTCGTCGACCTTCGTCCGCAGTGCGTCCTCGGCGCCGGCGATGGCGTCCAGCAGCCGCAACGAATCGACGTTGGGCAGGTAGGCGAGCTGGTCCTCCGGCCGGATCCGGTCCGGCGGGATCTCCAGCACCCGCGCCAGCTGCCCGGTCAGGACCTCGACCACGTCGAACCGCGTGCTCACCGTCGTGCCTCCTCCGACAGCCGGCGACGGATCTCCGCGCGCCGCCACTTCCCGCTGGTGGTCCTCGGCAGCTGGTTCCGCGTGACGGTGTGCACCACGACCCCGGACAGCCCGAGCCGCTCGCCGACGGCCTGCCGGACCGCTTCGGCGACGGCCGCCCGGTCCGGGTGCACGGTCTCCACCACGACGACGATCCGTTCGTCCTCGGGTCGGCCACAGCCGCGCAGTGCCGCCGGTACACCCCGGGTGCGTGCTGCGCCACCGCTTCCACGTCCTCGGCGTGCACGTTGCGCCCGCGGACGACGATCATGTCCTTGATCCGGGCGGACACGTGGATTTCGCCACCGCGCAGGAAACCGCGGTCGCCGGTGCGCAGCCAGCCCGCGTGCAGAACCTCCCCGGTGGCCACGGGGTCGTGCAGGTAGCCGCTCATCCGGCTGGGCCCGCGGACCTCCAGCTCGCCGACATGCCCTTCCGGGAGCGCGGTGCCGCCCGCGTCGACGACCCGGACCTCCGTTCCCGGCAGGGGCCGGCCCTGGGCGACCAGGTCCCGGCCCGAGCCACCGGCGGCCGTGCACACCGGACGACCGTCCACCAGGACCGGCGGTCGACGGTCACCGTGGCGGGCACCGAGCCGGGCGCGCCGATCGAAATACCCGCGCAGAACTCGGCCAGGCCGTAGGCTGGCGTCATCGCGGTGCCGGGCAGGCCGTACCGGCCGAGCACCGCTGTGAAGCGGTCGACGGTGCCGGGCGAGACCTGTTCGCCGCCGTTGAGCGCGATCCGCCACCGGCCGAGGTCGATGCCGGACGGATCGTCCGCTTCCGCGGCCGCGACCAGCCGGTCGTAGGCGAAGTTCGGGCCGGTGCAGATTGTGACGCCGTGCTCGGTGAAGTGGCGCAGGGCCTGCGCGGGGTGCCTGATGAACGTCGCCGGGCTGGTCAGGTGCAGGTCGAAGCCCGCGCACAGCGCGATCATCAAGCCGATCATGCCGAAGTCGTGGAACAGCGGCAGCCACTGATAGCCGACGTCGGGCGCGGTCAGTTCGCAGCGTTCGATCGGCGCGAGCGCGCCGCTGAGCACCGCCTGGTGGGTCAGGGACACCGCCCGGGCAGGGAAGTGCTCCCGGAGGTGAACTGCACGATGGCCGGTTCGGGTCCGGAGACGACCACCTCGGTCGGCCGCCGGGACCGGACCGGGCACGAACCGGCGTCGATGACGGTCAGGCCGGGACAGCGTTCGACGACCGGGCCGAGCGCGGCGGTGAACGGATGCCCGGTCACCAGGTGCCGGATTCCCGCGGCCCGGATGTGGGCGGCGAGTTCGTCGGCGACCGCGCCGGCGTCGCGGATCGCGGCCGGTACGGGCAGCACGCAGGCCGCGGCGCCGCTGGACAGGACGCCGATGAGCGCCGGGGGGGAAAGCGGGAGCGGCGGGCAGCAGGATGCCCACCACGGCCCCCGGCCCGGCGCCCGCCTCGAGCAGCTCGCCGGCGACGCCGTTGGCCCGGCGCATCAGGTCGGCACGGGTGAGCACCTCCCCGGAGCCGGGAAAGAGGAAGCGACCGCCGGCAGCCGTTTCCCCGCGATCGGCCAGGACGTCCAGCACGGTTGCGCGGTCAGGGATATTGCCTTCTGCCATGGTGCCTCCCGATGAGGTCTGTCAGCTGGAAGGACAGAACACCGAGACGGACGGTCTAATGCGCAGAAACCGGGCTGTTGCGTCCCAGGGCTTCGTGCGCGGCGACGAACTCGCCCGCGCACTGGGCGATCGCGCACCCGACTTCGCCGGCCAGCAACACCGCGGCGATGATCTCGGCGAGTTTCCGCGCCTTCTCGGACCCGACGCAGTCGACCATGCCGAGCGTCGCCTGGAAGGCCGGAAGGCCCGTCCCACCGCCGACCGTTCCCACGACAAGGGTGGGCAGGGTGAGGGAGATCTCCCAGTCGCCGCCGCTGGTGACGCGGGAGTCGACGATGCCCTGCGAACACTCGCCCAGGTAGGCCATGTCCTGACCGAAGGCCTGGAACAGGGCGGCCATGCCGTTGACGACGTGGATGTTGAGCGAGGAACTGCCGTGGCGCGCCAGCGTGCTCCGGTATGCCTGGACGTACCGGTCCACCCGGGCCACGTCCGTTCGGCCGTGCGAAGCGACGACGTCCGCCGCGAGCACCGCTCGCGCGGTCACCGCTTTGCCCTTCAGCCGCCCGGGAATGGGCTTCTTGTCTTCCGGGTACGGCAGGAACGTTTCCACCTCGACGCCACTGTGGGCGACGATGTACTCCGACACCGCGGCGATCGCCTTGCTCGCCATGTTGCTGCCCATGGCGTCACCGGTGGTGAATTCGGCCGAAACCAGCACCGTGGAGCCGACGTGGTCGTAGCCGAACCGCTGCACGAGCAGGTGCCCGCTCGTTTTCTCCGCCACGGCGGAAAGCACCGCTTCCTGGGCCCGGCACCACACCACGAGGGCTTGGGCATCGTCGAGGGTGTCCACCCGGCAGTGGATGCCCCGCAGGAACCGGTCGGCCGTCACGAGGACTTCGCAGCCCCCCGACGCCCTGAGCATCTTCGCGCCGCGGCTGTAGGAGGCCACCAGGGCACCCTCCATCGTGGCCATCGGAACCACGAATTCGCCCACCGCGTGCCGCCCGTGTACGAGGACGGGACCACAAAGCCCCAGCGGGACGGGGACGGCACCGACGAAGTTTTCGACGTTGCCCGCGACCTCCGATTCGGTGAGCGTCGTCTCCAACGCGGCGATCAGCTCTTCGTCGTGGGCCAGCAGGGCGGCCAGCAGTTCCTCCCGCTGCCGCCTGCTGGTGCGCGAAATGTGCATTTCACATACCATTCCGTGACGGGTTCACCGCGCCACCACTGACGGTTCCGCCGCGGCTTCGACGATGTCGGTGATGCTGCGCAGGGCGTCGTACTCGGCGTACTCGGCCTGCAGCCGCCGCGCGGCGAGGCGGTAGGAATCGTCGTGCAGCACCGCGTGCACCGCCCGGCCGACCGCGGCGGCACTCGGCCGGCTCGTCGCGAGGTTGACGGCCGCGCCGGTCCAGGCGGCGTGCGCGGTGGAGTCCTTCTTCTCCTCGGTCTCCCCCGCCAGGACGAGCGGAACGCCGCGGCTGAGGGCCATCTGCATGCCACCGAACCCGCCGTTGCTGATGAACACGTCGACGTGCGGAAGCAACCGGGTGTACGGGATGTACTCGGCGGCGCGGACGTTGGCGGGCAGCACGCCGAGGTCGCTCACCGGACGGCCGCCGGTGGTCGCGACCACGAGGCAGTCCTGGCCGGCCAGCGCCTCGATGGTGGGCAGCACCAGTTCGGAGAAGTCGGCGTTGCTGACCGTGCCCTGGGAAACGAGGACCACCTGCCCGGCTTCGAGCACCTCGTTCCACCAGTCCGGCAGCGGCACGTCCTGGTGGTCGGCCTCCCACGGCACGCCCACGAACCGGACCGAGGCGGGCAGGTCGCTGCGCGGGTACTCCATGGACGGAATGGACAGGTGCAGGAAGCGATCGGCCACCACGACCTGCGCGTCGAAGTAGGACGGCAGAGTTCCTGTCCCGCCACAGTCGCGGACGAGCTGCTCCGCGAGGCGCTGCGCGGGAGCGTACGCCGCACGCACCTCCGCGTTGAGCCGGGCGTTGCGCTCCCGCCCGGCCGGAGAAGCGTCGGGCAGCAGGCCCAAGCCGAACGGCGGGGTGTCGGCGCTGTACACCGGGAGCACCGTGACACCGAGGCCGATCACCTCGGCCGGCCGGATCCCCGGCGCACCGAGCTGGATCGGCCACAGGCCGTTGAAGTACATCTCGTGCAGCACGATCGTCGGCGTGTCGGGTTGCTGCGCCAGGACTTCCTGGACGGCCTCGTGCTGTTCCCGCATGGGCTTGGCCAGTACCTCGGTGAGGTAGACGGCGATCTGCTCGACCCCCGGCGCGACCCGGGTGAGCTCGGGAACGGACTGGTAGACCTCCGGACCGTCGTAGTCGGCCTGCCCCTGGAGCGGGTGGAAGGCCGCACCGGTGCTCAGAACGGCATCCCGCAGGTTGGTGCCCGTGACGAAGGTGACGTCATGCCCCTCGGCGACCAGGTGCGCGGCGATGGGCCGGAGCGGGTTCACATGGCCGGGAAAGGGAATCGCCGCCATGATCACGCGTGTCATATCTCGACCTCCACAAGTTTCTCCGGGATGGATCGAACCGGCCGGAACAGCGGCAATACGTACGGACCAATTTCGTCAGACGCCCGGAAAAATTTCAACAGACCGTTCCGGCTTTCGGAACCTTCCGTATCGGATCGAACCTTCACGACCACCGTGGAATCGTCTCGAAGAGCTCCGAAGCGGAGTCGGCATCCCATTTTCCCGTTCAGTCCCCTGCTGCCGCACTGGTGACCGAGGACGCGCGCGGCCGGACTCGCGGCAGCACGTCCTCCGGCCGGACGTACCGGCCTCCCGCGTGGTCGGCGGCGCCCGTAACGACGGCGACCAGCGCGGCCGCCGAGTCTTCGACGGCCGTGAACCGCCCGGCCTGGCGGGCCTTCACCGTCCACGCCAGAATGTCGTCTTCCCAGGGGTTCCCCGTCCGGCCGCGGTCCAGATGAGACCGGGTCATCCCGGCGTCGACCAGCCCCGGGTCGAACGCCACCGTCACCCGCCCGGAGCCGGCCAACTCGCCGGACAGGCTCGTGGTCACCGAGATCAACGCCGCCTTGGTGGCCGCGTAGGCGCTCACGTACGGCCAGCCGATCGTGCCCGCCCGGCTCACCACGTTCACCACGCGTCCGGTGAGCGCGGGCAGCACCGCCCGCGTCACCCGCACCGCTCCGAAGAGCCCGACTTCGAACACCCGCCGCCACTGCGTCTCGTCCACCGTCCACAGCGGAGCGAGCGGACCGGGGACACCCGCGTTGTTCACCAGCACGTCGAGGCCACCCAGCTCGGCCACGGCCCGCTCGACCCCGCGGGTCACCGAATCTTCGTCCGTCACGTCGAGGCGCACCCCGGTCGCGGATCCGCCGGCCCGCCGGATCCCGTCGACGGTCTCCTCCAAGGCGTCCCGGTCGCGACCGGTGACGGCCACGGACAACCCCGCGGCGGCCAGCGCCTCCGCGAACGTCCGGCCCAGCCCGTGTCCGCCGCCGGTGACGAGCACCCGCAGCGCCGGGGGCCGTACCCGCTTGCCGGTCGAGGAGCGCGGGATCGACCGGACCCGCTCGATGGCCCGCACCCGTTTGTGCGGTGCCACGCGATCCGCGACGTAGGCGGTGATCTCCGCGAGGGGGACTCGCTCGTGAAGCACGACGTAGGCCTTCGGGATCTCGCCGGCGATCGGGTCGGGCACGCCCGCGACAAAGGCTTCGGCCACCGCGGGGTGGCCGGTCACCACCTCTTCCAGCTCGGCGGGCGAAACCTGGTGCCCCTTGTACTTGATCAGCGTCTTCGCCCGTCCGGTGATCCGCAGGAAACCGTCCGCGTCCCGGCTCACCAGGTCACCGGTGCGCAGCCAGCCGTCCGAGCCCGCCGACGCGCGGGCGATCTGCGGTCCGCGCAACCACAACTCGCCGCAGTCCGCTGCATCGCCCCCGGTGAACCGCACCTCGGTGCCCGGGACCAGCACACCGACGGAGTCGGGCGGGACCTCGGCACCGTCGGGGGTGAAGCTCACGCAGCCCGCCTCGGTCATCCCGAAGCCCTGCACCACCGGCACGCCGAGGCTCGCGGCGCAGCGGCCCGCGTCCACCGAGGGCAACGGCGCGCCCCCCGAGACGACCAGCCGCAGCGACGGCAGGGGCCGCCCGGCCGCACCGAGCTCGGCCACCACGCTCGGGACCAGGTACGCCAGTGACACGCCGTCTTCGGTGACGTCGCGGGTGAAGTCCGCGGCCGAAAACGGGGTCGCGCCGATGACCAGGGTGGCGCCCGCCCGCAGTACCGGGTTCATCGCCATCTGCATCCCGTAGACGTGGCGCAGCGGCGGCACCGACAGGACGACGTCGTCGCCCCGCACCCGGTGCAGGTGGGCGATCTGGCCGAGGTTGGCGGTCAGGTTGCGGTGCGACACCTGGATGAGCTTCGGCACGCCCAGGGTGCCGCTCGACCTCATCAGTACCGCAGTCCGCTCACCTCCGCGCGGGGACAGGGGACGCGGTGGCGTCGCCACGGCCTCGTCCCACGGCGTTCCGCCCGGCGTGCCGGGGCCGACGCAGACGGTCGGCAGCGGGAGTTCCGGTGGTTCGAGGGCCGTCTCGGCGATCAGCGCCTTCGCCCCGGTGTTGGTGATCGCGGTGCGCCACCGCTCGGCGGTGTCCCGCGGATCCAGCGCGAGCACCACCGCACCGGCCGCGAGGATCCCGTGGTAGGCCACCACGAACTCGGCGCTGTTCTCGGTCAGGACGACCACGGCGTCGTCATCGCCGACCCCGGCTCCCCGCAGCCAGGCCGCGAGCCCGGCGACGGCCGCGCGCAGCTGTCCGTAGGTCCATTCGACCCGCCCGCCGCGGGAGCGGTCCACCACCGCGACCCGGTCGTCGTCCCCGGCGCCCGGCCGCAGGACGTAGTCGCCGAGGTGGGTGTCCGCGGATACCTCCCAGGGCGCCGTCACGGCCGCACCAGCACCTTCACGGCTGCCCGGCCGGCCATCGCCGCGTAGCCCGCCCCGACGTCGTCGAGCGCCACCGTGCGATCGAACAGCGGCGACGGGTCCAGCTCACCGGCGATCACCCGGGCGGCCAGCTCCGGCAGGTAGCGGCGCGCCGGGGTGATGCCGCCGGTCAGGGTGATGTTGCGCAGGAAGCACATCGCGGCGTCGACCTGGCCGTGCGGGCCGCCGACCAGGCCGAGCACCCCGCCGTCCGCGCACGCGGCCATCGCGGTGTCCAGGGCGGACTGCTCGCCCACGGCGTCGACCACGAGATCGGCTCCGGCGCCGCCGGTGGCTTCCCGGACCGCCGCGGCGGCCTCCGCACCGCTGCCGGCCGTGATGACGTCGGTGGCGCCGAACCGCGTGCCGAGCGCAAGCCGCGGCTCGTGGTGCCCCAGCAGGAAGATGCGCTCGACTCCCGCGGCCCGGGCCGCGAGCACCGAGCCGAGCCCCACCGCGCCGTCCCCGACGACTGCGACCGCCGTCGAGCGGTCCGGCGGAACCTGGCGCAGTCCCTGACTCAGCGCGTGCCAGCCCGTGGACACGACATCGGTCATCGTCAGCAGGGCGGGGATTCGCTCGTCGTTCTCGTCGACGCGGACGGCGACCAGCGTGGCGTCGGCGAAGGGCACGAGGACCGCTTCCGCCTGCCCGCCGCCGGCCGCGACGCCCCACATCCCGCCTGCGGAGCACGAGGTGGGCACCCCGCGGCGGCAGGGCGGGCAGACGCCGTCGGAGAAGGTGAACGGCGCAAGCACGAAGTCCCCCGGCCGGACCGAGGTGACCTCGGCGCCGACGTCGGTGACGACACCGGCGAACTCGTGCCCGCAATTCGGTCCCTGCACCGGGCCGGGCCGGCCGGCGAAGCCGCGGACGTCGGTCCCGCAGATCCCGGCGGCGACCACCCGGACGACGGCGTCGGTCGGCGAGCCCGGCACCGGGTCGGGCACCTCGGCCACGACGACCTTGCCGGGCGCGATCAGCTGTGCGGCCTTCACCGCTCCCCCCGGTCCTTCTTGCGGGCCAGGGTGAGCCCGTCCGCGACGGTGAGCAGCACTGACTCGACGCGGTCGTCGTTGCGCACGTGGTCGTTGAACTCGCGGATGGCGCGGGCGTTGCCTTCCGCGTCGGGCGAAGCCGCCTCGCCGGCGTAGAGCACGTTGTCGGCCACGATGAGGCCGTTGGGGCGCAGTCGGGGCACGAGTTCCTCCCAGTAGGTGCGGTAGCCGACCTTGTCGGCGTCGAGGAAGGCCAGGTCGACGAACGGCTCCTCGGGCAGGCCGCGCAGGGTTTCGGCGGCGGGGCCGAGCAGCGGTTCCACGCGGTCGGCCACGCCGGCCGCGGTCCAGGCGGCGGTGGCGATCGGAGCCCAGCGGTCGGTCACGTCGCAGGTGATCACCCGGCCGGCCGGGCCCACGCCCTCGGCCAGCGCGAGCGTCGAGTACCCGGTGAAGGTGCCCACTTCGACCGCGACGCGGGCGCCGGTCAGCCGGGCCAGCAACGTCAGCAGCGCACCCTGTTCGGGCGGGACCTGCATTTCGGCCACCTCGCCCAGGGCGAGCGTGGCGTCGATCAGCTCGCGCTGGACGTCGGTGAACGGCGGGAGCTGGGCCCGCATGTAGTCGAGCACCTGCGGGGTGAGCAGCACCGCTTTCTCGGGCTGCTCAGTGGTTGTCGTCATGCGTTGGCTCCTTCCGCGAGAGCCGTCTCGGCGATCGGGACGAGACGGCCGATGTGCACCGGCAGATCGACCTGGAACTGGTTCACCGCGTCACGGTCGTAGCTCGCGCGCACCGGTCGTGCCGCGAGGTCGGCCAGGAGTGCTGCCACCCGCTCCCGCAACGCCGCGGTGAAGACGTGCGCGCAGACCGGGGCGCGGTCGACGAGGAAGAAATCGTCGAGCAGGGCCTGTTCACCCTCGGTGGGCGCGCAGTGGACGTCCCGTCCGGCGTCGCGCAGGAGCGACCCGCCGTCCGGCACGAGCCGGGCGGCCACCGTCATGTGCACGAGGCGGTTGAACTTCACGGCCACCTTCAGCGCCGACCCGGGGGCCGGCCGGGCCGCGGCGAGCAGGGCGGCGGCGTGCCGGTGGTCGCGCGCCCACGTGCCGCTCATCGCCGGGTGCCGGGCCGCCATCCGGGGCCGGATCACCGAGCAGTAGACCTCGGGGGTGCAGCTGCCCGAGTAGAGCAGCAGCGCCGAGTAGGTGTCGTGCAGGTCCGCGGCCTCGCCCAGGTCACCGCGGCCGAGAGCGGCGGACAGCAGCCGCCAGGCGCAGAAAGCGCCGTGGTGGCCCAGCAGCCAGCGGTACCAGGCCAGCTCGGCTTCGCCGTCGGCCGGCGGTGGCCCGGCGGGTTCGCCGGCGTCGCCGGTGTCCCCGGCGCACGGGGTGAACGGGTCCTGCGGCAGCGGAACGGTCAGCCGGGGCAGCGGCGGAGCGGTCACATTGCCACCTCGGCGACGTGCTCGTCCAGCACGTCGGCGGCCGCACGGATGTCCTCGTCGAGCGGGCGGTCGCGGGTGAGCGGCCGAACCCGCTCGGCCAGCGCCGCGACCAGGGCCGCGCAGCGCGGCGCGGACGGTTCTCGGTCGCCGATGTAGGCGGCTTGGCGCACCGCGACACCGAGGCAGCCGTGCAGCAGCCGCAGGAGACGGGTTTGCTCGTAGGCGGTCAGCGCCGCTTGCGTGCCGAACGGGACGACGTCCTGGTTGTGCAGGTTGGTGGGAACGCTCTGCATCGCCGCCGGCGTGCACGCCCGGCGCATCGCCACGACGAGCGACGTCGCCAGCACCTGCAGCCCCTGGATCGCGTGCTGCTTGCCCGGCTCGGCCGCGAGCATCGGGGGCCGCCCGCCGTTGCGGCCGGGGTCCACCAGGAGGTCGACCTGCCGCTCGGCGAGGTTGCCGACCTGGGTCACCGCCGAGGACAGCAGGTCGGCGGCGAAGGCAGCCGGCTGGCCGAAGAAGTTGCCGCCGTGCGCGACCAGGTCTTCGTCCGGGAAGAACAGCGGGTTGTCGCTGACCCCCCGCAGGTCGTCGGCGACGGTCCGGGCCGACCACCCGGCCGCCGAGTGGGCGGCACCGAGCAGCTGCGGCGTGCACCGAATGCTGTAGGGCTCCTGCAGCGGCCGTCCCGGCACCGGCGTGGTTCCCTCGAGCCACCAGGACAGCTCCCGGCCGGCCGCTGCGGCTTCGGGGTGGCCGAACGCCCGCAGCAGGGACGGTGCCAGGAAGGCGGGCGTGGCACCGAGAAGGTCGGCGAGAGCGGCCGTCAGCGCGAGCGCGGTCTTCAGGGAGCGTTGCGCCGACAGCACGGCGAGACCGGCGGCCGCCGTCGTCACCGACGTGCCGTTGACCAACGCCAGCGCGTCCCGGCCGTCCAGCTCGAGCGGGGCCAGGCCCGCCGCGCGCAGGGCGGCGGCGGCGGGCATCCGTTCGCCGTCGAAGTAGGCGTACCCGTTGCCGCGCAGGCTCTGCACGGCGTGCGCCAGGGGAACCAGGTCCCCGCTGGCGCCGACCGATCCCCACGTCGGGATGGCCGGGGCGAAGCCGGTGGCCAGCATCGCCAGCAGAGTATCCACTGTGGACAGTGACACGCCGGACAGGCCCCGCGCCAGGGACCGGGCGCGGACGAGCACCGCCGCGCGGGCCACCGGGATCGGCAGGTCGGGCCCCTGCCCGACGGTGAGGTGCTCCAGCACGTTTTCGCACTGCGCGGTGGCGCTTTCCCGGCCGTCGAAGACGACCAGCGGGCCGAAGCCCGTGGTGGCGCCGTAGACCTGGCGTTCGCGCCGCGCCAGCGTCGCCTCGACGAATCCCCGGCCGCGTTCGATGTCCGCGATCGCGGTGGTGGACAGCGAGAGGGACATCGGCCGGGCGGCAGCCTCGAGATGAGTCAGCTCCACGGGCGCCGAAAGGTCGAGGGAGGTGGTCGCGGAATCGATCGGGCTCATTGTCATCGCCCCTAATTCGGCCGAAGTGGTTTCGCAGTCATCGTCGGCCACCGTGGCCGCTTCGGCGGCGTTCCGGCGACCTTCGTCCAAGACGGCTGCCCGAAAGGCCGGACGTCCGTCCGAAGTGGCCACACCGGTCACGGGTGGCCGGTCCGGGATTCCGGCGAACTCAGCGCGTCGCCACGCCACTGAGGTAACGCGTCAGTGCCGCCGGTGTGGGATGGGTCCAGAGAACGCCCGCCGACAGCTCGATCCCGGTGTGCTGCTGCAGTTTCCCGCGGATGGCGATGCCCATGACCGAGTCCAGGCCGATGTCCGAAAACGGTCGTTCGGGTTCGATGCGGTCCTCCGGCACGCCGGTCTCCGCCGCCACCACACTCCGGATCACGGCCATCGCCGCGTCGGGCACCTCGTCCGCGGGCAGGTCGCGCAGGAGGGTGACCGGCTCCGCCGCCGCTCCCCCGTCCGGCTCGCCGCTTCGGGGATCACGGATGTGCTCGAAGAGCGCGCGGCGTCCGCCCGGTGGCGGCATGCTCGGCCGGACCACCAGCGCGTAGCCGTCGTCCGTGGTGTGCAGGCAGTTCCACACCCGCAGTGCCTCGGCCGGGGTGATGTCACCGAAGCCCTGGGCCTGCATGCTCTGCAGCCCGTCGGCGGTGAGCCTGCCCAGGCCGGTGTCCCGCCACACCGTCCAGGCGATCGAGGTGGTGTTCCCGCCCCGGTGCCGCCGATGCGCGGCCAGGCCGTCCAAGAAGGAGTTGGCCGCGGCGTAGGCCGTGCAGCCGGGCAGCACGACCAGCGGTGCGGTGGAGGAGAACAGCACCATCTCGTCGATGCTGCCCGGCGGGAACAGCTCGTGCAGGACCACCGCTCCCAGCACCTTGGCGTGCAGCGTCTCCCGGATCGAGTCCTCGTCCAGGTCGTCCACCAGGCGCCCGTGCACGGCTCCGGCCGCGTGGACCACGCCCCGGATCGGCGGCATGCGCAGGAAGTCCGGTGTCAGCGTCGCCCGTGCGGCGTCGGCGTCGGTCACGTCGAGCGCGAGCGGGAGCACGCTCACCCCCTGGCTTTCGAGCTCCTCGACGACGCCGATGGCGTGCCGGGTCGCCTCGTCGTGCCGGTCGTCCCAGGCCGACCGCGGTGGCAGGCCGCGCCTGCTGGTCAGGACCAGGCGACGGGCGCCCCGGGCGGCCAGGTGACGCGCCGCCTCCAGGCCGAGTGCGCCGAGACCGCCGGTCACCACGTAGGTGGCGTCGGGGCGCAGGTTCACCGGTGGCGTCCGGACCCGGTCCGGGCGGGGCACCACGCGCCCGGCGAGCAGCTCGCCGTTCCGGATGGCCAGCCAGTCCTCCGCCGGAGGTGCGTGGAGGACGCTCGCCACCAGCTCGAACGCGGCTTCTTCGGCGCCCTCCCCCAGATCCAGCACGCCACCACGCAACTGCGGGTGTTCGGAGGCGATCACCCGTGCGGCCCCCACAGGGGCCGATGCGTGAGGGCGGCCGGACTGGCGCAGGCCACCGCTTCCCGGGTGAGCACCCACAACCGGGTGCCCGGCCGGTCGGCTTCGACCACGGAACGGGTGACACCGACGAGCTCGGTGAGGTGGTCCACGGTCGCCTCGTACTCGTCTCCGGGCCGGGGCGCCGGAGGCAGATAGACCACGTGGTGTGGCTCGTCGCCCGCGGGCGGCGAGACGTCCTGGGCGTCCGCGGCGACCGTGCACCCGAAACCGGCCCGGACGAGGTGCTCGGCGAGCCGGTCCGCGAGCTCCGACGGTTCGGCCGAGACCAGCGTGACGGTGGCCGCGGACGTCTCGACGGCCGCGGCTTCCACCGGTTGCCAGGACAAGCCGTGCAGGAAGGTCCGCGGGTCGGCGAACAGGGTCCGGTCGGCGTCGAGAACACCGAACCGGAGCCCGGTGACCCGGGCGGCCGACTCTCCGTCGGCCCCGCGCAGATCCAGGTCGATGGTGTCGACGGTGCCGCTGCGCAGGCGTGCGACCAAGTGTGCCGAGGGCGGCGGCGCACCGGTCCACCCGACCGACTCGATCGACGCGGGCATGCGGTGGACGCCCTGCCGGGCCAGCGGCAGCGAGGCCAAGGTGGTGGCGGCGTCGAGGACCACGGCCCAGTGGGGCGCCCGGCCGGGCGTCGACACGGTCGCGTGCACCACCGCGTCGTCGTGCCGGAGGTCGTCCACCGTCCAGTCGAAGGCCAGCCCCGAAACCCCCAGCGGCCGGAGCAGGTCGAGCACCTCGTCGGCACCGGCGGGGACCGCCTGCCCTTCGGCCGGCTCGACCGAGCCGGCGCGCACCGCGGCCTCACCACCGTCGCGGGCCGAGGTGTGCGTGGTCCACGACGTCTCTTCGGACGCTTCCTCGAGCCGGGAGGAAAGCACTGCCCGCCCGTCCTGGCAAACGACCTGAACAGCGCGGTTCTGCTCGGCCGGCAGCGGCGTGCGCAGGACGACGTCCCGGAGGTGACGCGGCCGGCCGGTGTCGCCCGCGATCGCGTCGGCGAGCGTGCAGAGCAGCACGGAAGCCGGGACGATGTCCACCCCGTGCACGGTGTGCGGAGCGTCGTAGGGCCGGCTTTCGGGCGCCAGGGTCGTCTGCCACACGGCCGAGGGCGGCGCGGTGGCCGCCGTCAGCCGGGAACCGAGCAGGGTGCACGACGCCGGGTCGTGACCGCCGGTGCCCCGGTCCGCCGGCGCCTCGGGAAGCCAGTACCGGCGGTGCTGCCAGGCCGTGCGCGGCAGCTCGACGGCGGCCGAGCGGGGCCAGTGGGCCCGCCAGTCGACCCGGACTCCGGCGCAGTGCAGCCTGCCCAGCTGCTCGGTCAGCTCCGCGAGCGCCGGCTGCGCACGACGCAGCGAGTGCGCCGCGGTGACCGCCTGGACCGGCAGCGCCTCCGCGATCTGGGCGATGTTGTGGGTGACGACGGGATGCGGGGAGAGCTCCAGGAAGTGACGGTGGCCGTCCTGGAGCGCGGCCTCGATGGCCGCCGCGAACCGGACGGGCCGCCGGAGGTTCTGCGGCCAGTAACCGGAATCCCGCGGTGCGTCCGACCGCGGGTCGTCGAGAACCGTGCCGTACAGCGGCAACGACGGCGCACCGATCGACAACCCGCGCGCCGCGGCGGCGAGGTCGTCGACGAGTTCGTCCATGTGCGGGCTGTGGAAGGCGACGTCGGAAGCCACCTGGCGGACCACGCGGCCCTCGCCGGCCAGCACGGCCGCGTACTCCTGCACCGCGGCCGCGTCACCGGCCAGCACCGACCACCCACGGGCCGGTTCGATCGCCGCGGCCAGCCCGGCCCGGCCCGCCAGCCGCGCCTGCAGCTCGTCGAACGGCACGTCCAGCAGGACCATGCCGCCGAGGCCCGTCACCGAGTCGAGCAGGTTCGCGCGGCGGCAGGCGAACCGGGCGGCGTCTTCCGCGCTCCACACGCCCGCGACCACCGCCGCGGCGATCTCCCCCATGGAGTGACCGAGCGCCGCCACCGGTTCGACCCCCCGGGACCGCCACACCTCGGCGAGACCCAGGTGCATGGCGAACAGGGTCGCCTGGATGCGGCTGGTTCGGGTGCAGTCCCCCTCGTCGAGTTCGGCGATGAGCGAGTAGCCCACCTCCTCGCGGAAGATCGGCTCGAGCCGCTCGCACAGGGCCGCGAACGGCTTGCTCGCCCGGAGCAGCTCCCGGCCCATGCCAGCCCACTGGGAGCCGTGCCCGGAGAACACGAACACCGGCCCCGCCGCCGGCTCGGCCGCCCGGCCGTGCACGACCCCGGGCACCTTCGCCGACGCCGACCACGCCCGGAGGCGATCGACCGCCTCGCCGCGGTCGCCGGCGAGCACGGCGGTCCGCCACGGCAGGTGCGACCGGTGCACGGCCAGCGTGGCCGCCACCGCTCCGACGTCCTGCTCGCCCGTCTCCAGCGCGTCCGCGAGCCCGCTCACCGCCGGCGCGAGCGCCTCCCGGGTGGCGGCGGAGAGCAGGAGCAGGTGCGGGCCGTCGGTGGCGCCCCGCTCGGTGCCCGGTTCCACCGGGTCGCCTTCCGCCAGGCAGACGTGCGCGATGGTGCCTCCGTACCCGAAGCTGGACACCCCCGCGAGCTTCGGTTTGCCAGCGACTTCGGGCCACGGCGTCGGCTCGGTCACCACCTTGACCGATTGCTCGGCTTCGACCGCCGGGTTGACGCCGTCTCCGGCGCCCACCGTGGGCGGCAGGACGCCGGCCCGCATGGCCAGCACCGTCTTGATGACGCCGACCACGCCGGCCCCGGCCTCGAGGTGCCCCACGTTACCCTTGACCGAACCGATGAACAGGGGCGAGTCCGGCGTCCGGCCGGCGCCCAGGACGGCCGCGGCCGCGGCCGCCTCCACCGGATCACCGAGCGGTGTCCCGGTGCCGTGCGCTTCCAGGTAGTCCACGTCGGACGGGGTGATGCCCGCCTTTCCGTAGACGGACCGGAGCATCTCCTCCTGGGCGGCTCCGTTGGGGGCCATGATCCCGTTGGTGCGGCCGTCCTGCCGGACCGTGCTGGCGCGGACGACGGCCAGCACGTTGTCGCCGTCGCGGCGGGCGTGGTCCAGCCGCTTGAGCACCACGACACCGGCGCCCTCGCCGCGCCCGTAACCGTCGGCCGACGCCGCGAACGGCTTGCTCCGGCCGTCGGCCGCCAGCGCTCCCGACGCACCCAGCGAGAGGGTTTGCGCGGGGGCGGCGATCAAGTTGACCCCGCCCGCGAGCACGACGTCGCACTCGCCGGAGAGCAGCGCCTGCCGTCCGAAGTGGATCGCTGCGAGCGACGACGAACAAGCCGAATCCAGCGCCAGACTGGGACCGCGCAGGTCGAGGAAGTACGAAACCCGGTTCGCGACGGCGCAGTACGCCCCGCCGATGCTGCTCCACGGCCCGATCCGCTCGGGATCGTTCAGCAGCAGCTGCCCGTATTCCCCGCCACCAACGCCGATCAGCACCGCGGCGTTGGTGCCACCGAGCGAAAGAGGCGGAATACCGGCGTGTTCCAGGGCCTCCCAGACGACTTCCAGCACGAGCCGCTGCTGCGGGTCCAGCAGCACCGCTTCCTTGGGGGTGACGCCGAAGAACTCGGCGTCGAAGCTCGCGGCGTCCTCCAGGTAGGCGGCGCGCCGGACGGCTCGGTCCACCGCGGCCACGGCCGCGGGACCGCTCGCCCGGTACGAAGACCAACGCCCTTCGGGCAGGTCCCCGACCTCGCTCCGCGCCGCCGTCAAGCCGGCCCAGAAGTCCGCCGGACCGCTGATGCCGCCGGCCAGCCGCAGGCCGAGGCCCACCACGGCGACGTCGTTGCCCGGGGCACCGGAATTCGAACGCTTCATCGTTACCTCACAGATCTTTCTCGCATCCGGCGCCCTCCCCCGCGCCCCGGCCGGCTCAGCGGCGGGGCACGACTTCGAACTGGCCCATCATCGAGTGGGCCGCGTGGTCGAGGAAATGGCAGTGGAACGGGAACCGGCCGAGGTGGGAATCGAACGTGACCTGGATGCGGACCACGTCCCCGGGGTACAGCCGGACGGTGTCCTTCGGGAAGGAGTCGTGGGCGGGCTCGGGTTTGCCGTTCCGGTCGAGGACCCGGAACTGCACCAGGTGCAGGTGCATCGAATGCTGGATGCCGAGAGCGGCGTCGCCGTTGACGATCTCCCAGATCTCGGTCGAGCCGTGCTCGATCGTGGCGTCCACCCGGTCCGGGTCGAACCCGCGGCCGTTGATGAGGAACCGGCCGCTCGCGAGATCGAGCCCCAGGACGAATCGCCGCGTTCTCGTCGGCTGTCTTCGCGGCGGCTCGGTCGCCGGCCAGCCCGGGATCTCCGTCCGCGGCGGGGAAAACGCGGTGCGTGACCAGCTCGGGACGTCGCTCTCCCGCTCGGACGGCGGAGCACCGCCGCCGACCCGGAACTGCAGGATGTCGCGCTTGTCCGCGGACAGCGCCACCGCGTTCTGCAGCACGACGGCGGTGCCCGGCGGCACCGACCGGAAGTCCACCAGCACCTCGGCACGCTCGGCCGGCCAGAGGTCGATCTCCGGCCGCACCGCGGGGGCACGCAGGAAGCCACCGTCGGCGGCGATCTGCAGGAACGGCGCTCCGGAGGTGAGGCGGAACCTGAACATCTCCAGGTTCGATCCGTTGATCAGCCGGAGGCGGTACAGCTTCCGCTTGACCTCGAAATGGGGTTGCGGCCGCCCGTTGACGAGGACGGTGGGCCGGTTCGTGAAGTCGTCCGGCACGAAGGCGAACTGGCCCTCGCTGTCGAACTTCGCGTCCCGGAGCAGCAAGGGGACGTCGAATTCGCCGGTGGGCAGCGGAAGCCGCGTTTCCACCGGGTCCGAAAGCAGGTATGCACCGGAAAGTCCGCGGTAGATCTGCTCGGCTTCCAGCTCGTGCGTGTGGTCGTGGTACCAGAGCGTGGCGGCCCGCTGGTCGTTCGGGTACCGGTACACCCGGGCCCGGCCGGGCGCGATCGGGTCCATCGGGTGCCCGTCGCTCGACGCCGGCACGGCGGCGCCGTGCAGGTGCACCGTGACGGGGCTCCGCAGGCCGTTGAACTGCCTGATCACCACCTCGCGGCCACGCCGAGCGCGGACGGTGGGGCCGGGAAAACTCCCGGCGAAGGTGAGGGTCCGGGTCCGGAACCCGGGCAGGATCTCCAGTTCGGTCTCCGAGATCCGCATGTCGTAGAAGTCGGTGTCCGCCGTGCGGTGCGCGGGCTTCAGCACCGGGGGGACCGGCAACGGCAGTGAGAAGGGCGGCACGCCCGGCGGGTCGTCAGAGAGCGCGGACGCCAGCCGGTTCACCGGGAAGAGCACCGCCGCGCCCGCGGCGGAACCGAGTTTGAGCGCGTCTCTTCTGGTCAGCACGTCGATCACCTTCGAGAACTCGGAAAGCGAGCCGGTGCGCGGCGGCCGCGACCAGCAGGGAGAGCACGAACGAGTACCGCAACACGGTGACCGCCGCGGACAGCGTGTTGCCCCGGGAAATCCCGGTGCCGATGGTCAAGCTCGCCAGGGGAATCGTCGCCGAGGCGGTGAAGACGGCCACCGTCGCCGCGAAGACCAGCACAGCGGCGATGCGCCCCGCCGCCCACCGCCGCGCGGCGGCGACGGCGAGCAGCACGCCCGCCGTCGTCACGTGCGCGGCGAGCAGCGTGATGCCGGCGAAGTTGGGGACGGCGCTCGCCGCGATCGCGGGCGGCGGCGTGCGCGTCCCGCCCGCGCCGAGGTGGTGCCCGGCACCGATCGGCCCGGCCGGCGGCTCCGGTGGGGCAACGTCCGAACAGGACGACCAGTCGCGGAGCTGCCAGGCCACGACCGCCGCGAGGCCGACCGCGAGCAGGACCAGCGGAGTCGTGGAACGGGCTGTCACGGTGTCCGGCATGGCGCCACCCTTCCGCCCCAACGGCCGCGGATCAGTACATCGGGTGCGGGTTGGCCGACGTCGGCGGCGTCGGCTCGATGACGACCCAGTGCTCCAGCAGTTTTCCGTCCCGCACCCGGAACAGGTCGGCGCCGACACCGTCCTCCATGTCGAAGAGCTTCACCAGGTGTTCGAAGACCGCGACCAGATCTCCCTCGGCGACGACAGTCTTGACGTCGGCGCGGTACTCCGGCTGCGCGGCGAACGCGTTGTGCACGAACTGCTGCAGCGCTTCAGGTCCATTGGGGACGTTCGGGAAGTGCTGGTAGTAGGTGTTGTTCCCGATGTAGCGGTTCAGCGCCCGGAGACGGAGTGCGTCGTCGGGCTGGTTGACGATCTCGGCGAAGGCGGCGCGGCCGACGCGGGCGCTCTCGGCGTCCGTGGACAGCGGCAGCGACCGGGCGATCCGGGGCGAGCTGAGCGTGGAGAACATGTCGTTGCCGGTGGCCGCCGGCTGGACGGCCTGGTTGAGTTCCCAGTGTTCGGCGATCCTGCCCCGGTCGAGGCGGAAGAGGTTGACCTTGGCGATCCCCGCGTCGCCGGGCTTTCCGGTGAAGTGGCTGTGCACCACAACAAGGTCGTTCTGGGCGATGGTCCGCTCCACGACGA
Organism: Amycolatopsis sp. Hca4; assembly: GCF_013364075.1. Taxonomy (GTDB): domain Bacteria; phylum Actinomycetota; class Actinomycetes; order Mycobacteriales; family Pseudonocardiaceae; genus Amycolatopsis. The sequence goes on from NZ_CP054925.1 coordinate 2,326,817, forward strand.
ACCGGAGATCGGGATTCTGCTTCCGCAGGGCCGCGTGGTACGCGCGGAACGCGGACCGGCCGTCGGCGATCGCGGGGTAGTGCTGGACGAGGTCGGGGCGCACGACCTGGTCGAAGTACCCGAGGTTCCCGCGGTTCAGCGCGGCGTAGAAGCTCAGGACGACCGCACGGTTCGCCTGTTCCTTCGGGGAGGCGACGGACTCGAACGCGCTCGGCTGGTGGTGCCGCGGCGCGGCGGTGGCGGCCGGCCCGAAGGCGGCGATCATGGCGACGGAGAGGATGAACGGCACGGCCACCCGCGAGCGGCTTCGGGATCGAACAGTGCTTCTTGACATCTGGTTCCTCGCATTCCGGCGATTGTCGAAGCGGACTGTGCTTGGCGAAAGCGGTTGTCTCCGCGCCTCCCCGCCTGTGCCGGCCCGGAGGCGGGGAAGCCGTTCGCGGTCGTGTTCGCGAGGAGCGAGGTCAAGCCCCCTCCGACCGGCTCGACCTGCTCGGATCCGGCCCTTCCGGCCCGGTTGCACAGACCGTCCATCATGGCCCCGCGCGAGGTAAAGGGCCGGTAGTACCTGTCGGACGTTCGGCTAGCATCCCTGCCCCTTTGTCCCTGCGAGGTACTCCTGGCCTGCGCGGAGCCGACGACGCCACCCAGCTCACCGCCTGCTGCGGGCCGGGACTTCAGCGGGTGCCGTGGCCGCCGCCGTGGTTGCGCAGCCACAGATCGAAGTTGAGCGCGAAGTCGATCCCCGCGCGGGTGGCGTGGTCGGCGGCCGGGCGGTCCAGGCGGTCCCGGAGGCGTTGCGGTGCCAGGAACGTCCACACCGGCGCGGTGGGGGTGGCCAGCAGGTCGTGTGCCTGCTCGCTGATGGCGCGGTGGCAGGCGGGATCGTGGGTCACCGGGTACGGCGCCTTGGTCCGGGCGATGACGCCGGCGGGCAGCAGCGGCGCCACCGCCGCGCTTAGCAGAGATTTCTCCCGGCCGTCGAAGGTGTGGTGCGCCCAGGGGGTGTTGAAGGCGTACTCGACGAGCCGGTGGTCGCAGAACGGCACCCGTACTTCCAGCCCCACCGCCATGCTGAGCCGGTCCTTGCGGTCCAGCAGGTGGGGTAGCCAGCGGGTCAGGTGGAGGTGGAACACCTCGCGCATGCGGCCCTGGAGCCCGGTCTCGCCGTCCAGGCGCGGAACACCGGCGAGGGCGTCGCGGTACTGCGTCGCGCGGTGTGCCGCGATGTTCAGTTCGGCAGCGGCCTCGGGGCGCAGGAGGGCCTGGTAAGTACCGCTGTGACCGGTGAAGTACCGCCACGGGTAGCTCTCGGCACCGATGCGTTCGGGGTCGTGGAACCACGGGTAGCCACCGAAGACCTCGTCGGCGCTTTCGCCGGAGATGGCCACCGTGGTGTGCTCCCGGACGGCGCGGAACAACAGGTACAGCGAGGTGTCCATGTCCCCGAGCGCGGGTGCGTCCTTGGCCGCGACCACCGCCTGCCGGTGCCGGGGATCGGCCAGCTCGCCCGCGTCGAGCACGATGTCTCGGTGGTCCAGGCCGCAGTGCTCGGCGACGGCGCGTACGAACGGAGTGTCCGGGTGGCGCGCAGGCTGTTCCCGACGAAGTGGTCGGTGTTGCCCGCGAAGTCGACGGAAAAGGTGCGCAACGGAGCCGGGTCGGCCTGCTGGGCGAGGGCGGCCAGCGCACCGGAATCCAGGCCGCCGGAGAGCAGGGCCCCGAGGGGGACGTCGGCGCGGACGTGCCGGGCGGCGATGTCGCCGAGCAGCTCGTGCACCCGCGCGACGGTGGTGGGCACGTCGTCGTGGTGCGGCCGGGCCGTGAGCTGCCAGTAACGCCGCTCGCGCAGGCCGGCGGCATCGAGGACCACGACGGTCCCGGACCTGACCTCGTGGACGGCGCGGAACAGGCTCGCGCCGGGCGTGTGCGCGGAGGCGAACAGATCGCGCAGGCCGTCGACGCTGACCGCGGGGCTGACCAGGCCGCCGGCGAACAACGACTTCGGCTCGGACGCGAACAGCACCCCGCCTGCGTGGCGGACGTAGTGCAGCGGCTTGACGCCCAGCCGGTCGCGGACGAGCACGAGCCTGCCGCGGATCTCGTCCCAGACCGCGAAGGCGTACATGCCGTTGAGCCGCTCCACCGCGTCGATGCCCCACTCGAGGTAGGCGTGCAGCACGACCTCGGTGTCGGTACCGGTCCGGAACTTGTACCCGCGTCGCTGCAGTTCCTCACGCAGCTCGGGGTGGTTGTAGACCTCGCCGCTGTAGGTCAGCGTGACCACCGGCTCGTCGCGGTCGTTGGTGAAGATCATCGGCTGCCCGCCGTGCCCGGGATCCATGACGGCCAGCCGCCGGTGTCCCAGCACGGCATGCCTGCCGGTCCAGACGCCCGCACCGTCCGGGCCTCTGCTCGCCATGGCGTCGGTCATCCGGCGGACCCGTTCTTCTGCGTCCTCCGGCAAGGACCCGAGATCTGCCCAGCCCGCAATGCCGCACATCAGCACCACAAACCCTTCGAAGGAACCGACGATGCCATTGCCAGTCATCCTCGGCCACGGCGCCAGGTCGGCGTTTTTCCCGCGACCTTCGTCCAAAGTGGCTGCCCAAACGGACGACGATCCGTTCGCCGTGGCGGTCCGATTGTTTTTCGATGATAGAAGTTGCCAGGTGATGACGACGGGTGAACCCATTGCGATTGTCGTTATCGGAGCGCGTTTCCCCGGCGCCAGTGGTGCGCGGGAACTGTGGGACCTGGTGTGCGGGAAGGTCGACGCGGTCACCGCGCAGCCGCCGGCGGACCGGTTCGACGCCCGCGCGCTCTACGACCCGGCACCTCGCAAGAGCGGTCACGTCGTGAGCCTCGACGGCGGATTCCTTGCCGACAACGAAGGTTTTGCGCCCGGCGACTACGCGGTGACCGAACGGGAAAACGCGACGCTCGACCCCCAGCACCGCCTGCTGCTCCAGTGCGCGCGCGACGCACTGGCCGATGCCGGGCTGACCAGGACCGCCGGTCAGGACATCGGGGTCTTCATGGGCCAGAGCACCGGAGAGCACTGGGACCGGTTGCACGGCACCACGACCACCGACATGTACGCCATCGCCACCTCGGCCGCCCGCAGCATGGCCTCCGGTCGCATCAGCTACGCCTGGGACCTGCGCGGCCCGTGCGCCACGGTCGACGCGGCCTGTTCTTCGGGCACCCTCGCCGTCCACCTCGCCTGCCAGAGCCTGCGCATCGGCGAGTGCGACACCGCGCTCGCGGGCGGCGTCAGCCTCGTACTGGACACCCGCCACACCGTCGGCTACTCGGCCGCAGGCATGCTCTCACCCTCGGGCCGCTGCCGATTCGGCCACGAGGACGCCGACGGCTTCGTCCGCAGCGACGGCGCCGGAGTCCTCGTCCTCAAGCGGCTTTCCCGCGCCCAGGCGGACGGCGACACCGTGTACGCCCTCATCCTCGGCAGCGCCCAGGCCAGCAAGGGCCGCACCGCCAAAGCGATCATCGCCCCTTCGATCGAGGGTTACCTGAACGTCATCACCCGCGCGTGCGCCGTCGCCGGCGTCAGCCCCGACCGCATCGCCTACGTGGAGGCCCACGGCAACGCCGCTCCGGCCGGCGACCGCATCGAGCTGCACGCCATCGGTACCGCCATCGGCGTTCACCGCCCGCCCGGCCGGCCGTGCCTGGTCGGCTGCGTCAAGACCAACATCGGTCACCCCGAAGCCGCCGGTGGCATCGCCGGGCTGATCAAGGCCGCCCTGGCGGTGCGGAACCGGACCGTGCCCGCCAGCCTGCACAGCGAGCACCCCACCTCCCGGATCGACTGGACCGGGCTCGGCATCGCACCGGTCCCCCACACCGCAAGCTGGCCCGACGACGGGCCCGCCGTCGCCGGAGTCAGCACCTACGGCCTGTCCGGGACCTTCGTCCACATCCTCGTCGGCCAGCCACCGAACCGGTGACCGGCGCACCACCCCCGGCTCTCACCGGCCGGGAAGACCGAGGACACCGGAGATGCCGTGGCCGGCCTGGCGGCGACCGGCTCGAGGGCTGGACGCCATGCGGTCGACCTCGTCCTTGATCCGGGCCAGCGGGTCACGGGCGCGGTACTCGTCGCGGATCCCTTCGGCCCGCGACCGGAACGACGGGTCGCGGAGCACCCGCTCCACGGCCTGGCGCACCGCCGGCACCCCGGGCAGGCCCGTCCGCAGGTTGATCCCCGCGCCCGCGTGCTCGACGCGCATGGCGACCTCCGGCTTGTCCTCGGTGTCACCCGCCACGACAAGCGGAATCCCGGCCATCAGGGCAGCTTGCACCCCGCCGAAGCCGCCGTTGGTCACCAGCACCGACGTGTGGGGGAAGATCATGTCGTAGGGGAGGTAGGAGATGACCCTGGCGTTGGCCGGGACGACGAGATCCGGGGGTACCGGCCGGCCGCCGAAGGTCGCCACGACCAGGGCGTCGGAGTCGGCCAGCGCCTCCAGCGCGGGCCCGATGAGCGCTCCGTGGTTCTCGTTGTTCAACGTACCTTGGGTGACGAAGACGACACGATCCGCAGTCACCACGTCGTTCCACCACGGCGGAGCGTCGAAGTGCGCGGTCGCCGGCGAACCCGGTCTGCCGATCAGCTCGACGTGCTCCGGGAGCGAACCACGCTCGTACTCGAGGCCGGGCGGGGACAACTGGAAGAAGGTGTCGCACAGCAGGGAGAACGAGTCCCAGTAGTACGGAGCCCGGTCGACCGCACCGAGCCCGGCCAGCACGTCGTCCAGCTGCTTCTGCACCGGTTCGAACTCCCGGTGCAGGCGATCGCGCAGGTCCCGCGCGCGCCGCTCGCCCGGCGCGGACAGGTCGGGAGCGGCGCCGAACCCGAAGGGAGGCAGCCGGGGATCCTCCAGCGTCAGCACCGAGACACCGAGCCCGATCGTCCCGGCCGGGCGCAATCCCGGCGCCCCGAGCAGCAACGGCCAGGTGCCGTGGAAGAACCCTTCGTGGATGACGACCGTCGTGGCGGGATCGCCGGCTTCGAGGACTTCCTGGACGGCCCGGAACTGCTCGGGGATCGGCGGGATGAACATCTCCTGGGGGGCGACGATCACCTGGCGGTAGCCGGCAGGCGTGTCCTTCACCACGGGGAACTCGGCCAGGATGCGGTTCCCGTCGAAGGCGGCTTTCCCGCGGAGCGGGTGCAACCGGCCCCGCGGGCTGTTCACGATGTCACCCGCGAGCGGTTCGAGGGCCTCCGACGTGAGCACGGTGACGTCGTAGCCGTTTTCGACGAGGTGCCGGCCGATCGGCAGCAGCGGGATCAGGTGCCCCGGCATGGGGATGGCGGCCAACACGACTCGGACCATGGCTCCTCCGTGAGTTCGGCGCACCGGGCAGTGGCGACGATTGCCCGCGGGTTCCACGGTCGCAAGGCCCGGTTCCGGAAACCGGAACCCGCTTCTCCCCCCGGGTTCAGGCAGCTGACGGGTTCACCGGCATCCGGGACTCCGGACGGCAGTGCTCCACGAAGGCTCCTTCAGCGCTTCGGCGAACAGACCCCGGCGAAACTCTTCCTGCACTTGCAAGGCACGCGCCGAGGCGAGTTCGTCCAGGTGCGGAAGGAGTTCCACGTCTTCGTTGAACGCGGGATCGGTCCGGGCTTCGAAAGCCAGGACGACCTCGCCGGAGAGGTTCAGCCCGAGGTGCGGCACCCCGGCTCCGATCATCATGATCGAGTGCGGCGCGTGGACGAACGTGTGCTCGAGTTCCTCGCCGACCAGGGACGCCGCGTACCCGGCCGCCGTGAAGATCACCACCTCGGAGCGGACGTGGACGTGCGCCACGGCCCGGTGGAAGGCGGGCATCCGCACCAGCCCCGACGACAGGTTTTCGATGGGCGCGACGCCGCTGTGGACGGCGGGCGCCAGGGCTTGGCGCTGGAGCGCGGCCGTGTGCGCGGCCGGGGAGGCGGTCGTGGTCTGCAGCGAATGCTTCACCCTGCTGGACACGGAGGCGGCTCCTTCACGAGCAGGGCGTCGAAGGCTTTCGACGGGTCTACCGAAGTCTTACCGCACCCGGGGCCGGCCGAGTGGGCAGCAAGTCTGGCCAAGAGTCCTCGGTCGGGGCACCGCGACTGACCGGAAAGTGCTGCCGGGACAGGATTCAGGGGCACCCGGGAGGACGGCATGACCGCAGAACGGCCACCACGAACGCGGACCGGCCCGGTCGGCGACAGCTTGGTCACGGACCCCCGCCAACGGCGCGCGATCCTGATCGCGGTCTCCCTCGCGCTGCTGGCCGTCGTCGCCTCCGTCACCGGACTGAACGTCGCTCAGCCGGCGCTCGCCGTCGACTTCGGCGCTTCGCAGAGCACGGTGGTGTGGATCATGAACGGCTACGTCCTCAGCCTGGCCGCCCTGCTGCTGCCGATGGGCGCGGCCGGCGACCGCTGGGGCCGCAAGCCCGTCCTCACGGTGGGCCTCGCCGCCTTCGCCGTCACGAGCGCCGCCGCCGCGGTGGCGCCCACGGCCGGTGTCATGATCGCGGCACGCGTCCTCAACGGCGCGAGCGCGGCCATGATCATGCCCGTCACGCTCGCCGTCATCACCTCGAACTTCCCGGTGGCGGACCGCGGCCGCGCCATCGGTGTGTGGACCGGGGTGGGCGGGGCCGGTGCGGTGCTGGGCATGGTGCTCTCCGCCCTGCTCGTCGACACCTGGGGCTGGCGCTCCCTGTTCGTCGTCCCGGTCGTCCTCGTGCTCGTCTCGTCGGCCGTGGCGTGGCGCTGCGTCCCGGACTCCCGCGGGGTTGCCCAGCGCCCGTTCGACGTGGTCGGCTGCACCGCTTCCGTGCTCGGGGTGGTCGGGCTGATCTTCTTCTTCCACGAAGTACCGGACCGGGGCTGGGCCGCGCCGGGCACCATCACCGGCCTCGCCGTCGGCGTCGCCGGCACCGCCGGCTTCGTCGCGTGGCAGCTCCGGCACCCGGCCCCGCTCCTGGACGTGCGCCTCTTCCGCGAGCGCGGGCTGGGTGGTGGCACCCTCACGCTCGCGGCGGTGTTCGCCGTGCACGCCGGCTCTTCGGTGCTCCTCTACCCCCTCCTGCAGACTGTCTTCGGCTTCACGAGCCTGCTGTCCGCCGCCGCGCTGCTGCCCATGGCCGTGCTGATGATGATCGCGTCCGGCTTCGCCCCCCGGCTGGCCGCGCGGATCGGAGCCCGGGCCACCATGGCGGCCGGCCTCGGCCTGACCGCGGCCGGTCTGGTCCTGCTGGCCGTTTTCACCTCGGTCGAGGCCGGCTTTCCCGGTGTCGTGCCCGGTCTCATCGCCTTGGGAATCGGGATGGGTTCGGCGATGCCGCCCGCCACCGAAGCCATCACCGGCGCTCTCCCGCCGGCGGACCAAGGCGTGGCTTCGGCGCTCAACGACATCGCCAGGGAACTGGGTGCGGCGGTGGGAATCGCCCTGCTGGGAGCGATGCTCGCGGCCGGCTACCGGGACGACGTCGGCCGCGCGCTGGACGGTGTTCCTCCCGCCACAGCGGCGGCCGCCCGCGCGGGCGTCGCCAACGCCGTGGAAGCCGCGCGCGGCGCGGGCCGGCTGGAACAACCGTTGGCCGGTGCCGCAAGCCATTCCTTCGTCCACGCTCTGCACTCCGCGCTGTGGGCCGGAGCGGTCCTCGTCGCGGTCCTGCTGGTTGTCGTCCTCGCCCTGCTGCCGAAGTCCCCGGGCACATCCCCCGCCAGGGGGAACCGCGCCGGCTGAACCTCCACAACCGGCCGCGCGGTGGCTGGGTCCTTCGCGCAGACCCTTTGGCCATAGAGCTTTCGCGAACCGGCAAGGCCTGCTGCCGTCGAATGTCCTCCATAGACTCCGGGTCATCGTTCGCGCGGCGGGGAAGCGATCCACCGCCCGGAACGCGCTTTCCCCACGAGCCGCCGTGCCGGCTCGCCGTCCCCGGGTACGGAGATGACCGGTGTTCGCGAACCACCGCGGCGTCTTCGCCCGGCGTGGCGCCGTGGCCTTCCGCCCGGCCGAGCACCGGCGGGTCGTCGGTGATGCCGCCGAGGCACGCGTCCTGCGAAGGTGCTGATGAAGCCCGAGTTCGAGCCCTTCCCCGGCGAGCTGCACGCACGGGTGGAGGCGCTGGCCCGTTCGTGCTCGGCGTAGGCCCGTAAGCACCGTTCCGTTTCACGGAACCGCTGTTGCCCGTCGTCCGCCGCGCTCATTACCGTCTGGCCTCAATGGACCGTCCGCACGCAACACTTGGGAGTACCCCGTGGACATCGCACTCGTCACCTCCAGCGCCTTCCCGGGCGCGGACTGGTCCGATCGGGACACGCCGCTGCTGCGATCCTGTCTGGCCGCCGAAGGGTGCACCACCCGGGTGCTCAGCTGGGACGACGCACCCGGCGTCGACTGGACCGCGTTCGACGTCGTCGCGGTGCAGTCACCGTGGAGCATGTGGCTCAAGCTGGCCGAGTTCAAGAGCTGGCTGGAGTCCCTGCACCGGCAGGGGGTGCCGCTGGCCAACCCGTACCCGGTCATCGCGAACGGGCTGAGCAAGGAGTACCTCCCGCTGGTCGAGCAGTGCGGCGCCCGAACCATCCCGACCACGGTGGTGGCTCCGGGTGATCCACTCGGCGCCGTCGCCGCCGACGCGCTCACCCGCGCCGAACGGGAGTTCGGTGCGGCCGCCGTCGTCGTCAAACCGGTTTCGTCCGGCGGCACCCTCGGCGCCGCACGCGTCACGACCGAACGTGATCTCGTCGCCAGGCTGGCCGACTTCGGGCAGCACGGGGTGACGGCCTGCGTGCAGCCCTACATCGGGACGATCGACGCCTTGGGCGAGTACGGGATCATCATGATCGACGGTCAGTACTCCCACGCGATCACCAAGGACGCGATCCTCGCTCCGGGTCGCGCGGGTACGCAATTCCACCCCAACGCCCGCGCCGGCTACGCCGCGCGCGACGACGACTCCACCGAAATCGCGAACGCGTACCGCGCCTACTTGAAGACCGTTCCGGTCGAGCCCACCTCGGTACGGCTCGACTTCCTCCGGCACCCGGTCAGCGGAAAACTGCTGCTCCTCGAGATCGAATCGGTGGCACCGGTCAAGTTCTTCCACCTCCGGCCCGACGCAGCGTACCGGTACGCCCGTTCGCTGATCGCCGCGGCGTCGGTGAACCGCTGAAAGGGAGAGCGCTCATGACCCAGTCGACGAACCCCCGTGTCCGGACCGGCCGCGACACGGCCGACAGTTCTTGGCGGGTCGCGGCATCCCAGACGGTCGGCTACGAGGTCCGGTTCTGCCGCGACGTCTTCGCCCCGGACCGGACCGACCTGCTGGAGGCGGGCGCTTCGCCGGAGAGCCGGACCTCGCGCCGGTTCGTCGTGGTCGACGAACGGATCGACGAGTTGTTCGGGACCAGGATCCGGCAGTACTTCGACCACCACGGCATCACCCACGAGATCATGACCATCCGCTCGGGTGAAGCGCACAAGGAGCTCGACGTCGTGCTGCGCCTGCTCGAGCGGCTGGAGAAGTTCGGGGTCGACCGGCGGCGCGAGCCGGTCATCGTCGTGGGCGGTGGTGTCGCCATGGACGTCGTGGGGCTCGCCGCGAGCCTCTACCGCCGGGGCACGCCGTTCGTGCGGGTGCCGACGACCCTGGTCGGGCTGGTCGACGCCGGCGTCGGGGTGAAGACCGGGGTGAACTTCAACGGCCACAAGAACCAGCTGGGCACGTACGCGGCCGCGACGCTCACCCTCCTCGATCCGAGCTTCCTCGCCACACTGGGCCGGCGCCACCTGAGCAACGGCCTGGCCGAGATCCTGAAGGTCGGGCTGATCAAGGACGCGGCGCTGTTCGCGCACTTGGAGCGGCACGGCCGGCTCATGCTGGACGAGAAGTTCCAGGGGACCTCCCCGGACGGCCGTCGCGCCGCAGCCACCATCCTCGACGCCGCGATCACCGGCATGCTGGCGGAGCTCGAACCGAATCTGTGGGAGCGCACGCTCGAGCGCAGCATGGATTTCGGGCACAGCTTCAGCCCCACCATCGAGATGCTGGGCCTGCCTTCGATGCTGCACGGTGAGGCGGTGTGCCTCGACATGGCCCTGAGCACCGTGCTCGCCTGGCAGCGCGGTCTCCTGGCCGCAGAAGACTGCGAGCGCGTGTTTTCGGTGATGTCCGCACTCGAGCTCCCGGCCTGGAGTCCCTTGCACACCCCGGAAGCGCTGGCCCGCGCGATGCGCGCGACCGTACGCCGACGCGACGGTCGGCAGCGGATGCCGCTGCCCGCCGGCATCGGGCACTGCCTCTTCGTCGACGACGTCACGGAGGAAGAACTCACCGCGGCCGCCGAAACCCAGCGCGCGTGGGCGCTGGACGCTTCCGCGAAGATCCGGTGACCCGTGCCGCCGCACCGGCTACCAGAGCGTCTGGCCGCCTTCGATGACGAGGTTGTGGCCGGTCATGTAGTCCGAGACCTCGCCGGCGAGGTAGACGACCGCCCCCTGCAGGTCGGCGACCTCGCCCAGCCGCCCGGCGGGGATGTTCGCGATCCATTCGCTCACCAGGGGTGCCAGCGCCTCCGACTGCTCGATCAAGGCGGTCCTGATGATTCCCGGCGAGATGCAGTTCACCCGGACACCGCGGTCGGCCCATTCCGCGGCCAGCGTCCGGGTGAGGGTCACCACCGCCCCCTTGGACACGTTGTAGGAAACCTGCTTCTGCGGGTGCGGCACCACGAGCGAGGCCATGGACGCGGTGTTGATGATTTTCCCGTACCCGCGCTCGAACATCGCCCTCGCTTCGTACTGGCAGGCGATGAACACACCGCGCACGTTGAGGTCGTGCACCCTGTCCCATTCGTCGAGGGTCGTTTCCTCGGCCGCGGAGTTGAGGTTGATGCCGGCGTTGTTCACGGCGATGTCCAGGCCACCGAACGATTCCACGGTGGTCGACACGAAGTTCGCGATGGACTTCTCGTCCGCCGCGTCAGCGTGGACGTGGATGGCCTCGGCACCCTTTTCCCGCAGCTCGCCGGCCACTTCCGCCGCGCGGTCCGCGGCGACGTCGACGACCGCCACCTTGGCGCCGGCTTCGGCCAGGGCGTGGGCGAAGGCGCGGCCGATACCCTGTCCCGCCCCGGTGACCAGCGCCACCCGGCCAGTCAGCCGGAAGCGGTCCAGAATGGTCCGGCCGACGGAAGCCGACGCCGCAACTCCGAGGTGCTCGTTCACGAGGATCTCCTTTTCCCGACAGGAACTCGTCCCACCGCATCATACCGACCACGCGCACTGTGGACAGTCTCGATTCGAGGAGAGTCATGGATCTGCCTTTCGACGCGAACCGGCTGGACGCCCTCATGGACGAATGCGGGGCAGACGTCGTGGTGGCCACCACGCGCTTCTCCGTTCAGCACCTCCTCGGGGGGTACCGGTACTTCTTCTTCGCCGGCTTCGACGCCATCGGCGTGTCCCGGTACCTGCCCGCACTCGTGTACGTCAAGGGCGCCCCGGAACTGGCCTGCTACGTCGGCTGCGGCAACGAAGAATGGGGCACGGAGGTGTTCCCGCTCTGGGTCCCCGACGTCCGCAACCGGTCCTGGTCGAGCTTGGACACCGCGCGAGCCATCGCCGAACTGCTCGAAGAACGCGGGCTCGCGGAAAGCACCATCGCCGTGGAGAAGGCTTTTCTCCCGATGGACGCGGCGGACGCGCTCCGGGACTCGATGCCCGCCGCGTCGTTCGTGGACGCGCACCGGATCCTCGAAGGCGTCCGGGCCGTCAAATCCGCCTGGGAGCTGGAATTGGTGCGCACCGCCTCGATCGGGATCATCGACGCGATGACGGCGACGTTCGCCGCGTCGGCTCCCGGCGAAACGAAGCTCGACATCGTGGAACGGTTCCGCCGCGAACAGACCGACCGCGGGCTGGTCTTCGACTACTGCCTGGTTTCGTGCGGAGCGGAGTTCAACCGTGCGCCGTCGTCGCGGGTGTGGCGAGCCGGAGAAGCGCTGTCGCTCGACTCCGGTGGCATGTACCAGGGATACATCGGCGACCTGGCCCGGATGGCGGTCGCCGGTGCACCGACCGCCCTGATGCGGGACCTGCTGGCCGAAGTCGAATCGGTGCAGCAGGGCGCCCGAGCGGCTGTCGGGCCCGGGCGGCGCGGCGGCGACGTCTTTTCGGTGGCCGAGAAGGCGTTGGCCGCCTGCCCGCACGCGGGCGAGATGTTCTTCGTGGCCCACGGCATGGGCCTGATCACGCACGAAGCGCCCCGGCTGACCGGCACGGGCCCGGTTCCCTACCCGGCCGATCACGCGGAAGCCCCACTGGAGCCGGGGATGGTGCTGTCCATCGAAACGACGCTCGCCAACCCGGACGCCGGGATCGTCAAGCTCGAAGACACCCTGATCGTCACCGAAGACGGCTGGGAAGCACCGGGCGACGGCGCGCGTGGCTGGAACCAGCCGAACCCGGGCGGTGCCCGATGAGCCTGCGCACCCGGATGGCCGAAGGCGACCTGCTGCTCGGGCTGATCGTCAAAGTCCCTTCCCACGCGGCCGTGGAACTGGCCGGGCACCTGGGTTTCGACTTCGTCCTGCTGGACACCGAGCACGCGCCGGCCGACACCGTCGAGGTCGAACACCACATCCGGGCCGGTGACGCGGCGCGGATTCCCGTGCTGGTCCGCGTGGCGAGCCGCGACCCCGCGGCCGCGTTGCACGTGCTCGACGCCGGTGCCGCGGGCATCGTCGTACCGCACGTCTCCGACGCGGCGGCCGCCGAGGCCGCCGTCTGCGCCGCGCACTACCCGCCGCGAGGCACCCGCAGCCTGGCCGTCAGCACCCGCGCAGGCCGCCACGGGACGTCTTCCCTGGCGGACCACCTCGCGCGGGCCGCACGCGAGACCGTCGTCGTGGTCCAGGCCGAGGACCGGTCTTCGGTCGCCGATTGCGCGGCGATCGCCGCGGTGGAGAACGTCGACGCCGTCTGGATCGGTCCCACCGATCTGTCGCTCGACCTGGGCGTGCCGGGCGACTTCGAACACCCGGAATACCGGACTGCGGTCGCGCGGATCACGGAAGCGGTCGGGAACGCACCACAGTGCTCCCTGTGCGTCCTCGCCGACGGTCCCGAGGAGGTCGGGCAGTGGCGCGCCCGCGGCGCCACCACCTTCCTGGTCAACTACAACTCCGTGGTCGTCCGCGGACTGCGCGACGTCGTCGACGGAGTTCGCGGGTGACCGGGCACCGGCTCACCCGAGCACGGCAGGCAGGTTGTCGAGCCGGCGCATGAACGAGCCGGGTCGCCAGGTCAGCTCGGCGGGAGCGGTCACGAGGCGCGTTCGCGGGTACCTGAGGATCAGCGCGCGCAGCGCGACTTCCGTTTCCAGCCGCCCGAGGGACGCGCCCAGGCACCGGTGGGCGCCGTGGCCGAAGCCCAGGTGCCCGCGCGTGTCCCGCTCGATGTCGAAGGTGTCCGGATCGGGAAAGTGCTCCGGATCGCGGTTCGCCGCCCCGGGCGAGACCGTGATCAGCTCACCGGCGGGGATCTTCACGCCGCCGATGTCGACCGGCTCCGCGGAGAACCTCGGAGGGAGCAGCTTGAACGGGGATTCGAAGCGGACGATCTCTTCGACGGCCGGGCCGAACAGCTCCGGTGCGGCGATGAGCTTCTCGACCTGGTCCGGCCGATCCAGCAGCAGGGCGAGGCCGGTCCCGATGGCCGTCGCCGGTTCCGAGCCGCCGATGAGCAGCACGACGTAAGTGGACGCGAGTTCGTCGACATCCAGGCCGCCGTCGTCCTCGTGGATCCGCAGGAGCCGGGTGAACAGGTCGTCGGCCGGTTCGCGCTTCTTCACCTCGATCATGCGCAACGCGAGTTCGTACAGGCACCGGGCACCGTTTTCCACCTCGGCCACGCTGCTGCCGGTCAGCATCGACATCTGCCAGTCCGGGAACTCCCCGCGTTCTTCTTCGGGGAGCCCCACCAGGTCGGCGAGCACGGTGGTCGCCAGCGGACGCGCGTAGGCGGCGATCAGGTCGACCGGTTCACCGAGCGGCAGGCGGTCGAGCAATGCGGTGGCGGCGGCCTCGACGGCCGGTCGCCGCGAAGCCACGCGTGCCGTGCTGAACTCGCCGCTCAGCTGCGCGCGCAGCCGCCGGTGGTCGGGGCCGTCGCGGTCGAGCAGGCTGCGCCGGGAGCGGTGGGCCATGCGGGCACTGTGGTCGGCCCGCAGCCGGGACTGCGCGACCAGGCGTCTGCGGTGTTGTACCAGGTCCTTGCCCATGCCGGGATCGGCGAGCAGCGCGCGGACGTCGGCGTAGCCGGTGACCGTCCACATGCGAAACCCGTTGACCTGCACGGGAACGGCAGGCGCACTCTCGCGCAGCCGGTCGAACACGGCATACGGACAGGCGGTGTACTCGGGCGTGGCCAGGTAGCGAGGTCGGGTCTCGTCCACGGCTGCTTCCTTTCGGTGCGTCAGATGCTGAGTTCCGGGTAACCGAGCCGGAGGGCCGAGGCGTCGTCCAGCGTGCGCCGGTGTTCCGGTGGGAGGGTGAAGTCGGCGCCGGCCAGGGACTCCTCGAGCTGCTCCGCGGTCCGCGCGCCGACGAGCGGGGCGACCACGCCCGGCCGGTCGCGGAGCCAGGCCAGCGAAACGGTGCCCGGCGTCACCCCCAGCTCGACGGCGACGGCGACCACGGCTTCGACGATGCCGGCTGCGCGTTCGTTGAGGTGCCGTCCGACGTACCACCGGAAGAACCGGCTGTCGTAGCGTTTTTCCGGGACGCCGTGACGGTATTTGGCGGTGAGCACCCCTCGGCCCAGCGGTGCCCACGGCAGGATCCCGAGCCCCAGGTGCTCGGCCGCGGGAACGACTTCCCGTTCCACCCCGCGTTCCAGCAGCGAGTATTCGACCTGGGTGCTGACCAGCTTCCGGTTTCCCGCGCCGGCGAACCGGGCCGCGGTGACCGCGGTCTGCCAGCCCGAGTAGTTGCAGACCCCGGCGTGGCGCACCTTCCCGGCGGTGATCGCCGTGTCCACGGCACCGAGCGTCTCCTCGAGCGGGACGCGCTTGTCCCACGCGTGCACCTGCCAGAGGTCCACGTGATCGGTGCCCAGCCGGGACAGGGAGGAGTCCAGCGTCTTGAGCAGGTGCGCCCGGGACGCGTCGGCCGTGGGCTTCCCGGCCACGATGACGGCGGCCGCCTTCGTCGCCAGGACGATGGACTCGCGGTCCAGGCTTCCCGCGAGCAGGCGGCCGATCATCCGCTCGGCTTCACCGCCGCCGTAGACGTCCGCGGTGTCCACCAGGTTGCCGCCGGCGTCGAGGAAGGCGGCGGCCTGCGCCCTGGCCGTTGCGTAGTCGGTCGTGGTGCCCCAGGTCGAGGTGCCCAGCCCCAGCGGCGAGACGATCAGGTCGCTGTGGCCGATCCGGCGTCGGGTCAGCATCCGGTGGCTCCTTCCCGTTCCGCGATCCGTGCTTCGAGGTCGTCTTGGGCGTGCACGATCTGCCCGCTCAAGGCGTCGGCGTGTCCGCTCGCCAGCCGCACCAGGGTGCCGACGACGGTGTCCAGGGGAACGAATTCGCCCGCATCGCGGGCTTTGCGGGCCCATCGGCCAACCCGTTCGAGCCAGGGATCGGTGGTGGTACCGACGGAATCGATGCCCGCCCTGGTGAGCCCCGCGTCGACGAGGCCGGGGTTGTAGCTGAACACCGCGATACCGGTCCGGCGGAGTTCGGTCGCCAGGTTCTCCGAGAGCTTGATCAGGGCCGCCTTGGAGACCGAGTAGGCGGTGGCGTTGGGCCAGCGCGTGATCCCGGCGGGGCTGACGAGGTTGATGATGCGGCCCCGGCCCTGCGGGAGCATGACTTTCAGCGCCGCCTGCGCGGCGACCAGCGGTCCGGCCACGTTGACCTGCTGGGCGTACCACCACGCATCGAGGTCGACCTCGGCGGTCGGCCCGAGCGGCCCGGCCGCGACGGCGTTGTTCACCAGGACGTCGAGACGTCCGCTGGCGGCGGTGATCCGGGCGACCGCGTCGGCCATCGCGCCGGAGTCCACGACGTCGGCCCGCATCGCCTCCACCAGAAGCCCCCGGCCGGTCAGCTCGGCCACGGTGGCATCGAGCGACGGGCCGTCCCGGCCGGTGATGAACACCCTGGCGCCCGCCCGGCCCAGCGCTTCGGTGAAGGCCTTGCCCAGGCCTTTCCCGCCCCCGGTGACCAGGACCGTCGACTCTCGCATGCTGGGGTGACCTCCGTGCGGCTTGATGGGAAGCGGTTCAGCGTTCCGCCGTCGAACGCAGCGTGGTTTCCACGGACGCCGCGACCGCGGAAACCTCGCTGTCGTCGTGGAAAGCGCGGTCATACACCACGTCGAGAGCGAGCTCGCCGTTCACCGTCACGGCGAAGACGGCGGGCACCGGACCGGGCAGGGTCGCGGCCACCCGGCTGGTGGTGACGGACAGGTCGCCGGGCAGTTCGGGGTACTCCCGCACGCCGAGGTTGGACACCAGGAACGTCATCGGCGGAGGCGGCGCCGGCACCAGACACTGCGCCAGCAGGGTGCGCTGCGGCTCGGCGCGGCGGATCGCCGCACGCAGCTCCGCCGCCACGCGCAGTCCGATGTCGACCGGGTCGTCGGTCGCCGCGGCGGACACGGTGACCAGGCACGGGAGTGCCGCGCAGAGCTGGGCGTCCGGATCGATCGGTGGAGCGAGCCGACGGCGAAAGTCCACCGGGACGGACAACGTGACCGGCCGGACGGCGGTGTCACCGGGACGTCTCGCCAGCACCGCTCCGGCGACCGCCCCGCAGAGCAGGCCGGTCACGGAGATTCCGGCGGTACCGGCGAACGCGGCCAGCGCGGCCGTCGGCCCACGGCCGAGTTCGATGCGGTGCACCCCGAACCCCGGGGACGACGTGCCCGGTCCCCCCGCGAGCGTCACGACCCCGCCCGGTACGTCGGCCGGTTCGGGCCACCCCGGCTCGTACCGCCCGGTGAGACGGTGTTGCAGCCCGGGTTCGAACACCGGACGCGGCACCACGGACGGGGTGTCGCCCCGCCGGAGCACCGCGTAGAACTCCAGGAGCTTGCCCAGCAACACCTGCACCAGACGCCCGTCGGAGAAGGCGTGGTCGACGGCCAGGGTCAGTTCGGTCGCACCGTTGGTTTCCCGGAGCGACAACCGGGAAACCGCGCCGTCCCCCAGCCGCCGCCCGATGGCCTGGCGAAAGTCGTCCGCGTCGGCGACCGGTGCGGGCACGGCCTCCCGCAGGACCAGCCGGAAACCGTCAGGGCCGCCCAATACCCCGCACCGCAGGAGCGGGTAGGCCTGGCCCAGCAGCCGCCAGGCCCGGTCGAGCAGCGCCGGGTCGAAGGTCCCGCCGACGTCCGCGCGGACCACGACCGGGCCGAAACCGGCGAGGAGGAAGGCCGCCTCGCTGTCGGTCAGCGCTCGTTCGTCGCGCACATCGAATTCCGTCTCGTTTCCGGTAACCGTCACGAGGGGAATCTCTCTCGGCGCCGAAACGGTGGTCAACGCCGAGAACACCGAACGTGCCCCTTTTTTCGTGGTCGGTGTTCGGATGGACACGGCCGCGCCCGAGCCCGGGCCATCGCCGAGTTTCGTTTTCCGGCAGGGAAAGTGACACTCGGCGAGGTCCGTCCCTCGCTGCGCTACGCCGCCGCCGCGGTCGTCGGGAGCGCGGCCGCACTCGTCATGCGAGCGTTTCGGGGAGGCGCACGCGAAGGCCGTCGAGTTCATCCGCCATGGTGATCTGACAGCCGAGGCGGGAGGTCTGCTGCCGGTCGAACAGCGCGTCGAGCAGGTCGGCTTCCTCGTCACCAGGCGCCGTGAGCCGCCCGGCCCACGCCGGGTCGACGATCACATGGCACGTCCCGCAGTACATCGAGCCACCGCACTCGCCGCGCACCGGAAGACCCGCTTCCCGCGCGCGCTCCATCACCGTGTCCGTTCCGCTTCCGCCCAGCACGTGCTCACCGCCCGTGGACGCGGTGACGATCAGATCGGCCATGGAGTCTCCGGTGACGTCGCCAGCGCCCGGAGGAGGAATCTCATCGACGGCGTGATCGTCGCGACGAAGTTGCCCTCGCGCATCCTCCGGTCGACGGGTGACCCCTGCATGAACGCCGGCAGCCCGGCCCGCAGCATGGCCATCCGCGTGGCCGCCAGGGTGAGCTCGCTGGCTTGGAGCCGCGTCTCGAACACCGACCGCAGGTACCCGGGAGAGTCGTCGAGCGGCGTTTCGGTGAGCCGGACGATCCGCTCCTGCAGTGCGTCCCGATCGGCCGCGAAGTCGTCCGGGTGGCGCGGCAGGTGCCGGTTGCTCTCGAACTGCCCGGCGTCGAACTCGCGCATCAGAGCGATGCCGGCCCCGATCACCCCCAGCGCCATTCCCGTCTGCAGGAGCACGATTCCCGGATAGGCACGGGACAGCAGGCTTTCGGCCGGATCGGCCAGGATATGCTCGGCGGGGACGAAGGCCTGCTTGAACAGGACCGTCACCGTCGCGCTGCCCCGCAGTGACGTCATGTGGACGTTCGGCCGGATCGTCACTCCGGACTGTCCACAGCGCACCATGGCGGTGATCCGGTGGGAGGGATCGGCCAGGTCGGCGAAGACCGTGGCGAACCAGTGTCCTTCGCCCATGTTGGAGATCCACGGCTGGGCGCCGCTGACCAGGTAACCGCCCCGGACGCGCTCGGCACGCAGTTTGAACTGCTCGGTGCCTCTCATGGCCTTCACCGGGTTCGCGAGCCCGACACCGGCCGGCACGGCGCCGTTCGCGATGCCGGGCAGCAACCCGGCGCGCAGCCCGGCGTTGTCGCTGTTCGCGACGAGCCAGCCCGCCGAGTGCTGGCACCAAGTGCAGAACCCGGTGGTCAGGCACGCTTCCGAGATGGCCGCCGTCGTCGCGATGGCAACGTCGAGAGCGGGTGGCTTCCCGTCTTCGACGTGAGATCGGAACGCCCCCTCCTGCCCGAGGCAGGCGAGCACCGCGGCGGGGTGGACGCCGTCCTCGTCGACGCGCTTCGCCGCGGCGGCCACCTCCGTGTCCACCAGGTCGCGAACAGCGGCGGGCACCATCGCGGGGGAAGCGATCATGCCTCGAAGCTACCCGGCGAGCCCGGGTCCCAGAGCCGACGAACGGACTTCCGTCGAACGGTTCTGCCCGTTCCGACCGGAACGCTACCGGCGTTCGACGACGACCGCGCCGGCGGTCACCCCGGCGCCCGTGCCGATCAGGAGCGCGCATTCACCGGCGCCCAGCAGGTCGCCCGCCAGGATGTCGGCGAGGTTCGCCGGCAGGTCCCCGGCCCCGAGGTGCCCGGTCCCGGCCCCGAACGCGCGACAACGACCACGCAGCGCCCGCGGCAGGGCCCGCAGCACCGTCTGCTCCGTCACCTGCGCACCCAGCCGGTTCGTCGCGACGAGCGCGATGCGGTCACCGGCCGCGTCCTCCCCGCCCAGGCCGGCGTCGGCCAGTGCGATGCCGACGGCCTCCCGGATGACCTCGCGGTTGCCTTTCAGGTTCGCCGCGAACCCGAGCGCGTCCTCCCGGGGCCCGGAGCCCGGCTCGGGCAGCGGACGGAACGGGTGGAAGGCCGGAAAGGTCTCCTCGAGCAGCGGGCGGCCCGCCGAGCCGACGGAACGGATGACCAGCGGGCCTTCGCCGCGCCCCAGGAGAACGGCGGTCGCACCGTCCCCGAAGACGGTGGCGGGAGCCGTCTGCCACCGGTCGTAGGGCAGCGCGCAGAAGTTGCCCGCGGTGGTGGACAGCGCGTACCGGATGCTGTCGTCCGCCAGCATCAAGGCGGTGGCCCAGCCGATCCCGGCAGCCCCGCCGTTCGACATCTGGGCCAGCCCGATCGCGACCGCGCGGGACGCGCCGAGCACCCGGGCGAGCCGGTGCGCGGGCGACCAGGGCTCCTCCTCCCGCGGGGTCATGCCCGCGTAGGCGACGAAGTCGAGCTCCCCCGGGTCCACTCCCGGTTGTCCCAGGCACTGCCGAGCTGCCTGCGACCCCATCAGCCAGGCGGGCACCGCAGCGGCGACCGGCACCTCGACGCACGCCGCCCCTGCGGCCTGTTCCGCGGTGATCGTTCCCGCCGCGACGGCGCGCGCCGCCGGGTATCGCGTCTCGGGCAACCACATCGTGGCGGCCGTGATCCGGAGGTCGCCCCCGACTTTCATACCGGCAGCTCTTCGGGGCGGAGGCGGACCGGCACGGAGGACAGCGTGCGATCACCCAGGTTCGTCGTCCAGCGGAGCTTCTCGAGCGGGACGGCGAGAGACAACCGGGGGAACCGCGCGAACAACGCGGGGAGCGCCACGTTCGCCGTGGTCAGCGCCAGCGGAGCGCCCGCGCAGAAGTGCGGGCCGTGCCCGAAGGCCAGGTGGGCCGGGTTGCCGGTGCGGGACACGACGATCCGGTCCGCGTCCGGAAACGCCAGCGGATCCCGGTTGGCGGCGGCGACGACCACGAGAACGGTGGCGTCGCGCGGGATCGTGACCCCGCCCAGCTCGACGTCTTCGGCGGCGAACCGCCAGGTCGCGCACGGCGTCGGCGGGTACCGGCGCAGCACCTCCGTGAGCGCTGCCGAGCACGACGCCGGGCCGCCCGTGATCGCTTCGAGCAGGTCGTCCCGGGTGACCGCCAGGGCGGCGCTGTGGGCCACCAGCGTCGTGGAGGTCGTGGTCCCGGCGAAGACGGTCAAGGCGATCATCGACATCACCTCGGCCAGGCTGAGCTTGCCGCGAGGGCGGTAGTCGCGGAACGCCCGCTTCAGGAGTGTGTCGGCGCCGGGGAACCGATCGTGGTCGTCGATCGCCGCCAGGATGAGCTGTTGCTGCGTGTCCAGGGCTTTCCGAGCCTCCGCGCTCTGCGGATCCGCGCCTCCGATGACCGTTCGCACGGCGACGAGCAACTGTTCGAGGAGCGGCTCCTCAATGCCGAGGACCTCACTCATCACCGAGGTCAGCACCGGCTGGGCGAACCCGGTGACCAGGTCGGGCACGGCCGAGCGGGCCAGGGCGTCGAGCCGGGCTCCGACGACCTCGGCGATGCGCTCGCGGCGCCGGTGAACGGCCTTCGGGGCGAGGCACTCGGTGAGCAGTTCCCGTAGCCGGCGGTGATCGGCGTCGTCGGTGTTGAGCACGTGCCTGCCAAGCACCGCGTAACTGTCCTCGGGGTGCCGTCCCCCGCCGAACAGGCGTGCGGGATCGGCCAGCGTCGCCGGGTCCTTCTTCAACCGGGGGTCCAGCAGGATTGCCTTCGCTTCGGCGTGGCGCGCCACGACCCAAACCCGGAGGCCGGTCGGCAAAGCGACCTCCTGAACTGCCTTTCCCTCGAGCAGCGCGGCCAGTATCGCGTCGTTGTCGGCTTGATCCGGCTTCAGCGCGAAGACGCGGGACACCGGCCTACACCTCGCGGCCGGCGAAGAGCCGATCGCGCACTTCACCACGACGCCACTTCCCGCTGCTGGTCCGGGGCAGCCAGTTCCGCGCGACGGTCCGGACGTCGACGTCGGTCAGTCCGACCTCGTCGGCGATCCGGGCACGGATGCCGGCGACCAAGGCCGCCGGATCGTCGGCCTGCGTCTCGGCCACGACGACGATGCGCTCGCGGGACACGTCGGCCACCGCGACGACGTGACGCTGGTACACACCCTCGACATCCCGTACGGCCGTCTCCACGTCGTGGGCGTGGAAGTTCCGGCCGGCCACCACGATCATGTCGTTGCGCCGGCCGGCGACGTAGAGCTCTCCGTCGAGCACGAACCCGGTGTCCTGCGTGCGGAACCAGCCGTCCCGGATCGCGGCGTCGGTGGCGGCGCGGTCGTCGAGGTAGCCGCGCAGCATGTTCGGCCCCCGTGCTTCGATTTCGCCGAAGTGCCCCTCGTCCAGCACCCGGCCGGAATCGTCTGTGAGCCGGAATTCGACGCCGGGGAACGCCGGCCCCTGCGACACGACGGGCACGGCACCGGGCTCGGAGGCCTGGCGGATCACCACCCGCACGCCGTCCCGCAGGGACGCCCGGTCGAGGTGGACGACCTTCGCGACCCGGCCGGCGGGCTGCAAGGAGATGCCCACGCAGAACTCCGCTGCACCGTAACCCGGCGTCATGACCGTCGGCCGGGCGCCGAGCGGCCCGAGCAGCTCGTCGAACCGGCGCAGCGTCGCGGCGGCGACGGGTTCACCGGCGTTGACCGCGGTTTTCCAGCCGGAGAGATCGACGCCGTCGAGCCCTCCGGCCGCGGCCGTGTCGAGGATGCGGTCGTAGGCGAAGTTCGGACCGGTGAAGAACGCGATGTGCTGGTCGGCGAAGTACCGCATGGTCTCCGCGGTACGCCGGATGAACTTCCCGGGGCTGAACATGTGCAGGTCGCTGGCCGTCACCAAGTGGGTCAGCAGGGTGATGAGCCCGAAGTCGTGGAACAGCGGCACCCACACCATCGCGGCGTCCCCGTCCGCCACCCCGCCCCGCTCGGCGGTGCCCAGCACGCTCGCCACCAGAGCGCGGTGCTCGATCATCGCCCCCTTGGGGGCGGAGGTGCTCCCGGAGCTGTACTGCACCACGGCCAGGTCTTCCGGAGCCGGCAGCACGGCCGGTGGCATCCCGGGCTGCGGCTCGCAGCCGCCGATGCCGATCACCACGACGTCCGGGTACCGCTCCCGGATGGCGGCACCGAACTCGTCGAACGGCGGTCCCACCAGGATGCCGCGGAGGTCCGCGCTGCGGACCAGGGTGTCCAGCCGGTCCAAAAAGGACGCCAGGCCACCCGCGAACGGCTGCACGGGAATCGGCACCGCCGCGACGTTCGCGGCGAACACCCCGAAGAGCGCGGACACGAACTCCGGCGACGTCTCGGCGAGCAGCCCCACACAGTGGTCCGGCCGGTCACCCAGACCCGCACGGCGGAGTTCCGCGGCGACCCCGTAGGCCCGCTCCGGGATCTCGCGGTGGGCCAGCGATACGTTCAGCTCCGGGAAGACCAGCTTCCCCACCGTTCGCCGCGCGAGAACCGGCAGGAGCTCCGCCATGGTGCGGAGTTCCTGCGTTTCCGCGAGCCAGCGGAGTCCGGGCGTTCCGGCCCGAGCACCGGAACGGGTGGCGATGTCTACGTCGAGTCCCACGTGATCCACCTCCAGCCGGCCCTGCTGCGCCGGCACAGCAGTTCGGTTCGCGGCCCACCGTAATGAGGACGCACGCCGTCCCCACCTCGCGTTCCGCAAACCGGAACAGCCACGAACCCGGCACCCGGTCAGCGCGTTCCCAAGCGCGTCCCGGCTTCCACCAGGTTCGCGAAGTCCGCCACCGTTCGTACCCGCACGAGATCGTCGGGGTCCAGTTCGAGGCCGAGTTCGTCTTCGATGGCGGCGACCGCGGTGAGCAACCGCAGCGAGCTGGCGTTCTCGAGATGGGTGAGCTGCGCGTCGAGGGTGATCCCGGAGACGGGCACCCCGAGCGCGGCCGACAGGTGGCCGACGACCACCCGGGCAACGTCATCGGACGACTTCATCGGATGTCCTCTCGGCACCTCGGGGAGGCGGGCGCGCCCGGCCGACGTTAACAGCGCCCCTCCGGTTTCCCGCTCCGTGTTCCGGACCGCGGAACGAAAGCCGCGCCGGACCGGGGTTCCGGAAAGTGGAACAACACTTCTTGGTGTTTCGGCCTTACGAGTTACCGTCACCCGCATGAACTACCGGGGATTCGACGGTGGTTCGGTCCACCGCGGTCGATCAACGCCACCGTGATCGCCGAGATCGGTGTGTTCTCCAGGCTCGTGGCCCGTGCGAAGGACGTCACCCGATGAGAAAATCAATCGCCTCCGGTCTCGGGACCGACCTTTTGAAGCACGCGTTCCTGGCCATGGAACGGTTCGGCCCCGACCCCACCGATGTCTACTTCGGCGTGTTGCTCCGCTGCACGGGTCGCGTTCCCACTCTGGACGACCTCCGCGCCCACATCGGCGGGCGGCTCGACCGGCTGCCCGCACTCACCAGCCGGCTGACCGGCGAGTCGGAATGGGAGCACGACCCGCACTTCGACATCGCCGATCACGTGCGCCCGGCGCCCGGCGTCCCGGTCGAACCCTTTCCCGTGCGGCGGCTGATGGACACCGCACCCGGCCACGAACACCCGCTGTGGCGCGCGTGGTTGCTGCAGCCCGGGAACGGCGACGCCTGGGGGCTGGCGTTCACCGTGCACCACGCCGTGCTCGACGGCACCGGGCTGCTGCACGCGCTGCGAGTGCTCTTCGACGACCGGGAACCCGCACCGGTGGTCGCCAGGTCCCCCCGCGCGCTGGCGGCCGTCCGCGCGCTGCCGAACATCCTCGGCACGCTTCGACCCGCACCCGGCTTACCCGTGATGGGCGCCCTGACCGGCGAGCGCCGCCTCGACCACGCGAGCGTCGCGCTCGCCAACATCCGCGCGGTCGCCGAGGCCACGGGGACGACGGTCGGCCAAGTGCACTTGGCCGCACTCGCCGGCGCCCTCCGCGAGTGGTCGGCCGCCGGAACGGCCGTCCGTGACATCCCCGTGTGCGTGCCCGTCGACACCAGGACGAGCGGGGAGCGCGACCTGCTCGGTGTCCACATCGGTCTGCACCGCGCGGTGCTCCCCACCGGGACGGCCGACCCGGCCGAGCGGCTGCGAATCGTCGCCCGGCGGCTGTCGCGACGCCGCATGGCCGGCGCGCGGGCCGCCGCCCGGGCGCTCGCCGAGGACGTCCCGTCCCGATGGAGCGGGGAGGCGATACGACGGCTCGGCGATCGCCGAGCCGTCGCGCTCACCGCTTCGGTTTTCCGGCCGTCGTCGCCGGCCGCCGTGCTCGGAAGCCCGGTCCAGGACGTGTTCGCCCTGCCCTGGCTGCCGCCGGGCCACGGCTGCTTCACGATCTTGGCCGTGCACGGCTCCGTGGCGTCACTGTCCGTGCTCACCGACACGGGCGTGGACGCCACCCGCGACCTGTCGGCGCTTTGGGCCGGCGAGGTGACTGCCCTCGGCACGGCCGTCGGCATCAGGCCCGCGCGAACGGAACCGGCCATCTGACAGCCGCCGGCGTGGCCGTTTTTCACGGCAGCTGCGCCGCCAAGGAGAACCAATCCTCGGCTTCGGCCCGGTCCGCCTGGCCGCACGTGGCGGATCGCCGACGAGCGGCCGCATCTCGGGACCGGCCCTCAGTTCTTGGGTGAAAGGCGCGACCACGGCCGGTTCGGAGCGACGGCGGTCCGGGTCGGTTTCGTAGCCAGCTCGGTGCCGACCAGGCGGTACCTCACCGGCTCCCCCGCGCCGGCCACTGTAGCCGGATCGACCGACTTGACCAGCGCGAGCGCGGCCCCGCCACCGGCGGTCACCAAACCATCGCCGGCGGCGTCGTCACCGTGGGCAAGCCTGTTGTCGCGGTTGCCGGCGGCGAACTCACCCTGGGCCGTCCCCACCCGGGGCCTGGTCGGGACCGGCGACGTGCGTAGTCGGTTGCAGCCGGAGCCGGAACGCGCCCGTCAGGCAGGTCCCAGCCGCCTCAGCCGTTCGAGGGGGTCGTGACCGGTCGGCATCAGCGCGAGGATCGGGGTGGAAAGTCCGCTGTCGACGTAGGACCGGATGCGCTCGCGGCAGAACTCCGGGCTTCCGTGGACCACCAGTTCGTCCACGACCGCGTCCGGGATGATCTCCATCGCCCGTCGGCGATCACCACGCGCCCACGCTTCGTGCATCGGCCTGAGCACCTCGCCGCGGCCCAGCCAGTCGTGAAAAGCGGCGTAGGCCGGCACAGTGAGGTAAGCGGTGAGGAGGCGCCGGGCGAGCCGGCGGGCGAGCTGCTCATCTTCGGTGGGGCAGACGAAGATCCGCGCCGCCAGTTCGACGTCCGGTCCGATCTCCTTGCGCACCTGCGGAACGTCCCCAGGCGCGAGCCAGTTGGTGATCGCGCCATCGGCTTCGTTCGCGGCGACGGCCAGCATCCGTGGCTGCAACGCCGCGATCGCTATGCCAGGCGGCGGGTCGACGACGGTGTCCAGGCGAAAGCCGTTGATCGAGAACGTTTCGTAGACATCTTCGATCTTCTGCCCGGTCAAGGCCGAGCGGAGGAAGCGCAGGGTGTCCCGGACCCGGGCGAGCGGGTTCTCGTACTCCAGGCCGTTCCAGTTCCGCACAATCACCGGCGAAGACGCGCCGATCCCCAGGACGAACCGGCCGGGCGCGAGCGCGGCCAGCGTTGCCGCTTGCATCGCCAGCAGGCCGGGACCGCGGGTGTACACGGACGCCACCGCGGTGCCCAGCCGCAACCGCGTCGTCCACTGCGAGGCGAGCGCCAACGGGGTGAAGGCGTCGTCACCCGATTTCTCGGACGACCAGATGTCGGTGTAACCGAGGTCCGGGAGTTCTTCGACCGCCCTCCGGCACTCTGCCAGCGGCAGCTCGGGGAAGGGAACGGTGATACCCCACCGGCTCATGCGCACCCCTGGTTCTCGTGATCCGGACGGTCTTCGGCGGTGTCATCGACGCGGTCGCGATTCCTTGGGGCGCTGGCTGGCCTGCGGGCGCCAGATGGGGTAGAGCGAAGGTCCACCGCGAAGGGTGATCGGCCCGCCGAGGCGCGTTTGCCCGAGCCGCTCGTACAGCGCCAGGTTGCGCAGGCAACTCGCTTCGCCGTAGACGCCGGCGTCACCACCGTCGGCGAGGGCGAACTGGGCCAGCTTGAGCCGGGTGCCGAGGCCCTTGCCCTGGCGTCCGGGAACAGCGGAGAGGAAAGTGCCGTACAGGTGCGGGGGCAGATCACGCGGGTGGTTGTCGTTCAGCAGATTCATGAACGCGATCGCGCGTTCCGCGTCCTCACCCAGATCGGACTCCAGCCGGGCCACCAGATCGGCGTGGTCCTGAGCGCTCGGCAGGATCGACGGCGGGTAGAACAAGGAAACGGCGTCGAAGTCGTCGATCTGCAGCGCGAGTCCGCCGCCCGCGAAGGTGGAGTCGACGATCACCCGGAAGAAGCGGCGGTTGGCTTCCGCGCGCCGGGCCGGATCGGGGAAGATCCAGGAAAACACCGGGTCGTCGAAGAACGCACGGGTGTATACGTCCACCAGGAAGTTTGTTTGCGTTGCTTTGACTTGGCTGATCTCGGGCATGATGATTCGTCCTCATCTCGTCGTAGCGGAGGGGCGGCTGTTCGGCGCTACTGCGCGGGTCGGGTTCGGCGCGTCGTCGCGTACCTGGCTATCTCGGCGTGCGTGGCGCACCACACCCCGGAGTGGGCCGCGATGTGCGCCAGCAGGTCGTGCAGCACCTTGATGCGCGAGCGATGCCCGATGACGTGCGGGTGGAGCGCGAGGGTGAACAGCCCACCCTCGGCGTACGCACCGTCGAACTCGTCTTGCCAGATCCGCAGTACGTCATGCGGCGCGAGTGCCTGTTTTCCCAGCGCGTCGTCCGGGAAATACGGGGCGTCGTCGCGGATCCACGAGACCGGCACCTCGGTGAGGCCGGTCGGCTCGCCCCCGCGAAGGAGTTCGTACGGCTGATCGTCGGCCATCAGGGATGAGTCGTACTCCAGACCGAGCTGCTGGGCGATCGGTAGCGTGTGGACGGTGAAGTCCCAGTACGGCGTGCGCATGCCGACCGGGCGGGTGCCGGTCACGGCCGTCAGGGCTTCGATGCTGCGTGTCCCCAGCTCGAGCTCTTGCGCCGGCGTCAGCTCACCACAACGTTCGTGGATCCAGCCGTGCAAGCCGATTTCGTGCCCTGCCGCGCGGACTTCGGCGAACCTTTCCGGCGCAAGCATCGCCGACACCGCCGGGTAGAAGAAGGTGGCGGGAACGGAATGCCGGTTGAGCGCGTCGACCACCCGCCGGATCCCGACGCGAGCCCCGTACTGAGCGTGGGAGAGCGGGCCGGGACCGCTCACCCGCTGCGACAGCGGAAGTGTCTCGTTGTCCACATCGACCGAAATGGCGACGGCGACGGCGGCGTTCCCCGGCCAGTCACGGTGATCGAGTCCGTTCCCGGCCCCGACCTCGTCCACGATGGCCCGCCACTGCGCTTCCGGCAGCTCCCAGGGATCCGGGTTCTCCGCACGCGACATGCTGCATGTCCTCCTTCGGCTCAGGCGGCCAGCGCTTCGGCCAGTCTGGTGAGGTCCTCGTCCGCCGGAGCGGCGATTCGCAGGCCGGGCACCCGACCGGCTTCGCCGGCTCCGAAGAGCCGGACGACCACCCCCGCGCGCACGAGGTCCTCGTAATGTCGTTCGGGCTCGTCGGACACCACGAACCGGTAGTGCACCGGCACCCCGCCCACCACTCCGCCGAACCGGCGGTCGAGCAACCGCTGCAGGACCTCGGCGTTGGCCAGCAGACGCGCGCGAGTCCGGCGGATCCACGAAGTGTCTCGCAGCGCCGCGATCACCACAGCGGCGTCGATGAACGACAACGGCCAGTTCAGCCGTTCGTCGGCGACCGTCCGCCGAAGACGATCGTTCGGCGTCCACATCGCTCCCGCGCGGGCCCCGGCGACACCGAGCACCTTGTTCGGCGAGCTGAGAACCACGACGTTGGCCAACCCGGCCGAAGCCATCGACGACCGTGCACCGTCCAGGAAGTCGACGTACGCCTCGTCGACGACCAAAGTGGAACCCGGCCGCCGGCGGCAGACTTCGGCCAGGTCCGCCACCGGGATGTGCAGACCGAGCGGGTTGTTCGGATTGGACAGCACGACGTAGTCGTAGCGGGCGAGGCCGTCGGCCACTCTGCGGAGCCGGGCTTCGACGGTGTCCACCTCGCCGGCCGCCGGGGGCAGATGGTGGGCGACGTGCCGAATGCTGTCGGTGTAGTCCGGCGTCACCACCGCGATCCGGTCACGCGGTATCAGTCGCGCCAGGACACGGATGAACTCGGTGATCCCACGACCGACGACGAGCAGTTCCGGATCCACCCGGAGGTGGCCGGCGTAGGCATCCTGGAACGCCGACTCCGCACCGAAAGGGTGCGCGCGAAGCTGACTCAGGTCCAGTTCGTCGAGTGCCCTCCGGGCGGATGGCGCCGGACCGAACAGGTTCACGCACGTGCTCAGGTCGAGCAGGCCGTCGCCGGCGAGTCCTCGGAGGTCACCACCTTGCCGGTGCGCGGCTTCGAGATAAAGACCGCTCATTGTTCGCGCCCCTCTGCGAGTGGAATGGCTTGTCTGCTCCGCTGCGCCGCGGTCACTGGTGTTGATCTCGACTCAAGCACCGCTCAGTCGTCACTGCTACGGTCGAGTACCGGCGATTGACCCACGGTGGGTGAGTTCGCGGATCTTCTGTTGCCCGCGAGTGCCCGAAGGTACCGGCCCGCACCCTTGGTCCTCGTTGGTCTCGACCGTGCTGCCGCGCGGGTGGTCGAACGACCTGCACGCACGGGCGCAAGCAGCAGCTGCCCGCATATCGCCGCGAAGACAACCACTTTCCGGGAAGTCCGGGCACCGGTCCTCGCCGTTGGTCTCGCCACTCTGCAATCCTCGGCAATCAGGCCGATGGACACCTCTGTTCGGCCAGCTTCCGCTCGACCAAGGTCTTAAGGAAGCGGAAACCGTCGCGAGCATCCTGGTCCGGGCTGATCCCGCGGCGGAGGAACCCGGTCTCCGCCGTGAGATAACCGTCGAACCCGGTCTCGATCAGTGCGTCGACGAGTCCTTCCCAGTCACCGTCGCCCTTGCCCGCCGGCAACCGGACCTCTGTCGCCGTCGAATCGGAGATGTGCACTTGGTGCAGTCGTCCGGTCATGAGGTGGACGTAGTCGCCGAACAACTCCTGCCGATGCGACACGTGGTTGCAGTCGAACATGACCTTGACGTTCGGCAGCCCGGCGTCCTCGAGGAGTTCCATGGCGTCCTCGCCGTCGTCGATCAGGTTGGAATGCTGCGCGAGGGGCTCGATGACGACCGTCAGGTCGTACTGCGCAGCATCGACGGCGATCTCCGCGAGACACTCGATCGACCAGGCCCTGGCTTGCCGCCGCCGGGTGCCGAAGACGGTCCAGCCAGGCACGTAGAGCACGGTCCGGCCGCCCCATTCGGCGCACAGTCCGGAAAGCTCCTTGTAGTGCTCCGCGGTCGCCCGTCGCTCCTCGGGGCTGGGGGAAGCCGGGTTGTAGCCGGGCCCGCCTCCGGGGGCCGCGCCGATTCCCGCCAGCTCCAAGCCGTGGTCGTCGAGCAGGCCGCGGATCTCCCGGCGCCGCGCGGACGTGAGATGCGGCGGGTAGGCGTGCGGGGCGGCCGCGCCGATCTCGATCCCGTCGAACCCGATCTTCCCGAGACGTTTGATCGTCTCGTCCAAGGTGTAGGAGGGAACCCAGGCACCGAAGCCGGAGTAGGACCACGTGTGGTAGCCGAACTTGATCGTCATGATGCGGCTCTCCTTGGGCGAGGGGGATTCCGGCCGGCGCTGACCTCGGCACCGGCGGAGGGAGCGATACGGAGGAAGAGCAACGCGCCGGCCAGCGCGATCACCGCACCGGCGAGGAACCCGGCGCGGAAGTCGGCCGCGGTCGGGGCCGAGCCGTCCGCGGCCAGGCGTACCGCGGTCGCGGCCACGGCGACGCCCAGACCGATGGAGAGTTGCGTGGAGGTGGCGTACAAGGTGCTTGCCGCGTTCATCGTCGCCGGTGGCACGTCCGCGAAGGCGAGGGTGTTGGTCGCGGTGAAGGCCAGTGATCGGAAGACACCGCCCAGGAAACAGACGGCCACGATCGTCGCGTACGGCGTCGATGGGTCGAACAACGCACAGGCGGCCAGCGAGGCCGCGGAGAGCAGGCCGGCGACAACGAGGATCGGACGGAACCCGAAACGCCGCATGATCCGTGTCGTGACGGTCTTCGCCAGAAGATTGCCGGCGAAGACGGTCAGCACGAGCAGGCCTGACACGGCCGCGCTCATCCCGAAGACGACCTGGAACAGCAGGGGCAGCAGGAACGGCACCATGTTGATCGCCAGTCGCAGCAGGCCGCCCTGCCAGGTGCACGCGGCATAGGTGGCGATCCGCAGCGGCGAGAGGTCGATCAACGGTGCCGGGTGGCGGCGAGCGTGCCGCACGGCGAGCGCGCCGATCGCCAGCCCGGTCACGAGCAGCCCGCCGGCGAGGGACCACTGGGCGTGCCCGCCGCTGGTGGACTCGAGGCCGTACATCAGGGTGGCGATCGCGATGGTGCCGAGCGCGAAACCCGTGCCGTCGAACGGTCGGCGCTCGGCCGGCGACTCTTCGACCATGCGCAGTGCGAACACGAAGGCGACCAGCCCGAGCGGCACGTTGATCAGGAAGACCCAGCGCCAAGACGCACCGGAGGTCACCAAACCGCCGATCGGCGGGCCCAGAACGGGCGCCACCAGGCCCGGCCAAGTGAAGATGGCCGTGGCCGCCATCAGATCCGCCTTCGGCGCGATCCGCAGGACCAGCGTGCGGCCCACCGGCACCATCATCGCCCCGGCGAAGCCCTGGACGACCCGGAACGCGACGAACTGCCACAACGTCAGCGCCACCACGCAGAGCACCGAGGCGAGGACGAAGCCGGCGATCGCGGCACAGAACACCTTCCGGACCCCGTAGCGGTCGGCCAGCCACCCGCCGAGCGGGATCGTCGCGGTGGCCGTCAGCAGGTAGGCCGTGACGCCCGAACCGGCGTCGACGGGGCTGACGCCGAACGACCCGGCGATCGCGGGCAGGGCGGGAACGATGGCGGTGCCGTCGAACATCTCCATGAAGAACGCGCCGGCGACGAGGACGGCCAACGGCCGGACGTTCGTGCGGCCGGGTTCGGCCGGTGGGGTCACCGGAAAGCAGCCCGGAGGTGGTCGCCGAGGAACACACCGTCCGGATCCCAGCGCCGGCGGAGTTCGACGAAGTCGCGCCAGCGCGGGTATCGTGCGGCCAGGTCGGCGGGTTCGCGGAAATGTACCTTCCCCCAGTGCGGTCGTCCGTCGTGGCGCGCCAGCAGGTGGTCGATGACGGAGAACGGCCGGGACCAGGTGTCGGACACCCGGCGGGCAGGCAAGGCGCACGTCACCCCGACGTAGCAGGTGTCCTGCTGGTAGCTCGGACTCAGCCACGCGCTGTCGGCGCCGGTGAACCGGACGTCCACCGGCGCGTTGATCCTCAGTCCGTGCCGGGTCACGGTCTCGGCGAGTTCGGTGATGGCTTCCGCGGCCCGGGCCACCGGAATCCCGTACTCGAACCCTTGCAGACGGGAAGGCACCGAACCGAGCAGGGCCTCGTCGCAACGCAGGACGCTGGACCGGGCTCGGCCTTCGACGCGGGCGGCCAAGGAGTGGACCAGTCTGGCCACGGCCGGACGGAGCCGGTTGTTGGTGAAGTCCGGGGGCAGCCCGCGGGAACCGGAAAGGACCGGGGGCAGGGCCTCACCGGTCGGCTCGGCCCGCCAGACCACCGCCTGCGAAGTGTGCGGGTACCACCAGAACCCGCCGTACCGGGCCGTGCGCAGTTCGTCCAGATCCCTCAGGATCTCCTTCAGCGGTGTGCGGGCGATCGTCTTGCGCAGGGTGTGCGCGGGGACGACGTCGAGGGTCAGCGCGGTGACCACGCCAAGACAGCCGAGATGCACGCGAACGGCGTCGAACTCGGGTTCGTCGTCCGTTGCGGTGCGGACGGTGCCGTCCGCCGTCACCAGCCGGACGGACCGGAGGTGGCTGGAGAGGGTCCCCATCGCGGGGCCGCTGCCGTGGGTCGCGGTGGCGACCGCGCCCGCGACGGTCTGTTCGTCGATCGCGCACTGGTTCGGCAGCGCGAGCCCTTCGGCCGCCAGGTGCCGGTTCAGCGCCCGCAGCGAGGTCCCGGCTTTCACGGTGACCGTCATCCGTGCCCGGTCGATGGAGACGATTCCCGTGTGGCGCCTCAGATCGAGCAGGGTACGACCGGCAGGCGAGACCAGACCGGCGTAGGAATGCCCGGCTCCGGCGACACCGATCCCCCGGGCTCGGTTTCGACGGTCGCGCACGATCTCGCAGATCTCATCCTCGCCGTCGACGATCTCGAGCCGCTCGGGGACACCTCGGACCGTCCCGCTCCAGTTCTCCCACGGGGTCTGCCGTCGGCCTGCCGAGGTGGTCCGGGGAACAGCCATGGCCTGCGCCTCCAGCCGGGTTCTGTGGATCACCTCGTGATCAGCTTGTCGGCGAAGTCCGACGAGGACATCGAATCCTTGGACCGCGTCTCGAAGTACCAGTTCGCGAGTCGCTTCAACCCGGTGTGGAACGGCATCTCCGGCACCCAGCCGAGCCTCTCCCGCGCCACGGCGGCGGATGCGACCCGGTTGTACGGCCCGGTGGGCATGTCGGGAAGTGGTTTGATCGGCGAGTCGAGGCCGGTGATGTCGAGGATGAGCTGTGCCGCCTCGCGGACCTGGATGCCCTCCTCGGTGCCGAGGTTGATCGCGCTGCCGTCACGGACGTGCTCGGCGGCCAGCACCAGTCCGCGGACGATGTCGGTGACGTAGGTCCAGTTTCGCATCTGCGTGCCGTCGCCCCAGATTTCGAACGGCGCCTGCCGCAGGAAGGCACGGCCGACCATCGCGGTCAGGGCGTGGCTTTCCGGACAGCGTTCCCCGTAGACCGTGAACAGCCGGCAGGAAACGGAGGGGAACCCGGCTTCGGCGTGCATCGCCGCGAGCCGCAGTTCCATCATGAGCTTGGCCCAGCCGTACAAACCGTCGGCTTCGTACGGCGGGCCGACCTGCGGCTCGGTGAGCCGCACCTCCGCGGTGACGTCGCCCTGAAGCTCGACCGGATAGACACAGCCGGATGACGCGTAGACGAAGTTGTCCACGCCGGCCACCATCGCGGCCTGCGAGACGACTCCGTCCAGCACGAAGTTGGTGGAGCAGGCAGTTTGATGCAGGTCGATGAAGCCACGCCCACCGTGGACCGCGGCGAGGTGGAAGACGACCTCGATACCGTCCATCGCCGCGGCCGCGACCTGCGGATCACGCAGATCCGCGTGAACGAACTCCCAGCCCGCGGGCGCGTCGTCCAGATTGGACAGCTTGCCCGAGCTGAGGTCGTCCACGACCCGTACCGTCGCGCCGGCGTCGATCAGGTGCTCCACCAGGTGGGAGCCGATGAAGGAACAACCACCGGTGACCAAAACCCTCTTGTCGTCCCAAAAGGCCTGTCGCATCAGCTTTCCCCGATCTTGAGGTGAGTACGGGCGAGCTTGAAAACCTGGTCGAGATAGGCGTTCCCGGTGGCCTGCCGGAGAGACCACCACGTGAAGTCGTCGTGCGCGGCATCGATCCTGGGGTCGTCGCCTGCCCGTGCGTGGGCGAGGAAGGTCGTGTTGACCGTGTGCGTCGTCGCGCCACCGTGGGCGGAAGCGTCGAACACGGTGGAAAAGGTGCCCAGCGGTACGGACAACGTCAACCGCAGACCGCATTCCTGCTCCGCCGTCCGCAGCGCCCCGCTCTCCAGGGTCTCGCCCTTCCGCAGTCGTCCGCCCTGCAGCCACAGCGAACCGGCCTGCGGCTCCTGGCGACGCCGGGTCAGCAGGGCAAAGCCGCCCCGGACGACGAGGGTGTCGACACAGACCAGCGGCATCCATTCCACAATGTCGCGGTAGGACTCGGCCGGAATCCACTCGCCGGTGACAGGGACGTTTCCCAGTCGCCAGTCAAGGGTGATCCGCTCCGAGCCCGGCCCCTCCGTCGATGCGGATGGGGCTGGTGACAGCGATCGAGTCGGTGAAGGGGTTGTCGTCGCGCTGTCCACAGTCATCAACCTCTCGGCTTGCGTGACCCGGGAACTCGTTCGAGATCCCCATAAGATGATTTCCCGGAGGAGATGCACAACAGGCCAGAGTGGAAACCGAGGCGTTCGATGTGGCCGGTTGCCCTTTTTCTCCGTCTACCGACAGGCCTGATTGACATCTCAGGAACATTTTGCTACGGGATGTCGTCACTCGTGTCGCGTTTGGTGGGGTTGTGTAGTGCATCATCATGGCCCGCCACGGCGTCTCTGCCGACGAAGCGTTCGACGTGCTCCGGCGCACTTCCCAGGATCTCAACGTCAAACTTGCCGACTTGGCGGCCACCCTTACCGAGCGGCACGCGGAAATCGACCTGCCCGCGAGATGACAACACCTCCGGCACCTTGACAGGCGACCACGCCGGCAACGGCCGCTATCCGTGATCGTAGGGTCGTGGGACCGCGCTCTGTTCCGAGTTCGCGCCGTGCAAATCCGTCTCGCCTGGTGTTAGACACGTCCGGCTACACGGTGTAGCCGGACGCCGTGTCGGCCTGGCAAGGGATACGGTCCCGGCCCTTGCAGGACAAGTTGGTCCAGACGGTCTTTCCGGTCGAGGACGGTGGGTAGCGGACTCCCCAGTCACTGCTGAGCGCGTCGACCAGGACGAGCCCGCGGCCGCGCAGGTCAGACGGCTGGGAATGACCGGCTGCGGGCTGCGCGGTGGTGGCGGCG
Organism: Amycolatopsis sp. Hca4; assembly: GCF_013364075.1. Classification (GTDB taxonomy): domain Bacteria; phylum Actinomycetota; class Actinomycetes; order Mycobacteriales; family Pseudonocardiaceae; genus Amycolatopsis. Next base: position 2,362,314 of record NZ_CP054925.1, read on the forward strand.
ACGTCGCCGACTTCGAAGGACACCAGGCACGGGTGGTCGCTGCGTCGCAGCCGCAGGTGCACCGGGCCGCCGGCGTGTTCGCAGGCGTTGGTGACCAGCTCGGTGACCACCATCAGCACGTCGTCGAGATGGGTCCTGCCGAGGCCATCCAGACAAGAACGGGCCCACGCTCTGACCGAATACAGGGCGCTGACCGGCAGGTCGCGCAGGCACGGGCACGACCTTTCTGCGGCGGTCGCCAGGCAAGGAGTGACCGCTCGTTGCTCCGGTGTACCCGTCCGGCGAGATCGGTAACCCGTACCGACCGGAACCTCCGGATCCACGGCTCATGGTTGCCGGGCTGGACGAAGGGTATCCGACATCGATGGAGACGACACGATCCGGCCACGGCGCCGACGAGAGCTTGGCGGCGATGCTCAGCGACGTCGCCCGCACCCTCCAGGCTGAGCCGGACGTGGAAGCGACTCTGCAGGCCGTCACCCGCACCGCGGCGTCGGCCCGGGTCTGCAACGCTGCCAGGATCACCGCCCACACCCCGGCGCGCTGCCAGCGCCGAAACAAGCCATAGACGGTTTGCCAGCAGCCATACACAGGCGGGACGTCACGCCACGGCGAACCGACACGAACCCGCCAGCGGATGCCGTCCAGGAGCTGGCGTTTACTCCACAGTGGCGGGCGGCCGGGCTTCTTCCCGACGGGCAGCAGCGGTTCCAGGATCGCCCACTGCGCGTCGGTCAGATCGGCTCGCCCCGCCGCAGCTAGGCTGGGCACGAGGTCTCCGGTGTTCTCGATCAGCTTGGTCGTTGATCGGTCTACCGGAGACCTCGTCTACTTGTTCCAGGACACGCCGCACCCACAGCACCAGCCAGAAGCTCCGCTGGTCAGCACATCAAACAGGCTCTAGCCGCGCCAGCGCCACTTCTGCACCCGCCCGGCTCACATCGGCGTACTCCTCCCCGCGTTCGTGCTCGATCTCGGCGGCGCGAGCCGCGTCGGGTCCAGCCACTCGCGCGCCACGTACCCAGCGCCGCGCAGGGCTGTCAGTCGTTGCGGGAACGAGTTTGCCGGATCGTTTCCGAGATCCCGCAACGGCTCGTGTAATGACGCCGTTCACGCAGGTGCTCGAGGTGGTCGCGGGAGGTGCTCGCTTCAATCGGGCAATGCTGCAAACGCCGCACACCCGCGCGAAAGGTACCCAGCGAGCTGATCTCGGTCACCATCAGGGCAACCTTGCGGCCGCAGCCCACCAGGCATCCTGGAGCGGAGTGAACTTGCCAGCCGAGCGGGCTGCCTGGGCGCAGTCGCACCGAGCAGGGCGCCGACTTGCGGAGCATAACCTCGATGCAGTAGTCGAGATCACAGCGGGGGCCACCTTTAACCAACATCAAGCTGGGTCATTCACGCGCCGATCACATAAGCCTCGTTGTATAGATCGTTATACAGTCGACGGGCACCCGATCCACTGCGCCGAACGGGCGAACGAACTCGACCACGCCGTCATAAGACGTCAGCCTCGTCATCGATCCAGCGTGCATCCGCATCAACCACACCTGGCTCAGCTCCCTCCAGCAGACGCCCCTGCGGACTTGCTCGCGCAGTGGGTGAGCAGAAAGAACCAGATCGGGGCTGCATCCACAGACGTTCAGGTCAACGGCCTACGGTTCGCCTTCTACGGCCGCACGTCGACCACTCGACACCAAGATCGTGTGTCGTCACAGGGCTGGCAACGCGGCATGGCCGATGAACTGGTCGCAGGCCACGGCCAGGTCGTCGCCGCCTACTTCGACGCCGGCACCTCACGCCGCCTTCCGTGGCGGCAACGACCCCAAGCTGCCCGGCTCATGGCCGCGGCCTCGAGCCCAGAATCCGCGATCGATGCGATCGTCGTTGGCGAATACGAGCGCGCTTTCACCGGCTCCCAGTTCGCCACCCTGTACACCTGGTGCACCCGGCACGGCATCCAGCTGTGGCTGCCCGAAACAAGCGGTCCCGTCGATCTCGCCAATCGCGATCACCGCACACTGCTGGCACTGCTGGCCACTCAGTCACAGCGCGAAGTGCTCCGTGCCCGGCACCGAGTGCTGGCGGCGATGCACAATCAGGCCTCCCAGCAAGGCCGCTACCTCGGCGGACGGCCGCCCTACGGCTATCAACTCGTCGACGCCGGACCCCACCCCAACCCCGCTGACGCCCGCTGGGGCCGACGGCTGCAACGCCTGGCTCCCGACCCGCGAGCTGCGCCGCATGTGGCGTGGATGTTCCGGCAACGTCTGGCCGGGCACAGTGTTGCGAGCATCGCCCGGCACCTCAACGAACGCGGCGTACCGTGCCCGTCCAGCGCCGACCCGGACCGCAATCGCCATCGAACCCGAGGCGCCTGGACGCTCCGCACTGTCGCCGTCATCCTGGCGAACCCGCGCTACACCGGACGGCAGATCTGGAATCGCCGCGCCACCGAAACCAGCGGCCCAGCGTCAATGCCGGCGGTCTCGGCGAAGGCTGTGCATCCGGCACTCGTCACCGAACAGGACTTCATTTCCGCACAGCAGATCCGAGCGGCCCGACCAACCAGCGGAAGTCAAACTCATCGGTTCGCTCTCGCAGGCTTGATCCACTGCGGTGTCTGCGACAGACGGCTGGACTCGCACTGGAACCATGGACGCCCGACCTACCGCTGCCGCCACGGCCACACCAGCACCAACGCGCGGGCCAGCCGCGGCCGAAGACGCTCCACATCCGCGAGGACCATCTCGTCGACCAGATCAGCATCCGCCTCGAAGATGAAGGCAACGACTGCCACGCCACGCCGACGCTTGACCGACCAGGACGCAGACGTGTGGCGTCGGCGCTGCGCGACTCAGGAAAGATCATTGTCTACGACGGCGCCGGATGGCGGCTCAAGGAGATCGATTCAAGCTAAACTATGATCGCCCCCGGCTTCAAGATCGCGTTTCGCGATCCGTGGGGTAATACTGTGTCCGAGGGACTTGACCCCCCACACGTGGGATATCTCCCGTATTTGGCGAGATCATGCAGCCCATCGTAGCTCAGAGTCACACTGCATGCACGTCTTCCCCGCGTCTTTCCGATATCCGCTTCCGCCTCACCCGCTCGGCCGCGTCCTTGACTCCGAACTGGCTGAGGCAACGGATTCAAAACCCGTGTAGTGAGAGTTCGAATCTCTCCGGGGGCACCACCTCTGACCTGGGAAAACAGGGTCCAGAGCGAGCTAGTTTGGAGCGACGATCCAGTCCGGGATGTCCGGTTGTGTACGGCTGAAACCGGTGACTGGCGGCCAGTCGCGGTCTATTCGCGGTCTACATTTTGGCCGGATCCAGGCTCCGACGAGCCAGCCGACGACTGCCGCCGGCTCGCCCGGGTTGCCCGGCCGCTCCGGGCGCCAAGGAGCCGGAGACGACGTCGCAAGCGGCGGCGTTCGGTCCGACGCAGGGGTGACCCTGGCCCTCAAAGTCGTCGGCGGCGAAGGTAGGCCGGCGCCCGGCTCACACCCTCCCGACAAGCCATGGTCAACCTGCCTCTCCTGAAATCCAGACGCGCATAGGCAACCCCTTGCTTCAGGCAAGGACTACGGCGGCACGCCGTTGCGCCGGTCGCGGGCACGTCCCAGTCGGGAAACTTGAGGCCGCCGATCCACACCCCGGCGAAAAAGGTTGTCGCGACGTCACCTATAGTTTCGGTTGACGCAAGGACAACTCTTTTAGTGGTGGTGGGCGTGACGAGCGAGCTGAGGCTGGGCGGGGTCAACGAGGTGGCCGAACTGTTGGGGGTGAGCCGGCAGCGGGTGGCGAAGTTGCGGGTGCGGGCCGACTTCCCCGAGCCGATAGGAAATGTCTCAGGGCGCGCGGTCTGGGACCTGGGTGCCGTGAGCGCCTGGAATGCTTCCGGCTCCCGACAAGCCCCTGGCCGGCCGACGGGCGAGAGCCGCGCAAGGTTACTGGGCGGCCGCTTCCTCCTGGAAGAGAAGATCGATGGCGGAGGTTACGCCGACGTGTTCCGCGCGATCGACCGCAAGCAGACCGACTCCGTACCACAACCGGTCGCGGTTAAGATCCTTCGCGAACTGGACGACAAGACGCTCCGCCGCATGGAACGCGAACTGCGTTTGCTTTCGGGTATAGAACACCAGAACGTCATGACGATCTTGGGCAGCGGCGACACCGAGGACGGCGAGTACTTCTACGTGATGCCGCTGGCCCGCGGCAGTCTGGTGCAATACGCCGAAGAGTTCGAAGGCCTGGACAACCGCAGTCGTCTGCTGGATCTGATGAAACAGATCTGCGCCGGGCTCGAGCACATTCACCAGCAAGGTGTCCTGCACCGCGACCTCAAACCCGGCAACATCCTGCGCTTCGAGCCCGATCGATGGGTTCTCGCCGACTTCGGCCTCGCCGTCGAGGTCGCACGCGAGACCACCACCCTCACCGCGACCTTCGACGGGTTCGGAACACCCTGGTATACAGCTCCGGAGCAGTGGGCTGGTGGCGCCCGCGATGTCACCGAGCAGGCCGACATTTTCAGCCTCGGCCGAATTCTGCAAGAGCTTTACACCGGCGGACGAGGGGTCAGTGTTCCTGCTGGCGATCTCCGGCGAGTGATCTTGCGGGCCACCGCTGAGCGGCCAGAGGAGCGACACCGGGACGTGAATGAGTTCCTGACTGATCTTGAACGCGCTGTCACGTCGCAAAGCAACGCCAGGTGGGAGCCTCTTGAGGAGACCGCGGAACGCCACTTGCAGAGGTTGCGATTCGACAACACGTCCGCCGAGGACCTCGACGAGTTCCTCGACTGGGCACTCACGCTGGACCCGGAAGACAGCGAGGAAGGCGAGGCTCTCACCGACACTCTGCCCGCACTTGACTACAGCTCGATCGTGACGCTGTGGACTAGCCGCCCCATGGACCTACGTGACGTTTTCCGCGCTCACAGCGCTCGCGTCGGAAGTAGCCAGACCTTCGACTTCGGCTATTGCGATATCTTGGCTGACTTCGCGCGCAGGATGATCGCCGCGACGCGTGACAGTGAAATCCTCCAGTACGCCATCGCATCCCTCGTCCAACTCGGTCACAACCACAATCGTTGGCACGTAAAAGATGTCGTGACCGGACTCCTGCAGTCGCTGCGTGGGCAAAACGCCATCCAGGCGGCCATCGACGGTCTGCACGACACGGATACCGAAGCGCTTGCTTGGACGATCAACGACTTCTCGCTACGCTCGCTGGCCCCAGCATTGCGAAGCGCCATCCGCAATCTCCTCTGAACTAACCGCAACTGACGCGAAGGATGCGGCCGCGCGGCGGGCTGCCCCCGTCTGGCGGATCGATGACGGCCAGACCGGAAACAGCAATTACCACCAATCGGCCCCTCCGGCTCATCAGAACGGGAACCATGTGTTCGCGGCTACTCGCGGTCGAGGTCGTCCTCATCGTCTTCAGACAAGCCCAGGATGCGAGCGATCTTGCCCAGCGACTCTTCTTCAAGCCCGGCCAGCACCTTTGCATACACCTCGTGCAGCACCGCCACCGAATGTCCCGCCCACATCGCCACCTGTGCTGAGATCACGCCACCGGCGAGCCACGTCGAGACGCACGCGTGCCGCAAATCGTAGGGCCGGCGAGCGAGCGGCGACCGGTATTCCTCCGGCGTCAGGGCTGCCTTGCGAGCCTTGTCCCACACCCGGGCGAGGGTCGACTCGGCGACGTCGCCGCCGTCCATGCTCCGGAACAGCCGGCCATCGTCGACGACGCCGTACTGCTCGAGGTGCTGTTGCAACAGGGCGGTCAGGGGTGGCGGGCACGGCACCGGCCGCACCTCCCCCTTCGCGCGCTGCTTGAGCTGGCGGCGGTCCCGCCGCTGCCCGCTGTCGGTCCAGGCCGCACCGGCGATGGGCGCCGTCTCCGACACCAGCAGCTCGCCCCAGCCCTTTCCGCGGCAGCTTCAGATCGACGTCGCGCAGCATCACCGCTTCCTCGGGCCGCAGCGCCGAGTAGTACATCGCACCGAAGCACGCCACCAGCCGCGGCCCCGACGAGCGGCGTTCCACAATCACCGGCACGCCCGAGCCCCGCGGAACCCGCATCACCTTCTGGGCAGCCACCGCGGCCAGCAACCGCGGCCCCTGGCTGGTGTTGACCACCACGCGCGTGTCGATCGCCCGGACCCGCTTCGGCGCCGTCCACTTCACCTCCGGTAACCGGTTCTTCAGCAGCAGCTTCTCCTCCACTGCATATTCCAGAGCGTTGAACACCACCGCCCGCTTGCGGTAGACGGTCTTCGCTGCTGCCTCGGTACCGTCCATCTTTAGCGCCAGCTGATCCAGCACGCCCCCCAGCACCGCGAGGTCCTCGAGCCGGGACACCTTGACCGTGTTCTTGCTCAACCAGGCCAACGCAGCCTCGACCGCCGGCGGCTTCTCAGTCTCGCGCCGGAGGGTGTTGAACGCCCAGCCTGTCATGGCCCGGCGCAGTACGGCGTCGGCCGGCTTGCCACGGCGGCTGGCCAGCAATGCCAGCGTCGCCGTCGCCAGTGCGTCGGCGTTGCCGGACCGGGACTTCGCGGCGGCGCGGCGCCACTTCATGTCCACATACGCCTGCGCGAAAGGTGAACCACGGCTTGTCGTTCTCGGCGCGGGCCATCGACACCGGAAGCCCGTCGATAACCCGGAACGCCTCGCCGCTACTTTGCGCCACGACCAGTTTCGATCGGAAGCTCTCAGCCTGCTTCGACGTCGCGTAGGTCTTCGGGAACTCCTGCCCGGCCACGACCCAGCGCACGACAAAGGACTTCTTTCCCGGCTTCCCGTCCTTGCGCGGACGGCCGGTCTTGACCCGCACGTCCCAGATCCGGACATCGAAGGTCGTGTTCGTCACGCGGAGGCCTCCTCGCGCGCCGCCAGCCACCGCTCCAGCGCGGATCGCCGGAACCGCAACTGCCGGTTGGGCAGCTGCACGCAGGGCGGCGCGCACCGCTTCGCACGCCAGTCGTTGAACGTCGAACGGGTAACGCGCAGTGCGGCGCACACCTCGTCGACGGTCAGGAGATCCTCAGGAACAGGTGACTCGGCGGCGGCAGACGCACTCGAGGATTCACCCTGTGGCGAACGTACGGGTCGGTGGGCTGGCATCGGAGACCACTCCCCTGTGTCGAAGAGCTGTCTCGTTCCAACCCGCGCTCCGCGCGGCGAGCCCCGTCCGAGTCCGTCCCTCGTCCCGCGAACCCATGAACGGGCTACCGCGGTCTGGCATCTGCCTGGATTGGCCGGTGTCATCCGGACACCACGTTGCCCCCAGACTATCCAACCGCAGTGCGATCGCAACACCTAAACCGCGAGTACTGTGTGATTTCAGCACGGCCCACTCAGCGGGTTGTCACGTCCCGGAAGTTATGGAGTGGCTATCAGATCGAGCGTCCGCACCAAAGGCCGGCGGTGGGCTGTATCAGCGTGGAACCACATGGTTCTCAGAGTCCGACCGTGATGCCCGGCCGCAGGGCTCATCGCTCGGCAGCCCTCAGAAGTCCGTGCTCGTGCGACTCGAATCAGCCTCGTCGATCGGGATGAACGGTTCTCCGTCCCCCGGGTCGTCGGCAGGCTGTCCCGGGGCGGTTCTCGGATGGTCCTGGTAGATGACATCCGCGACGGCCAGGTCCCATGCCTCGGCGAGATCGTCCGCGCCGAGGATGCCCTCCCAGTCGGTTCCCATGGTGCGACCCTAGCCAGGCTCGCTGAGGCCCCTCGGGTCCGGGCCACGAGCTGGTAGGTGCGCCAGGACCAGCTCCTCCTTCGGAGTCGGCGCCGGACAGGAGACGCTATCGCCTGGCGAGTGACCGAGTTGAGCCAGAACAAGACCCTCATGAGTCCCGGTAGGCCAATGCCCATTCGAGGTCATGGGCGCAGCCGAGGGCTTGTACTGGTTCGGTGCCGGGCCTCGTGAGGTCTCCCGGAGGTCCGCAACGAGACCCGACCTGCACTTGGCCCGTTCGAGGTCTTGGGCTGAGCGCGGTTGCGTCGTCGTAAGAACCGCAGCTTGCGGTCATGATGAGCTGTGGGACTGATCGAGGTCTCCGGCTGGTGAATTTCGGGTCCTTGCGCCGGGATGGTGAACGGGGCGAACTTGGCTGGCGCGGTGAGTTCGGCCGCGAACCGGGGTCAGAGTGGCTCGCCGGCGAATCGTTTCCACGTAGCGCCAACTGGAGGCGTGCTCGCGTACTGTGCCGCGGGTTCAGCCCGCGTCCCACTCGCCCAGTTCGGCACGCAGATCCTCCACGAGCTGTTCCGACTGGATGAATCCCTCGTTGCCGAGTACGACCCGCGCGGCCGGCAACGCTTGAACGGGATCACCGACACCATTCAGGGTGGCGGCAATGCGGCGGGCGGTCCGACAGCCGTCAGCGAGATCGGCAAACGCCGGCTCTGGCTCCCAGCCGAGCAGTGCCAGATTCGCCAAAACCTGGCACTGCTCGGTGGGGAGAGCCACTGGTCTTACTGCTCCCAGCATCGCTGCCTGTTGCCAACCCGGCAGCTGGTCCGGGTCACCGCCACGGATTGCGGGGTAGAGCAGCCCCACGAGTTGGCCGACAGGATCGGGCTGCCCCGTCCACCAGGCAGGACGGGAGATGGCGAGGGCGGCCGCAGCCGGGGTCCAGTTGTCGGCGCGAGCTTGGTCGATGAGTTGCTCCGTCGTGGCGGGCACATCGACCACGTACTCGGCGAGCAGTTCGCTGATCGTTTTCGCGGCGGCTTCGATGACCTCATCGATCTCTTCCGCTGTCCCCGCCGACTCGAGTCGGCGGTCGCGCAGGGCGTCGGTCATCGCCATCGTGGAGAAGGTCTCCACGCCGGAACCTCGGGCGTACCTGCGCACAACCAGATCATCACACCACAACGGCAGGTTCTCCTGTGCCGCCAGCGTGACAGCCGCGAGCCAGGGAGTGGCGCGAACGTTGTCGGAGGTGTCCGGGGGCCACGTGGAAGGATCCACGTCTCGCACCGAACAGCGTTTGGTGAGGGCTTCGATCGCTGCGGTCCGTTCCTGGACGAAGTGGTGGTGTTCTTCGGTGCGCTGATGGAAGACGAGTCCGCCGGTGACCGGGTTTGAACCAAGTACGCCGGGGCTTCCGCCCATGCTCTGCACCTCGAGCGTCGCGCGCTGCACGTCGTGGCGGGCGGGGCGGGCGAGAACCAACTCGGAAACCTGTCCGGACATGGCGTCGGCACTGCTCAGCTGGGACAGCACCAGCAACGTGGAGAGGTCCACGATGACCGGGCGCCCCATTGCGGCAATCGCTACCTCAAGCTCGCTCTGGTGTTCCTCGTCGTCTGCCGCGACCGCAACAAGCATGCCCGCGGCCCGCTGCACCAGAGCCGAGGTATAGCTCCGCCCAGCAACAACCGCCACCATCCCCGCCGGGGCCAGTCCGCGGGCGACGTCGTCGGCCACCGCGACGAGGTCGGGACGGCCTTGTCCGCGGATGAACTCCGCGAGTTGAGCCGCCGAGTCTTCCGGCGAGGTCCCTTGCAGGATCTGTACACCGGTGGCGGCGCCGTGGATGTCCTGCAAGGACTCGATGAGCTCGAAGGCCCGCCGATGCAGCTCGCCGCGCACGACCGGGCGTTCGTCCGGCAGGTCTGGGATCGGGTCGTCAACACCGTCGGCGTCGTCGTCGGGTTCGGCCGGAACTTCCGGCGCGGAACCGCGGGTTGCCACGATGAGGTGCGTGAGCAAACCGATCGCCACCTCCGGGACGTCAGAAAACCGGGCGGCCACGTCGAGGGCCTCCTCGGCGATCTGGTCGTCCCACAGTGTGTGGGACATCGTATGTGCCCACATTCGCCCTTCATGTTCCGACCGAATCTGGGGGTGATGTCGACCGATCGTCACGGCGGCGCGAACCTCCCCCGCATTGGCCAGTTGAGCCTGGACGAGACCCCACACGATGTCATCTGGTGGCGGCGTCCGGTAAGTGATGGCTTCCGCCATGATCGACTCGACCTTGGCCCACTGCTTGGCTCTACTCGCGATGTCTGCTAGTCGGCGGGCAAGGTCAAGTCGGGCGGATGGCCGTTCGTCGCGGTGGAGGGCCTCTCGCAACGCTTCGTTAGCTCGCGCGTCCGGCGCCTGTCGGAAGAGCAGCACCGCGCGCCAGGTGAGGAATTGAGGCGCGTGAAAGCGGTCAGCCGCCAACGTGCATGCCTCGATCACCTCGTCGACGTGTCCTGCCGATTCCAATGCCTCGACGAAAAATTCGGCCGCGACGACATCCTCGGCCGCCAGGACACGCAGTAGGGGAAGCCCCTCCTCTGGACGGCGGTGGTAGGTGGACAGTGCCCGGGGCAGCCGGTCGGCACCTGGCGGGAGTACGCCGTCGCGGACGAGTGAGCGAATACGGTCGGACCGGTCCACACCGAGTACAGCCAGCCGGTACACAGCGAACACGATCGCTTCGTCATCGTGCTCAGCCTCGGCGCGCTCGAGCTCTTCTGCCCAGAGGGCCTCGGCCTCGTGTGTGGTCAGGTCCACCAGGCCGAGGCGCACTTGGGCAACTTGGTCCTCAAGGCTGCTGGTCATCCGGGCAGCGATCGATGCGACGACCTCAGGATCACCGTCGAAGTGTGCCGCGGTCAGCGCGAATCGCCGGAGGGCTGGATCGTTGGCTTCGTCGGGAGTGGCCGTTCCCAGGGGTTCTGGAAGCAACCTTCGCAGCACTGCGCTGTGTTCACCTCGCAGAATCAGCACTCGCGCCAGGTCGGCCAACAGGGTGAGTGTCGGGCCCGCCCACCGCCGGCGCTGTGTGACCGCCGCCTCCAGCAATTCAGAAGCTCGCCCAAGATCGCTGGCTTGAGCGTCGTTGGTGTTGGAACGGCGTAGACAGATTGACGCGACGCGGGCCATCGCGGTCGTGTCATCCGACTGGAGGGCGAGAGCTCGCTCGGCGTGGCGGGCTGCTCGAGTCAGGTCGTTCGCTCGCAATGCGTTTTCTGTGAGGAATCTCTGCACTGTCAGGTCGGTATTCACGCCACTGCCTGCCGCGGCCGTTACCCCGTCAATCCGCCATGGGGAGGGATCGCCCTCGGGAACCTCCAGCATCGCCTCGACGATCGCCACGACAACGTCGGCGCCGCCGTGCCGTCGCGCCTCGGCCACCAGGTCTGCTGCCCTATCTCGGTCCACGCTGGTGAGGTGGAGAGCAGCGACGGCCAGGCGGCTTCCACGTTCGTCACTGCTCTGGGCGGCCGCGACCTCCCAGGCGTCCGCGCTTTCCTGCATGGCTTCGTGATGTCCGCAGAAGGACGCCAGTGCTCGCCACGGCCACTCCGTCGCGGCCTGCATCCACTGGGGTTTCGCGGTGAGGAGCAACTGCGCGATGCCGACCGGGTTGGTTCGACCTTCCGCCAGGTGGAGGGCGACCAGCGTCGCCTGGGTGCTCACTGCGCCGTCCTGCTCGATCAGTCGGCGGACTGGGGGCGGCAATCGGTCGAGGTTGTCGTCGTATCGCTCGGCGGCGCGCTGCTCTGTGCCGCTGGCGGCCAAGCTCCAGGCTTCCGCCGCTGTGTCGAGTGTCTGGTTCGCGGGGACTTTGACCGCGTAACGCTTCGGGGTCTGGCGTTCCGTCTCAGGGTGGATCCGCTGCCAGTAGACAATGTCGCGATCCACGTCGACCAGCAAGACCATGACCGGCAGTACGTGCCCATGCCATACCTGGCGTTCGCGCGCCGAGTAGTAGAAAGACCACCCCCCTTCGACGGGCCGGCGGAAGTAGGAGGGGCCAGACTTGATCTGTACGGCGATCAGGCGACCGGTCCCGTGCCCGTTGACAGCGACCTCGACGTGCCCGTCAATTCCTTGATCGAGAGTTCTCTGCTCGCGGAAGATCCAGCCGAGGCTCCGGGAAACGACCCGTTGGACGAGCCCGACGCCATCAAGATCGGTGAGACCGGTACTGGCGCGTCCTGGCACGGCGACTCCTGCGACGGGGCGGGGTGTGACGGCTCTACTGTATTGCCCGTCACGAGCGTCACCGCGACGCGACGCATTCCGTTCCCCACACTGTCCGTGTTCGGCCCGGCCAGGGCGCACACGGCGATCAAGTCGGGGCCGAGGCACGGCTCGCAAGTTCCGGCGCCCGTCCGGCCGGAACCCACTCCGACCAGATGCGTGGGTACGACCTACAGAACCGGGAATTGCCCCTCCGTGGCGAGCACTGACGCAGATCCCGGCGCTCGGCGTGCACAACGACCACAGACCGAATCCACGGAGGGCGTTGCGAACACGTGTTCTACTATCCGGAGGCCAAGCCGGGCAGAGCGGCTTGGGCAGCTGGCCGAGGAGGTGGACGAGCTGAGTTGGCTGGTGCGGGAACGTGCGACCGGCAAGGAGTGGCATGTCGCTACGAGCGACATGGCCTGGGAGGCAGGCGGTTATGACCCAGGCCGCTTTGAAGTCCACGTAGCTGACACGCCGATCGGCGTCGATCCCGGGGACAGCCCGGAACCGAAGAGAACGCCCGGCTGAGGTGCCTAACCTGCAGGGCACCGTTCCCAGGCGGAAGGCTGGCGGGCCGACTCGACGGAAGATCCACCTGCCGTTCGAAGCCGGTCAGCTGCTTTCCGCAGCAAAGGACTCACGGTGCTCCCTGCGGGATAACCATCCACGACTGCAGTTCGTCGTCGTCCCGCCCGCCGTCCAGCTGGGACCAGCCAGAGTCAGCTGTGCCGGGGCGCCACGATCTACGACCAGGTCAGGCTGTCGCTGTACCCGGTCGAGGGGTGCTGCTCAGTCTGCACGTCGACCTCGTGTCCGGCGCCGTGGTGTGGGACGGGTGCTGGCACGCGCGGCAGCGGCTCGTGGTGGCGGGTTCAGCTGGAGCGCCAACCGACCGGACGAGCCCGATGCGGCAGCGTTCTGGACTCGTGTCGGAGCGCCGCGCGCGCCGGCGAGCCCGTGCTCGCATCAGGAAGCCGCTGGACTGCGGATCGAACCCCTCTGGCCGAAATGGTGGTAGGCCCCGGCTATTGAAAGTCTACGAAGGAGGGGTTTGGCGCTGCTGCGCCGGGTTTGGGTCTCCCTCGTGATCGGGCTCATCAGCGCGACGGGGTACGCCATGCTCAGCCGGGTCGAATACGCGCCCGTCGTCATATACCGCATCGTCGAAACAGGCCACGCCGCCGAACTGCGCCCCGCCGAACCCGGTGTAGCCACCGAACACCGCCCTGCCGAACCCGGCGTCGCGGCGGAACACCGCCCCGCCGAACCCGGCGTCGCCACCGAACCTCGCGTCGAGGAACGCTGCGCTACCAGCGAACACGGCCCCACCGAACCCAGCGCCGCCACCGAATACCGCCGCGCCGAACCAGGCGTCGTCGCCGAACGCCGCCGTGCCGAACCAGGCGTCGCCGACAAACTCCGCCCTGCCGAACCCGGCGCGGCAATCGAACTTCGCCCTGCCGAACCGGGCGTCGCGAGCGAACTTCACCCCTTCGAACCGGACGTCGCCGACAAACTTCGCGCCGTCGAACCCAGCGCCGCCGCCGAAAACCGCCCTGCCGAACCCGACGTCGCCACCAAACTCCGCCTCATCGAACCCGGCGTCGCGACCGAATTCTGCCCTGCCGAACCCGGCGTCGCCGCCGAACACCGCCCCGCCGAACCCCGCGCGGCTACCGAACTTCACCCCGTCGAACACGGCGTCGGCGCCGAACACGGCTTCGCCGAACCTGGCGTCGCGATCGAACACCGCCCCGCGGAAATCTGCGCCGCCACCGATCTCCGCCCCGCCGAACACGGCGTGGCCGCCGAATACTGCCCTGCCGAACCTGGCATCGTCACCAATCTTTGCCTCGGCGAACACGGCGTCGCCAGCGACCTTCACCCCCTCGAACACGGCGCCGCCCCCGAACACCGCCCTTGCGAACCGAGCGTCGCCACCAAACTTCGCCCTGCCGAACTGGACGGAGCCGCCGAACTTTACGTCATCGAACCAGGCGTAGCCGCCGAAGTCCGCCAAACTGAACAGAACGTTGTCGCCAAACGTCGCACCGCTAAACGCGGCTCGGCCACCGAACTTTACCTCGTCGAACCGAGCGTCGGCGGTGAAGGTCGCGCCGTCGAAGTGGGCGTCGGTGGTGAAGGTCGCGCCGTCGAAGTGGGCGTCGGTGGTGAAGGTCGCGCCGTCGAACTGGGCGTCGCCGGTGAAGGTCGTTTTTCGGAATGAAGCCTTGGCGACGGTGCAGTCGGCGAGGGAGAAGTCGATGAGAGTGGCGCTGGTGAGGTCGATGTCGATGTCGGGCCAGAAATCGTCTCGCGGGTGCTCGGGGTCTGGGCCGGGTTGCAGGTGCTGGTGCAGGACGCGTTGAGCGGTGAGACGTACTTCTCGTTCTTGCAGCTGAGCTTCACGGGCGCTGTTGCCAGGCGGGGTCGGGGGTGTGCGGGGGCGGTCGGTGGATTTCATCAGGGGACGACGCACTCCCAGCGGCCGTGATCCGGCGGTGTCCGACGGTAGAGTGTAGGGGCTCCGCAGGTAGGCGCAGATCACGTTAACCACGGTTTGCTGCCGATTGGGGTCGTCTTGCGCGACCTGTTCGAGGGCGTAGAGGCCGCCGTGGCGGACTGCGGCCTCGGGGGAGCCGAGTTGCTCGACGGCTTTGAGGTACAGCTCGTTCTGCCGCCGCTGGGCGGCGTCGTGTTCGGTGCTGAGGGCCACTCTCACTTGGTGAGCCATCGTGGCTGTGTGGACTTCCTGCTGGTGGGCGAGGGTGCGTTCGGTGGAGTCCTGGCGCCGCCAGGCGAGGTACAACGCGACCACACCACCGCTGCCCACCCCGATACTCAACCCGATCTTGAGCGCGTCCAGCCGTGCGGTCACCAACTCGGCGCCGTTAAGCCCGCGAGTCGCTGGCCACCACAGCACCACCACCACGGCCGCGGTCAGGACCGCGATCACCGCAGCAGTCAGCCACATCGCCCTCGGTGAGAGCTCCCGCAGGCGGTCCCGCCGCGCGGTGGTGGCGGACGGCGGCGCAGCGGGAACGCCCGGACTCGGGGGCGGTGGCGTGACGTCGTCGGTCATGCTCATCTACGTCGCTGAGGCCGGCCACGATGTTGCAGACCACCTCAAGGGCGTGCACAGCCGTTCGATCCCCACGCCGAGCCTCGTCATCGTCGCCCGCGATGCCCGGTGGCCTCACCTACGCGCGACGCCAGCTTCAGCCGTAGGACCCACCCATCGGGCGACGGCAGCTTCTGGAGCATGTCACGAGGTGTTGGCGGTCGTCACCACGCAGATGGGGTCAAGACCAGCGATGTCGTACTCGTCGTCGTTGTCCAGGTCGCAGCCGACCAAATCCACACGCTCGTGCCGCGGCACAGCGTAGATAGCGATCGGTGAGCCGGCAGCGGTGTAGTGCGGACACACCGCCGCAGTCAGTCGCCCGCAGCGCAGCGAGCAGACAGCACCGCCGTACATCTCCGCCATCGTGCTGACCTGCTCGACCGGTGCGAGCACGTACACGATGTCCGTCCGCGGCGTTCCGCACAGCTGACACAGGTCCTCGGTGCGCATGCGTCCGGCTCGGTGGTTGTCGAACTTCCACGGATCCCAGCCGCCACCGCGGGTGCCCGGTCCACTGGCGGCCAGCCACGGTTGCGGCCGCGACTGCGGACGCTGCGGCAGCAGAACACCAGTGTGGTCAAGGTCAGCGGTGCACTGCGTCCGCGGTCGAGGCCACCGCCCCTCAGCCGCATCGTCATCAGTGACTTCTGCGCGGTCCAGAGCCCGCAGGTGCACGTCCGCCGTCACGTACTCTCCCCCGTTCTCCGTGCCCGCGGCCGCTGCCGCTGCCGGTCGACGCCACGACCGAGACGCAGGTTAACCGAGCTGACATCGGCACCGGCGGCGTGGCCGCACGGGATCTGTTACCTGCTTGGTTCGGCCATCGAGGCCGACCCGACAACCTGCCACGACCAACAGAGCATCAGTGGTTTTGTCCCTCCTGTGGATACGGGACCGTTGACGGCGCCCAAGGCAGCGGGACCGGCCATGGGCATCGACGCGACTTGGCCGACGTCTTCGACGTGTCCTGGTTCACCGGTTTCCCCCGCAGCGGTTTCACCGCTGCATGTGTCGACAGGCAGACTCCATGAAATTTCGGTCGAGGAGTCCAGCTCACTGAGACGCCGGCGGCCGGTCGCAGGCAAGAGAAGCCCGAGCTTGTGAAGATCGCGAAGGTGGCAGGTTTCTCTGCGGACGTGCTGCCGATCCGCTCCCCCGCGATCCTCGGGGCAAAACGCCCCGGCAGCACCGTCTCATTCCAGGTGTTGGCTCACTGCCGCCTCGTGAATGACGGTATACAGGCCGACGGCGACCCGAGCCCCCGGCCCTGGGTCTCGATGGCCGAGGCGCTCGGCTGGCCGGCTGGGCTCGTCGGCTTCCCGCGGCTCGTCGACCCGGGCGGCCGGGCCATCACGATCAACGGCACCGAGTACTGTGCCCGCGACCTCCGCGGCACCGACCGGCCGAGCTTCACCGTCACCGAGAAGGCCCGGAGCTGGCTCCGCTGGCCCCAGGACGGCGGGGTCGACTCGGAGCCGGTCCGCGTCACCGTCGAGGAGGCCGCCGCCCTCCAGACCTTCCTCGCGGACCACCCGTGGCAGGGCGTCCGGACCAAGGCGTTCCAGCAGATCGGCAGCGCGATCCCGCCGGTCCTGGCCCGTGTCATCCTCGCCGACGTAACCGCTTGACGAATGGTCATGATCGCCAGTTTCGAGATACAACCGTTGCTGGCGATCATGCCGATGTGCATGGCACCCTTCATATGCAGCACAGTGTCCGCAGAGCACTGAACACCGTCGCCACACAGTGTGGCATTCATTCTGTGCTATCCGGACGGTTGCTATAGCACACTGCGACCGTACGGCCCCAGTAAGCCGCGCCCGCCCCCTACAGCCGCCGAATCGAGATTTGCGTCTGGGTTATGAGCAACGTGGCCTGACTAGCTGTGAGCTACCGGAGCCGGGTCACCTTTGGACGTCGACAACAGGTCGCGATCCGCTCATTGGCACGGTCTACTTTCGGCCGGCGAACGGGCTCCGGGTTCGTAACCGGCCAGCAAGGGCCAACTGTGTTTGACCTTTCCGTATACATGATCATTTTAGTGGCCGTACTCTCCGCGCTCTCCATCGCTTCCGCCTGCTTGGCCAGGGGAATTGCCAACGGCTACATCCGAGTCAAGTTCGGACCGTTTGTGTTCGAGTTCGGCAGGCCGCCGGAGGCAAGCGACGACAAGTTGCCCGCCAAGCCGGCGAGCACCGAGATAGCGGAAGAGGAGCCTGGCTCTGCTGGTAGCTCGGGCCCATAGCCAGCGCGCGAAGTGAGCAGCCCCGGGAGGTCGCGCAGACCTCCCGGGAATGCCTAACTTTCACAGCGAAGAACCCCACGCCACCGACGTCTTCGGCGGCGCCGGAGGATGGGACGTAGCGGCCCAGCAGCTCGGCCTCGCCGCGCTCGGCGTCGAATGGGACGCCGCCGCGTGCATGACGCGCCGAGCGGCCGGCTCCTCACGGTCGAGGGCGACGTCCGCGACTTCCACCCGCTCGACTTCGACCGCGTCGCCGACTTCATCGCGTCCCCGCCCTGCCAGACCTTCTCCGCGGCGGGAAGGGCGCGGGCCGCGCGGCGCTCGACACCGTCGATCAGCTCGCGAAGACGCTGGAGGGCCGCCAGGTCGTCGACTTCTCCGTCTTCGCCGACGAGCGGACCGGCCCGGTCCTGGAGCCGCTGCGCTGGGTCCTCGCCGCGCTCGACCACGACCGGCCCTACAAGTGGCTCGCCTTCGAGCAGGTCCCCACCGTCATGTCGGTCTGGGAGTACATGGCCGAGATCTTTCCAGCGCGAGGGCTACACCGTCGCGACCGGCAAGCTCTCCGCCGAGCAGTACGGCGTACCCCAGACCCGCAAGCGTGCCTTCCTCATCGCCCGGCTCCACGGCGACGTCGCCCTCCCGGCGCCGACGCACCGGCCGGGCAAGCGCGAGGTCGGCAAGCACGAGAGCGACCAGGACCTCCTCCCGTGGCTGAACATGGCCGACGTCATCGACTGGGGAATGACCCACCGGCCCTACCCGCCCATCGCCTCCGGCACCACCGGCGGCCCGGACCGGGAGAAGGTCGGAGGCTCTGGCGCCCGCAAGCCGATCTACGCGGAGAAGAACGCGGGCCGCTGGATTTCCAACGCGGCCGACGACGCCCGAATCTCGATAGAGGAGGCCGCGGTCCTCCAGCCCTTCCCGCCGAACTACCCCTGGCAGGGCTCAGGCACGAAGATCTTCCAGCAGATCGGCAACTCCGTCCCGCCCCGCCCGCGCCGTCCTGTCCGCCGTCATCCCGCGAACTGCGATGGCCCCTTCTCACGAAGCCGGTGAGCTGAGCCGGGTTGTGTCAATAACGTTACGGACCTGGGGTAACGGGCGGGCGGCCGGGCTCGACAACTGAAGGGTTCCCGTTCGAAAGGAGGGGTCGGCCATGACCGCTGTGCGCTTCTCATGCGGTGCCACGTCTGTCGAGGAACTGCGCGAACTGGAGAAGGATCTGATCGCGCTCGACGGCACGCAGGTCCGCGAGTCCGGGGTACCTGCCGGCGCGGCGCTGGCCGACGTCATCGTTGTCGCGATCATCACCACCGGGACTCCGGTGGTGGTCGAGGCGATCAAGAGCTTCGGCAAATGGCTGCGGTCCCGGCGGTCGCGTGGGAGCAGGGAATCCGACAAGCCGGTGCGCGTGCTGGTCGAGGGCCTGCGTGGGTCGTGCACGATCACCATCACGGCCGAGATCGACCAAGCGGAACTGGATCTCGCGCCGCTGGGCATGATCACGAACGTCCGCGAAGCGGGTTGACCGCGCCGGTGGACTACGACCCAGAGGCCCACTTCCGTTACATCCTCGGCAGCGAGCGCGGTTCGCTGAGCTACAGCACCGGAATCGTTCGGGTCCAAAGCCTCGAGACCACGGATTGGACGGGCGAGCCGGACTCGAACGATCTGACACTGCTGCACGAGATGGTGCACCAACTCCACGCGTTGACGACTCCCTTCCTCTTCGCCTACTGCGAGGACTACCGCCATCTGCTGTCGGAGTTCATCCGCTGGCTCCAGTCTGGCCGGCCCGACGAGTTCATCGGTCGGCTCCGGCGGGAGCTTGCCGTACTGGAACAGGCCATCGAGGACGAGTCGGGGGCCGATCCGATCGACGGGCTGGGGTTCTCCGCACGCCACCTGATCGAGGGCGCCGCCAGCGTCGAGCCACTCCGACCGCTCGCGAGTTCGGAGGGCGCGGTCGCCTGTCTCGAACGGCTCCGGTCCTGGGTCAACGAAGATCCTGTCTACCTCAGGGCAATCGACGCCCTGTGTCGCCTGCTCGGGCCGGAGCACGGGCTGCGCCTGTTCTCCACGCTGGTCTTCGCCGCTCTTCACTACGGGCGCCCCGGCGAGGCGTTCGCGACCATGCTGCGGCAACTGAACGAGGATCCGATCCGGTCACGCCAGATGAAGCCCGCCGATGTGCTCGAGTCGTTCCTGCCGTTCGACTCGCTGATTCTGCGCTTCGCCAACGGCCACAAGATGTCGCGAACACCGCAGTGGAACACCGCCGGCATGATGTTCGCCAGGTCCGGCCCGATCGCAGCCGCCCATCTCGTGGCGGCGAATCCGTCCAGCATGCTGTTCGGGTCCAACTACGGCTCGGCGCTGGGCGAGGACGCGGGCCGAGCGCTGACGCCACCCCTGACGATCGCGGAGGACGGGCGGATCAGGATTGCCGGTGTCCTCTTGGGACTACCGGAGAATGAGCAGCGGGAGGTGGTGCACATCCTGACAATCGCTGACGAGTTGACCGGGGTGATGGTGCGACTCGGCCAGCCCCACCGGCAGATCCGCAACGCGTGCACTCACCTGACGTGCCCGGAGCACAAGGGCCACCTGTGCTCGCTGGCCTATCCGCCGCCGAACAACGGCCACTGGTCGGACTGCGAGTTCCGGAAGCGGTTCCTCGAGTACGTGGGGATGAGCCTCGGCGACTTCGCGGACCGGTACGGGCTCGTCTAGGCCAGCCGCGCAGGTCGGCTAACGTGGCGGTGAGCAGGGCGGCGCCGTCGGCGATGGCGCGTTCGCTGAGCCTGCCGTAGCCGAAGAGCAGGCCGGGTCGGCCGACGGCCTCAACGACCCAGTCTCCGGGCTGAGCGATCTCTACTCCCATCGAGCATTCCGCAGAAGGTCACGGATGCACTCGTGCGCCCAGCGGATCACCGGCCCGTCCACCTTCAGCCTCAGCGAGGTCGAGACTGCAGCAGATGCGGTCGCGCTCTGACTGAACAAGGCGTGGCAGATCTGCGACTTGCGCTGCGTGACCGCCGATGGCGGGGTAGCGCCCGGGATCGCACGAAGGGGATCGTCCAGCCGACCAGTCAAGGCCAATGACGACGGCGTGACCGCTGCTGCTCCACTCGCCGTTGACATGTATGGGCTGCACCCGCGACAGGCAGGGTCCAGTTCTGTCTTCCTCGATGAGCATCGTGGGCCGGCACCTCAGCCGACGAGCATTCGCGAATGACGCTCATCTCGTTGTATGTTCGCCGAGCGTAGTCATCGGTTCGGCCTGGTCCGCGCCGAGGTCATGCCATTTCTCCCAGGCGGCTTGCTTGCTCAGGTGGAGAGCTGTTGCGATCTCGGCCCAGCTGCGGTTCTCCCGGCGGGCAGTGGCGACCGCATTGAGTTCGGCGGTGTCCAGCAGGGCCCGCACGAAGTGGATGTCTTCGAGCGCTCGTAGTGCAGCCTCTCCGGTGTCCGGGTGCCCGGGGGACGCAGCCGGGTCACGTTGATGCCAGCCGTTGAGCCGCTGCCAGGCACGACGGCCGTCCTGCCACCGAGATCTGCTACCCATAGCCGTCAAGATACCCTGACAGCACCCGTCAAGGAACCCTGACGTTGCAGATTGGATCCCCGCTGACACTGTCACGATGGTCACCGTCACGGGTTGCGACGGTGCTCGCGCCACTGTTTCCGACATGGGTCGACCAGGGTGGTGTCGACGAGCGGGCGCATGTTCGGCGGTCCGGGCGTCGACGTCGGGTGTTCCGGTGCTCCGCGATGGTGGCCTGCCTTCGGTCGCCGACGCCGATGCGGGCGCAGCGTCAGGCCTAAGGCAGATGTCCCTGGTGCAGGCACAGGGCCCGCCCAGTTCGCAGGGCTTCGAAGCATTGGTCGACGCGGCGAGCCATGTGCTCAGGGAGCAGCTGGGGGTATTCCTCGCGGTCGCAGAAGCGTGCCTCGTCGATCTCGACGTGGTCTGGCCGGATCCGGACGGGGTCGATGACACCGCCGTCAAACAGCCAGTTGGTCAGTAACGCCGGCTGGCCGTCCGGGAGGGTGTAGGGAACGAGGTCGTTGGCAAGCAGCCGCCCTGCCCTAGCCTCGACACCGATCTCCTCGCGAACCTCGCGTACCGCCCCGTCCGACGGCCACTCGCCGGGCTCCAGCCCGCCGCCGGGAAGCTCCCACTCCTGGTCGCCGTAGGTGGTGTGCACCAGCAGGACACGATCGCGCGCGTCGCGAATGATCAAGCCCGCGCCGCCGACCATCTTCCCACGACGCGTAGTGCTCCTCCGGCGAAAGCGGCTGTGCTTGCGTCATGCCGGGCGAGAATACCCATACCCGACATGACTGTTACTGCGGGTAGCCCTTCACTCTCCAGAGGCGACGCCAGCAACTTCGAGCAATCGCCGGGTCGCCGCAGTCATGTGGTCCTGGATCGGCTTGCGGCGCCGATGACCCGAGCATGGCATCTGCTCTGGCGAACTCCCACCGCCCACCTCCTACCGCGCGATACTCGACGGCCACCGCAGGAAAGTTTTTTGACAATGGGTACGGTCCGCGCGGCTAGTAGGTGTAGGCACCCTGCGAATCGATGAGGATCAACAACATGGGACCCGGACACGACGATCTCGGCACCGCGGCCTGGCAGCTCCTGCCCCGGCTCCAGCGAGCCTGCCGGTGCCGGCTCGAGCGCGCCGGCACTTCGGATGCAGCAGCACTTGATGATCTTTGCGGCTTTTCCGAAGACGCGGCCGCGGACCTGACGCGGCGGGCGACGCAGCTCGTAATGGTGCCACGGCCGTGGAGCCAGTCCGAGCTGATGTTTCTGCTGTGGAAGGTGTTGTCGCAGCTCCCAGTTCACCTTCGTAACCGCCCCTTCGGCCTAGCTCGGGGCCTCGATCCGGACCTCGAGGCCCTGGTGCCGCTCAGTTTTGTCAACGAGAGCACACCAAACCTGCGGGTGGTCAGCTACATCGACCCGGGCAGGGACGCCGCGAAGTCCTACATCAGCCTGCTGTCGCATTGGCAGGCGGTGTCGAACCTGCAGCCCGGAGAAGCACCGGCGCGATCAATCCGGTCCGCGGGCAGCGTGACTCGGGCGGCTCGCGAGACGCGCCGGTCGATGTTGTACGACCCGCCGGAGGTCAGCCGTGCCGCGATCGGGGCATTCGCGGCCACCTGGCTTGGCCGCAGACCGACCGCGAAGACGATCGAACACGTCGGGGAAGCGATCTTGTTCGCCGACCTGGACGATGAGCACGACAACGCCACAGTCAAGCACCAGCTCCAGGAGGACGCCAAGACCCAGATGACCCGCACGCGGTTGCTGACCGAGGCGCCATTCCGCGGCCAACGCGTGGGCTCCCTCGATCAGGTCCCGCGCCACGATGCTCTGCAGGGCGCGCTGGTCGGCAGCTCGATGCCGCAGCGGCCAGACGTCGAGGTCGAGCGGCGACTGGAGGCCTTCGACGACCGTGTGCACCGGGTGCTTGCCCAGTTGCGCCCGGACGAGCTGCAGGTCGCGCAAGCCTGGGCACGCGACGACACCCTGACCTGGCTCGAGGCCGCCGCGTCCTGCGGCCGGGCCGCCGCGTTCGGAACCCGCGTCCAGCGCAAACTCCGCCGCCTCGGCGAGCAGCTCCTCGCCCGCACCGCCTCACGGTCACAGCCGGCATTAGCACCACTACGTTCGGTACCCGCGTTCAATGCTAGCTCCGACACCTTGCCCGCACCGCCTCGCCGCCGTGTCCCGCGTGACTCCGGCTACCGCCCAGGTTCTACCCGGCGACGGTCGGCATGACTACACGTCACTGGCCCGCAGCGGCGCGGCTGTGATCGTGATGGCCACAACGATCTACCGACTGGTCAACAACGGCCAGTTCGCGGTCACCCCGCCGTCCACGCTGGTGTTCGTCTAGGGCCTCAACGGCGGCCTGCACCTGAGGCTGCTGCTGCAGTTCCAGCACACCAGCCGGACCGACCGACGCGTTGCCGGGTTCGAATTCAGCAAGCGGCTTGGCGTCAAGGTGGTCGAGGTTCACCAGCCGCCACACGGCCGCGATGATCGCGCATGGTGGTGCGCCACTCGGCGGACCCGGCCGGGAGCACGGTCTCGCGGACGGCCTCGCTGAACTGGGTCGCTCTTGACCACGTGCAGGTGGGTGACGTCGCCGAACAGCCGGTCGCGTAGATCGGCGATGTCGTCGAGGAGGCCGACCTGCAGTTCAGTCCGGCGGCGAGCGAGGTCGGCGGCGCGGGCGGCGGTGGCGGCCTCGGTCTGCTCGCGGCGGTCTTCCCAGGCGCGTTCGAGTCGGCGACCCGGTACACGATGCTGACGGACACGCCGAATTCACGCGCGATGGCGCGCTGCGTCGGGGCGGGAATCCGGCGGTCCCCTCGGCGATCGTGTCGCGGACGTCGGGGGGAAGTGGCGGGCCGGGCACCCCTGACGGTGGGGCTCCCGTGTCACCTCGCACGTGTCTCACACCCCTTAAGACGGGCGTGCCCCCTCGGTTGGGCGAGTTGGGGCCGAGATTCACCCAACCGAGTAGGGGCGATTGCAAGCACCGACACACCACACGACCGGGTGAACATCGGCGTGTCCCGGCACGTCTTCGCGGACCTGGCGCCGTTGCCGTGATTCAGTGCTCGGCGTCCGAGAGCGCGGTGTACGATCGCCGTGTTGAACGACCGAAAGGCGACGGGTCCCACCCCCGCGCCCGATAGGAAGAACGACCTCGGACTCAGTGCGCCGGGGTCGTTGTTTCGTATAGAAGGGACAGTAATTGTTTAAGTAGGCACGCGGATCCTAAGCCGCTAAGAAAAAGATGGCGCCTGAACTGTTGGACCAGTCCAGGCGCCGGAGAATCAAAACCAACGTGCGTGTAGGAGATGATTCATGTCGGAGCTTAACACTCGACGTGACCCGGGTGATGACGTAGAGGGTCGCCGAGACGGGTGGCTTTGGGCACTCGGAGCCGTGCTGAGCGGGCCGAACCCGCCGCCGGGCTTGCAGAAACTCGCCCTCATCGCGGCCGTCACGGTGGTGAGCGTCACGGCCTTGGCCACGGCGATCCTGATCGTGCACCCCGAGGTGCTGACGGCGTTCGCGAGCTCAGCGGCCAGCCGGTAGGGGGCGCGGGTCGGCGCGCCGAGGGGGAGGGAGCGCGCCGACCCGCGGGCTCGACGCTACCGGGGCCAGTAGCGGTCCGCGCGGTTCGAGGCCCGCTTCCTGCCGTTCCGCTGGAGATGGTCCACAGCCGCTCGGCAAGGGAGACGCCGGCGGTCTTGTCCATGATCGTGAGGAAGCGGGCCGGGTTCGGCGCCCGCATGCCGCGCAGGGTCGCGACGGGCTGATTCAGGTCCTTGCCGACGAGGACGAGCCCGGGGCGATGTCGTTGATCTCCCAGAACTGCAGCGCGGCGGCGGTGCGGCGCCATTCTTCGGCGTGCTCGGCGATCCGGCGACGGGTTGGCCGATAGCAGTCGCTGCCCTGCCGTGACTCGTACTCCACCGCGTGGAGTACGAGTCACGCCGGCCGCCTTTCGGACACTGGTCGCGTCGAGCGGTTCCCACGCCCTGCGAGGTAGTCGCGCAGCCGGGCGTGCCGAAACTGGTAGACCCCGCCCGCCGCCCTGAGCACCCCCCTCCGGTGGGCATCGGCCAGGAACGGCATCACGCGCCACGGCAAGCGTCCGGTCAGGGACAGCCACAACCGCGCCACCAGCCAAGGACCCCAGACCGTGACGAACAGCATCCAGATCAGCAGCCCCGCCACGACCATGATCAGGAATCCGGGAATCCAGCGCCCGCCGGCGAACACCACGGAAACGGGAACACCGAACGCAGGCTCGAAGGCGAAACCCAGCATCGTCCAGAACACCGTTGCCCCACCCAGGCCGACGGCAAGTCCCTGACGCAGCGCGGCTCGCCGGTCAGTGCGCAGCAGCTCGGCCGGGCTGGTGGTCTCGGTGGGATCGACCGGAGTCCCGAGAGCACGGACGAAAGACACCACGAACCACATGCCGACACCCGCGAACAGACCAGCGGCGAGCCCGACGGGAACGACGTTGCCAGTGTGACCGAACACCGACGCCGCGACGCCGAACAGCACACCACCGACGGTCCACACGGCCAGCCACGCGATGGTGCGCCAGCCCCGCAAGCTGACCGCGAGCTGTCCGGCGATCTGCCCGAGCCGGCCCAGGACCTGCAGCCGGATGCGCGCCGGGGCAGGCCGGATACCCCGGGCCTGGCCCACGATGGCCCCTCCGGCGATGCCGGTGACCAGGCCGGCCACCAAGGTCGCGATCACCCACGCGCGCTGAGGAACGGGGTCGGGCCAACGCCCGGCCCAGCCGGGGTAGCCCGCGGCGAGCCACGCCGCCGCCGTGATCACCGATCCGGCCACGGCGCCCACCACGGCCCTGGGGACGGCCAGCACCAGCTGCCACCAGGCGATGTCGTAGGTCTGGCGGCGGTGGATCTGCCCGGCCAGGAACTGCAGCCACCGCTGCACCCGATCCGTCCGGGCACCCCTGACCTGATCGGAGTACACGGCGGGCACGAACCCGGCGAGCAGCAGATCTTCGAGCACCTCGCGTGTGGTCCGGGAATCCGGACTGTCCACAGCAAGCAATGCCGCCGGATCCGCGTCGGTGTCACTGAACACCGTCCGGGCCAGCGCAACCATCAGCGGTGTCGAGAGCACTTCGAACAGCGCGCTGTCGACGCCGGAGCGCCGGGTGTGCTCCAGGACCGGGTGCCACTTCGTCGTGGTGCCGCGCCCCTTCCGGGTCGTCAGCGGCAGGTAGCGGTCGAGATCGTCGATCGTCAGCGCCTCGAGCCGCACTGCCGCAGCCGCCCTCAGCACGTCCGATGCCTCGACGGCATCGCGGAATTCACGGGGCCGGCTGGTCAGCAGGTACTGATCACCCAGCCGCACGCCCGCGTTGATCCTGGTGACGACTTCCCCGCGCAGGCTCTCGGTGACCTCGTCGAGGCCGTCGAGCACCGGCAGGATCCGCCGCGCGGCGAGCAGCCGGGCAGCGACGCTCTCGTCCGCTCCGCCCGGCTGGCCGAGCACGGGGTAGGTGGTGATGAGCTGCTCGATGAGCCAGTCACGCAGGGACGCGCGAGCCGGATCCCACGACCCGAGCGAGAAGATCACCGGCACGGGCTGCGTGGTCCCCCGGTCGCGCTCGTCCAGCAAGGTCAGCGCGAACCGGGAAGTCAAAATCGTCTTGCCCGCACCCGCTTCCCCCAGCACGACGAGCCTTCCGGACGGGATCCGGCGGAAGAGGTCGACGACGCTGTCGCCCTGGCCGGCCAGATCCAGGACGGTGTCGTCGTCCGGGCTGCCGTTGATGTTCTGCCAGTGATCGGTCAGCTCGGCATCGGCGGTGCTCCACCGGAACGGCAGCGGGAACGGGTCATGCACGCGCCTGACCTGTTCCTCCGACTCCCACTGCGTCCGCACCGCGTCGGCCAGGATGTCCGCGAACGTGTCGAGCCGATCGGCCAGGCTCTCCGCGGCGGTCGCCTGCCGCTCCTGCCGGGCCGACAAGTACACGGTATAGACCGTAATCGGCAGACTGATCCCGGCGATCACCATACTGACGATACTGGCGATCTTGTCACCCTGATCCAGGCCGCCCTCGACCAGCAACAGCACCAGACCGGCAACGAGCGCCACGCAGAACACGACACCGCTGACGATGCCCACGGTTCGCCTGGCAGAGGATCGCCGCACTCGTCTCAACTCGCTTCCGCTAAACCAACACGCCGCGAGCCATGATGCACCGCCACCGCAACTCGTGTACCCGCAACCCGGAGATCGCCGCTCCCCTAACCGATGACGTGCCGATTTAACAGCGGTTGGCCGGCGCCCGGCACGATCGGGACAGCGACCGCCGCGTCGAGTTGCGCATCCCCGGCTCGATCATTTCGATTCCGGAGCCCACCCGAGCACTCCGATGCGGCACAGGAGGATCGCCAATGGCGACAACCGCCAGCTCGCGACGTCGGCTGCGTCGACTTGCTTCAGATTGATCAAGATGTAGATCCCCTTGACGACCCGCAGGGACAAGCATGGTGATCGCGGCTATGCGCACTACCTGGTTTTGACGCACGGACCCGGCATGTCGTCGTGGCTCCGGTCCCAGTCCTCCGCGATCGTGCTTCCTGCGCCGAACGGTCTCGCCGCGAACAGGCTGCCTGGCACCTATGGCGAACCGACGTGCGCCCTCTCGGTCACCGGTCGCCAATCGATCCGACGCGCGTAATGGCGAAAATGTTCGGGGTGAGTGATACCAGTCAAGACGCAACGTCGCCGAAGGCGTTCGCCCTGGCCAGCAAGGACTCGTCCCGACCGACCCGAGGCGCCTGCAGCGGCAGGTGCGCCGGGCGCGCGAGCACGAGTCCAGCACGTGCGACGTGTCGAGATATTGCCGCCATTCCGTCGCTGCACGTAGTTTTTCCGAGTGCCCGGCGGCTTGCCCTCAGTAAGATCGCGCCACGACGTGTCACCCGAGGTTCATGCACCCACGTCGGGGATATCGTTCAGCACTGAGAAAGATAATTGCCGCGATACCGACCGGTATGTATCATCCACAGTGGATCCCTGCAGATCGTGCGCCTGTTCACAGCGGACGCACAGCCAACCAGTTGGAGAATTCCCATGGCCCAAAAGGTCCTCGTCAAGATGCTGGACGACCTCGACGGCAGCCCCGCGACCCACACCGTTCCGTTCGGTCTCGACGGCATCAGCTACGAGATCGACCTGTCCGACGACAACGCCGCCGCGCTGCGCGACGAGCTCGCCCGCTTCATCGCGGCCGGCCGCAAGACGGGCGGCCGCAAGGTGCGCGTCGCAACCGGCCAGTCCACAGCCGGCACCGCCGACCGCGAGCGTTCGCGCGCGATCCGCGCCTGGGCCAGCGAGAACGGCTACGAGGTCTCCGAACGGGGCCGTCTCTCCTCCGAGATCGTCACCGCCTACGACGAAGCACAGCGGCAGGCCGCAGAACCGGCCCCGACCCGGAAGCGCGCACCGCGCAGAAAGGTCGCCGCCGCGAAAAAGTAGCGCCCATGAAAGCCGATCACTGGGGAGAGATCGCCGTGATTACTCCGTCGGCGGCGAGGAGAGTTCTTCATCGCCGCCGACGGAGGACGTCCATCTGTCGCGCGGAGTCCGACGCGATGCCGCGCCGTTAGCTGATGCCGAGCGCGGACTTCGCGGTGGTCCAGTCGTCCAACATCGCGTTCTGGGCGTCCTCGAGCGTCACCTGACCCGCGCACACAGCCTTCTTCACCGCATTCTCGACGGAATCCTTGCTGTAGGAGTTCGGGCTGCCCGAGTGCGGCTCCGGCCAGAGATTACGCGGGTCCTTCGGGGCTCCGCCGAGCTCCAGCGGCAGGAAATGATCCTCCTCGTAGTCCGACATGCTGGTGTCGGTGTAGCCGTAGTCGATGATGCCCTGCTTCTTCAGCCCGTTGGTGTAGCTGGTGGACGGGCGGATCGTCGCGGTCCAGCCGGACACGCAGATCGTCGAACCGATGGTGGACTGGGTGACGTCCGGGTTCTTCGCGCCCGGCGTGCAGGCCGGGTCCGGAAGCGGCAGGTATGCCTGCGAGCACGACGCCGCAGTCGACAGGGGCCCCACGCCGGTGCCGGCGGTAGCAGCGTAGGCGGGGGCAGCGCTCAGGCCGGCTGTGACGGTGACCGCGGCGGTGAGGCAGACGCGACGTACGGGGCGGCTCATCCTGGGGTCCTTTCGCAGAACGACAGCGAATCTGCCGAGGGCTCGGCGTTCGGTGGTCATCACCATGCGCAGCATCCGGCGACGCCAGGGTGACAGTGAAGAAGCCACCAGATGACGGCGCTACAGCGAAACCGTTCACCACGCCGGGTTGCTGCCGCACCGTCCGGAACATCCCGACCTTTGGCGGGCCCAGCCGCCTGCGGGTACGGCGTGGCGGTGAGCTCAACGCCCACGGAGCCGGTAGAAGTTGAACAGCCGTCGGATCTCGTCCGCTCGAAGGCGGGGTCTCACTCCCCCACCGCAGTAGCTGACGCAGGAGATCTTCGTGCCCGCTTCCCGGTCCGGCACAGTCCGATGGGCTTTTGCCGTGCTCGCTGCCACGCTGGCCTTCGCCGGCTGCCACGCGTCCGACGCGGCGACCCCAGCCCCGACAACTACACCGAGGGCGGCTTCGGGCGACCTGCTGGTCGGGGATTCCGCTGCGGCGATGCACGGGCCGGGCACCTGCAAGCTGGGCAGCCGCGACGGCCAGCCGCTTCCCGATCCGCACTGCACTCCCGGCGCGGTGAACCCCGCGGTACGGCAGGACACCATCAAGGACACGATCTGCCAGACCGGGTGGACTAAGACCGTCCGGCCGCCGACGTCGAAAACGACCCCGATGAAGGCCGCGTCCGCCCGCTCCTACGACCTGGCACCCGCCGACAAGGGCGAGTACGACCACCTGGTCAGCCTGGAACTCGGCGGCGCCCCGGACGACCCCCGCAACCTGTGGGTCGAACCCGGCAAGATCCCGAACCCGAAGGACGCGGTCGAGAACAAGCTGCACGCGGCCGTGTGCTCCGGCCTGATCCAGCTCGCCCCCGCCCAGAAGGCCATCGCCGCCAACTGGGTCACCCGCCTTCGATGCCGTCGGCCTGCGCGTCGCGGGCGGCAAGGGGTGCCTGCGCGACAAACCCACCAGCTGCGTCAACGGGCACCGCGGCGACGAAGACGGCAACTGACCTTCCGGCGAACATCCGCGCAGCGAACGGGTGCGCCGATCAGATCAGCTCGACGGGCCGCCAACTGGCTGGCTCCGGCGACGCTGCTGGAATCCGCGGATCACGTCGCTCGCTCCGCTAGCACTATCGCCGACCAGGGATCGGCGGGGTAGCCGCGGCCCGTACAGCACAGCTCACGGTGCACCGCTACCCGGCGATGGCGGGGCTGGTGCCGGCGGCCTGTCCTTGACCGGTGTCGGTGACGCCGCTCGGCGAAGCGACGTGCAGTGTTCCGGTGTTCGCTCGGAAGGCGATGGAGAAGCCAGCCGCGTCCGCCGAGATGGCCGGGCTTGAATCGGTGCTCATACCCTGACTGCGCTCGGCGATCGGCTTGAGCCGCATGATGCCGGCGGTGTGCATGAGGACGTCGATGCCGCCGAACGCGTCCTCGACCGCGTCGAAGGCGGCGGCCATGGCCACCTCGTCGGCGACGTCTCCGCCGACGGCGATCGCGTAGCCGCCCGCCTCCGCGATGCGCTCGACCAGCTCGGCGGCGGCGGTCTTGTTGGCCGAGTAGTGCACGCCGAGGTGGTAACCCTCCCGGGAAGCCGTTCGACGACGGCGCGTCCGATGCCGCCGGATCCTCCGGTGACCAGTGCGACCCGTGCGTGGGTACGGGGGGAGTCATGGCGAATTCCTGTTGTCGCTCTCGAGCTCAGCGCGCGAGGACGGTGTCCAGCCAGTCGAAGGTGCGCTGGTTGAAGAGGAACAGCGCGCCTTCCTGGCAGTGCTCGCCGGCGCCCTCGTCCTCGCTGAAAAAGATCAGCTTCTTCTCGCAGGTCAGTTCGTCGAACACGCGCTGGGGCTGACCGCGGAAGAACTGGTCGTCTTCAGCGTCGAGGACCAGGGTGGGGCAGGTGATGCGGTCGGTGATGCCGGCCATGGTGTAGGCCTTGGTCGCCTCGACCACCTCCTCGAAGGTGGACATCCCGAAGGACCACATACCGGTGCGCACCACCCAGCGCGCCATGGTGTTCTGCTCGATCGCCGTATCGAGACCACCCGGAGTCGAGGCGGCCCGCTCGGCGACGGCGGCGAAGGGCTCGTACAGGTCGTAGACGCCGTCGTAGAGCACGCACGCGGCGATGCGGTGCTCGAAGGCGGCCGCGCGTCCGGCGAGGTAGCCGCCCAGGCTCATGCCGATCAGCACGATCTTGTCCTTGTCCACTTCGGGCAGCGACCGGGCGAGATCGACGGCCGGGGTGACCACGGCTTCCCAGTCGGGGCGGAAGTACAGGCCCTGGTGGCGCAGCGGGGCGCCCTGGCCGGGGCCGTCGAAGACGAGGACGTTGTAGCCGCGCCGCAGCGCGCCCACCGCGCTCGCCACGTAGTACTCCTCGAGGGTGGAGTCGATCCCGCCGTGGAAGATCACAGTCGGCCGCGGGCTGCCCGAGTCGTCGACGACGAACAGGTACGCGGGCAGGGTGGTGTCCTCGTATGGGATCTCCAAGGTACGAGCGGGGGTGTCCAGCAGCGGGGCGGCGTCGGCGAAGGTCTGCCGGGACGCCTTGTCCAGCCGAGCCGACTCCTCCTCGTGGACGCCGTCGGTGCGGAGGTAGAAGTCGGCGACGCGGTAGTAGTTGGACGCCCGCAGCAGCGCTTCCCGCGCGCTGACCGTGTGCCCGGCGGCCAGGGCTTCGCGGCCGATGCCCTCGACGCGGGCGGCGGTCGCGGCCCACTGGGCCGACCAGGCGGCTTCGTCGCCTTCGGGGATGTTTCGGCAGGTGACCAGGACTTCGCCGAGGTCGGCGCCGGCGTGGGCGGTGTAGCCCGCGGCGCGCAGGGCCTCGAAGGAGAAGGACTCGTCGTCGAAGAGGAACTTCATCGAATGCCTCCGGCTTGATTGAGAACGGAACGGTCTCGTTCCGTTGTAGCAGGGACGCAAATGGAACGCAACCGTTCCGTTCGCTAGAGTGGGCGGCATGGTCGACAGCACTGAAGGAAACCGGGTGAGCGGCGGGGCCGTGTTGCGCCCGCGAGTGACGGACGCGATCACCGATGCGGCGTTCGCAGAGCTGGCCGAGACGGGGTACGCGCGCACGTCGATGGACGCGGTCGCCCGGCGTGCCGGGGTGGGCAAAGCGGCGCTGTACCGGCGGTGGCGGTCGAAGCAGGCGATGCTCGCCGAGCTGATCCGGGACAAGGTCGCCGACGCGCTGCCGCCCACCCCCGACACCGGCGCGCTGCGCACCGACCTGCGGGACCTGTTCGCGACCTTCCGCGCGCAGCTGACGCACCCGCTCATCACCCGGATCGGCGCCGGGCTGCTGGCCGAAGCCGAGCACGACGCGACGCTGGCCGAGGTGCTGCAGACCGGCGTGGCCGAGCCGCGCCGCGCGGCAGCCCGGGCGATCCTTTGCGCCGCGATCGACCGCGGCGAGCTCCCGTCCGGCGTGGAACTCGAGCTGGGCACCGACCTGCTGATCGCGCCACTGGCCTTCCGGGCGCTTGTGCTCAAGCGCCCGATCGAGGACGAGTACCTGGACGCGCTGACGCGCGCGATCGAGGCCGCCCTGAAAGGATTGGCGCAGCGGTAGATCACATCCGCACCACGGGACAGGTCACATCGGCTTGAGCACCCGGACGCGGTCGGCGACGGCCCGCGGCGAGACGTCGGCGTCGAACGCGATAGAGCCGAATTCGTGCGGAGCACGTGGGTGAAGGTGAAACTCCACCGCCGAAAGGGGTGGTCACCCTCGTCGCCGATCGAATCTACAACGTCGCCCACTACTTCTACGCCTACGGTAGCCCCGGGCCGTACGACAACTACAACCAAACAGAACCGAAGACACTACCGTTCCGATGCGATACCGTACGTCCCACCAATCCCAACTACGCAAAGAGCAGTGACTGCGTCTTTCATGGTGCGACCGGATGGTTCACCATGCACATCTCCGATCCCGAGATCTCGGAATCTGCCCAATTCATCTGGGACGCGCAGAACGACATCACAAAAACATACCCGGGCACTACGGGGAAGTACGTTCCAGGACAGCAAGGGAAGACGAACCCTCCACCGCGCGTACTACGACACCAAACTAAGGGATGCCAATCGTCGAACTTCTGTCGCCAGCTGCGTCAAAAACTGGGGCCCGGACTACACGGTCCGCGACGACGGCAGGACCAACGACTGCGACGAGTACCCGTTCGCGACGACGTATGAAGGCTCCTTCACGGTGACAGACAGCATGATTCGCAGCTACGCCGTGAGACCCGTGCTCAGCGGACACAACCAGCTGGTCGGCTCACGACTTTCCACTTTTGTCGCCGAGGACCACCTGCTTGACGGCGACGCGTACTACGTGACCGCCATGCCATAGAACACCAGCGTGCGGGGCAGGCAACCTCAACCCGCCCCGCACACAGCACCGCTTGCTACACTACGATCATGACTTCCGGCGCCCCGACCGTGGCTGTCGAAAGTGAATTGAGCCCCGAGTTCAATCGATTCGTACTCGGAACCGGAGATACTCTTCAGATTGCCGACCAGCTTCACCCGCAGGCCGGCGCTGCAACGGCGCTCGGGGCAGTCGCGCCCGAAGGTATTCTTTTTACTCTCTCCCCCGGCGTCGTCGAAGTCGACATCAGGGTCGAAGTCTGGGACGAGGAGCCCCCTTCCTTCACTCGGGAATACCTCGATACCTTCACATCCGAGATAACACCTACTCAGAACCCACTGCAGCTGACTTCGATTTCACCCGGTCCCAGCGATCGCTCGCTCGATTTGCCCGAGATCAGGCGTTACAAGGTCGAAGCTTATGTCCTTTCACGAGAAACACGCCGCGACGAGGACTTCGACCTCGATGTTCGCGCTGAGCAGTGGGTGATCCGCCTGTGGTGACGGGCCGGCGGCGCCGCGCCTGTCCGGCGAGCAGGAGCCGCCCCTTGGACGCGACACGGACGGCGAACGTCGGGCTAAGCCGCGAGCGACAAGGTCAGCGGTGGCCGGTCGTTTCCCGAGTGTGGATGCAGGGTTGCGCGGTGCGGTGCATGGCGATCCGGGCGCGGAAGGACTGCGCCACCGGCCCATCCGGCAGCGGAGCGGCCCACCGGTAGGACGGAGCCCGGGCCACCGCCGCGGCGACGAGTGTCCGGCCGAAGCCGAGGCGCCGGTACTCGGCCCCGACGTGAACGTAGTCGAGAGTGGCCGCCTGGCACGGCGTGCAGGTGGTCACGGTGACCCTGCCCACCTCGGTGCCATCGAGGCGCAACTCGATCCGGCCGGCCATCGTCCCGGCGGGCGGCGGATGCGCGACGAGGACGAGCCCGTCGCCCGGAGCCGCATCGGCGGCGTGCTGGCTCGTGGCGTCGAGGTGCGCCCACTCCGCGAGGCGCCGGGCCCCGGGTTCGCAGGCTTCGTGGGCGCGGCGAACCTCGCACAGCGTGGCGTGCAGCCGGTAGCGGTGGCTGAAGGGCTTGAGCTGGCCGTAGAGCTCGAGCCGATGACCACGCAGGCAGACCACGAGCGTGCCGGTCGTCGGCCGGACCGGGATCAGCCCGCCGAACTCACCGCGCGCCCCCGACCGGACCGCGCCACCGACCTGGCCGTCGGCCACGGGCTGACTCACGATAGTCTGGGCCGGTTCTGGCGCCACGGTGGCGTCGTGCGGCTCATCCAGCGACCTCCGACAGCCGACCGCCGACAGTTGCCTCCGCGGCGGCGATGGCGCCATCGGAGCCGGGCAGCTGCAGCGCGACATGGCGTGGGCGAGCTGCGGCCCCGCGGCCTCGGCTGGTCGCGACGACCTCCCGGCATTCCAGGTGGCCGAAGCCGTCGTCCGAGAGGTCGCGCCACCGACGCTTCGAAACTTCCAGCTCGAGATCGGCACCCGGCCACGCGCCCGCGGAGATCAGGACCGCGCCCCGGTTGCGCACGCGCCCAGCCAGCCGACGCGCGAGCGGCGGCTGGATCCCACGGGCAGCGGCCGGGCCGAGCACGATCAGGTCGAACCCGTCGATCAAAGCTGACACGACCGCAACCAGCTCAACTCCGGGATCCGGCACGAGCGCGAGCCGGTCCAGGTCCACGCCCAGCTCGGCGGCCGCTGCCACCCCGACAGCCGGCATGTCGGTGATCGCCGCCCAGGATCCTTCCCGCGTCGCTTCGGCGAGCAGTGCCAAGATCAGCGCGGTCGAGCCCCGAACGGCGACGGTGCTGCCGCGCCGCAACCCACCGGGCACCAGCCCGGCGAGGGCCGGCGCTACCGGCAAGGAGCCGGCGGACGCCGCGGTATCCAGGCTTGCCTCGCCGAGTTGCGCGGCTGTGCGGACGCCTGGGATCGCCGCGAGCCCGGCCACTGCTTCCGGCACCGCCACCACGCACCTCCAGCACCACGAACACGCACCGGAGACGCCCACGAGGGGAAGCCGCGAGCGAACCCGAACTCATCGAACACTTGTTCGGATACTGCGAGAACCTGCACTATCTGTCAAGCCGAGCCGGTCAAGGTCACCCTACGAGGACGCACCTGCAGCACTGAGCGCTCGTCCTCGTACTGGCTGTCACCGATCAGGGGTTTGACCAGCGTAAACACAGCGAGTGGCCGAAGACCTGAAGGGCATGTGCGGGCCCGACCGGCTGCCGCAGGCGCGCCGCCCGCCGAGCGCGCTCATGCAGCGCGGCCGGGCCACGGCCACTGACGAGCTGAAGCTGCTCGCCAGCCGGTTCGGGTACCACAATGCGGGGGTGGAGTTGATCGACTACCGCCAACCGCACGACAACATCCACAGCGACCACCTGGCCGCGTTGGCAGAGGCGCCGAAGCTGTAGACGGTGGTGTCGAACATCCTCCACTACACGCGCTCATGAAGCGGACATGCGGAGGCCTCGATCCACGCGCACCGATCAGTGGAGGAACTGCAGGGCCGGCTGCCCGCCGCGACGACGGCGTGAGGCGGGTCCGTTCGTTCGGGTTGTGGTTGCGCCCGCTTCGAAGGGCAGTAAGGTGCCGGTGGGGCACGTTCCGTCACATTGGCGGAACCTGGAGTAGGGGGATGGATGGCTGAGTTCGTGACGCCGTCATGACCGCACCACGGCGGGATACGCGGCTGATACAGCAGCAGGCCGGCGAGCTGGACACGACGCTGGCCGCGACCCGGCACACCGCCCGCTCGGGCGACCAGCTGGTGACGGCCGTCGTCACAGGTCAGGGAAAGCTGCTCGACCTGCAGATCGAAGACCGGGCTCTACACGGCGCCCATGCGCAGAGGCTCGGGCTGAGCATCGTCGAAGCCGTCCGCGGCGCCCGCGCCGCCGCCAGCGCCTCAGCG
Organism: Amycolatopsis sp. Hca4; assembly: GCF_013364075.1. Taxonomy (GTDB): domain Bacteria; phylum Actinomycetota; class Actinomycetes; order Mycobacteriales; family Pseudonocardiaceae; genus Amycolatopsis. The sequence continues at coordinate 2,398,763 of NZ_CP054925.1, forward strand.
CTGCCGCAGCTGAACGCCCTGTTCGGCAAGCCACCGCCACCACCGCCGGTCCCCCTCGCCACGTCCCAGCACCGACCAGCCGAACCACCGCCCGCCGCTGCCGCGGGTGCGCCGGCCCGGCGTGAGGCTGCGCCGCCGGACGAGGAGAGCTTCGAGGAGCTGGACTTCCTGACCGACGAGCCCGAGCCAGGAGGCGCACGCTGGTGAACACTGAAGAGTCGGTGTACAACCTCGCGAAAGAAATCGACGCCCGAGTCGCCGCGGTGGAGCAGGCAGCCAAAACCGGTGAGGCCTTGCCCTTGATGCGCGACATCGCGGCCGGTCTCGGCACAGTGACCGTCGACGGCCTCGGCGGCCTGGTATCGGTGGACCTCCACCGCGGCGCGGTCGCCGGGCAGACCGGCGCCAGCCTCGCCGGGCACGTCCTGCGCGCCATCGCCGGCGCCGAATCCGCCGCCGCCGCCCGGCGCAAGGCCATGATCGACGACGCTGCCCGGGAGAACCGATGAACAACGGCAACTTCACCAACCCCTTCGGCAACGCCGCGGCCGGCTCGGGCTTCGAGGTCTACCCCCAAGCCCTACGCGCAGCCACCGACGACGTGTTCGCCGCCCGCGACAAGGTGCTCAAGTTCGGCCAGCAGGACCTGGCGCAGGTGGTCCTGCGCGATGATGACGTGGGCATGCTGGGTGCCCGGGCTGGTGTCGTGGAGATGTTCAACAACGCCATCGCCCACATCCGGGACAAGACCGACAAAGGCGCGATGCAGCTGGGGCAGTTCGCCGAAGCAATGGACAAGGCCGCCGACTACTACGAGACCCAGGACGAAGCGGACTTCCAGCGTCTTCGCGACCTGGAGAGGGGCATGGGCTGACCTGTGAGCGCACCGACTGCCCCGCCGACACCCGCGGCGCCGCAGCCCTATCCCGAAGAATCCGACGGGAAGATCCGCAGGATCGCCGAGCTGCTCGGCCGCGGCGACATCATCCAGCTGCTCAACGACGTCCGCAACAAGCTGCTGGGCAACGCGTTCCAGGTGCAGGACATGGCCATGGAGTTCGCGAAGAACCACACCCTCGCCGACGCCGGCGACGACATCGACAACGCCGTCCAAGCGGTGGCCGGCACCTGGAGCGGGCGTGCCGCCGCCCAGTTCAACACCTACGCCGACCACGTCGGGAAAGCCCTCGGCGATCAGCAGGACGTCGTCGGCAGCATGTCCGGCATCCTCTCCGGGATCGCCGGCTGCGTGATCGCGACCTACAGCAAAGCCATCGAGTTCATCGGCACCTGCGCCGTCGAGCTCGGCAAGCTCGGCTACAAGACGATCGTCGCGATCGCGACCGCCGCGATTCCCATCGTCGACGTGTTCACCTCCAAGGACGTCATCGACGCCGTCGTGGACGCGTTCGCCAACCTCGTCACCGCCATCAACGGGCTGTTCGCCCAGGCTGTCACCACCCTGGGTGACTTCCGCGCGCAAGCCACCGCCATCGTGCAGGGCGACACCAACTTCCCCGACCTGCCCCCGATGCCCACCAACTCCGGAATGGACAACGAGAAACAATGGCGCATCGACCCCTCCGCAGCTCCCGCATGAGAACGCGAGTACTCGGCTGCGCCGCTCTCGTGTCGGTGAGCGTGCTCAGCGGATGCGGCCCGTCGACTCCCGAGCGCGTGCTGACCCAGCCACCCGCCCCCGCGCAGACCGGCGCGCCGCTGCCCCTGGACCAGGTCGACAAGCCCCTCGACCTGGCCAAGTTCGACACCGACCCGTGCAGCCTGCTCACCAAAGACCAGGTAGCCGCCGTCGTCGCCGATCCACCCGGCGACGTGAGCGCGTTCCGGAAGACCACAGCGCCCATCTACGGCTGCTCCTGGGCCACACCCCCAGGCACGAACGCCACCGCCTCGAAACCAGCCAAAAACCCGCGCACCCTCACTGAGCTGGCGGAGTCGCCGGCACGGAAAGCCGACCTGTTCGAGCCGTGGACCGAAACCTCGATCGACGGCCTGCCCGCCATCGTCTACCACCAACGCGGCAGTACCGACGACTGCTCGGTAGCCGTCCAGGCCACCGACCAGCAGATGCTCACCTTCCAAATCACCGGCAATGACCTGCCCCACAACTACTGGGCCCACGACCGATGCGGCGGAGTAGCCAAAATGGCCGAAGCCGTCATCGGCAACCTCCGCCAAAACTAGACAACACCTAGCCACGCGGTGTCGGCGAAAGCCGCGCTGAATCGTGGTCGGGGCTCGTGGACATCTCGCGGGCCGCCGCGATGAGGGGCTCGACGTCGCAGATGCCCTAACGCACTCGCAGACAACGACGCGCTAGCCCGCGTCCTCGACTCTACAGGCCGTCCAGCCCGGTCTCGGGGTCCGGGTCCTCAGCGTTGTCCACGCCGGACATCATGTCGCTCATCAGGTGCACTTCCATGATCGGGAGTTACACCGCTTTGCAGTCCCCGATGATCGTCAGGACCTGGCAAGTCAGGAAAAGGTGATCCACTAGAGGTCGCCGGGGGTTGGCGGCCGGGGTCTAGGTTTCGCTGCCGTCCGGATGACCACAACCCGGTACCGCCGGTACGGGCGTGCCAGTGAGGGTTGCGTGCGGCGTAGCGCGTCGGTGGCGGTCTCGATGACCAGCACAACGTGTGTAGCAGGACACTACCGAGCTGCCCCTGTGACGACGACTGGGGTACGCCTGCACGGCGCCGGGTACTGGTTCCGGACTGCAACGAGGTACGGCTAACTGAAGATCAAGTACGTGATGCCGGGTTGTCTAGGCCCGCGTGAGTCGGTGTCTCGTGCAGGAACTCTCTTGAGAATCCCGACGGTGTCGCGCTGGCAGTGTCCGGATTAAGGAGCGATGTTCCGGATCCGGTGAGGGTGTGGAGGGCGAGATTGCGGTGGCGGATTGTGGTGGTCAGGCCAGCTTCGCGCAGGATGGTGGCGTGTTCGCTGGCACTGGCGGGGGCGATACCGGCGCGTCTGGCGAGTTCGGTTGTGGTGCATCCGGGATGCTCGGCGATGGTGCACAGGACGGTCGCACGGGTCCGTCCGAGTAGGGCGGCCAAGCGGGCGAAAGTGAGGCCTGCCGCTATCGGCGAGTCGGTCTGGATGAGCAGAGGGTACGCGTCGCCATCTCCGGATTGGGCGGGATACGTGAGCAGGGGCTGTGATTCCGGGGAGGAGATGGCGAGCGGATGCGTCTCGGCGCCGAACACTGAAGGAACGAGCAGCAAGCCGCGGCCGTCCAGGTGGATATCGGTGTAGAGCGGGATCGGTGTCTTCACCTCGAGAACGGGTGGGTTCCAGCGGATGTAGCGCGGGTTGAGCCCGGACAGCACCCGGTCGGCCCCGCCGTCGAGCAAGTCGCGGCCCTTGAGGACCCGGTCGATGGCAACCGTGGTGCGCACGTGCGGCCAGTAGGGGGCCAGGGCCTGCTCGTACACAAGGGCGAAGGTGTCAAAGAGCTGGCGCCTCAGCTGCCGATCGTCGACAAGCCGGTGCACCCAGCCAGGAACGGAACGGGACTCCGCGGCACACAGAAGCGCGGTGCGGATCTCTCGTGACGAGATTGCCCGCGCCTCGTCCAGCAGCTGGTGCGCTTCGCCGGCCGAGGGTGGGAACAGGAACCCGGGTATCGATCCTGAAGGAGGTGCGAGATCGACGATCATCCGGGCTTGGGCCGGCAGCCGAGCCGTTACCTCGCTGCGCCAAGCCCCGAACCGCACGGGCTGAGCACGAGATTGCAGCTGCCGAAGGGCGGCCAGCAACTCCATCATCGCATACGGCCGGTCGTCCACGCGTGTGCGTGCCAGGTCCTCGACCGTGAAATGAAACCGGAATCCCACCGAAGTCCCCCTGGTTCAAGTCCAACATGACTCGCCCTATTCTTGACCGATTCGCCCTCTTTCGGCAGAGGCCGAATGGGGGTGACTCCGTCTGAGTCCGCGGGCAGTCTTGGTGCAGGCGCTAACAGAACACCGGCGCCAAATCAACGGATCCAGCCGTTGAGGGGGCGGCTGGATTCGGGAGCGAAGCCCGACTCCTGTCGGATAAGTGAACACCATCAAGAACAGAACCGTCATAGAGAGATGAACCTCAACACAAAACTAACCGTCATGGGAAAGGATCGAAATGATCGGAAAGAAGTTCGCCATCAAGGCCGGGCTCACCACAGCCCTGGCCGCCGTGGCCGCCGTGGCGTCCACCGGGTCCGCCCACGCCGCTGTGGGCGCCGGCTGGGTGGGCTGGGGAGAGACGAACAACTCCCACGCCGTCTGGTGCGTCCAGAAGCTGATCGACGACTCGCCCTCGCCCGGGTACGCCACCACTGACGGCGCGTTCGGCCAGCAGACCTACACCGCCATCCAGAAATTCCAGCGCTGGGCAGGCCTGCCGGCAGACGGCGTCGTCGGCCCCTCGACCGGCGACGCGCTCCTGCTCGACTTCAGCGACTACTACGACAACTACTGCTACCACTACCTGCCCACCACGTACTAGCAGCGTGCCACGCCTTGAGCGGATGCGGGCATCCGCTCAAGGCGGTACTGCCGAGCGCATGGACTGCACGGGCACTCGCAGCCCTGGCACACGCGACTGGCGTTCCGTGACCTCTACCGGAAGGAACCGGCTCGGCCGGCTTTGATCACGGTCACCCAGATCCGCTAAGTCGTAGGCATGCTCCTCTTGGCTCTGCTCGGCGGCCGGCTGAAAAGGGCAAGCCGACCGTCGCCCTGCCGACCATCACCGGATGCCACGGCAGCAGCGGGCACAGCCACCGCGTACCCAATGCTGACCCCGTCGTCGACTATGAAGCCGGCGGAGCCGTCAGCCCGGCGCCGTTCTCCACGCGTTGCCCCTGTCAAGCGGCGGCCAAGATGGCCGACGGTAAGTCGTTGACCAGCGACAGGACAGATAGCCTGACGCGCCCGGCAGACTAACGCGTCAATCTATCTGGCCCTGTTCGGCTAACCCGCCACGCGTTCATGCGGTTGGGCGCCGGAGCCGTCGCCCCTGGGCGGCGGCCGTCTTGCCGCTGCCTCACGCTCGATAGCGAAGCCGACCGGTGATACAGGTTCGACCTGCGTCACAAGAGTCCGGCTTGACGAATGCGTACCCCCTGCCAGGCAGCAGTAGCGGCCCGGGCCCCTCACACGACTGTCTGTGAGTGAAACCGAAAACGCGGCGGGTAGCTGTGATCGTGTTGGGCGTCAGCACCGTCCTTCTCCTGTTGGATGCCGCGCTGAGGCAACTGCCGGACCAGCAATGGTGGCCGGGCTGGGCGGCGATCGAAGCCTGGCTGGGCCGGTGGTGGCCGCTGTTGCTCGCGCTGGTGCTGGCTGCCGCCACCGCCACGCTCATCAGGCACGGTTCCCCACGACCCACCGTCACCCCACCCATGTCGATCCGCTGGGAATCGGAACCGGGCCAGCCAGGTCTGCTGCCACGTGCAACGGTGACACCGGACGTGACGCCGCCGCCGCGGCGATGGAACTGGACAGCGATCACCTCGGTCGTGACCGCAGCCACCGCCCTGGCCGCTCTGGGATTCACTGCGCAGTCGCTGTCCGCGACCCGCACGCAGATCAACCTATCCGAACAAGGCCAGATCACCGACCGCTACACGAAGGCTGTCGACCAGCTCGGCGCCCAGGGGGCAGACCACCTCCAAACCCGCCTCGGCGGCATCTACGCCCTGGAACGCCTGGCCAGAGACTCACCCCGCGATCAAGCCACTATCATCGAGATCCTCAGTGCCTTCATCCGCAGCACGCTCCCGACCGCCACCGGAAAACCCGACGGCACCACCACCTGCGCCAGCAGCACGAACGTCCAGATCGATGTCAGAGCTGCCCTGTCGGTCCTCGGCCGACGCAACCACGACAACGACGCAGACACAATCGCCGACCTCCGCGGGGTCTGCCTCACCGGCACCGACCTTGCCTACGTGAACTTCGGTGGCGCGAATCTATTTGAAGCCGACTTCACCAACGCCAACCTCATCGGAGCGCAGCTCGAACGCGCGAACCTCTACCGCACGCACTTCGCCGGCGCGCAACTCGACGGCGCGCACCTCGATCACGCGTACCTTGCCAGCGCGAACCTTGCCGGCATGAGGCTCATCGTGACCCAACTTGACGGCGCGAACCTCACCAACGCCAATCTCTCCCACGCAGACCTCGACGGCGCGGGCCTCGCCCACGCCGACCTTTCCTACGCGAACCTCACCGACGCGAGACTGTTCGAGGCGAACCTGTCGGGCGCCTACCTCGCTTACGCCCAGCTCGGCGGCACGACCCTCACCGAGGCCCACCTCAGCCACGCGGACCTCGCCCACGCGCGTCTGAACGGGACGCAGGCCACTCGCGCTGACCTCGCCGACGCGAACCTCACGGACGCGAACCTCAGGCACGCGAACCTCACCGACGCGCACCTCACTCACGCGAATCTCTCCCAGGCAGACCTCGACTTGGCTGACCTCACGCGCGCTGACCTGACTGGCGCGTTGCATGACGACCGCACGTTCATACTCGGCGCTACGACGACTGGCACCGTAGGGGCCTGGTTTTGAATCGAAGAACGGGTCCCTCTCGCCAAGTGATCGACCTGAACATGCTCGGACGTCGTTTCGGCCCGTGTAGGTGCAGGTCCGGGCGTGTGATGGACCTGGGGGTCGCCGGGGACGCCATGTATCCAATTGCGGCCGCCAGCGCTGCCGAACCTGACAGCCCTGCGGGCCCACCTGCGGCGCCGACTGCGCCACGCTGTCCCCACTGGCCGGCTGTCGCACCGCGGATGCTCAACATTGGGGATCGGCCAAGCTACCCACCCCGACGGCTGCTGTGCATGATCACGCTCGGCGCGAGGCCCGCCGAATCGCAAGTCCAATGTCAGACGGCCACGGGAGTGACCAGAATACCTGTCGGATGACCAGCTAGTGTCGCGCGTCTGAGGTTCGTTGACGGGTGGCGTGGGGCAGGACCTCGTCGGCGGTCTTGGTCCAGGCGAACGGGTGACAGCGGGTGTTCCAGCCGTCGATGAATCCGCGGATCACAGCGACGAGCTCTTTGACGCTGTCGAAGGATCCGCGGCGGATCGCCTGGCGAGTGATGATGCCGAAGAACACTTCGACCAGGTTGAGCCAGGAGCCCGAGGTGGGCGTGAAGTGCAGCGTGATCCTCGGGTTCCTGACCAGCCAGGCATTGACCTCGGCGTGCTTGTGGGTGTGGTAGTTGTCCAGCAAGACACGCAGCTCGCGACGCGGGTAGGCCCTGGCGACCTTCTTGAGGAAGTCGAGGAACTCGGCCTTGCCGTGCCGGTCGTAGCACTGGTCGGTGACTTTCCCGGTCGCGATCTCCGGTGCCGCGAACAAGGTCGTGGTCCGTTGCGTTTGTAGTCGTGGGTGTCCTTCTCCGGCAATCCGGGACGCAGCTACTACCCGGCCGCGTTCTGTGCCGGGTTGCTGCGCGCCCAGCCGATGGGCTTCTACAGCCCGCAGTCCCTGGTCGCCGACGCCCGCCGCCACGGCGTGCTCGTGCGCGAGCCGGACATCAACGCGAGCCTCGCGCACGCCACCCTGGAACCCGACGCCGACAGCACCGGCGGGGTCGCGATCCGACTCGGCCTCGCCGGTGTCCGGCACCTCGGCGACGATGTGGCCGAGCAGATCGTCACCGAACGCCAAGCCCGTGGTCCCTACACCGGGATTGGGGACCTCACCGGCCGCGTCCAGCTCAAGAAGACCGCCGCCGAAGCCCTCGCGACCGCCGGTGCCTTCACCCGCTTCGGCGGCGACCGCCGCCAGGACGTCTGGGCCGCCGGTGCCGCGGCGACTACCCGACCCGGGCACCTGCCCGGCCTGGTGCCCGGCCTCGACGCCCGTGCCTTGCCAGGGATGACCCGGTTCGAGGTCACCGCCGCCGATCTGTGGGCCACCAGCGTCTCTCCCGACTCCCATCCCGTGCAGTTCCTGCGGGAGCTGCTCGACGCGCGCGGCGCGATCACTACCGCCGCTCTCGCAGGCGTCGAGGACGGCACCCGAGTCTGGGTCGGCGGAGCGGTCACCCACCGGCAACGGCCGGCCACGGCCGACGGGATCACGTTCCTCAACCTCGAGGACGAGACCGGGATGGCCAATGTCCTGGTCTCGCCGGGGCTCTTTCACCGGTTTAAGCAAGTGTTGCGAAACCCGGCAATCGTGGTGCGTGGCGTCGTCCAGATTGGTCAGGGCACTGCATCGGTGGTGGCTGATCAGGTCGCGCCGCTCGATATTCGTAATCTTGCGCTGCCATCTCGCGATTTCCGCTAACGAAGCCTAGACTAACATCACGTACTGCTCGCGGGCGGCAAGGGGTGACTGTAGGTCATCGCGCATCAGTTCCCTCAGCTCCAAACGACGGCTACGCCAGTCATCAACGCTCTGAAACCAAGTCAATCGCTTGGTAGCTTCGACAACGTAGCCCCCCACACAGCGTCCATATAACACCCGAGCCAGTTGAACAAGCGCGTCGGCTTGCCTTCGTAACGCGACAGGAACCGGTTGTCGCTTTTGCCGCCAAAGTTGCAGTCGAGAATCATTCTCTGCCCCCGCTTGCCGGGAAACGACATCGCCACGCCTCTCTCGCAGCGCGTCGAATATGAGATATAACGCCAGCAGGAGAGCGACTGGAATCGCTACCCAGGTGTACTTTTTCCACTCATCAGGGAAAGCATTAGTAGCAACGTTGATGGCGCTAGGCAGGAGCAGCACGGCTACAATGACCCCGCCAACCGCTGGCTTCCGTGCCATCAAATCCTCCTTGTCCGACCGTACGATACTTTCCAATAGTAGCACTTGCTGTCACCAGCTGCCCGCGCGTTAGCGTTGCACACCCGACAAGTTACGCGCAGGTCAACACTGGACAGAGTGATATCCACCTTCGCCACATCATTTGAACCAGACCCGAAGGGCAGCCGTCACAATGGCAACAAATATACCTGTCGCCAGCGCACCCCCAGCGAACGTTCGCAACCAACGAAAAAGGCGATCGCGCGGCGAACGTGAACGAAACCTTGCAGCGGGAGAGAATGCAATTTGCGGTATCAACCCCCCGGAAGCTGTTTCCGTTATCAGCTCCCCCAATTGTGGACAAATAGTAGGCCGCCGCCGTCGATCAGCCGGACTTTCCGCAAACCAAAGTAGCAACTCTCCCATTGTAACTCCGCCATCACTGGAATTTCCATTGAGTCGGCCAGAATCTCGCGTGAGAGCCCACGCTAGACCAACAACTCGACGACGTAAAAATTGAGGATCAGCAAGCCACTTAGCACACAGAAGATCGATTCCATGCAGAGGCTCAGTGGGCCGCAACAAATGCACCAACCTAACACAGCGAGCACATGAGGCCAGTAGCCGTTTGCGCGGATATGCACTATTATCGAAAAGCCAGACTGCCATCGCCGTAGTCAGGAAAGCAGCAATAATAAAATCTCCGCGCGTCACGATGGGCGTCACCGACGGATTGCTCGGCCGCCTTTCCGGAAGAGCAAGGAAAATCCATAACGATAAAGCTAAAAGAGTGAGATATGCAGCCAGGCCCGATCTCATCATGGCCCAATTGGCACGTCTGCAGTTTTTACGAGAAACACCGATCTCGATCAGAAGCTTCTTCTCGGCGCGTCCAAACGGTTTAGTGAGCAGCATCAACTCAGGGTAAGGGAAGAAGCTGACTACGAATGGGGTTGTGATCATGACATCAACCCAACGCTGCCAGAGTCTGTACATCGACGCCAAGATGTTGCCTCTAGGCGACAGAGTCGGAGAATTGCTGCCGGAAGGCGTCGAAGGGAACTCTTCTGAGGTAGTCGTCGGTCTCGCATCGTCGTCGGTCATGTACATCAACGTCGCCGGAACAGACCAGGATGTTGCACATCGATGTGCTACGCAATGACCTTATGCTACTGGAGTAGTGCTCAGGCCAGGAGTTAGGAGGTGCGGTCAGGAGCGCAGGATCGGCATCCCAATATCTACCGGCCCACCGTCGCGGGTGTGCACAATCGTGCGGTCGAGGTCGATGAGCTTGGCCGTGGCGGCGTGCAGGCCGTCGACCTCGCCGAGCCAGCCGTTCATTCGGGCTTCGGTGATGCGGTCGGCGAGGTTGCGGACGATCTCGGCGAGCCGCTCCCGCTGGCGCGGATCGATGCGCAGGACGGGACAGCGGATGCATGCTTCTCTGAACTTGCGCCTACCCGCCCCAACCTGCGTTGGCAGACAGCCGTCCACAGCTGACACGCACTCAAAGCGGTATGGGTGGATATTCGCTTGGTATCACGAAGCCAGTGCGAGCAGTTCGTCGATCACCGGCTCTGGCCCGCCATGGGTGAGATGCGCGATGGCGAACATGGGTGCGATCACTTGGCTCCAAGAATACAGCCTGTCCTCGCCGAGCCCGCATGCGGTGGCCACTCGTTGGCAGCGGGCCTCGACGCCCTCGTGTCCGGCACCGGCCACCACGTAGTCGACGGCGTCGAAGCATGGATCGCCGATGCATGCCTTCGGGTCGATCGCGACCAGACCCCGCGACGGGCCGCCGTCCAAGACGTTGGCGAGGTGCAGATCGCCGTGCAGTAGCACGAGCCTGGTCTGAGTGTCCAGTAACGTCTCGCAGCGTCGTATCGCCCGCTGCCACATGGTCTGATCGATCCGAGCACCGATGGTTGGTTCGGTCAGCCTCTGGCCGATTCGGCTGAAGGCCTCGTCAAGCCGACCGCGTAGATCCCACGGCCAGTGCGTGGGCGGAGCCACGCCGTGTAGTGCGGCTAGCAGCTCTCCCCACTGCCGCGGCAACGTTGCGCCTGGCAGGTCTTCGGCTTCGGTGCCGGGCAGAATCTCCTCCAACACCATTGCCCCGGCCTCCGCATCGATGGCCAATACGGCCGGCACCCGGCCCGAGGGCGCGAACACGCGCAGCATCTCCACTTGCTTGGTCAGCAGTGTCCGATCCGGACTGAGCTTGAGAACCGCCAGCGTCCCGTCCGGCCATTGACAATGCAGGACGACAGAGGAGGCTCCGCTCTCAAACAGCTCACCGAGTACGAGGCCCCATCGGGCGGCCAGCCGTTCAGCAACGAGCGGGACTTCCGCGAGCCAGCGCTCGGCCTCTGGACCAAATCGACGGACCAACCGTGCACCAACGTCTTCCATATTCACCCCGCTAGTTTGCCTGACCTGTCAACGTGCATATCTCGGCGACAGACAGGCCGCCCTGTTGTGAACCGTCGTCATGTTCTCTGAACTTACTTCTCATCGGAAGTGGCCCTTCCGGAGATGAAGCCGAACGAGGGCATGCCGAGCTCGGTCGCTGTTGCCTGTCGTCGTTGGAACGTGGCGTCGATCTGGGCGAGCTTGTCTTTGACACCGCTGTAGCTGACTTGGAGTCCCTCGACTTCGCCGAGCCATCCTTCGCGTTTCGCTTCGATGATGCGGGCCTCGAGGTTGTCGCGGATCTCGACGAGCCTGGCGCGTTGCGCGGGGTCCGGTCGCAGGAGTGAGCATCTCACGCAAGCGTGCTCATGGACGCAGGGTGATCCGAATGCTCTCGCGCAGGTCCCAACCGATACCTTTCGTTTCTCGAAGTGCGCGAGGAACGCATCCCATTCCGCGTCGGTCGGAGTTCGGTATTCTTCGCTGGGCCTGGTGGCGCGGCGACGGGTGATGAACGCGCGATGTGCCTCAATCGTTTCGGCGGGATAGACGGCTTTGTAGCCCATGGTCGTGTCGATGGTCTTGTGTCCGCAGATGACCTGCGCGATGTGGGGCGGCAGGCCGTTCATGATTGCGTCGGTGACAAAGATTCTTCGGAAATCGTGTGCCTGGAATATCAACGGGTCGCCATTGACGTCGGTGAGCTCGGTCGAGGCGAGGGCGTTGATGAGTAGTTTGCGGATGGCCGAGGGGGTGATCGCGCGGCGCTCGTTGCCGATGGCCCGCTGGAACAGCAGCGGCATCGGCGGGTGCCAGATCTTCTCTCGGATGTCGTAGGAAACGACTAACGGGACAGCTCCGTTGGGAGTGCGCAATCGCTGGACGATGGCGCTGAGGACGTCGGCGAGTTCGGGACTGACCAGCAGGAGTCGTTCGGTGTCGGTCTTGGACGGGGCGATCTGCAGCAGCGGCACCAGTTCGCCGGTGGTGGGCAGTCGGTATTCGGTGATGCTGTGGTGGGACAGTTCGAGCAGTTCCTCGCAGCGGATACCCGTCAAACGAAGCACTTCGACGGTGGCGAACGCCCAGAACGCTTCCTCTTCTTCGTAGGACAGGTTGCGCCGGTTGCCTGTCGCGACGTCCTCGGCCCAGACGATCCGACCGATCGCTTTGGGCGCCACAGCTTTTCGCAGTGCGCCATCCGTGCCGTCGATCACCGCTCCTGACTCGGTCGCCTGCGCGACGGCGAGGAGACGGACAGCAGCCAGGCGGCGATCGTTCGCGGTGCGCACCAGCACCGGCAGGACGGGCAACCGCTCGCGGGTGCGCTGGTCCATGCGGGCCTTGCGGTGCCTGCGCTCCTTGGACTTTTGGACCTCCGTGCCGCTGATCGGGCAGGGCGCGACCCAGGGCGCCCAGCGGGCTGGATCCTCGACCGCCCAGTGTGCGATGTCGAGATAGAGCGCTCGGACGCGCATCAGCTCGTCCTTAGCGTTGAGACGAGGGCTTGACACCTCGATGCGCTCGCCGGCGGCGTTGGTCGTGGTGCGCTTGACCGTCCTCAGCTCGTCTTTCCAGGCGCGGACGACGTCCGACGGAAGCCGCAGGGTGTCAATGCCGGGGGCGAGGGATTCGATGCGAGCCCAGAACAGCCCGGCCAGTGTCCGCGAGACCGCGTCCAAACTGGTGAAGTCCAACGATGGTTGGCGTTCCCGCAGGTAGTCGATGAGCAGGTCCCGGACTGGCCGACACTGGATGCGATATCGGTCGACCAGCTGCTCGATCGTCAGCCGTCCGCCGGCCAGGCCGAACGCGCGGATGCTGTGCGGCGCATCCCCGGGGAAGACGCCCAGGGCGCGCAACCGCAGGTAGAAGTCGACCTTCTTCTGCCCGCCGCGGGTATGGACGCGCCGCATCGTTTCCACCAGCTCGACGCAGTCGCCGACGGTGATGTCGGCGATGGTGCCGCCCTTGCAGGCCAGGATCGTGGCGATCCGGGTCGCCGCGATCTTCGCGTCGACCTGGGAGCTTGCCGGCTCGGCGGCGGCCAGCTCTGCCAGTCTCGTGAACCCGGCCGGATCCCTGACCTGCGCCATGACCGACGCCACATACCGATGGGTGCGAGTGAGCATCCACGGCAGGCCGGGGCGGATGACGTCACCGCAGATCAGCATCAGCAGGCCGGACGGCACGTCCGTCGAGTCGTAGGACGTCACTCCGCCGTGCGCTGCCAACCACTCCATCGGCAGGGTGACCCACTCTGCGCCCGGACGTTCCTCGGCGCCGCTGGCCAGCCAGTGGTCCTGCCAGGTGTCTCCGGGAAACGCCGAGAGCCAGCGCAGCAGTTTGGTCACGCCGCGCCGTCGCCCAGCCCGGGTGCCGTTTGCCGGGGGCGCGAATGGCGGTGCGGTCAACCGCTGCTGCACCTGCTCGGCCGTCGCCGCCGTGTGCGGCCACCATTGCTCGGCCGATCGTGGCGGAAATTCGGTGCGCAGCTGACGGTTCCGCGATCGCTGCTCGGCGGCAACCGAGGTCGCCGCGGGCAGCGGTTTGCGGGTGCTGTGCTTGACGGTGGAGGTCATAACGCCCTCCCGAACAGCACGCTCAACGCCTGCGGGTCGTAGCCAGGCGCGGGCGGCGGAGGCGATGGCTTGTCCCGCTGTTCGGCGGTGCGGGCGTGATGGGCCAGGACACCGGCTATCACCTCGTCCTTGTTGGGCGTGAGGTAGATCTCCGTGGTGGACAGGTGCGCGTGACCCATGACGAGCTGCACGTCGCTGAGCGTCAGTTGCGGGTCGCGGGCCATTCTCGCCGCCGCGCTGTGCCGCAGGTCGTGCAGTGTCCAGTCCGACCCGAGTGCGGCGTTGGCGCGCTCGAACATCCGATGTGCCGCATGGTAGTTCAACGGCCGTCGTGGTCGGCGCAACGTCCACCACACCGGCTGAGTCCGGCCTCGCGGGACCTGGCCATGCACTTCCTCCTGATACAAGCGCAACCACACGAACGCGTCCGCCGACGCGGGGACCTGCTGCGTGGCGCGGGTTCCCTTGCGTACCACGGTGATCAGCTGCTGGCCCGGATCGATGTCGCACTGCCGAACTCCCAGCAGCTCCGACGCGCGTACCCCGGTCGAGATCCAGAACGCCACCAGCGCCCGGTCCCGGTTGGACGGCAACGCGGCAAATAGCTCGTTGAACCGCGGGTCGGGAATCGCCCGAGGAACCCGGTTCGGAACTTTCGGCCGGTAACGCCCCACCCGCTCGTGCGCCCATCCGTCCATCGGGTTGTGGTGCGCGTGCGCTCGCCGGGACCGCCGGGCAGGATCGAGGGGAAACGGGTTCAGGACCGGTCCGGTGCCCGCGTCCCGGTGAAAGTCGTAGAAACCACGCAGCACCGTCTCGCTGTGCGCCACGGTCGCCGGTGCGTACCGATCTCCCAACGCGGGCTTGCCGGTGACCGGGTTCGGCGCCCCGGCGTTGCCGCGACCGCTGACCAGACGCCGCTGCTTCGCCGTCACCTGGATCCAGCAGCTGAAATCGCGGGCTTCCACCCGGGACGCCCGATCCCAGCCGACATTCACTGCGTGCAGAAATCGCCACCAACGCAACAAGTCCATGCCATACGAGCGCAACGTCGCCGCCGACCGCCCAGCCGCCAACAGCTCCCGCAGGAACACAGCCGCCGGCTCGACCACCCCGCCACCGGCGGCCAACAGACGGTACGGCTCCATCTCGTCGCCGGTCGCCACCAGACGACCGCTGCGGGGCACCATAAGACTGGCGAGATCGCGAGTGCTCTCCTCCGAGTTGATCATGGCGGGCAACGTAGCGACACAGTCCCAGCTGGCCCCCTCGACCTGCCCAAACTAGGGAGTGAGTTCAGTCAACGGTGCGTGCTCGTGCTGGCACGGGGTGCCATACGGGCGCCCGCAGGTGCCGAGTTCGAGTTTGCGGGTCTGGAAGTGCTGCTGGAACTCCGCCCACTCCTCTTCGGTCGGCGAGCGGTACTCCTCGGCTGGCCGGATCGCGCGGCGCTTCGCGAGAAACGCCCGGTAGGTACGAACCAGGTCGTCCTGGAACACCGCGACATAGGCCTGGGTGGTGTCGAGGGAGGCGTGACCGAGCAGCCGCGCAGCGATGTGGACTGGGAGGCCGCCTGCCACGGCCTCGGTGGCGAACATGCGGCGGAAGTCGTGCGGGGTGTAGGCCAGCGGATCGCCGTGGCTGTCGCGTAGCCCGGTCATCGCGAGCGTCCGGTTGATCAGCCTGCGGATGCCGCCGTGGCTGATCACGGTACGTCGGCTACCGCGCTGCCGCTGGAACAGGTGCGGCAACGGCGGGCCGACCTCGCGCTCGTAGCCGTCGTAACGTGGAATCGACGGCACGACGCCGTCGTTCTGGCCGCGCAACCGGGTCACGATCGTGGCCAGCACGCTCGCGAGTTCGGGGCTGACCAGCAGCAGCCTCTCTTCGTTATTCTTCGACGGCACCACTTGCAGCAGCGGGATCAGCTCGTTGCTCTCGGGCAGCCGGTAGGACACGATCGCCAGCTGGGTCAGCTCGAGCAGCTCCTCCACCCGCAGCCCGGTGTGGCGCAGCGTCTCGATCGCCGCCCAAGCCCAGAACCGCTCGTCTTCCCGGATCGTGATGTTCTCGTCCGTGTCGCTGACGAGGTCGCGCACGTAGACGTTCCCGGCGCCACGGTCGTACACAGACGTCCGGTCCGCCCCCTTCATCCGGAGCCGGCAGTACCGGCGGCCGTCGACCTCGAACTCGTCGCCCGGTGTGTGCTGCCGGGCGACGCCGAGCAGGTCGGCAGCGTCTGCGTGCAGCCGGTGGGCGGTGTCGGCCAGCAGCGGCAGGTGCGGGAGCCGTTCCCGGATGCGCTGGTGCATCCGGGAACGGGCTGCGCGCTGTTCCTTGGCAAACCCGTGGCAGTCGTTGCGCCGGACCGGGCTAGGGACGGCCCATTCGGCCCAGGTCGCGTCCTCGACCGCCCAGCGTTGGATATCGAGGTAGAAGGTGCGCACCTTCGTGAAAATGGCCAGCACGTCGGTGCGGGGCCGTTGGGTTCCGTCGGTCTGCACGACAACGCGAACGCGCTCGCGCCACGCCGCTGCCTGCTCCGCGGTCAACTGGAGGGTGTCGATTCCGGGATGGTGGCGTTGCAGGTCGGACCAGAAGAGCCCGGCGAGGATGGCGACGTCGGTGCGGAAGGAGTTGTAGTCCACGGTGGGGCGGCGGGTGTCGAGGTAGCGGATCAGCAGGTCGCGGATTCGCGCCGCCGCGATCTCGTAGTCGTCGACGAGATCGGCCGTAGCGCGCTGGCCGAGCAGCACGGCGTGGCGCAGCCGGCTATCGGCCGGTGTGACGCCGATCGCGGACAGCAGTTCCCAGGCCAGGTGCAGGCCACCGGTCGGTCTCGACGTGGACCGTGGATGGTGCATCGCCCAGCCGTACATTTCCAGGACGTCGTCGGGGGTCAGCTGGCTGGGGCCGCGGCCGGGTGCAGGACGATTTTGCTGATCGCCTTCATCGCCGCCGACCGGTGTTTGTCCGTGATGCCGCGGGCGTCTGCGGCGGCTGTTAGGGCCGCGAACTGGTCCGGCTCGTGAACCCTTCGGGTGTGCTCGAACAGCTTGCATGCCCTGAAGGCGAGCAGGACGTCGTAGCTGGGCAGGATCACCTGCCCCAGGAAAAGGTGGCCGATCGCACGGACTCGGGCATCCCGCACGGCTGGGGTGAACGGGCGGGTGTCGGTGACCGTGTCCAGCCAGTCCAGCCCGCGGTCTGCGCCGGCGTTGACCCAGCGTTCCTGCCACCCGGCGCCGGGGTGGGCTGCCAGCCACTCGAGCAGCCGGCGCAGCTCGTTCAGCGTCGCCGAGTTCTCTTTCAAGCCCGCTCGCCACACTGGCGACTGGGCCGGGATCCGCATGACCTCCTCGATGGTGAACCCGTCGCCGCGGCCAGCACGCGGCCGCTCAAGCAGCGGGGTGAAATCGACCATCCAGTGCTTCTTGCGCGCCCGGATCGCGAGCGTCACGAGACGGTCCCTCCGAACAGGACGGCCAGGTCCTCGACGTCATACGGCGTCGAAACCGTCGGCGGGCCCTGCGGTTGCCGGGATCGGGCGGCCAGATGGTCGGCAACGCGGCGGATCACCTGCACCTCGTCCTCCACCAGGTAGACCTCGGCGGTCGTGCTCAGGTGCGCGTGGCCGAGAATCGTCTGCACGTCCCGCATTGACAACCTCGGATCGCGCGACATCCGGATCGCGGCGGTATGCCGCACGTCGTGCAGCGTCCAATTCGTGCCCAGCACCGCGTTGAGCCGCCGGAACACCCCCCGCAGCGCCTCGTAGTTCAGCGGCTGCCGCTGAAGCCCGCCACCGCGGTCGCGGCGACGGACCGTCTGCCACAACGGATCCTGCGGCGTGAACATGCCGAGCTCGGCGACGTACAACCGCAGCCACACGAACGTCTCCATGCTGGCTGGCAGCCACTGCTCGGCTCGCGTCCCCTTCCGGACCACGCGGATCAGCTGATCACCCCAGTCCAGGTCGACACCAGCCATGCCCAGCAACTCACTCGGCCGAGCGCCGCTGCTCACCCCGGCCGCGACGATCGCCCGGTCGCGGTTCGACCGCAAAGCGCCGAACACCTCGTCCCACCTCTGGTCCGGCATCGCCCGAGGCGCACGCTTGGGCAAGCCCGGGTTGTAGCGAATCGTGCCCGCCGCCTCTGCGCGTTCTCCCACCCCGCCGGCTGGCGGCCGCCTCCAGCCGCGACCCGGGTCGATCGGCATCGGGTTGAGCAGTGGACCCTCGCCCGTGTCGATCCAGAACTCGTAGAAGCTGCGGATCACCGCGTTGCTGTGCCGGATCGTGCGCGCCCGGTACCGATCATCCAGGTAGGACTTGCGGGTGATCGGGTTGACGGCGCCAGCCGTCGCAGTCGACACCGTCCGAGGATGGTTCCGCGGCTTCGCCGCCGCCTTCAACCACAACACGAACGCGCGCGCCTCAGCCGAGGTCGCCCGGTCCCAAGCGACCTCGACGACCACCAGCCAACGCCACCAGCGGAGCAGATCATAGGCGTAGCTGCGCACGCTGCTCGGCTGGGTTCGACGGGCCGCAAAATCCGACAGGTAGACCTCGATTGGCCGCACGGCGGCCCCGTCCGGCCCGACCACCATCCACGGCGCTGTCGACCACGGCACGACCCGGCCCCACCTCGGCAACTGAGTCGGCTCGATCGCTCGCGTACCTGCTGCGCACATGCACCCCTCCGATCACTGGCTGCGCGCAGTCTCAAGCCGGGACCCTCGCGACCTGCAGCGTCAGGTCGGCGTGTCGCTGCTTAGTCCGGTCAACAGTGTGGCAGCGCAACCGTGTCGTCGCCCGCGCCAGCGCCGCCCTGCTGATCCGTGGACAGGTCCAAGCCGCGGAAGGAGTCGTCACCCTCGTCGCCGACCGGATCGAAGCGCTCGACCTGTCCATGGCGACCGCACCGTCGCGCGACTTCCGGTGACCGCCGGCCAGCCCGCCGTCGGCGGTCCGCGATCCGGCGCCCGCGGCGAGTACGGCGATCTTCTGCCGATCCGGCCCGCCGCGGGCGCCCGTCCAGTGCCTGCGCGGGGAGTACCTCACCCACTACGGCATGACCCAGACCTACAGTCACCGGTATCGCCTGCATGGCACCCTTTGCGAAACCTGCAGGATCATCGAAGCGCGCGACCCGAGCGAACGTCGCCTCGCCGAATGGGCCCAGCTCGACGTCACCGACCAGCACCTCCCCGCGGCCGCGCCGCAGCAGGGACTCGCGCTGATCGCGCACCCGCCCGAGACCGGCACCCTCACCGGCCGGATCGAGCTCGTGCTCGACGGCGCCGCCGCTGGCGCCGTCACCCTTACCTGCTGTCCCGTGTGTCGGATCGCCACCCTCGACTATGTCCACGTCGTCGCCGAGTACCGCCGTCACGGCTACGGCCGCACTCTCGTCGCCGCAGCCCACGCCCGCACCCCCGACTACCGCTGGACCGCCCCGCTGCCGTCCGGCGGCATCGCGCAGGCATTCCGTGCCCGCATCCCGTACCCACCCGCTGCGCCCCTGTGCGTGCACCGCCAGTCCAGCGAAGGACCGCAGTGATCCCGCACTCGAGGTCGCGCGGAAGCCGTCACGGTGACGTTCCGCCATCGTCTTCCGAAGAGCGCTCCGGGGCGTCGACGCGCCGTGCAGCACGCTCCGCTGCAACCCGATCGATCTCGGGCATGTACGCCAACATCGTCCGCTTGACCCGCCGGAAGTTACGGCGCCGCGCAAGCCAACTCTCGTACGAGTCAATCTTCAAGTCCGCGCGGATCGCCTCAAGCGCCAGATGGGACACGATGTGCTCCTCACGCTGAAGCTCGGCCTGCTGCTGCTCCTCCAAGATGTCCCATGAGGCCAGCCTGCGCATGACATCGCGATACTCCTCAAGCGCCCCGATTACCGTGCTGCTCGCGAAGACCTGCATGTTCCGCTCCAGCGGCACTAGACGCTGCAGGACGTCGTCCGGATCGGCGCCGGAATAGTTCTCGCCCAGGAGGATGCCGGCATTGTCGTTGATCACGTTGACGTACTCGATGTACAGGTCATACCGCTTGTCGATCAGCCGCGACAAATGCGTGTTGGTCCGGTTCTTCCGCTCGCGCCTGGCCGTGAACCACTGGGTGAGCATGACTCCGATGAAGGCGATGACACCGCCTACCAGGGGCCCTGCGATCTGGTCCCAGGTCACGTAGTCGCCTCCGCATTCGTCGCCGGCGTGACCGTCGGGCCCGGCCAGCCACCCGGCCACTCCTCGACCGTTCGGGAACGCCAGAGCTGCCACCAGTACGTGCGCAGCTTCTTCGCCGTCCCGACATCCCGTCGCGCAACCAAAACGAAGTCCTTCTGTGCCTCACCCAGGCGGAGCTGCCAAGCCCCGGCCCGCTCCAACTGCGCTGCCCGATCCGCCGCCTTCCTTTCGGTCGGGATGCAGTCGAACAGCTGAGCCACGATCGCCGTGATCTCCTCCGCAGCGGCACGCGGCTCCGGGTTACCAACCAACCTGATCTCTGACAACGCGGCCAAGTAACCCGAGAACGACTTACGCGCCTCGGCCGACAGGTACATCACCGTCGTGGTGTGCCGCCACTGGAACGGCTCCCACTGCCGCGACGCCAGCGCGATCGCTCCTAGCTCCACGAACCAGGTCAGCAGGTCACCGGTCGCGACGAGGAACCCGAGGTAGGCGCCGCCCCGGGCCGCGGCCTTCGCACCCTTGTCCTTCTTGCCCGGCGGGACTGCCGCCCACATGCCGTGCGCGGCCTTCAGCCCGCCAGCGACATGGCCGGCGACCTTCGCGATCTCGCCGAACGGCACCGCGGAGAGAGTAATCGGCACATCCAAGCCCATGACGAAGATCCACAGCGGGAGGGCGACACGCGTGTCGAAGGCCCCGCACCTGCTGAAGGGCGGCCCCACCCGACGCAGATCTTCGCTGGCTTACGCGGGCGGAAGAACGGATCGGGCAATCCGTCGGCGATAGCGGATCGAGCCCGCGGTCAGGGGCGCCACCTCACCCGGGCGGCCGCGATGATCCCGCTGCGGCGAGCTTGTTCCAGCTCAGCGCGGCGGTCCTCGTCGCGGTAGGAGCCGGTGGCGGGAGCGCGGACGCCGCACTGGACGCCTTAGCGTGAGGACCTGGCCGCGTTCCTGGGCACAGTGTTCCCAGGCGAGCCGGATGCGCCGGCGCGGCGTGCTCCGCCAGCCCTCTGAGCTGCAATAAGTCTCCGCAACGCGACCTTGTGGCTCTCACCTGTATCCGGACGGCGCAGGGCCGAGACCGGAAAGGACGGATCTGGGCCGAAAGGACGTGGTGACGATGGTGTGGGTGTTGACAGCGATCGTGTTGGCCGTGCTGGCGTGCGGCACGAAAGTGCTGATCGAGGCGCGCAAGGAACGGCGCCGGGAACGCCGCTACGGCGCGTGGGCGAGAATGTCGGCGGGGTTGCCGCACGGCAGCCGGCTGACAGGCGTCGAACCTGATGGGCACACGCTGGTCGAGATCGGTCAGCCGCAGGCCTTGTCGAGGGAGAACGCGCGGGTGAGCCGTGGTCGGCGATGACGGTGCGGGCAGTGACGGGTCATCGAGACCGATCATGGAACCTGGGGACGGGTTTGAGCTGGCCGAGGCCGCGCTGGACGCGATCCTCGACGAGGATGAAGCGGCAAGGCAGGACCTCGCGCTCGCTGAGGCGATCGGCGTTGGCGAGTTCTACCACGAACACGCCACCAAGCTGGTCGGCTTCGTGATCAAGCTGGGCGCGACGGTTCAGGACGCCGAGGACATCGTGCACGGAGTGCTGCTCAAGCTGCTGAACCGATGGGACACCGTCGAGAACCCCACAGCCTGGGCGCGCACGGTCGCGACTCACGCGTACATGCGCAGCGCGGTGCGCGTCCGCGAGGTGGTCACCACCGAGCCGATTCCGGAGTCGACGGCCGCGCCGGCGCTGTTCACTCCCGAGTTCCGGGCTGAGATTGCCGAAGAGTTCGCCGAGGTAACGGCCGCCCTGGCTGTGTTGCCGGGGCAGCAGCGGCTGGTGATGGCCTGGCGCATGGAGGGTTCCTACACCGATAAGGAGATCGCGCAGGTTCTGCGCACGACCCCGAAGGCGGTCGCGGCTGCGGCGAAACGAGCTCGGCGGACGCTGAAGACTCACTTGAGGCGAGAGGACAGACGATGATCAAGCTGCGCAGGCGAGGCAAGATCACCGACCGCGAACTGGACGCCATCCTCGCCGGCTTCAACGACAAGATCGGCACCACACTCGAGCGCGGCGCAGACACCGCCGCCGGGTTGCGCGCTCTGCTGGCCGCGGACCGGGCCCGCTCGGTGCGCCCAGTCGAGCAGGCTGTAGACGTTGCAGCCGCGTCGGCCGGTCCGGCTCGCCCGTCCCTTCTCGTCGAGGGGCCCCGAATGTCCTCGTCTGCCATGGCAGTGCCGGGGGCGTCGCGCACGGCGTACGTCGTCATCGGCATCGCGGGGCTGGTAGTCGCAACCGCGTTTGCGGCGGTGGCGGAACTCAGCGGCTCGCCCGGCAGCGACATCGCGGGAGCCACCGAGACTGTGTCCGACGCACGGCCGCTGACCAGCATTGCGAGTCTCACCGGTCCGGCGATGCCGGGCACGGTGACCATCGGTGGTCGCAGCTACCCAGGCTTCACGATCCCCACAGGGTGCACGGACACCGTCGTCGAGACGACGCTCGACCCGGCGGGTTACCAGGCGCTGCTGCTGCGCTTCGCGGCCACAGGCTCACGCCCGATCCGCTACCGGGTCGACGTCGACCACCTCACGCGATCCACCGGCACGGTCACCACGGAAAGCACACCGACCGCGCTGACCGTCCCGCTAGACCATACCAACGTCAACGCCGCGCCCAGCACGACCGCAGCCATCGGCCTGCGCCTCGGCACCGGCAACGTGACGATCTCCATCACGGCAAGTGCCGACGGATGCGCTCCGGCGGATCTGGTGGTCGGCGCAGCCGTGGTGCCTTGAATCGCACCGGGTCAGTGACCACCACCGCGCCGCTCAATCTCGCGCGGCTGGACACCGATCCCGGTAGCCTCGTCAGAGCAAGTCGCCGCCGCGGTCGCCGATCCGCCCAACGCTGTGCGGCCGTTCAGGAAGACCACCGCACCCGTCGTCGGCTGCTCCTGGGGCGAGCCGACGGAGGAGCATGACCGTATCCAAGCCGCGGACATCGTCGGTGAGATCAACGAGACGGTCGTGCACCGACCGCAACGGGGTACGGCTACCCGCTCGCTGCGAGCGGGCTATGCCGATGGCCGAGAAACCGGGAGTCCTCGTTGCTCGAGCGCCCTGCGGCGGTCGGCGCTCAGTCTCCCGCGTCTGGCGGCGGCGTACTGCTTGTGAACCCAGTCGCCGAGCGGAAGGCCCTCCGGTGTGCGGTAGGCACGTCTGATCGGGCCGGTGCCGACCGTGGCGCGGTAGACGTCACGGCGGGTAGCCCGGTCACCGGCTTGGACAAAAGCCGCCGAGGTGTCGAGGTCATCGCGACCGGCCAGCCGATGCACGTCGAGTTCGACTTCGCCAAACTCGAAGCACTCGCCGTGTGATCCCGTGGGCGACGGTGCGGCGTTCCCTGAACGCCGCACCTGTCCATATCCTTCCGGCACATCCTCAGGACAACGGCTATCGGCCGCAGCCAGCGGTGTGCGTTGCAGGAGCCCGATATACGCACTGCGGTCGTCGAACTGGTCCAGCGAGGGGAGGCTGGACCTGCTCAGCCCGGTCAGCGGGTCCGGTCACCGGCCGCGCCACGCGGCCTTCATTGATCTGCCGGCGCAGCGCCCGTCGCACCAATTGTGAATGTATCCGGCGGAGTCGACAACAACGTTAGACTGCGCCTTCTCTCGGATCGGAAACGTCCTCATCACACAGTGATGCGTACCGCTCAATTGGATTGAAGGCAAGCCCCATCCGGGTTGTCCCGTCGAACCTAGACTCACCGTTGAAGGTCGCGTCGTCGAAATCCGCAACGTCGGCGAAGGTCGCCTTCCTGAACGCGGCAGTGCCAGTGAAGGTCGCCTGGCTGAACGAGGCATTACTGGTGAAGGTCGCCTCGTTGAACCCGGCACCGCCTGTGAAAGCCGCCCCCCTGAATGAGCCGCCACCATTGAAGGTCGCCCTGCTGAACCTGGCGTCGACAGCGAAGGTTGTCCGGTCGAACTGGACATTGCCGGCAAAGGTCGAGTAATCGAACCAGGCGTCGCCGGTGAAGGTCGCCCTGCCGAACCAGGCGCCGCGAGTGAAGGTCGCCTGGACGAACCAGGCGGCGCCGGTAAAGGTCGCTCCGTTAAAGGCTGCTGTGGCCATTGTGCAGTTATTGAAGGAGAAGCCGATGAGGGTGGCGCCGGTGAGGTCAATCTCGATGTCGTGCCAGAAGGTATCCATACCGGGGAGAAGATGGAACTTCAGGATGCGTTGGGCGGTAAGGCGAACCTCGCGTTCTTGCAGTTGGTTCTCCCGGACGTGGGCCCCGCCGACGACCGGAGTGAGGGTGCGGCGGACAGCGGTCGATCGCAGCAGAGGGCGTCGCACGCCCAGCGGACGCGGCCCGCTGGTTTCCGGAGGCGGAACGTAGGGGTTGCGCAGGTAGGCACAGATCACGTTGACAACCGTCTGCCGCTGGCGCGGGTTGTCCTGGGCAACCCGTTCGAGCGCGTAAAGGCCGCCGTGGCGGACCGCAGCCTGCGGGGAACCGAGCTGCTCGACGGCCTTGAGGTACAACTCGGTCAGTCGCCGCTCGGCCGCATCGTGCTCCTGATGGGCAAGGGTACGTTCGCGGTTGTCTAGGTCTGCCTCGGTGGAGTGCTGTCGGCGCCAGGACAGGTACAGCGCGACGACACCACCGCTGCCGACCGCCACACTCAACCCGACCTTCAGCGCGTCCAGCCTCGCGGAAACCAACTCGGGGCCGTTGAGCCCGGCTGTCGCCGCCCACCACAGCACCACGACCGCTCCCGCAGTGAGCACAGCAATCACAGCCGCGGTGAGCCACATGATCCTCGGCGACAGCTCCCGCAGCCGCGCCCGCTGCGTCGCTGTGTCGGAGCGCGGCAGGGCAGGCAGTCGCGGGTCGGGCCGGGAGGCATCGTCGGGCATGTTCATCTATGTTGCCGGTGCCGAACAGGTTGTTTCAGGCCACCTCGAGCAGGCATCGATCACCGCTGGTCGTGATGGTCCGAATCTCTGGCGCGAAGCCGGCGCGGCCGGGGACGGCGGCGGCGTGTCGTCGGTCACGTTTGTTTACGTCGCCGGAGGCAGTCCGGATGTTGCAGACGCGCGCGGCCGCTACCCGGCAACGCGGTCATGACCAGCAGTGCACAACTCTGCGAGACCTGCCGCCTCATCGAAGCTCGTGACCAGGCGGAACGACGTCTGTCCGAATGGACTCACCTCGACACGGCGGTCCAGTATCCACCCGCTGCCGCGCCACAGCAGGGACTCGTGCTGGTCGTGCGGCCGCCCGGCGCCGACAGCCTCACCGGACACATCGACCTGCGCCTCGACGGCGCCCTTACCGGCACCGCCACCCATCACTTGCTGAACCTCCTGCCGGAGTGCCACGCTCGACTATGTCCAGGTTGCCGCCGGGTACCGCCGGCTCGGCTACGGTCGCACCCTCGTCGCGGTCGCCCGCGTGCGCATGCCCGGCTACATCTGGACCGCGCCACTGCCGGAGGGCGGCCTTCCGCGCGCGTCTGCCGTACCCACGAGCAGCACCAGCGTGCGTTCACCAACGGGACCGCAGCGCCGGCTGACCTGTCCTTCCCTTCTGCCGCCAGTGAGTCCTGGCGTAGGTAGCCCCGAGCGGCTTCGCATGAGCACAGGTCAGAGCCGATGGGTTCAGCCGATCGGGTCGCTCACCCCGAAGCATCGTCGGCCGCGCGAGTATCCGCGAAGTCGATGAGCACCTGGTGTAGTTCGGCGACGTGGACGTAGCGCAGCTCCACCGTGCGGTCATGGACCCGCGTCGCGGCCTCGACGACGGGCCCTGCGATCGTGACCCAGCTGTCCTCGCTCCGCGGGTGACTCCATCGGCCGAGGTCGATGTTCACCCGGCCGATGAAGTCGCAGTACAGGGCATCGCCGAGCACCTGGTCGAGTGTGGCGATCACCGGGCCGACGTCAGTGATCTCGAACTCGAATCCGCGTTCGGCCGACGCCTCCTCGACGTCCAGCTGGGGCAGCGTCACATCGTCCGGCACGGCATGTGCGGATCTGGGTGCGGTGTCTGCGGGCGCGGTCCGGCGAAGACGGGCGCTGTCGGTGAACATCTCGACTGCCCAGTGACCCATCTGCGAGGTCGGCTTCAGCAGCACGCCCACGATGTCCCCCCGTTACCGAGCTGGCTAGATGTGTCCTTCCCGCCAGTGTGGAAAAGACCGGCCGGGTAGCGGCACGTAAACCGAGGCAACCACCCGAGAGGGCGGATCCATGCAGACGGTCCGGTCAGTCGTAGATCCCCTCGACCGTCCACTGTGGGTTCTGGCCGATCGTGACGGCCAGGATCAGGGCTCTGTTGCGGTCAGCGGCCGAGTCGGCGAGGACCATCTGTACCGGGCTGCTGCTCCCTGCGGGTGTCCCGCGTGCACGGTCGGACGGTGCAGCCACGGTCCGGCCCAGCTGATCACCGGAAGCGCTGGCTCGCCGTCGACCGCGACCGTCACCGGCCGCGCAGTCAGCTCCCCACGCATGGTGCATCCGACCTCGCGCCCGGCGGCGCCGTGAACGACCGCCGGGACTGCGCGGCGCGGGACTGTCGCCGGCAACGGCGCCGGCAGCCGGCCCGGCCACGGCGCGTCCGCGGTCACCGCGGTCCGGGGATCGCCCCACGGGATCAGACGAACCCGCTCGGCTGGACTCCGGCCGCCGTCCAGCAGCGGAGTGAGCACCGCCTCGGGCCCGAGCAGCCCTTGGATGCGCACCATCGCCCGGCCAGCGCGCTCGGCGGCGTCGGCGTCGCGGCCCATCGCGCCCAGCTGCAGCTGCAGCGCCTCGCCGCCGACCAGTTCCTCCGGCACCAGCCGCAGCCGGATGATCCCGGAGCTCGGCCGGTCGCCCGGGTTCGACGTGAGCCAGCCTTCGCACTGCCAGCGCACCCGGTCAGCGGTCGCGGAGAGGGAACACCAAGACCGGGCGGAGCCGTGGATCTGCGAGAGCGACCGGGTGGTACAGGTAGAAATAGCCGGGAATCAGCAGCAGGCCACGGCCGTCGAGGTGCAGGTCTCGGTCGACGGGGTAGCCGACGGTCAGGATCGGCCACTGCCAGTGCACGTCCGGTCCGAGCCGCCCGAGCAACCCCTCCGGACCGGTCCGCAGGTAGCGCTGGATCCCTGCCGCGCACTCTGTTCGCAGCCCCTGATCGACCACCTGCAGGTACGGTTCGACGAGCGCCTTGAAGTACAGGTGCAAGGACCGCCGCAGATGCCGCAGGGCTCCCGGCTTGCCGCGGCCGAGGTCGTCCAGCCAGCTCGCCGCCGCACTTCCGGTCGGCCGGATGCGGCGGACCTCCGGCGCCAAAGCGGCTCGGCCGGGTCACGAGCACCGCGTCGACACTCTCGTCGATGTCGGACACATCTACTGCGGGAGTGAGGAAGTCCGGGAAGTAGGTCGCGTGCGGCGCCACCGTCATCAGGGTCGACACGGCCGCCCCAGGTCGCCGTCGCGGCTCACCCGCTCCCGCACCCGACGGCGCCAGGAGTCGAAGGGCAGCCCGCCCTCCGCGTGCTGCAGGACCTGCGCGCTGCCGACCAGCTCCCACATGAGGTCGATCTCCAGTTTCAGCCGTGTTCGCGCGATGTCCGTATCGGTGAAGTGAATGCGCAACTGCGGCACGTCTCCCCCGGGATCCCCTCGCGCCGGCCGCAGGTGCGGCCGGCCTTCTGGACGTACTCCTCCACCATCATGTTCTCCGACCGTCCTCCGCCGTGACACCCCGCGGGCGAGTTTTCCGCAGAATCAGCCCATAGGAGCAAAGCGGACATACACCCCCGACGCGAGTTTTCCGTCGCGGGACGCTCCGCTGCTCCGGCTGCGGCCGGGCGGAGGTCCCGTCGCTGCCGAGGCCGAGCACGCAGTCGTCGACCGGGACCAGCGTCATCACTCCCTCGTAGCTGACAGGTTCGCGCGGGCCGGTCGCCGCACAACGGTTCGGCGGGGCGTGTCAGGTCACCTTGATGACGACCTTGCCCGCGGTGTGGCCGTTCTCGACGGTGGCGAGGGCGGCCGGGGCGTCGGACAGCGGGTGGACCGCCGTGATCGGCGGCGCCAGGAGCCCGTCGAGTGCCAGCCGGGCGGCGCGGTCCAGGTTCTCGCGGTCGAGGCGGCGCTCGACGAAACGGCCGCCGATGTGGGACACGGACTGGTCACCCACGGCGATCACGTCGCGGGGGTCCCGTGCCAGCGGGGCGACCGTCCGCAGCGAAGGGCCGCCGACCAGGTCGACGGTCCCGACGAAGCCGTCGGGGGCCAGCTCACGGGCCGCGGCGACGACGTCCTCCGTGGTGTAGTCGACGAACCGCACCCCGACGGCTGGTGGGTCGTGGTGGGCGCCGAATCGTGGTA